>NZ_JBXAFY010000002.1:0-847288 GCF_058793575.1 Shinella sp. GW835-FHT14H05 | reverse complement strand
GCCGATCTTCCAGGTCGCCGACTATGGCCTCGTCGCCGATCTCTTCGAGGCGCTGCCGGAGTTGCAGAAGGCGCTCTAAACGCCGCCCCTAATCCGCGGCGAAGACGGTGCTGGCGTCGCTGACGATCGAGACATGGGCGTAGGCGGCTTTTCCGGCTGCCTCGCCGTCTCCCCGCAGGATCGCGGTGACGATGTCCTGGTGTTCGCTGTAGGATTTGGAGAGGCGGCCGGGGAGGCGGAACTGCGCGCGGCGGAACGGGGAAAGGCGCGCGCGGGTCTGCGTGACCAGTTCGAAGACATGGTCATTGTGCGCGCCATTGTAGAGCCTGGTGTGGAACTCGACGTTGTAGGCGGCATAGTCCTCTTCGGCGCCGTCCCGTACGAGCCGCATGGATGTGTGGTGCGACAGTTCCAGCGCGCGCCGCTCGGCAACCGTCATGCGCCCGGCGGCGAGGCGCGCGCAGACGCCCTCCAGCTCCGCCATCGCCTCGAACATCGAGGATAGATAGCCTCCCGACACATTGGTGACGACAGCGCTGCGGTTCGGCTGGCGTTCCACCAGTCCCATGGCGCCGAGCTCCCGCAGGGCCTCGCGCACGGGGGTGCGCGACACTTGAAAGCGCGCCGCCAGCGAAAACTCGTCCAGTTTCTCGCCGGGCTGCATCGTGCCGGTCACGATCATGTCGGCGATCGCCTTCACCATCTGTTCGACGGTGGTTCCGGCCCGCACGACCTGTCTCTGCCTTTTCTCTGCCACGCGCGAATCTTTCCTCGATCTGCATACAGATGCATTCCCGATGAGTGGCTGTCAAATATGACAACTAAGCATATGATTATAATAATATTTATTTCAAAAGACTTTGGGGATCGTCTGTGAAGTTCGACAAGAGACGATTAAATTTTAGCCATTTAATTGCATCCGTCTGAAAAATCATCACGCGCGCCACAAAACTGCATGCACTTTTCGCAACGCTGAATCCACTCCCAAAATAAATCATTTTGAAACAACAGCTTATGAATCTGGCATAGGCGTTGCATTGCTTTCTTGCATTGCCAGACCTGGCTTCCATTCCTCGCAAGGAGCATTCTGATGACCAAACTCCTTCCTTTCTCCCGCCGCGATTTCCTCAGGACCTCTGTCATGGGCGCCGCCGTCGTCGGCCTTGCGCCGTCCGGCCTGTTTTCCCCCGCCATGGCGCAGGCGGCCCTTACCGTCGGCTTCATCTATGTCGGCCCGAAGGATGACTATGGCTACAACCAGGCCCATGCCGAAGGCGCCGCCATGCTCAAGAGCATGGAAGGCGTCACCGTCGTCGAGGAGGAAAACGTCCCGGAAACGGTCGATGTCCAGAAGACGATGGAATCGATGATCAACCTCGATGGCGCCGGGCTGCTGTTTCCCACCTCCTTCGGCTATTTCGACCCCCACATGCTGGACATGGCGAAGAAATATCCCGACGCCCAGTTCCGCCATTGCGGCGGCCTGTGGAAGGAGGGCACGCATCCGGCCAATACTGGTTCCTATTTCGGCTATATCGGCCAGGGCCAGTATCTGAACGGCATTGCAGCCGGCTACGCATCGAAGAGCAAGAAGATCGGCTTCGTCGCCGCCAAGCCGATCCCGCAGGTTCTGCAGAACATCAACTCCTTCCTGCTCGGCGCCCGTTCGGTCGATCCGGCCATCACCTGCCAGGTGATCTTCACCGGCGAATGGTCGCTCGCCGTCAAGGAGGCCGAGGCGACGAACGCGCTGATCGACCAGGGCGCCGACGTCATCACCTGCCATGTCGACAGCCCCAAGGTCGTGGTGGAGACGGCGGCCGGCCGCGGCGCCTTCATCTGCGGCTATCACGCCAACCAGAGCCCGCTCGCGCCGGAAAAATACCTGACCGGCGCGGAATGGGCCTGGGGCAACGTCTATACCGACTTCGTCAAGAAGGCACAGGCTGGCGAAAAGCTCGGGAACTTCGTGCGCGGCGGCCTCAAGGACGGTTTCGTCAAGATGAGCCCGCTCGGCCCGGGCGTTTCCGAGGAAGCGCGCAAGGCCTTCGACGCCACGCTCGCCGAGATGATGGGCGGCAGCTTCTCGGTCTTCAAGGCCGGCATCAAGGACAACAAGGGCAACGTGGTGGTCGCCGAGGGCCAGGCCTTCGCGGAGGACGCGATCGAGCTCGAAAGCATGGACTATCTCGTCGAAGGCGTCGTCGGTTCGACCTCGTAAGCCGAGCGGAGGCGACGTCATGACGATCGAAGCCAACATGCCCATCACACCGCTCTCGGAGCGGGCCGGACAGATCCGGCCCCTCCTGGAATGGCTTGCGCGGCGCGCGGAGCCGCTGGCGATCGCACTCTTTGCGATCCTCGTCGGCCTCGCGCTCTTCTCGCTGTTCATTGCCATCCTCGGCAAGTCGCCGGTGCAGCTGTTCCAGCTGATGTATGCCGGCGGTTTCGGCAGCTGGTTTTCGGTGCAGAACTCGCTGAGCCGGGCCGCCCCCCTTCTTTTGACGGCGCTCTGCGTCGCGCTGCCGGCGCGGCTCGGCCTCGTCGTCATCGGCGCGGAGGGGGCGGTGGTGCTGGGCGGGGTCGCGGGGGCCGCGATCGCGCTCCCGATGATCGGCACGGCGCCGCCTTTCGTCGTCTGGGTGGCGATGGGGTTGGCCGGCATGGCGATCGGTGCGGTCTGGATCGGCCTTTCCGGTTTCCTGCGCCACTATCGCGGCGTCAACGAGACGATCGCCTCGCTGCTGCTCGCCTATATCGCCATCGCGCTGATGAACCACCTGATCGAAGGCGTGTTGCGCGATCCGGCAAGCCTCAACAAGCCGTCCACCACGCCCTTGCCGGCGGAATACATGCTCGGCAACATCCCTGGCATGGACGTGCATTGGGGCCTCGTCATCGGCGTCGTCGCCTGCATCGCCTCCTATATCCTCATCGAGGCGACGAGCTTCGGTTTTGCGGCGCGCATTGCCGGCGGCAACGTGCGGGCGGCGCAGATCCAGGGCCTACCGGTCGGGCGGCTGATCGTCGGCTTCACGGCGATCGCCGGTTCCTTCGCCGGGCTTGCCGGCATGATCGAGGTGACGGCGGTGCAGGGCAGTGCGAATGCGTCGCTCGCCGCAGGCTACGGCTATACCGGCATCCTCGTCGCCTTCCTCGCGCGGCACAATCCGCTGGCGATCATTCCCGTCGCGATCCTGCTCGGCGGCATCGATGCCTCGGGCGGCCTGATCCAGCGGCGCATGGGCCTGCCGGATGCGACGGTGCTCGTGCTCCAGGGCACGCTCTTCGTCGTCATCCTCTTCTGCGAAACGCTCTACGGGCGCTTCCGCCTGTTCAACCCCGATCTCTGGAAAAGGAGCGCGTGATGGAGGATATCGGTCTCTGGGGCGTTCCGCTCGCCATCCTCGCCGGCGCCATCCGCGTCTCCACGCCCTTCATCTTCGTCTCGCTCGGCGAGGCGATCACCGAACGTTCCGGCCGCATCAATCTTGGGCTCGAAGGCACGCTCGTCTTCGGCGCGATGACGGCCTACGGCGTTGCCGTGATGACACTGTCGCCCTGGCTCGGTGTGCTGGCCGCTATGGCCGCAGGCGCCGTCTTCGGCCTCGTTCACGGCTGGATTTGCAAGTTCCCGAAGGTCAACGACATCGCGATCGGCATCGCCATGATGCAGTTCGGTCTGGGGCTCGCCTTCTTCCTCGGCAAGCCCTTCATCCAGCCTTCGGCGCCGAAACTGCCGTCCATTCCCTTCGGCGGCTGGTCGGATGTTCCGCAGGTGCAGGCCGCCCTCAACATCAATGTGTTGTTTCTCATCGGCGCCGCACTTGCCGTCTTCCTCTGGTGGGCGTTTCGCAACACGCGGATCGGTCTCATCCTGCGCGTCGTCGGCGACAGTTCGGATGCCGCGCGCGCCATGGGCCTCAACCCGGATACGGTGCGCCTGCTGGCCACCGCCGTCGGCGGGGCGCTGGCGGCGATCGGCGGGGCCTATCTCTCGCTGTTCTATCCGGGTTCGTGGAACGAGGGCATTTCCTCTGGCCAGGGCCTGATGGCCGTGGCGCTCGTCATCTTCGCGCGCTGGAACCCGATCGGCTGCTTCCTCGCCGCCATGCTTTTTGGTGGGGCAGGGGCGCTCGGCCCGGCGCTGCAATCGGTCGGCGTCACGCAGGGCTATTACCTGTTCTACGCGGCCCCCTATGTGCTGACGCTCGCAATCCTCATCGCCACCTCCTCGCCGACACGCTCGCTCGCCGGTGCCCCCGGCGCACTCTCGATCACCAAATAGGAGCGACCCCATGAACAGCCTCGCCCCCATGCCCGCCGACACCGAGACGCTGTCCTTCATCGAAGGCGATCCCTATCCCTGGCCCTACAATGGCAAGCTCCGGCCCGACAACACCGCCCTCATCATCATCGATATGCAGACCGACTTCTGCGGCAAGGGCGGTTATGTCGATCATATGGGCTATGATCTCTCGCTGGTGCAGGCGCCGATCGCGCCGATCAAGGCCGTGCTGGCGGCCATGCGCGCCAAGGGCTACCATATCATCCACACCCGCGAGGGCCACCGCCCGGACCTCGCGGATCTGCCCGCCAACAAGCGCTGGCGCTCGCGGCGCATCCATGCCGGCATCGGCGATGCGGGACCGTGTGGCCGCATTCTCGTGCGCGGCGAGCCGGGCTGGGACATCATTCCGGAACTCTACCCGCTGGAAGGCGAGGTCATCATCGACAAGCCCGGCAAGGGTTCGTTCTGCGCCACCGACCTCGAACTCATCCTCAACCAGAAGCGTATCGAGAACATCATCCTCACGGGCATCACCACGGACGTCTGTGTTTCCACGACCATGCGCGAGGCGAACGACCGTGGGTTCGAATGCCTTCTTCTCGAAGATTGCTGCGGGGCGACCGACCACGGCAACCACCTCGCGGCCATCAAGATGGTGAAGATGCAGGGTGGCGTCTTCGGCTCCGTCTCCAGTTCGAAAACGCTGGTGGAGCAGCTGCCATGACCATGCTTGTCGGCAATATCCCCCCGTTCAAGACCGTCCCCGCCGTCGGCATCGAGACGGTCGGCATGACGATGCGTTTCGGTGCCTTCACGGCACTGGACAATGTCTCGATCAAGGTGCCCGCTGGCACCTTCCATGCCCTGCTTGGAGAAAACGGCGCTGGAAAATCCACCCTCGTCAAATGCATCATGGGCTTCTACCACCAGACCGCCGGCCAGTTGCAGGTGGACGACCGCGAGGTGGCGGTCGCCTCGCCGCGCGATGCGGCAGCCCTCGGGCTCGGCATGGTCTACCAGCATTTCACGCTGGTTCCTTCGCTGACGGGGGCGGAAAACCTCGTCATAAACCGCACCGACGTTCCGGCCGTCATCAACTGGGCGAAGGAGCGGCAGGCCCTTGCCGCCTTCATGGAAACGATGCCCTTCACCATCCCGCTCGACCGGCCAGTCAGCGAGCTTGCGGCGGGTGAAAAGCAGAAGCTGGAAATCGTCAAGCAGCTCTATCTCGGCCGTCGTTTCCTCGTGCTCGACGAGCCGACCTCCGTTCTGACCCCCGCCGAAGCCGACGAGATGCTCGGCCTCGTGCGCGGCATGACGGAGCGCGGCGAACTGACCGTGCTGATGATCAGCCACAAGTTCCACGAGGTCACGAAATTCGCCGACGCAGTCTCCGTGCTCCGGCGCGGCAAGCTCACGGGCACGGGCCTCGTCTCGGACCTTTCGACCGCTGACATGGCGGCCATGATGATCGGCGACGTGAAGCTCGCCGAGCTCGACACGCGCCTGCCGGTCAGCGACGGCGCCAGGGCCGTCCTCTCCGTCAGCAAGGTTAGGGCGCCGGACCGCACGGGCCTCAAGATGATCGATATCGAGAACCTCGTCGTGCGCTCCGGCGAGATCGTTGGCATTGCTGGCATTTCCGGCAATGGGCAGAAGGAACTGGCAGAAGTGCTCGCCGGCCAGCGGGCGGCGGAGACGGGCGAGGTGACCGTGAAGGGCCGGGCTTATGGCGCGACGCGGCCGGAGACGCGCGCGAACAATGTGCGCTTCATTCCAGAGGAGCCGCTGGCCAACGCCTGCGCGCCGCGCATGACGGTGACGGAAAACCTCGCCTTCCGCACCTTCGACGTGGCGAAGGGCGGCAAGGAGGCGATCTGGCTCGACGGGCGCGGCATGAAGAAGCGTGCCTCGTCGCTGATCGACGATTTCAAGGTGAAGACGGCCTCGCCCGCCTCGCCGATCGCGGCCTTGTCCGGCGGCAATGTGCAGCGGGCGGTGCTTGCCCGCGAACTCACCGGCGACGTCGACCTGCTGATCGTCTCCAACCCCTGTTTCGGGCTCGATTTCTCGGCCGTCGCCGAGATTCGCGCGCGCATCATGAAGGCGCGGAATGCCGGAGCGGCGGTGCTGTTGATGTCGGAGGATCTCGATGAGCTGATGGAAATGTCGGACCGCATCATGGTGATGTCGGAAGGCAAGCTCGTCTACGAGACGCCGGCGCGCGAGGCCGACATTTCTGTGATTGGAGCGCATATGGCGGGGCATCATTGATGGTGGAGATCAGGGCAGAGCCATTCGCCTTTCCGCTGAAGAAGGACGCCGTGGCGCTCGTCGTCATCGACATGCAGCGCGATTTTGCGGAGGAGGGCGGTTTTGGCGCGAGCCTCGGCAACGACGTGTCGCGGGTCACCGCGATCGTGCCGGATGTCAAACGGCTGATCGCGGGGTTCCGCGCCGCCGGCCTGCCGGTCATCCACACAATGGAATGCCACCGGCCGGACCTCTCCGACCTGCCGCCCGCCAAGCGCAACCGCGGCGCGCCGACGCTTCGGATCGGCGACGAAGGCCCGATGGGCCGCATCCTGATTGCCGGCGAGCCGGGCACCGCCATCCTGCCGGAGCTTGCGCCGATCGCCGGCGAAGTGGTGATCGAGAAGCCGGGCAAGGGCGCGTTCTACGCGACGCCGCTCGGCAATATCCTCGCGGAAAAGGGCATTGCCCAGCTCGTCTTTGCCGGTGTGACGACGGAGGTCTGCGTACAGACCACCATGCGCGAAGCGAACGACCGAGGTTACGAATGCTTGCTCGTCGAGGAGGCGACGGAGAGCTACTTTCCGGAATTCAAGGCCGCAGCCATCGCGATGATCCGCGCGCAGGGCGCGATCGTCGGCTGGACGGCGAAACTCGACGACGTGCTGGAGGGAATAGACGGTGCCTGAGACGACCCGCGAAAACCTTATCTCCGGCGGCTGGAAGGACCTTGAGTTCGGCTCCTTTCGCGCCGGCGTGACGATCCACTGGATCAAGCCCTTCGAGAACGACCAGCCCGGCGTGGCGCTGCTGAAATATGAGGCCGGCGCGGGCGTGCCGCGCCACCGGCATGAGGGGCTGGAGACGATCCTCGTGCTGACCGGAACCCAATCGGACGAAGCTGGCGACTATGGCGCCGGGTCCTATATCGTCAATGCCATCGGCACGGAACATTCGATCTGGAGCGACACGGGATGCGTGGTGCTGATCCAGTGGGATCGGCCGGTGACAATACTGGAAGCGGAGTAGAGCATGAGCATGGACCAACCCTTCGACATCGCCTCGCTGTACGAGGCCTATGCGGCCGGTCTTGCTGTCGATGCCGTGATCGACCAGGCCTATGCACGTATTGCCGCGGCGGACGATCCGGGGATTTTCCTGCATCTTGCCGAAATCGACACCGTGAAGGCCGCCGCCGCCGCACTCGGTCCGTTCGATCCCGTCGTAAAACCGCTCTGGGGCATCCCCTTCGCCGTCAAGGACAATATCGACGTGGCAGGCATGCCGACGACCGCGGCCTGCCCGGACTATGCCTATATGCCGGAAACGGACGCGACCGTCGTGCGACTGCTGAAGGCGGCCGGCGCGCTCGTCATCGGCAAGACCAATCTCGACCAGTTCGCGACCGGCCTCGTCGGCGTGCGCACGCCCTTTCCGGTGCCGCGCAACGCCATCGATCCGACGCTTGTGCCGGGCGGCTCCAGCTCGGGCTCGGCCGTCGCGACGGCGCGCGGCATCGTCTCCTTCGCGCTCGGCACGGATACGGCCGGGTCAGGCCGCATTCCGGCGGGCCTCAACAACATAATCGGCCTTAAGCCCACGGTCGGCGCGCTTTCCACCAGCGGGGTCATCCCCGCCTGCCGCACGCTCGACTGCGTCTCGATCTTCGCGCTCACCGTCGACGATGCCTGGCGGGTCTTTTCGGTTGCGGCGCAGGCGGACGCGACCGATCCCTATTCGAGGGCGATCCTGGCCATCGGCTACGGTGCCACCCCGCCGGTGCTGAAGATCGGCGTTCCGGCGCTGGCCGACCGGCAGTTCTTCGGCGACGACGCGATGGCGGCGGCCTATGCCGAGGCGCTGTCCACGCTTTCAGCCATGGGCCACCAGCTCGTAGAGCTGCCCTTCGCTGATTTCTATGCCACCGCGAACCTGCTCTACGAAGCCGCCTGGGTGGCGGAGCGTTATGCGGCGATCCAGCCCTTCTTCGATGCGCACGAGGCAAGCCTTCATCCGGTGACACGCAAGATCTATGGCGGCGCCAAATCGCTTTCCGCCGCCGATGCCTTCAAGGGCTTCTATGCCCTGCAGGCGCTGAAGAAAAAGGTGGAGCCGCTGATCGCCTCGGTCGATCTGCTGTGCGTCCCGACAGCGCCGCGGCACTTCACGCTGGCCGAACTCGCGGCCGAACCAATCCGCGAAAATTCCCGTCTCGGCACCTATACGAATTTCGTCAACCTGCTCGACCTCTGCGGCATGGCCGTGCCGACCGGCAAGCGCACGGACGGACTGCCGGCCAGTATCACGCTGCTCGGGCCGGCCGGCAAGGATGGCCTCGTCGCTTCCCTGGCGCGTGATCTCCACGAACGCAGCGGGCTGGCGCTCGGCGCCACCGCGTGGGCGCTTCCGAAAGCCGAGCTCGCCCTGTCCATCTCCCCAGAAGACCGGATCGAGCTCGTTGTGGTCGGTGCCCATCTCTCCGGCATGCCGCTCAACGGAGAGCTCAAGGCACTCGGCGCCCATTTCCTGCGCGAAACCCGCACGACCGCAGCATACCGCCTCTTCTCCCTCGCCGGCACCGTGCCGCCGAAACCAGGACTGCTGCGCGTCTCGGACGCCGCCGGCGGCTCCATCGAGGTGGAGGTGTGGAGCCTGTCACCCGACGCCTTCGGCCGCTTCGTCGCCGCAATTCCCGCCCCGCTCGGAATCGGCACGCTGGCCTTGGAGGACGGAAGCTCGGCAAAAGGCTTCGTCGTCGAAGCTTCCGCCGTCACGGACGCCCTCGACATCACGGCCCACCGCGGCTGGCGCAGCTATTTGCAAGAAATAACGGCCTGAGAATCTTCAAACGCCGTTGCACGTGTGGCGATCTGTCATAGACGGAGCGAGCCTATGAGCACGCGATCGTCCTTAGACGCCAGCTCCTGAATACGCGGTTCCAACACTTCGGCTGCGCTGGCGATATCGGCGACAATATGTTTGCGAACGCCGGCGCCATCCCTTGCCTTCAGGCTTTCCAGAATGAGAACGTGTTCGGTGTTTGCGACGGACTCGTAGACAGGATCGCTGAACAGTTCCAGGAAGTAAGGGCCGACCTGGCCCCAGACGTCCTGGATCATCTGCAGCAAGCGTGGTGAATTCGCGCTCTCGTAGATCGCGAAATGGAACTGCTGGTTCAGGTTCACATAGGCCGAGATGTCTTTGGCCGAGATGGATTTTTCGATGTCGAGAAGCACCTTCTCGAGAGCCCGTATCTTCTTGTCGGTGATGTTGGCAGCCGCCAGTTCGGCGGCCAGCCCTTCGAGTTCACGACGGATGCGGGCGAGCTCGAGATACTTCTCGACATCCCATGCCGGGACGGCAACCGAGCGGTTCGGCAAAAGGACGAGCTGACGCTCGCCAACCAGCCGCTGGAGCGCCTCGCGGACCGGCGTTGTCGAAATGCCGTAATATTCGGCGAGAGTACGGGTCACCAGGACATCGCTCGGACGAAAATGTCCGGCGATTAGCGAGCGCTTGATTTCATCGTAAGCGCGCTCATTCAGGGTCCTGTTCTCGATCTTTCCCATACAGCTCTCCGATATCGGGTGGCCAATATCAAAAAAATCCCCCTCCAGCTAGCTCCGCCCGATATGCAATGGAAGTTGCAGGCGAACCGGCGCTATTCGAACCGCTAGCTGCCGTCGCTCGATGCCTTCAAGGCGGTCTCGACCGCTGCGAGAAAATGGTCGGCGTCGTTCTGTTTCATGACGAGTGGCGGGCGGATCTTGAGGATATTCGCACCCGGGCCGGTAGCGCTGATCAGGACGCCGTTGCGGCGAAGGTGGTTGACGAGCGAGGCGGCAAGTCGGGCATTCGGCGCCCGGTCTTCCGCAGGTAGGACACATTCGACTGCCAGGAAGAGGCCTGCACCGCGGACATCGGCTATGTCGTCCCGGCCGGCGACGAGCGCCGCCAGCCCGTTCTTGAGATGGCGACCGACATTGCGCGCATTGGCTTGCAAGCCCTCGTCTTCGATCACATCCAGCACGGCCATGCCCGCGGCACAGGCTACGGGATTGCCGCCGAAGGTGTTGAAGTAGCGCGCCTTGGCGCCGAACTCCGCCACGAGATCCGGCTTCAGCGCAATGCCCGCGACCGGAAAGCCGTTGCCCATGGGCTTGCCCATCGTGACGATATCCGGCACCACGCCGTGACGCTGGAAGCCCCAGAAGGTTTCACCCGTACGGGCAAAACCCGGCTGCACCTCGTCGGCAATGAACAGGCCACCCTCCTTGCGGATGAGATCGACGGCCGGCGCCAGGAATCCGGCCGGATCGGGATAGAGGCCGTCGCTCGAAAAGATGGTGTCCACGATGAAGGCCGCAGGCTCGATCCCATCTTCGTGCATGGCGGCGATGGCGGCCGCGAGATCGGCTGCTAGCTTGGCGCCCTGCTCGGCCGGAGGAACGAAAAGGGCGTTCGGGGCGGGGATGAACCGCACCCGCCCGCTGCGCGGCCCATGGTTTCCGAGGGAGGGCGAGATTTCTGCAACGGCCTCCGTCAGGCCGTGATAGGCGAGGCTTGTCACGATGACGCCCTGCCGGCCGGTGAAGGCGCGGGCTATTCTCAAGGCGAGGTCGTTCGCCTCCGAGCCGGTGCAGGTGAACATCATATGGCCGAGTGCGGACGGCATCGTGGCCAGCAGCCGTTCGGCATAGTCGACCACGCCATCGTGCAGGTAGCGCGTATGCGTGTTCAGCGTGCTGGCCTGGCGCGAGATCGCGTCGACGACCCTGGGATGGCAATGTCCGACCGAGGCGACGTTGTTGTAGGCGTCGAGATAGGCCCTGCCGTTCTTGTCGTAAAGCCAAACGCCTTCGCCGCGAACCAGGTGCAGGGGCTCCTCGTAGAACAGCCGGTAGGCTGGCCCGAGGGCTTTCTCCCGGCGCTTGATCAATCCTAGATCTGCGGGATCAAGCGTGCCGACGCGGGTGGGGTCGAATGCGTTCACCATGCTCATGGTCAGTTGTTTCCTGCACTTGCCGTTAAGGTGCCTCGCGCCGCAGCACGCGCCAGGGCGTCGTTCGTCGCGGAGGGATCGAGGGAATCGAGGATCTCCAGGCCGCGGCGCGATGCGGCGGCATTGCGAAGGATATAGGCTGCGTTTTCCGGGTATTTCCGTGCACGCCAGGACGTGATGGCAAGCGTGGTGGCATGGCGCAGGCGGATCAGATCCGGAAGCAGGTCCAACTCCTCGGGTTCAAGGGAAAGGACCGAGGCGTAGCCCGCGACCAGATCCTCAACGGGCTTAAGCGAGCCGGTTTCGCCGATGAGATGGTAGGAGCAGGCAATGGCGAGATCGCAAACATTCGGTGTCGTCACCATGTCACCAAAGTCGATGACGCCGGTGACACGCGCGGCATGCGGGCCGTCGACGACGATGTTGTGCGGGTTGAAGTCGTTGTGCACCGTCTGCGCACGCAGATGTGGTAGGCGCGGCCCGATCTCGGTATCGAAACGTTCAAGCAGCCGGGCGACCCTTGCCTTCAGCGCCGGCTCGTCGATGGCCTCGAGCATTGGCCGCAGCCTGCCGGCATGCTTGATATCCCATTGCAGGAAGCGGCCGCTGGAAGGGTGGAAGAAGCCGCGCAGCGCCCGAGTGAGCCGTGCAAGGGTGCGGCCGATCTCGAAGTGCAGGCCCGGCAACGGCTCGGCAACACTTAGCATTGTGCCTTCGATATAGGACATCAGGCGCACGATGTGACGGTCGCCGAACGGACCGTCGATGAGAACCCAGGCAGAGCCGTCTTTTGCCGCGTGGATACGCTGCACGGGCAGGCCCGGATCGACCGCCGCGATATGCATCAAGGCTGCGGTCTGCATGCCGGTCTCGGCCCTGTCTTCCATCGAGTTGCTGACCTTGAGCAGAGCCTGCTCGCCGCCGGGAAGCTGGATGTGAAAGTTGGCGTCCCGCTCCGAGGAAAGCATGCGGACCTTGCCGTCCACACCGTAGAACTGGCGAGCGAGATCGGCCGCATCGCCTGGGCTGATCCTGGGGCCGGAGCTCGCAAGCAGAGAGTGTCCTTCCCCGCCTGTCCTGTCCGGCGCGCGGGCCGGATCCGTCGTGGCGAGGACCGGAGGCAGTGCGCTGCTCTCACCGCCGGCGGCCCGATTGATTTGACTTTGCAAGAACGATTTCCTTCATTTGGCGCCTCTCATCGATTGGCACCGGGATCTTCACACCGACGAGTTGCTGCCACCGGCCAGGCATTCACCACCGTCCACCACGAGCGCATGGCCCGTGATGAAGGCGGAGCGGTCGGAGCACAGGAAGAGAACGGCCTCGGCGATCTCTTGGGGGTGGCCGAAGCGGCCCATGGGAACCAGATCGCGCACGACCTTTTCGAGCGCCGCCCGGCCGCCAAGCTGGGTTTCATAAGGTCCGTTGAACGAAGTATCGACCCATCCGGGGCAGATGGCGTTGACGCGAATGCCGTCCTTTGCATAGTCGAGGGCGATCTGCTTGGTCATGGTGATGACCGCCGATTTCGTCGTGATATAGGCAAGCATCCCCTTGTCGAGGAAGACGCCGGCATTGGACGCCGTGTTGAGGATCACGCCGCCGCCTTGTGCGCGCATGTGTGGCAGCGCGGCGCGGCAGGCTGCAAACTGTGCGACGACGTTGACCTCATAAGACTTGCGCATATCGTTGCTGTCGATTTGTTCGAGCGCGCCCGCCACTTGGATGCCGGCATGGTTGTGCAAGATGTGCAATCCGGCATGCGCCTTCACCACGGCATCCAGCAATGACGCGATGGCCGCTTCGTCCGTGACGTCGAGGGCATGCGCCTGCGCCAGCCCGCCGTCGGCGACGATGCTGGACGCCGTCTCCTCGGCGCTGGCCACATCGCGATCCGTAACCACGACGCGCGCACCGTGCGCGGCGAGGATACGCGCGGAAGATCGCCCGATGCCGGATCCAGCCGCCGTCACCAGAGCGACCTTGCCGTCGAGAAGGGGTTTGGCCATGGCTGTCTCCTATGTCCGCAGTGTCAGTTCACTGTCTTTGTCGAAGAGGTGCAGGGCGAGGGGATCAGCGTAGATCCGCCTTGTCTCGCCGCGGGCAGGCTGCGTGCCCGGGCTCAGCCTGATCGTGACATCGCGCCCGGCGACCTCGCCGATCACGTAGACTTCGGCGCCGCAGGGCTCGATGAGCGACACGGTCATCTCGAAAGCCGGCGCGTTTTCCGAAGGCGGATTGAGATGGAATGCCTCCGGGCGAATGCCCAGCAGAATGTGGCGTCCGTCCCGTGCGCCCAGCCCTTGGAAAGCCTGTGGCAAATCGAAGGACGGGCCGTTCTCGACGACGATCTTGCCATCACGGATGGTCGCCGGAAGCACGTTCATGGCAGGTGAGCCGATGAAGCGGGCGACGAAAATCGACGCGGGACGATTGTAGAGGTCGTCGGGACTTCCGATCTGCTCGATCTTGCCGTCGCGCATGGCGACGATGCGGTCGGCAAGCGTCATCGCCTCGATCTGGTCATGGGTGACGTAGACCACAGTCTGCTTCTCTTCGAGATGCATCCGCTTGATCTCGGCACGCATCGTCGTGCGCAGCTGTGCATCGAGGTTGGAAAGCGGTTCGTCGAACAGATAGACCGCCGGTTGGCGCACCATCGCGCGGCCCATAGCCACCCGCTGGCGTTGGCCGCCGGAGAGATCCTTCGGCTTTCTGGCGAGAAGATGCTCGATATGCAGGAGTTTTGCCGCGCGCTGCACCTGCTCGGAAATCTGAGCGGACGGCACACCTGCCAGCTTGAGGCTGAAACCCATGTTCTCGGCAGCCGTCATGTGGGGGTAGAGGGCATAGGACTGAAACACCATTGCGATATCGCGGTTTTTCGGCGAAAGCCGGGTGACATCGCGGTCGCCGATCCTGATTTCGCCCTTACTCGAGGCTTCAAGGCCCGCGATCATCCGCAGCAAGGTCGTCTTGCCGCATCCAGACGGTCCGACAAGCACGACGAATTCACCATCCGCGATCTTCAGGTTCAGGTCTTCGATGATATTGACTGTTGCAAAGCTCTTCGACAGTCCAACGACTTCCACTTGGGCCAAGGTCGTCCCTTTCCTAAAATCTCTTTGAGAACAGGCCGCGCCGGTCATAGACATCAGCTGCTTCCTCGATCAGCGTGGCGATGCGTTCGGCGCCGAATTCTTTCCGCAGGGCCTGTGCTCGCTCGCGAAGCACCGCCGGGGAGCCAGCCCGACCGGGCCGCAAAAGCTCGTATGTGCTGAGCAGCAAGTCCTGCGGCACGGCCACGAGCTCTGCGGCGCGCTCGAAATTCTCCGCCAGCTTGTCGCGCCCGGATGCTCGTGCGATCCCAGCCTGCAATCTGAGGATTTCCGGCGTGATGGCGAGGTCGGCGGCGCCGACCCGGCCCTCCAGCACCGCCTCCAGGGTGAAGTCCTTGAGAGGGAGGCCGGTCGTGGTCCTGACGAGTTCCGGCGCCTTCTCGGAGAGCGGATAGATATCGGCGTGGTTTTGCGGCTGGTTCATGCGTTGCGCTCCGGTGTCGCAAAATACTGGTCGACCGGCTCGGCGCCGGGCACCGTCATCTCGGTCTCGATCGCGTAGAGAAGTGCGACCTTCGTGTGGAACCGGGCGCTGAGCGCCTGCCCGTCATTCGTGACGATGACCGGCTCGGGAACCTCGCCCCAGGTCATCCGCGCCGCGTTCTGGCCCATCCGTCGATAGTGTTCGATCGTCACGAGGGGCGCGTTGGAAAAAAGCTCCAGGTTTAGGTGCGGCAGCCGGTCACGCTGGTGAATAATCGCGGTGCCCTTGGCCTGGATGCCGATGCCGTAGCCCGAACCCGACAGGCGCGCTGCCGTCAGCCCCAGAAACGACGTGTCGGCGGTGTGCATGATGCGAACCACCCGCGGCAGCCCGCCGCCGGAGAGAATGCCGGAATAGAGCGCGTCCAGCACATCGGTGACTGCGTGGCCCGCTGTCGTCTGGTGCAGCCGCTCGCCGAACGCGGGACTGATGCCGATGACGACTTCGTGCGGATCGCGGCCGTTTTCCGCCCGGCCAATGCCATAGAGCGTCGGCGTGCCGGTCGGCGCCTCATGGCGGCCTTCCGCCTTGAGCACGTGCTCGCGATTGATCGTGCCGCGGATCGACTTGATGCGGTTCCATTTCTCGGGGCTCATGCGGTAGCCTGTCCCCGGTCCCGTATAGTCGTTCGGTTCGTTGACGGCGCTGAGGACCTTGCCGTCACGGATCACCGCGGATGTCTGGAGGTAGTCACCGCTCACGCGCTGGCGCAGCATGACAAGCACGTTCTCCGCCAGCCGCCCATGCCCGCGCTTCGCCAGTGCCCGAATGATGTCGAGCGCGGTCAGCCCGCGCGCAGCAATGCTGTTGCTGATTGCCAGCGTCGTTGCCGGCGAAAACGTCTCAGTCTCGTTCGATCCCGAGGCATGGACGACGCTCTCCTTCATGGCCTGATCGGCCTGAGCGAGCCCAAGCTCCTCCAGCACGTCGCTCAAGGCATCGACAGCCTGGCGGCGGAGTTGAAGGGCGTCGTCCTCCATGATGGGCACAAGTCCGCCATCTACCTGAAAATCGCGCTGGAGGACGAGGTAGTCCTCAAGCTCCTCACTGTTGAATAGCGATGGGTTGAACGAATTGTCATAGGCTTTTATCGAGCCGAAACCCGATGTGATGAGATCAGAGCCGGCAAGCAGGTAGGGCGTGATCTTGGCCCCGACGCGGATTTCCGATTCCGAGATCCGGGTATCATTGCCGGACGCGCATTCGAGCCCGAGCCAGACGGCAAGCAAGTTCTCGGCCAGGAGTTCATGAACGCCCGCCGGCATGGAGGCCGTGAGCGGTGCGCCGTCGATGCCGCCGTTCTGCGTGCCCTGCACGCCCATCGCCCGCTGGAGGCAAAGGCAACGCGCTTCGAGATAAAGCACGGAGCGCTTCTCATGGAACCCCATGAGGAGTTCCGACGATGCGCCCGATGTGCAGCGCGCCTTGATGCCGCGCGAGGCATAGGCGGCCGTCAGGAAGGCTTTCGACCAGGGCGTATCGTCGCCGTCGACGAAGGACCGCTCGGTGCCGTAGACCGAGACCGTTTCCGCATAGGTCGCAAGGCCCGCAAGGCCGATCTTCAGCTCTTCTGCCTCCTCGATGGAGCATTGGAAGAGCGTACTTCCCCGGCCGGCGGCCGCCCCGACGGTGCAGGCGAGCGCGTTCGCCCAGGCATTGCCCGCCACCCGCATCGTCGTCTCGATTTCATCGAAGCCGAGCGCGACGGCGATTGCCGCATCCGCCGCAAGCTGCAGCGGGTCATCCTTTGCATTGGTGACATGCGCCTGATTGCCGGGGCTGTGTCGCTGGCGCATTTTCGAATAGGCGAATGTGGTCTCCAGCGCGTTCAGGTGACCCAGCACGTCGGTGAGTTTGGCCGGCGTCATGCCCCGCGCAAGCTGCTCCAGGCGGGCGCGTGGCACGTTGATGTCCACCAGCATGCGCGCCACTTGCGCGCTGTCCATCGCCATGGCTTCCGCCGCGACGGCGGGGTCGATGTGGTGATGGGCGATGAATGCGTCGAGGATGTCGAAATCCGCAGCAAGGCGCCCGTCCATCTCCAGCACGGAGCCGTCCGGTGCAAGCCGCAGGCTCGGGCTTGGATCATAGGGACTGTGGAATACGGCGAAGCCATCCTCCGGGTTCTCGTCCGCGAAGCTGTCCAGCCTGAGCGGCCGCGCATCCCATTCCTCGAAGCGGTGCCAGCGGCGCTTGCCGGTTGAATTCTCTTCCATCTTACCTCTCCCTCAGTATGCGCAGCAGGACGAGCGTGAGCGCAACGACGGCAATAAGCAGGATGAACGAGACGGCCGCGGCTTGCCCGATATCGAGAAAGCGGAAGCCCAGGCGATAGGCATAGAAACTGATCGTTTCTGTCGTCTTTCCGGGGCCGCCCTGGGTGAGGATATAGATGAGGTCGTAGCTCTTTAGGGCCGTGATCATGCGGATCAGCAGCGTGACAAGGATGACGGGTCGGAGCGTCGGCAGCGTGACGTGCCGGAGGATCTGCCAGGCATTCGCGCCATCGATCCGTGCCGCCTCGACCGGATCCTGCGGCAGCGACCGCAAGCCGGCATAGAGCATGATCAGCATCAGCGACGTCTCGGTCCAGGCATCGACGAAGATGACGGTCGCGAGCGCCAGGTTCGGATCTCCGAACCAACCCTGTGCTGGGATGCCGACGAGGCTCAGGAGCCAGTTGATAATCCCGAGATTTGGATTGAACATCAACCGGAACATCAGCGCGACGGCGACCGGCGTCATCAGCATGGGAAGCATCAGGATGACGAGGTAGAACTCGCGAAACCGCAGCCAGGATTGATTGAGCAGGAGCGCCAGACTGAAGGCGATCAGGAACTCGATCACCACCACGCTGACCGTGAGTTTCATCGTGACCCATGAGACGCCCGCAAACTCCCGTCCCATCAGAAGGACGTAGTTGCCGAGGCCGATAAAGGGTCCTTGGCCATAGGTCACGATATACTCGTGCAGGCTGAGGTAGAACGAGTAGAGCAACGGCGCCGCGACGACCAGCATCATGACGAGAATGGTCGGCGTCATGAAGACGAACTTGTAGAAACCGAGGGAAAGTTCGTCGCCCTTTCGAGCGAGGTGTGGCGCCCGCAGATTCATGGAGGTGGTCGCAGATTTCATGTCATCATGATCCAGCTACAGTCAGACCGGCCCGCCGCCAGTTCGAGCGTGGCGGCGGGCGTGAGCGCAGGCAGAGCCTGGCTTACTTCAGGAGCGGATCGCCTCGGGTAAGCGCCGCGAGCTTGTCTTCCGCATTGGTGATGGCCGTCGCGGGATCGGTGCCGTTCGCCAGCACGTCGCCCATCACTTCCGCAAACACTTCGACAAGCTGGGTCGCACGCGACATGACCGGAAGGCCCTTCGCATGGGCGAGCGCGTCACCGACCGCTGCCATCGCCGGCCACGCCTTGATGAAGTCGGCGTTTTCATAGATCCAGGTCTGCGTCGGCTGGCCGCCTGCGATACCGCGCTTCAGCGCGATGTCCTTGGATTCCACCCACTTGATGAACTCCCAGGAGCAATCCGGGTTTGACGCATTGCTCGGAACGGCCCATCCCCATGCACCAAGCAGACTGTCTTCGCCCGGCATCCTGGCAAAGCCGATCTTGTCTACGACGAGCGACTCCTTCGGATCCTGGAGCGTCGGCATCAGGAAGAGGTAGGTGATCGCGAAGACCGCCTTGTCCTGCTTGAGGGCATTGGCGACGTCGTCGAAATTGGCGCCCAGGGCGCCGGGTTGCGCGGCATTGTTGATCAGATCCGCGTAGACGGTGACAGCCTTGATTCCTTCTGGGGAGTTCAAGGTCGGCACCCAGTCCTCGCGATTGTAGAAATCGGCGCCCAGCGAAAAGACGTAGTTCGTTGCTTCCATGACGACGGGGTCCGCGCGCTGGCCGGACATGGCAGCGCCCGCCTTGCCCGTGAACTTGCCCGCCCATTTCGCAAGCTCCGCATATTCCTCGAGCGTTTCCGGCAGGCGCCAGTCGCGGCCGAACTCGGTCTTGTAAGCCGCCTGGAATTCTGGCGCTTCCACGATATCCTTGCGGTAGAGAAGGCCCATGGCATACTGCCAGAACGGCAGCATATAGGTCGTTCCCTTGATCTTGCCGTTGATATCCATCAGCGCCGGGAAGTAGACGGACGTATCGACGCCATCCTTGGCGATGCGTTCGTCGAGCGGTTGGATCCATTTTGCCGTGACGAATTCGCCGACCCAGTAGCTGTCGACGACGAGGACGTCGTAGGCGCCGGACGAGGCCGTGAGGCTCGGGACCAGCTTTTCATGCATGAGCGAGTAGTTGACGGCCTCGATGTTGACCTTCGCGCCCGAAAGCGCCTCGAATTCCGGGGCGACCTTCTGTAGCGCGACGGTGTCTGGAACCGTTTCAAGCAACATGTTCAGGGTCACGTCCTTGCAGACCTCTGCCGGATTGGCGAAGGCGGACGTGGCACCAAGGACGCAAGCAACCGTGGCCAGCAGGCTGGCCTTATAAAACCGTGACATAAACGTTCTCCATCTGAAGGGGTTGCGGAGCTTTTTGCTCCGTTCTGTCTTGTTATTCGTTCAGCCTTTGACCGCGCCCGCATTGAGCCCCGCCACCAGAAACCGGCGGACTGCGAAATAGAGGAGCGCCATGGGAAGCATGGCAAGGATGGTGGCGGCACTTACTGCGCCGATTGCCGTTCCCTGCTGGGTCACTAGACTTGAGACCGCAACCGGCAAGGTCTTCGTCTGCTGGCCGGTGAGCATCAGGGCGAAAAGGAACTCGTTCCAGCAGAGCACGAAGCTGAGGATCGTCGCGGCGCCGATGCCGGGCAGCATCGCCGGAACCACGATCCGCACGAAGGCCGTCAGCGGCGTGCACCCGTCGATGAGAGCTGCCTCGTCAAGCTCCCGCGGCACACGCTTCATGAAACTCAGCAGCAGCCAGACGACGTAGGGCAGGTTGAATGCGAGATAGGCGAATATCAGGCCGAGGCGCGAATCCGTCAGG
Organism: Shinella sp. GW835-FHT14H05; assembly: GCF_058793575.1. Classification (NCBI taxonomy): domain Bacteria; kingdom Pseudomonadati; phylum Pseudomonadota; class Alphaproteobacteria; order Hyphomicrobiales; family Rhizobiaceae; genus Shinella; species Shinella sp. GW835-FHT14H05. The sequence goes on along the minus strand of NZ_JBXAFY010000002.1, from coordinate 827,130 downwards.
CCGATATTCTTGAAGATCAGAAAGAAAGGGATGACGAGGACGATCGGCGGCATCATCTGTGTCGCGAGGATGATCATCGGCATAGCGCTGCCGCCAGCCCTGTACCGATCGATCGCATAGGCCGCCATCGCCCCGATGATGACCGCCAACAGCGTCGACGTCGATGCGACGACCATGCTGTTCAGGAAGAACTTACCGAATTCCATCTCCGTCAGGATCGTCCGATAATTGTCGAGTGTCGGCGTGAAGAAGAGCTCCGGCGGCAGCTTGTAGGCGATGACGCGATCGACGAATGAGGTCCTCAGAACCCACAGAAGCGGCAGCAGAATGACGGCGCTCGCGAGCCCCAGAACGAGGTGCGTCAGGATCTTCACGTACAAGGGTGGTTGCATGTCGATCGCTCGTTTCTTGTTATAACATGCAACATGTAACGACGGAATTTTTGCAGTGTCAAGGCGCGATTAAGCCTGATCATTCGTGGTTTCGAGAAAATCCGTCATTCTCTCGCCGAGCACATACTCCACGTTGTCGCGCCGGTCCTTATGCGATCAAACGTCGTCGGGAATGGCGCCGAGAACGAGCTAGCGACGCAATTCCATCTCAGCCAGCGTCAACGGCTGACCCTCATGATTGCACGCCTTGGAGGCGGCGGTAGAGGTCCCGGAAGGCGGCGTAGCCGCGGTCGTATGTTTCGCGGTTGCCCGGGGTTGGATTGAACATTGTGTCCCTGGTGGTGAAGGCGGCGATGCCATTCCATTCTGCGGCGCCGAGGCCGACGGCGGCAACCCATGCTGCTCCAAGGCAGGAGCCGGGATGTCCGGTGAGGCGTTGCAGCGGCTGGCCGAGAACGTCGGAGACGATGCCCATCCAGACGGAGGATTTCGCTCCGCCATCCGAGACAAGAAAACGCCTGGTCCGATGCCCTGCCTCATTGAAGGTTTCGATATGGTGGCGGATTGCATAGGCATAGGATTCCAGCACCGCGCGCCAGATATGGCCGAGATCGTGCGACAGCGTCAGTCCGTTCAGCGAACCCCGTGCCCAGGGATCGTGCAGCGGGGTCTTTTCTCCGAGCAGATAGGGCAGGAAGGTCAGGCCCAAAGCCCCGGCCGGGCGGTCGGCGGCTATTGCATCCAGTGCCGCATGGCGCGAGCCGTCCAAGGGTCCGATTGCGCCCGCAAACGTGTCGACAAACCAGTTCAGCACGGACCCGCCGGTCGACATGCAGCCGTTCGGCATCCAGAGGCCGGGGACCAGATGGTAATCGAGAAAGAGGCGTGGATCGGGACGGAGCACGTCGGTCGCAGTCAGAATGTCCACGGCGCCCCCGAATTTGAGAAGCACGTCACCATTGCTCACGACGCCCGCGCCAAGACAGGACGCGATCATGTCGGCCGCGCCGCCAACAACCGGCGTGCCTTCTGCAAGTCCGGTCTCGCGGGCACATGCTGCGGTGACCCGGCCCAGAATTGCCGAGGACTTGATCAGCTGCGGGAGCAGGTGCTTGGGGATTCCGGTTCTTTCCGCCTGGGCGAGATCGATCGCACCACTTGCAAGATTGATGATCCCCGCCTCAAGCGCCCAGTTCTGTTCGACCGCCGCTTTGCCGGTCAGCCGGAAATTGATGTAGTCGTACGAGCCGAGCAACGTCTTTGCCCGGGCCAGCATCTCCGGCTCATGCCGCGCGAGCCAGCGGATCTTGGCGCCGACAAGCTGTTGGTTCACCCCGCAACCGGCCGCTTCGAGAAAGGCGGCCTCGTCGATTTCGCGCCGGATATCCTCGACCTCGGTTCCGGCACGAGCGTCGCTTTGCTGAATAGACCGGCGCAGCGGACGCCCTGCATCGTCCAGCAGCACGGTTGCGGGGAGCATTCCCGCCACGCCGATTCCTGCTATGCGCGTGGCCTCGATGCCCGATTGGGCCAGCAGGTCCGGGATGATCGCGCAGCAGTTTTGCCACCACTGCTCCGTTTCCTCTTCGGCCCATCCCGGTTTCTCGGAGTAGAGTGTCACCGGCCGCGAAGCGAGCGACAGGATGTTGCCTGCGGTATCGACAAGGATGCCGATGGTCGAGGTGGTGCCGATGTCGAGGCCAAGAAAAACGGTCATTCCAGGGATCGTTCCGGAAGGTGCGAGGGATCGGCGACGAGCACGCGTACGCCCGCCGAGGCCAGCACGGTGGCAAGGTCCGGCGGCGGCGGCGCATCGGTGATCAGCGTCGAGATTTCAGAAAGCGTGGCGATGAGAACCGTCGAAATCCGGCGGAACTTGCTGCTGTCCATCAGCAGCACACGCTCGGCCGAGCGCTGAAGGAAGACGGACTTTACCGCCGCCTCCTCGGGCGAATAATCGAAAACGCCTTCGGCCGTCATGCCCGAGGCGCCGAGCAGCACGACGTCGAAATAATAGCGGGAGAACCCGTCCACGGCCTCCTTGCCGGTCAGCGACATTTCCTCGGCGCGGATCAGGCCGCCGCTCATGTAGGTGGCGACGCCGGCCCGCGCCATGGTCATGCCGACATGCAGGCTGTTGGAGAAGGCGCGCAGTTGCGGGTCCGGCCCGGCCCTTACGATCGCATTGGCCGCAGCCAGAACCGTCGTTCCGAGGTCGAAGGCGATCGCTTTGCGCCCGGCGACATGACGGGCGGCGGCCTGCGCGATGCGGGCCTTGCGCTCGGCGTTCTGGCGCGTGCGGGCCTCGAAAGCCGGCTCGGCATCGTCGATCACCTCAAGCGGCCCGCGCTTCAGCCCCACCGCGCCGCCATGAACGCGTTCGAGCAATCCGTCGCGCTCCAGCTCTGCCAGGTCGCGGCGCACGGTCATGTCCGAAATGCCAAATTCCTGCGCGATATCCGTGACCGAGATCGATCCGCCTTCGTTCAGCCTTTCCAGAATACGGGCCAGGCGCGCGCGTGCCGGCGCTCGTGTGCGGTCTCGCGCGAACGAAGGGGAGGTGGCAATCTTTTGTTCGGGCTGCGTCATCTGTGTGCCTGTCTCAAGGTCTGGCGGGGCATTTTGTTTCCCAGCGGGTAGCACATCTATCAGGCGTTCTCCCAGGATTTCCGGCGTTCAGTGTGGGAAGTCGGCACGTATCGAACATAATAAAACATATTTTTTGGCTATTTCGAACATAATAAAACATTTTTGTTGCGCGCTGAAAAGATTTTTGTTTGGTTATGTTCAAGTGGGTATCGACAGGCAGGCCGGACTGACCGAATACCGGAAAACGGAGCCCTTTCCCCTGCAATCATCGCCGCCCGTGCCTTCGGCTGGCGGACAACGGAGTACATAATGACGAAATTCGCCCAGCTTTTTCCCGGCATTAAACCGGTCATCGCAATGGTTCATTTGAACCCGATGCCCGGAACGCCGCTTTACGATGCCGATGCCGGGATCGAAGGCATCTACCACGGCGCCTTGAAGGATCTGGAGGCTTTGCAGGCGGCAGGCGTCGATGCCGTGATGTTCGGGAATGAAAACGATCGTCCCTATGAACTGAAGGTCGATATCGCCACCACCTCGGCCATGGCGTTCGTCATCGGACGTCTTGTCGAGAAGATCGAAAAACCTTTCGGCGTGAATGTGCTGTGGGACCCGGACAGCACCGTCACCTTGGCCGCGGCGACCGGCGCATCGTTCGTGCGCGAGATTTTTACCGGCACCTATGCCTCGGATATGGGGCCGTGGACCCCGAATGCCGGCCGCGCCATGCGGCGTGCGCGGCAACTCGACCGCAGGGACCTGGTCATTCTCAACAATGTCTCGGCGGAATTCGCGGCTTCGATCGACAATCGTCCCCTGGCGGATCGGGCGCGTTCGGCCGTTTTCTCGTCCATCCCGGATGCCGTTCTGGTCTCGGGTGCAATTACCGGGGAATCGGCGAAAATGGTCGACCTGCAATCGGTGAAGAACGCGCTGCCGGATACCCCGGTGCTCGCCAATACGGGCGTGAAACATGCCACGGTGATCGATGTGCTGAACGTCGCCGATGGTTGCGTCGTGGGCTCCTCGCTTAAAGTCGATGGCCATACCTGGAATGCGGTCGATCCGCAGCGGGCGACGGCGTTCATGGACATCGTGCGCAAGGAGCGTGGCTGACATCACAGCCCACAAGCAATTCTCCTGCCTGCACGCCGCTGCAACTTGTCTTCGCCCGCATCGTTCGCGTATGGAATGGACAACCCCGCTCTCGTCGCCTTGCCCCTGCAGGTGCGGTGAAGTGGCCGAATTGCCCCGCGGATGAGGAGCCGAAAGCGATCAAGAAGGCGAAGGCGCCGAAGGCCTCCAAATCCAAAACGCTTTTGCAGAAGCTCGCCGAAACCCCCGAGAAGCTGTTTTCGGGGGCGTTTCGCCAGCAATATGGTGCCCTGTGCTTTCGCTATGTGCCGGACGGATCGGGTTTCGAGCTCTTGGTCGTCACCTCGCGCGACAGCGGCCGTTGGATCATTCCCAAGGGCTGGCCCATGAAAGGCAAGAAGCCGTTCGAGGCGGCGGCGATCGAAGCCTTGCAGGAAGCCGGCATTAGCGGAAAGATCCGCAAGAAACCCGTCGGTTGCTACACCTATCTGAAACTGCTGGACGACGGCGACGTCGCCCCTTGCATCGTCGATGTCTTCCAGATCGAGGCCACGACCTTCGCCGACAAGTTCAAGGAAAAGGGCGAACGCACGATCGCCTGGGTCAGCCCGGACGAGGCCGCGCGCCGCGTGCGCGAAATCGAACTCAAATCGCTGCTTATCGAGTTCAAGCCGCGTTGAGGCGTTGATCTGCTGTTCATGCCGCGCCGCTCCAAAGCGGATGATCCTTGACGGCAGTCCAAGAACGTTCAGTGTGCAGGCTGAGTCGAGGAGAGACAAGCATGGCATTATCGGGAAAGCAAATTGGGGCGCCAGGGGACCTTGGCTCCGGCGAGGTCGATTCCGCTTATGCCTGGCTGCGGCTGGTGCTTACGCTCATTCTCGGCACTGTTGCCTGCGTCGGCAACTGGTCCGTCGTGGTGCTGTTGCCGACCCTCCAGATCGAGTTCGACACGGTGCGCGGTGGTGCCTCGCTGCCCTATACCTGCACCATGCTGGGCTTTGCCTTCGGCGGGGTGGCGATGGGGCGCCTGGCCGATCGGGTCGGCATCGTCCTGCCTGTGTTGCTGGGGGCATTTCTGCTTTGCATCGGCTATGTCCTGGCCGCCTTCACCAGCAATATCTGGCAATTTGCCGCTCTGTCGGTGGTGATCGGCCTTGGTTCGGCTGCCGGTTTCGCGCCGCTGATCTCCGACCTCTCTCATTGGTTCCGCAAGCACCGTGCGCTCGCGGTCGCTTTTGCTGCCTCGGGCAGTTATCTCTCCGGCGCGGTATGGCCGCTGATCATCGAGCATTTCCAGGCGACGCAAGGCTGGCGGGCCACCCATATCGGCATCGGCCTGTCCATCCCTCTGGTGATGGTCCCGATCGGTTTGCTGCTGAAGCGGCGCGTACAGACGGCCAGCTATGCGCAGGCCGAGGCCGCAACCGAAGCGGCGCGCAATGAGCTCGGCCTGAAACCGAACGTGTTGCAGGCCATTCTCGTCGTCGCCGGCTTTGCCTGTTGCATGGCGATGTCGATGCCGCAGGTCCATATCGTCGCCTATTGCGGGGATCTCGGCTATGGCGTGGCCGTGGGCACGCAGATCATCGCGCTGATGCTCGGGCTCGGCGTCGTCAGCCGCCTGGCTTCAGGGGTCGTGGCGGACAGGATCGGCGCAGGCCCGATGCTGATCCTCGGCTCGTCCATGCAGGCGGCGGCGCTGCTGCTCTATCTGTTCTTCGACAGCCGGTCGTCGCTCTATGTGATCTCCGGCCTGTTCGGGCTGTTCCAGGGTGGCATCGTGCCGATGTATGCGGTGATCATCCGCCAGTTCCTGCCGCCGCGTGAGGCCGGCATCCGCATCAGCCTGGTTTTGATGGCGACCGTGCTCGGCATGGCCTGCGGGGGGCTCGCGGCCGGCTATATCTTCGACGCCACCGGCTCCTATCGCCTCGCCTTCCTGCACGGCTTCCTGTGGAACATCGTGAACCTTATTCTGGTGAGCTGGCTGATCTTCGGGCCGAAGCTTCGCCAGTGGAGGAGGGAGGCGATAGCGAGCTGAAACGGCCTGCCGGCTACAAGAAATTGCGATGCATTTTTCGCCTGGAAGAATTTACTCAAAATTGAAGGATTAGTCTTCATCAGTAATGCAACTCAAGTTGTGCCAAGGTGGGGATTCAATGCCTGAAGTCGAGATTAGACGTCCTCTGTGGATGACGATCACGGCCTGCGGTTTCGCAGCCGTTCTGTTTTCCAGTGTCGCGATCGGAGGCACGGCCTGGTATCGGCAATCGATCGCGACCAACGACGCCTTGCAGCGCGAAATCGCGAGCGACCTCGCCCTCATCGAAACGGACATGGCGGCCCAGCGCAAGGCCGCATCCGCCCTCGCGCTGATGGTTGCGGGCGAGCCCGAGGTTGCCGACCTGATCACCCGGAACGCTCGCGACGAGATTGTCGCCCGGCACGCACCGACCTTGCCTGCCGTCGTGCGTGACGGCGGCCTGCAATTGATGACGTTCGTCAATGCGAACGGCGAGGCCGTCGCCCGCATCCACACGCCGGACAAATTCGGCGACGACATGAAGGGGCGCCGCAAGACCATTGTGGAGGCGCTGTCCAGCGGCAAGCTCGTGGCGGGCATAGAGCCCGGCCGCACGGCCGTCAGCATGTTCGCTTCGGCTCCGGTCATCAGCGGCGGCCAGACGGTCGGCGTTGTCGACGTCGGGACCAGCCTGGCGAACGCCTATTTCGAGCCGCTTGCGAAACGGATCGGCGGCGCTGTCGTGGTCCATATCCTCGTCGACGGCAAGCTGGAAAAGCAGGCCTCGACCACCGATTCCGTGTTCCTCTCCGACGACGACCTGAAGGCCGCCTTCGACGGGGAGGCGCTTGAAAAGCAGGTTGTGTCGAACGACGCGACTTTTATCGTCAAGGCGGTGCCGTTCAACAATTATTCCGGTGCCAAGATCGGTATCCTGGAGATCGCGTCCGACGTCAGCTCGATTGTTGACGAAGGAAAGACGGCCCTGTGGATGACGGTCATCGGCACGGCTGTGGTTTCGCTGCTGTCGCTTCTCGGCTTCCTTCTCTTCGCCCGCTCGCTGGCCGGCACGCTCGGCCGCCTGACGGGGACGATGACGAGCCTGGCTGCCGGCGATCTCACGGCGACTATCGAAGGCGATGCCCGCCGCGACGAACTCGGCGCGATGGCCCGCGCCGTCAAGGTGTTCAAGGACAATGGCCTGAAGACGCGTGACCTGGAACGCCAGGCGGAAGCCCAGCGCAGTGAATCCGAGGAGCATCGGCGTCTCGCCGCCGAGCAGGACCGCGTCCGCGGGGATGCGATGGCGCAGGCGACCAACGGCCTTGCCTCCGGGCTGCAACAGCTCGCCTCTGGCAATCTCGGCATCCAGCTGAACCAGCCGTTCACCGAAGAGTTCGAAAGCCTGCGCAGCGACTTCAACCGCGCCGTCGCGCAGCTGCGCGATACGATGGCCGCTGTTGCGGATGCGACCGGCTCCATCGACAGCGGATCGCGTGAGATCAGCCAAAGCGCCGACGATCTTTCCAAGCGCACCGAGCAGCAGGCTGCCTCGCTGGAGGAAACGGCCGCGGCGCTCGACCAGATCACGACCAATGTGGGCAACTCCTCCAAGCGCGTCGACGAGGCGCGCACGGTCGCCATTCAGGCGAACCAGAGCGCCCGTCAGTCGGGGGATGTCGTCGCGAACGCGGTCGATGCCATGGGCAAGATCGAGCAGTCGTCGAACCAGATTTCCAGCATCATCGGCGTCATCGACGACATCGCCTTCCAGACCAACCTGCTGGCGCTGAACGCCGGCGTCGAAGCCGCGCGCGCCGGCGATGCCGGCAAGGGCTTCGCGGTGGTCGCACAGGAGGTTCGCGAACTCGCGCAACGCTCGGCGACGGCCGCCAAGGAAATCAAGGACCTGATCCGCAATTCGTCAGCCGAGGTTGGAAACGGTGTTCATCTGGTTAGCCAGACAGGCGAGGCGCTGCGAACGATCGAAGGTTATATCGTCTCGATCAACCAGCACATGGACGCAATTGCGACGTCGTCGCGCGAACAGTCGATCGGGCTGACGGAGGTCAATACGGCCGTCAACCAGATGGACCAGGTGACCCAGCAGAACGCGGCCATGGTGGAAGAAGCCAATGCCGCTGGCGCGACGCTGGCCAATGAAGCGACCCGGCTGCGTGAACTGGTCGGGCAGTTCCAGTTGGGAAGCGGCGCATCCGCGGGGCACTCCGCGCGGCGGGCTGCACCCGCCGCCAAGGCGGCTCCCTCGCACTCGCCCGCCCGCAACATGGTCAACCGCATCGCCACCGCCTTTGGCACAAAGGGTTCGGCCGCCGTCGCAGTCCAGAACGACTCCTGGGAAGAATTCTGAGCAGGATGAGCTGTGCGTTTGTCGAAGCCCATGACCTTCCTCATGGGCTTCGACGCGCGTTGCGCTTTCGCTATTTCCAGCTCTGATAATCAGCGGCAGTGCATCCGAATGGCGCCGGTCCATCGCCGAAGCGTTTTTGCAGTTGGCTGCAACCCCATCGGTTGATCGCCTCGGGCATAATGTTGTTGATGTCCATGCCGGGCGAATTGTACTGTGAAGGTGCGCTCGTGACGTACCAGAGCCAGTAGCCGAAGATGCCGGCGACGAGCAGAACCAGCACGATGAGAAATAGACCAGCGCGCCGTGCCAGGGACATTCCCTTGGGCGGCGTCGCGACAGGTCGTGCGACCGCCGGCTGGCCAGCGCCCGACGCGGCGGCTGCCAAAAGCGGTGCGAGCGCGTCGGCGCGCTCCTGGTCGGACATGTCGATCCGATCCAGCCGGTCGTCGAGAAGAACGGGCAGGGCGGTGTTGCCGTGCCAGACCGCCAGTGCCACCGCGTTGTTGCCGGCATCGCCGACGATGATCGGTTCCTGTCCGGCCTCGAAACGGGTATAGGCCACGCGTTTCGTTTTCCGCTCGCTCAGCCTGTCCGCATAGGTGACCGCCAAGCGCTTGCGCTTGTTGTCGATGGCCGTGATCTCGACAGGGATCGGCGTCAGGAGTGCTGGATGCCGCAATTGTGCGCGCACCCGCAGTATGCGTAAAGCCAGGAAGATCATCGCCAGCGACCCGCCGCCCAGCAGGATGGCGAAGGCGGAAAGCGTGATGATCCGGTTCCACAGCATGTCGAGACCGAGGCTGATCGTGGCAAGATCCGGCTGGTCCGCCGAAATCACGGCGCCGGTCTCGTAGTCGCCGGTGTGGAAATCGACGAACATCACCTCGACGTCCTTCTCGTACCGCTGGCCGTCGTAGTCATAGGTGAGATCGACTTCGCAGGTGGTGAAGACGGCTTTGCGCGTGGTGCACTTACCGTTGATATCGGCATTCTGGAGGACAAGCGGGTTCTGGCTGATCTTGTAGTCGCGAAGGATGCCCGGGCCTTCCGTCATCACCATGAACACGGCGATCACCAGCAGGATCGGCGTGGAGAAATAGTAGGCGAGCGGCGTGGAAATGACCCCGCGCTTGATGGTGAGAGCGCGGGCTGGAAGCGTGATGGTTGGAAATGTCATGATCTGCCTGAAAATTGTTTCGCTTATGGTGTCGGCAAGTTGGAGACGGCGGGACAAACCGATAAATTCGCGAGCAAAGACATCTCTCTAGTCACTCGATACGGTCGCTAAAGGTCGGCTGGCTCCATGCGCGGCTTTCCTGCACTGTCAAAAGCCAGATCGCGGCACGGAAAAAATCGGTGAGGTCCGTTGCTGGCGCTTTCTTCCAAAGGGAAAGCCGCTCGGCCATGGCGCGGTAGCCGGCGCCGTCAAGCCGAGCATGGAGCGAGGTGGCGATGGCATCGACGGCATGTCGCGCGCGGCTTCCTGCGTGCAGCACGCCGCTGAGGAGCCGCTCCGTCTCGTCCAGCAGGTCGGGCGGCGCATCCATCGCCGCGGGGATCACGCTATCCTGCTCTTCGGCGACATCGAGATCGGGAACGATGAAACGGTCGGCCGAAAGCGACCATGGCGTGCAGACGAGCGCGCCGCTTTCCATTCTCACCGGTCCGGCCACCTGGCGGAGCGCGCCCCACGCGCCGTCAAGCGCGGCAGCCAGCACGCCGGTCGCACCGGGAGCGCTGGCATCGAATTCGCGCTCCAGATAGAGCGTGCCGCCGTCGCCCTTGAGGCGCACCGCAGCCTCCCATATCTGGCGTCCGGGCGCCCAGGACTGGCCGAGGACCGCCTCGACCTCGAAGACATGCACCGCATCGCAGAGCCTGCGTGGCCGCAGCAGTGCGATGGGACGGGCGGAAAGCGCGTCCGCGACATCGGCAAGCCGTGTCGTCGCGAGCGGCTGGGGAAAGGCGAAAACCGCATCGCGCGGCATGACCTGCGTGCGCCCGCCGCTGCCGCTGCCGAGGCCGAGAAGGCCGTCGGCACGGCGGCGTGCGACGCTGGTGAGGATCTGCCCGCGGCCGATGCCGGCAACCGGCAGGCCCGGCGCCATCTGCCGGCGCACCACCGAGGCCTGGAAGGTTTCGCGGTCGGCGGGCAGCGGGGAAAAGAGTTTCTCGATCAGCATGGTGGCGCCCATGTCGCTGTCGGCGAGCAGGATGGAGGCGCGGATATCCGTACCCTCCTGCTGGAGCCGGGCGCCGAGCGAGACGAGGCGCGATTTGCCCATGGCGGTTTCGAAAGGTTCGCCGAGGCCAAGCGCGCTGGCGGCGTCGCCAGCCCGCGTGCGGGCGAAAAGCTCTGCGGCAAGCCGGAGCACGGCCCGCTCGTCGTAGCGGGCACTCCTGCTTTCATAGGCCTCTATCTGTTCGCGCAGCGCGCCGAGAACGAGAAGCATCTGCGCCGCGCCGAGCGCCTCGGCATGGCGGTGCGCGGCCGCAAGCGATTGCTCATAGGCAGCCGGCCCGGCCGTGATACCGGCCTCGATGAGGCGGGAAACGACCGCGTCGCACGCTTCGCGGAGCATGTCCCTGGAGCCGCCGCTGTCCACGACGTGGCCGCCGCCGATCGCCGTTTCCCTGCCGCCCTCGGCGGCCTGGAAGGCGCGGATTGCCAGCGCGATATGAGCGCAGCGCTGGCCTTCCACGCAGTCGCAACGGGCATAGGACAGGTCATCCGGCACGAGGAAGCGCACGCTTGCCATTGGCAGATGCGCCGTGGGCGTCTGTCCGTATTCGAGCCGCACCGTGTGGCGGGATGCCATGAGGCGGGAGAGTTCCGCTTTCGTCGATGGTGCCAGCGTTGCTTCGAAGACGCCCGGGTCCAGCGCGGCGGGGTTCCAGTTTGGTGTTGCCGGCGCATCCGAGCCCGTCGCTTCAGCCCGATAGGCGACGGCGAGCATGATGCGGTGGCGGCATACGCCTGAGGAGGGGCAGGTGCAGCTCGCATCGGCGAGACCCTGGCCGGGGGTGAGCCGGGTCAGCGTGCCGTCGGAAAAGCGGGCTTCGATCGTGCCGTCGGACGCTTCCGCCATGGCGGGTCCGCTTCCGGCCGCAAGCTCGCGAACGGCCCGCTTGACGAGGCCTGCATTGGAAAGCTGCACGAGCCCTTCGTCGGTCAGCGCGATCAGGTCGGAACGGGCCATGCGCTAGCGTCCGATCTTCTCGGCGAGCCAGCCGGCCAGCTCGCCGGGTGTCATCGCGCCCACTTCCGCCCCGGCCGCAACCAGCCGGCGGGCCATCTCGCGATCATAGGCGGGTGCCGCTTCCGAATCGAGCGCCGCAAGGCCGAGCACCAGGGTGCGCTGGGCGGTGAGCGAGGCGACACGCTGTTCGAGCATGGCAGGGCTCGCGCCCTCGTAGAAGTCGGAGATGAGAACGACGATCGCCCGCTCAGGCTGTTCGATGAGGCCGGCCGCATAGGCGACGGCGCCCTGTATGTCCGTGCCGCCGCCGAGCTGCACCTTCATCAGCAGCTCGCACGGATCGTCAACGTCCTTCGTCAGGTCGACGACATTGGTGTCGAAGGCGACGAGGTGGGTGCGAACGCCCGGCAGCCCCCAAAGGCAGGCGGCGGTCACCGCCGAATGGATCACCGAATCCAGCATGGAGCCGCTCTGGTCGACGAGCAGGATGATCTGCCAGGTCTTCATGTGCCGCTGGTTGCGGGCAAAGAAATGCAGCCTTTCGACCGTCAGTTTGCGTGTCTCGGGGTCGTAATGCTTGAGATTGTCCTTCACCACCCGGCGGAAATCGAGGTCGCTGGCGATGCGGAACCGGCTGTGCCGCCTCCGGTCCACCACGCCGGAAAAGGCGAGCGTCAGTTCGCGGCTGAGCTTTTCCATCAGCTGGCGCACGACCTCCTGCACCAGCTTGCGTGCCAAGACGAGGATGTCGGGCGACATCAGGTGCTTGGTGCGGAGCACTGCTTTCAGCAACGTCTCGTTCGGCTCGGCGCGCGCCAGCACGTCCGGGTTCGTCACCACGTCGTCGATCGCATAACGCTCGATCGCGTCGCGCTCAAGCCGCTCGATGGTCTCCTTGGGGAAGAGCCGGTGGATGTCGTTGATCCATTGCGGCGTCGTCAGCGCCGAGCCGCCGCGTCCGCCCTGGCGCGCGATGTTGCGCGTGCCGTCCTCCTCCTCGCGCCCGTACAGCCAGTCGAGCGCCGCGTCCATGGCGAGCGTCTCGCCGGCAAGTGCACCGCCGGCGGAGCGGCACGCCCCATCCGACGCCTCGCCAAGGACGAGGCGCCACCGTGTCAGGGCATCGAGCGCTGGCACGGTCATTTCACCGCCGTTTCCGCAAGCAGCGCCAGTCCGCGCAGCATTTCGCTCGCCGTCACTGGATCGAGTTCACCGAAGGTCCTGGTGCCACCCTTGTTGCCATAGGGTTGCTCCAGCGAGAGTTTGCCGAGGGTCTGGAGCTTGTCCTCGAAGTCCGCCGCGCCGGCAAAGAGGCCGTCGCTGAAGTAGAACATCGCGTCCTTCGTCGTGCCGTCCGCGAACCGGACCGGCCGCTCCAGCCACCAGATGCAGCCTGAATCCTGTGGCGAACCCAGCTGCCAGCCACGGGACGCCATGCCGCGGATGCGGGCCGATTCCACCTTGAGGTTTTCGAAGCGGTCGATTTCGCGCGTCGTCTTCTCCGCCTCGCTCAGCGTGTGGATCTCGCGGCCAAGCTGCGCGAAGGGCTGCGATATCTCGTAATCGCCGAACAGCGCACCCCAGGCATCGAGCCCGCCCGCTGGCAAGTGCAGTGGATGGACGAGCCCGATGAAGCCCGCCGCGCTCGCCGAAAAGTCGAGATCGAGCGTGTCGTCGGCGGCATCGGTGACGGAAAGATCGTCCGAGACCCGGAAGATCGTCGTCGGCGCGGTGCGCGGATCGCGGTCGTCATAGATGCCCCAGACCAGGCGCTGGGTGAGGTGGCGGATCAGCGGATGGCTGGCGAAGAAGGTCCAGAAGACATCCGGGGCCACCCGCCGCGAGGTCGACAGCATGTTTTCCAGCCGCGTGATCTGGAGGCTTGCAACCGCGCGCGCATCCTTCTTCAGGGCCGCCCATGTCTTGACGGCGGTGGCGGAAAGCTCTCCGTCGTCCGATTTCGCCGGCTTCGGCAGGTCCTTCAGCCGCTTTCCGGTTTCGTCCTTCACCCAGGGCTTCAGGAACTCGTCGAAACCGACGCGGAAGCGCCGTGGGCCGAAGTCGAGGTCCATGCCGCCGCGCTCGTCGAGGTCGAGGTCCGGCGCCAGCCGGTCGGCCAGTTCCTCCGGCGTCAGGTCGCGTGCCTCGGCGAGAACGGCGATCTTTTCGCGCGCCCGCTCCTGGAGGCCCTTGAACTTCAGTTTCTCGGCAATGCCGTTGAGGTTCATCAGGGCGACGTCGGTGCCGATATCGGCCAAAACATCGAGACCGGTCACGGCGCGCTGGTGGGCGGATTCGCCCGGCCACTTGCGGATCAGCCGGGTCAACTGGCGGGCGCATTCATCGTCGCCGAGCCAGCCGATCGCCCGCAGCGCCCAGCCGTCCTTGCCCGGCGCGCCCTCCGCCAGCCAGGCGGAAAACAGGTCCCAGGAGAAGCGGGCAAGGCTGTCGGCGGTCGCGGCGTCCTTGACGACGTCGATGCCGGCATAGATCGCCTCCGGCGTGGAAAACGACACCATCTCCGCAAGGGCGGTGACCGCCTCGTCCGGAAACGCGCCGCCCGCCTTCAGAGCCGGGCGGGCAAGAGCGGCGGGCTTGAACCAGGCGGGCAGCTTGGCGATGCGTGCCGGATAACGGCCGAGCGGGTCGCGGTCGAGAACCTCGGCGAGCGCCTTGTGCACATCGGCGGACTGCGCCTCGTAGGTGCGGGCGTTCGTTTCGATTTCCTCACGCGTCTCCGCCCGGTCGGCAATCAGCCAGCGCAACGTATGCTCCGCGGCATCGCGTGCCGCGCCCTTCCTGCCGACCGCGTCGGGGATAAGCCGGGTGATCGCCGTCTGGCGGTGGCTCCGCAGCCAATGCATGGCCGGCAGGCGTGCCTTCTTGAGCTTCAGGAGTGCACGGGCGGCGAGCGGGGCGAGCTCCGCCGCATCGACGTCCTTCACCTTGTCGAGCATGCCGATCGGATCGCTTTCGACCTGGCGCAGCAGGCCGGGAAGCGCCCTCTCGCCGAAGCGCGCCATCATGCGCGGATAGACATCGCCCATGAAATAGCTCGCCAGCACGCCCGGGCATCCCCAGAGCGTCATCGCCAGCCCGTCGGGCTGCTGCTCGACGGCATCGATCAGCGTGTTCCATCCGCTCACGGTCAGCGCATAGGAACGCGCACTTTGGATTTCGCTCACGCGCTGCGCGACGAAGGCGAGCACCTGCTCCTCGTCGTCGCCGGACTGCGGCACCGACAGCGATCGCGGCACCTTGTACCAGTCGGAGAGCTCCTTCGCCTCGAATTCGCTGATCGCCGCGATCAGCTCCTCCGTCGTCTTGACGACGCGGGCGCGCGAATGGCGCCAGCGGTTTTCTTCCGGCAGAGGCTCCTCGCGGTGATAGCGGAAAGGTGTCGCGACCGGCTTGAGATCAAGCACCGTGTCTTCGTTCCTGACGGCTTTCTTGCGCCACGGCGGGTCCTTCAGGACCGCTGGCAGGCTTTCGGGTGCGGCAAGTGGCACATTGTTGGTTTCAAGCAGCCGTTCCAACTGGGCGAGCGGCCGGCCGCTGCCGGCCCAGGCCTTCAGGGTTTGTGCCGGATATTGCTTGATGAAATCCATCACCCGGGCGCGGACAACCGGTTCGTTTCGTCCCGCGGCGAGCGTTACGAGATGCTGGCGCAGGCCAAGCGCCGGATTGGCCGCCATCGCCTCGTCGAGTGCTGCGCGGATCCACTTTTCATGCAGGTAGGGCAGGAGCACGGTGAGCGCCGTATCGTCGCCGGTGGCGAGTATGATGCGGGCCAGCGTCGTGCGCTGTGCTTCGTAGCCGTAGTGGAGCATCCAGTCGAGCATGGGCAGCGGCGTTTCGCCGTAATGCCGCGCATTGGCGATGATGCTGGCCGCGATGTCGGAAAGCGGGACGTCGAGATAGGTGAAATACATGAAATAGGAGCGCTTTGCGCGCCATTTGCCCGTCGCAGACGGCGGCGCGTCGACGATCAGCGGCACCATGCAAAGCCACGCACCGATATCCTCGCCGCTAACGGCGGCCTGGTTGAGGACGGAGAGCGGCGTGAGGTCGTGCGTGATCGGCCGGTCATCGCCCAGGACGAAGGCGTAGATGGTTTTCTTCATCCAGTCCTGCTCGGCGTGGTAGGCAGGCGTCAACAGGCCGATCGCCTGTTCGTAATCCTGCTGCGGCAGCGACGTCAGCACATCGCGCAAGGCAAGGTCGAACGGCGCGCTCCAGGAGGACGTGTCATAGCCGTGGCGGCCCTTGCGGACATTGCCGATGGAGGGCAGCACGGCTTCGACCAGGGCCTCGACGCCGCCCGTGCCGGCGAGCCAGAAGAAGAAGGCACGCAGGGTGAAGAGGCTTGCCGCCCGTTTGTCCTCGCGGCCCTTCTGCCCCATGACCAGGCCGTCGCTCGCAAGAAGGATCTGCGAGATCCACTTCTGCGCCTCCCCGGGATCGAGGCTCGCCGCCGCCTTTCCGGCAAACTTCGATTTCAGCCAGCCGACGGCGCCGCCGGAGGCAGGGTCCTTCGGGCCGGTCTCGCCCATCCTCTCCGACAGCCAGGCTAGGGCCTCGATACCTTCCTTGCGAACGAGCGGCTTGATGCTTTGCAGGTCGGTGACGAGCTGCGCCCAGGCCCCCGCAGCGTCCAGATATGGGTGCGGGCGTGAGCGGGTGGCGAGCGGCTCGCCAAGCAATGTTTCTAGCTGGGTTTCGTCCAGATGGATCTCCAGTGGAGCGGGCTCCGGAGCGCGCTCCCGAGGTGTCTCGGCGACAGGCTTTTCCTCGATCTCGGCTGCCGCCGTTGGCGCGGGCTTTTCCGTCTTCGCTTCGGCGGGTTGGGGTTTCGGTTGAGAGGTGGCGGGCGCGGCCGCGCCGTTTGCCGCCAGCACATAGCCCTTGCCGGTCTTCTCCTTGACGAGCTTCTTCTTTTCCTTCTCGGCATCCTCGGCGCTGTCGAAGTCCTTGTCCTTCGTCTGGCCCTGCGTCCCGATCCGCCCGAAACGCACCGTGAGCCGGGTTCCTGCGACGGCGGCTTCCCAGAATTTTGAGGAGGTTCCCTCGACGAGTTCGTAGCGTTCCATGCTGTCTATCCTCATCTCATCATCAAACCAGCCCGGCATCGGCAAGACGCCGGGCGACGATCGCTTCGAGTGCCAGTGCCGCCGTCTGGTCGGTGACGTGCGCCGGCTGGCGCATCCATTCCAGCGCCTGGATTTCCGCTTGCGCCTCGCTTGCGCCGTGCGCACGCAGGATGACGCGCGACAGCCGCTCCCGCTCGCGCGGCGGGAAAAACGCGAAGGCCTGCCGAAGAGCAGGAAGCGCCGTCAGGAAGGCATCGTCGTGCCAGCCGTCGATCAGGGCGCGGACGGCGTCGATGACGGCCGTGTCGGCAGCGATCTCCTCGCGCGCCAGCGCAAACAGCCCCGACAGAAAATCGCCGAGCTGGTCGGGCCGGCTGAAACGGTGCATGCGGCCGGCGACATCGTAGGCGCCGCCTTCCCCGCAGGCCACGAGCGTGCCCAGGGCCGCGCCCGCAACGGCGGGCGCCGTTTCCGCATTCGCCAGGCACCGGCCAAGCGTTGCCAGAAAGGCGTCGCGCTCGATATCGAGGTCCGGGCAATCGCGCAGCATGTCGCGGCAGGCGGCGAATGCCGGGATGGCGCGCAGGCCCTCCTCATCGTTGTGGATGGACTCCGCGGTCTGCAGCACCTTGTCGAAGACGGCCTCGCACAGTTCGCCGAGTGCTTGCCGCGCGGCGATGCCGAAAATCTCGCCGAAGCGATGCAACTGGACGGCCAGGCGACCCGCCGCGCCGATGGCGCCCATGTCGTGCGAGAGCGTGATGCCCTGCGCGAGCTGTGCGGTCAGGTCGTTTTCGAGAACGAGCAGTCCGGCAAACAGCGCATCGGCCAGGCAAAGGGAGAGGATCTTGAGGTCGCCTCCGGCTTGCGCCGCGCGGTCGCTGAGGAGGGCGGCGGCCGCCATCGGCAGCGTGCCGCCCCAGCGCGAAGCCTCGATGAGCATGCCTTCCGCATCGCGGTGGAGAACCAGCCGGAACGTTTCCCGCGCGGCGGCGGTGCGGGGCGCCAGCGGACCTTCGAGCCGTTCGAGACCGGGCATGCCGAGAAGCCGCAGCGCGTTCAGCGTGTGGGCGCGCTCCCTGTCAGCCGCAATGCTCCAGTCGAGTTCGATCCGGCGGGCGCGATGATCGGGCGTCAGCCCCGCCTCTGCCAGCCGGATCTCGATATCGGTGATCAACGGCGGCCGGCGCGTTCCGGGCGCCAGCCGGCCGCGGCGTTCGCCGGTCAGCGCCTTCAGCATGGCGACGAGGGCGGGATGGGTGCCGGCACGCACGGCGCCGTCGCGGGTCCAGGCGGCCGGCTGGTCGAGCCCATCCTTGACGAGGGTCGCGAGCGCCGCGTCGAGCAGGTCCGAACGCAGCCTCGCGCGGTGGCCGCGCGCCATTGCGAGCGCCTGTGCATGGGTGTGCCAGGCCACCCGGTCGGCGGTGGAAACGACCTGTCCGGCGGCCCGCATCGCCTGCGCGATCGCGTTTTCCGCCCAGTCGGCGGCGGCGTCCAGCCCGCGGGCGAAAACCTGTTCGTAATAGGCGGGAGAGGGCATGCCGGAGGCATAGCCGGTGAAGCGGTCGAGCCGGCGGTAATCGTAAGGCACGAGGTAGCTTCCGGCGCGCTCGTCGCCCGCCGGGGTCGGGACGGCGGGCCGTTCCCCATCCGCCTCCCGCGCCAGCCGCCGTATCGCCTCCGCATGCCAGCCGCCGCAGACGAGGACCACCTTGCGGTTTTGCGCCTCCTTCAGCGCCCAGGCGGCATGGGCGGCCATGAAGCGCTCGCGGGCAAGTTCCTGCGGGTCCTCGCCGCCTTCCGGGCGAAGCAGGTCGAAATAGCGGTCGAGCCGGCGCTCCACTTCGTCAGCCGGCGCCTGTTCGGCGAGCGCGTCCCAGACGGCATCGCGGCCATCCTCCCCAAGCGCACCGGCCACGGCCGCTTCGGCCGCGGCGGCACGGCGACCATGCGGGTCGGCATAGCGGTTGGCTCGCTCACCGAAATCCGGGTGCCAGGCCGGCAGGTCGCAGAAGAGCGGCGTCGCGCCGGCTTCCCAAGCTGCCTGCAAGGCCTCCCATTCCGGCGAATAGGCGCAGAAGGGGGAGTAGGAGGCGTAGCTACGGTGCTGGCTCGCGTGATAGCTGAAGATCGCAAGCGGCAACTGGTGTTCGAGCCGGAGATCGGCCAGATGCGGATTGAAATCCGCCGGCCCCTCGATCAGCACGAAGGCTGGACGGTGGCGCGCGATGGCCTGGCGAACCAGCCGGGCGCAGGCAGGCGAATGGTGCCGGACGCCGATCACGACGAGCCGTTCGTCTGCTGCCGGCGCGGCCTTGCGCTCAGGGCGTGAGAAGATGCCGAGCCGCATAAAACGCCTTCCAAGCTTCGCCGGACCGCTTCGATACCTTCTGCTCCAGATAACGCCGGAGCTTTGTGAGATCTTCCGCATTGTCCTTGGCGGCGGTGCCGGCAAGGCATTCGATGATGTCTTCGGGCCGGCCCCGGTCGCCGCGCATGTAATGGCCGCGCACGCCGACGGCATGGGCGACGCTGACGGCTTCGGCGGTGCTCATCACGGAACTCAGCCGCTCCATGCCGCCCTCGGCCGAAAGGCCGTCGCGCAATTCGCGAAAGCAGGTGACGAGCACCTCCAGCACGTCGTCGTCGGGTGCGGCCGGCACGCCGGAGCGGGCAAGCAACTTTGCCGCCTCGCGCTTGACCAGCGCCAGTTCCTCGTCCGCGTCGCGGATGGGGAAGACCGTTTCGAAGTTGAAGCGCCGCTTCAGCGCCGCCGACATTTCATTGACGCCGCGGTCGCGCGTATTGGCGGTGGCGATGACATTGAAGCCGTCGCGGGCGAAAACCATGCCGTCCTCGCCGGAAAGCTCCGGCACGGCCATGACCCGGTCCGAGAGGATCGACAGCAGGGTATCCTGCACTTCCAGCGGGCAGCGGGTGATTTCCTCGAAACGCACGATCTTGCCGTCCGACATGCCGCGATGCAGGGGGGCCGGAACAAGCGCGCGCCGGCTCGGCCCCTCGCTGACGAGAAGCGCATAGTTCCAGCCATATTTGATCTGGTCCTCGGTAAGCGATGCGCCGCCCTGGATCGTCAGCGTCGAATCCGCGCCGATGGCCGCGGCGAGCAGCTCCGAGAGAAAGCTCTTGGCCGTGCCCGGCTCGCCGATGAGGAGAAGGGCGCGGGAAGTGGCGAGCGTGACCATCGCGCGCTCGATGAGGGCGGGGGAGGCGACGAGCTTGGCGCTCGCCCCGTCGCCGCCGAGCACGAAGGATTTGACGGCGCGCAGCGAAAGCGCCCAGCCGGGCGGACGCGGCCCCTTGTCGGTGCGACGCAGGGCGCCCAGTTCCTCTCGATATGCGATTTCGGCAGGGGGGCGTTGGATGGCGGCGGTCTGTTGAGGCATGCGACAGATCGGTCCTGTTCTGGCGGGCTGCGTCGAAACGGGATCAAGGCCCACGACTGCCTGAAGGGTAGCCAAGGGCAATGTATTGCGCCTGGGTTACGTTTCAAGGCGCAGTTTTCTTCGTACGTAAATGAAAAATTCGAGCTTATTGCGTCGCCGGTTCACCTTCGTGAGTATAGTCTTTATTTAGTCATATTTTAAATTAGCGGATTCTTTTCATATTTGTTAGGGCGATGCTTGCACGGTCCGCACATGCTTGTAGACCGTGGTGCGGGACAGCCCGAGTTCCCGCGCCGTCCGGGAGATGTTCTGCTGCGTCTTTTCGTAGACCGACCGGATTTCCTGGCATTTGGCGCGGCTGAGCGGCCTGTCCTGACACTCGTCGCAGCAGTCGCGGGCAAGGTCGGGCACAAGGCTGGCCTCGTCGAAACAGCTTTCATCGATATAGTCGGCGCAGCGGCGCACCAGCGCGCGTTGCAGGACGGTCCTGAGCTCTCGAATATTGCCCGGCCATTTTCGCTGCGAGAGCGTTGCGATTGCCGCATCGGTCACCGGCGTTCCGGGCGCCATCTTCTCCATGAGGTGGCGCACGATGCTTGCAAAATCGGTCCGGCTGCGCAGCGGCGGCAAGCGGATGGAATAGGCGTTCAGCCGATAGTAGAGGTCCGCCCGGAACTGCCTCTGCGCCACCATGTTTTCCAGGTCGCGATTGGTTGCCGAGACGATCTGGACATCGACCTTCTGCGTCCTTTGCGCGCCGACGGCGCGGATTTCCATGCTGTCGAGAAACCGCAGCAAGGAGGTCTGCGCCGCCAGCGGAATATCGGCGACCTCGTCGAGGAACAGCGTGCCGCGGTCGGCCATGCGTGCCAGCCCGATGGAGCCTTCGGCGCGTGCATTGGTGAAGGCGCCGCGCTCGTGGCCGAAGATTTCCGCGATGAACAATTCTTCCGGCACGGCGCCGCAATTGAGGGCGACGAACTCGCCCTTGCGGGCGCTGACCTTGTGGACATGCTGCGCCATCAACTCCTTGCCGGTGCCGGTTTCCCCCGTGATGTGCACGGGCATGCGAAGCACCGCTGCCTCGGCGAGGTCGCCGAGCGATCGTTTGACGGCCGGATCGTGTGAAACGAAGTCCGGCGCGCTTTCCTGTCGGATGAGGGCCGGCATCGATGGTGACGGGCGCTTCCCCACCGGAGCATCATGCTCGCCGATCTGCCGGCAGACCATGAAGACCCCGCTTCCCGCCCGGTCGCGGATCCGGATGACGCCACCCTTCAGGAGACCGTCCACCGCCTGGCCGAAACCGGCTTCGAACAGCATGTCGAAATGGTTTCCCAGAAGGGCAGGCAGGCCGTCCAGCAGGGTCTTGCCCGGACGGTTGATCGACAGGATCTCGCCATCGAGCGAGACGGATACCAGGCCGGCGGAGAGCGTGTCGAGATATTCCACGCGCGGATGGAAAGCGAAGACGAAGCTTTTGGAATGGCTCTGGTAGAGGAGGCCGTTTTCGATCTGGGCCGCGGCCATGCGGACCAGAGCGTGCGTGTGCTCCTGCCGGGCTTCATGGGCGCAGGAGGCGTCGAGCAGGCCGAGCACCTTGCCATCCGAACTGAAGATGGGAGCGGCCATGCAGCTCAGATGGCCGTGGCAGGCGAAATAGTGCTCCCGGCCATAGATCGCCACCGGCTTTTCGACGAGGGCGGCAAGCCCCAGCGCATTGGTACCACGCTCGCTTTCGTTCCAGATGCTGCCGGGAATGATCGCGCGGCCCGCCTCGCTGTCGGCGAAGTGCTGGTCGCTGATCGTATCCAGCACGACGCCGTTCGCGTCACCCAGCGCGATCATGAAATTGGAACCGGCGATCTGGGAATGCAGGAGCTGCATCTCGGCCAGCGCCAGCAGGCGCATGGCGGCGTTCGCCTCGCGCCGCTGTTTCACATCGGCAAAGGCGACGACGTTGTGGCGTGGCGTGCCGCGCGGGTCGAGATCGAAATCGCGGCAGCGCTGCCAGCTGTCGGCCACGACGGGATGCAGCGTGCCGATGGGGAAACGCTCGCCTTTTTCCAGCGCGCTGCGCGCGCGATCCATTCCCGATAGATGCTGCATGTCTCCTCCTCATGCATCATTTCAAGCAGGGTAACTGCTTGTCGCGCGCCTGCGCAATGAACAGAAACTGGACAGGTCCGCTGTCCACGCCGTTCAGGCGGTGAACAGTCTTTGTGTCGCTTTTCCCGCTTATCCTTTTGATATTGCTTGAATTATATATGTGGCATGGCGCTTGCGAATAATCCCCTGCAACGGGCACTGGCCCGCCGAAGGAGGAGACATCAGCATGAAGGCGCAAGTTCTGACGCAATATGACGACAAGCTGGAAACGGGACGGTGGGTCTCGCTTCAGGATGTCCCCGACCCGACGATCAAGAAATCCACCGACGTGATCGTGCGCATCGGCGGGGCCGGGGTCTGCCGCACGGACCTGCACATCATCGAGGGCGTCTGGCGGCCGCACATGGACCCGAACGGCAACGCGCTTCTGCCGCTGATCATGGGCCATGAAAACGCCGGCTGGGTGGAGGCCATCGGCAAGGAGGTCGAGGGCATCAAGGTCGGCGATCCGGTGATCGTGCATCCGAAAATCTCCGGTGGCACCTGCCTTGCCTGCCGGCGCGGCTTCGACATGCACGGACCCGGAAAGTTCCCCGGACTGGACTGCGACGGCGGTTATTCCGAATATCTCTGCACCTCCGAGCGCAACATCGTGCCGTTGCCGAAGACGCTGGCACCCAAGGAAGTCGCGCCTTATGCGGACGCGGGCCTGACCGCTTACCGTGCCGTCAAGAAGGCGACGCGCCATCTGCTGCCCGGTGAATCCGTCGTCGTCATCGGCGCCGGCGGGCTCGGCCATATCGGTATCCAGTGCCTGAAAGCGATGTGCGCGGCTGACGTGATCGTCGTCGATGTCTCCGACGCTTCGCTGGCGCTTGCCGGCAGGATCGGCGCCGACAAGCTGGTCAAAGCCGACGGCAACGAGGTGGAGGCCGTGCTCGAACTGACCGGCGGGCAGGGTGCCGAAGCCGTCATCGACTTCGTCGGTGAGAAGGGCACGACGCTGAAGGGCCTGAAGATGACCCGGCCGATGGGCAGCTACTACGTCGTCGGCTATGGCGAGGACATCCGCATTCCGACCGTCGACATGGTGATTACCGAAAAGAACATCATCGGCAACCTGGTCGGCACCTGGGCGGAACTGACGGAGCTGATGGCGCTCGCCGACCGCGGGCTCGTGGACCTGACAACCGTCGAATACCGGCTCGCTGATGCCAACCAGGCGCTCAAGGACCTGCGCGACGGCAAGATCCACGGGCGCGCCGTGCTCATTCCCTGACATGCCGATCAGCCGCAGACCTTCTCCCGCTCCCTGCCGCGACAAGCGGCGGGGAGCGTCTGTTGGAGGCGCGAGGACGCGAAGGAAGAAACCATGATGTGCAGGGTATTGACGGACCAGAGCCCGCGACGGTTCGCGAAGGTCAGCCGATCGGTGCGGATTTCGGGGCACTCGACCAGTGTCCGCCTGGAGACGGCCTTCTGGCAGGTTCTGGAAGGCATAGCGGAGACGGAGGGGCTTTCGACCTCCAAGCTGATTTCGCAGCTTTACGCCGAGGCGATGGAACTGCCAGGCGGCATCTCCAACCTGGCCTCCATCCTGCGGACCGTCTGTCTCCTCTACCAAGAGGAGCGCCGGGGCGGGATTGAGGCCGCAAACCGTGCCTGATGGCCGGCATCGGCAGAAGAACGACCTCTGCTGACCCCGGTCCTGCCGGATCAGGTCGCGTTGCGCGGCGCTCAATTGTCCTTGCGGTCGGGTTCGACACGGCCCTCGGCGATCCACCGCGCGCCGAGCACCAGCGCACCCATGCTGAAATCCTTGCCGTGCGCGGCGATCATCTCCTCCGACAGCTTGGCAATCCGTTCGAAAAAGGCGTCCTTGCTTGTGTCTTCCGTCGTGCGTTGCTCTGCTTGCATGATGTCCTCCTGCTATTTGAAGATTTCGTTGGGGAAGGTGATGATGGCGGCGTTGCCCAAGGCGTCGCCCGCCGCCAGATAGCGGCCGCTTGCCGACCATTGCAGCGCCGTGACGGGGCCGCCGATATCGCGGATGGTCAATTCCTCTGGTGATCCAATCTCGGCGACGGCAATCCTGCCGTTTGCGTAACCTGCTGCAACCAGTGCCTTGGCCGGATGCACTGCCACAACCTCGACCATGACGAAGCCCGCACGCCCCGTCGCGAGCGCCTTGGCCGGCGCTGCCGTCATCGACCAGCCGGCGATGCGATAGGCTCCGGATGCGAGAACGGTGTTCGTCACCGAACTCCAGCCGACCGTGCCCACCGGACCCGGAAAATCGCCGAACACAATGCGCTCGCCAGTCTCCGAATCCAGCAGACAGAGGCCGCCGGTTTGTTGCCCGCAGCCGAGCCAGCGGCCATCCGCGCTCCATTTCAACGATAGCGGTGATGATGAAAGGCCGGTTTCCCATAGCGGGCCGGAATCATCGTCGATGCGCCGGATGCTCAGCCTGTTCGGGCCGGCAACGGCGATTAGTCTGCCATCGTCCAATATCGAGACGAGCACGGGTGCCAACTCGCCGAGATCGACCTCCCGGATCACTTGCGCCTCGCCCGATTGCAGGCGCAGCCGCCGCCTGACGACCACCGCCGTCAGGTCCGCCGCATGGTTGTGGGCGAAGGCGGAAATCGGGGTCCTGTCGGACAGGACCTTTCCCGCGATCTCGCCGGAACGCGTGACGTGGAGAAGTTCGCCGCTGCGGGTCGAGATGAGGAAGGCGCCGTCCCGATAGGCCGAAAGGGCCACGCCCTCCTGGATGCGGGTGCTGATCAACGGCGAAGGCTTGCCCTTCCGGGGCGAGATCGTTGTCTGGCCGTTGTCGACCGCGATGCGCGATTCCGGCGGTTCGTTGTCGCCGATGCGGGCGAGGGCGAGCGCGCCGTCGGCGGAGCCGATCGCCAGGATCGTGTCGTCCTCGTTGAAACAGAGCTGGCGGACGGGCGCCGGGCGCTGCCAGTTGCGCGCCAGGAGATCGAACAGGGTGACGTTGGGAATGGTCTGCTGGTTCATTTCATCCTCCCTTTGCGGTCGCGATCAGCGCGTCCAGTGCGGCGACCTCCCGTTCCGCCGCCGCGATGTCTTCCGCGCAGTCGGCCTGTTCCTGGCGGATTGCCGCAGCGCTCTCCTCCTGGTCATGCAATTCCTGCACCAGTTGCCCGTTTGCGGGATCGCGGCCGATTTCCAGTTCGAGGCGAAGGATCTCCATTTCCACCCCGGAGACCGCCTGGGTCAGCTTCAGGGCCTTCGCGGTCAGTGCCGATACGGTGCCGACGAGATCGACGCGGCGGCGCATGAGATCGAGAGCGGACATTGAAAACCTCCTGACTGTGATGGCGTGTTCAACGGCGGACGGTGCCGCCGGCCTCCGGCGCTTTCCAGGCCTCCAGAATGGTCGGCAGGTCCGGCATTTGGGTCCTGAACTGTCGCTCTGCCATGGAAACGTGGCTGCGCAGCTGGTCCCAGACATCGACGCGGATCAACATGTCGCCGGTCAGCTGCTCCATCTCCCCGACGCGGAACTGCCGGGAAAGCGACACGCCGGAGAAGACAAAATCACGCAGCATGAGCGCGTGTTTTTCCGCAAAGGCGTGGAGCATCGGATGGGTTTCGGGCGTGATGCCGGCCATGGCCAGTTCCTGGAGAATGAACTGCTGAAAGTGGTTCTGCATCAGGTGCTGGCTCTCGCCCATGAAGCGCATCGAGAAAACCAGATCCCGCGGCATCAGCTGCGCGAGCGCAGTGCTGACATCCTCGCCTTCGCTTATTCCTGCGATCGGATCATCGTTGTTTGCCATGGCTGTCTTCCGAATTGAGAAGGAAGCGGTTTATATAGGTAAAGAATAAAATCATGTCCAATATTGTTTTCCCGAGCCTTTGAATGAATTTATGCTGCATGTGCTAAGTATTGAAGGCGTTACATGTTGTAATTTACGATTGTAAAATAACGTTACACTTTTGATTTCCCGATCGCGTCGAGGCGCGGATTGCCGGGTGTTTCCAAACTGGCACGGGCCTTGCAACGTCTATTTTACAAGAAGCCATCGCGCTTGAAGCGACGCCAGAAGAACGAAGGAGTGGGGGGTACGGGTTCGCAACAGTCCGTGTTCGGAGTGACTGGGCCTTTCCCCCCAAAAACCTTTGCCGTGATCCACTTGAATGGCCGGACCTTGGTCGCGCCCCGGGCGCCACCTTTTGCCGTGCCATGTCAACTTTCGCTCGCGGTGCTGATGGCGCCGTTCCAGCCGGAGCCGGGCGGCTCGCGGTTCAAACACAGTGGAGGCTAATGACGATGTCGTCTTTGACGCTCAACAAGATTACTTCGCAGCGCGGCATATCCGTCGGCGAGGCGACGAAGAAGATTTCCGACCTCGGTTGGAACCCGACCTATGTCCAGGAAGCCATGACGTTTCCGACGGACTACAAGATCACCAAGGCGCCGCGCGATCCGATGAAGCAGGTCCTGCGGTCCTATTTCCCGATGCAGGAGGAAAAGGACAACCGCGTCTATGGCGCGCTCGATGCGGCGCTGCGCGGCGACATGTTCCGCAACGTCCAGCCGCGCTGGGTGGAGTGGATGAAGCTGTTCCTCGCCATCATTCCCTTCCCGGAAATCTCCGCCGCCCGCTCCATGGCGATGGTGGCGCGCATCGCGCCCGGCGAGGACCTGCGCACCGGCTTCACCATGCAGATGGTTGACGAGTTCCGTCACTCGACCATCCAGATGAACCTCAAGAAATGGTACATGGAGAACTATATCGACCCGGCGGGCTTCGACATTACCGAGGAAGCCTTCGGCAAGTGCTACGCCACGACCATCGGCCGCCAGTTCGGCGAGGGTTTCATTACCGGCGACGTGATGACGTCCGCCTGCATGTACCTGACCGTGGTCGCCGAAACGGCCTTCACCAACACCCTGTTCGTGGCCATGCCCTCGGAAGCCGCCCGCAACGGCGACTATGCGCTGCCGACCGTGTTCCTGTCGGTCCAGTCCGATGAAAGCCGCCATATCGGCAACGGCCATTCGTTGCTGATGGCCGCCCTGAAGGAGCCGGAGAACCACCTGCTCCTGGAGCGCGACCTGCGCTACGCCTTCTGGCAGAACCACGCGATCGTCGATGCCGCCATCGGCACGCTGATCGAATACGGCACCACTAACCGCGACAAGAACAAGGAATCCTACGCGGAAATGTGGCACCGCTGGATCTTCGAGGACTATTACCGCACCTACATGCTGCCGCTCGAAAAATACGGCATCAAGGTCCATCACGACGACGTGCACGAAGCCTGGAACCGCATCACCAAGAAGAACTACGTCCACAAGGTCGCCCAGTTCTTCACGGTCGGCTGGCCGCTGAACTTCTGGCGCATCGAAGCCCAGACCGACAAGGACTTCGAATGGTTCGAGCACAAGTATCCGGGCTGGTACGCCGAATTCGGCGACTTCTGGAAGTGGCATGCCAAGCTCAGCAAGCGCGGCGAGAAGATCATCACCTTCAACGAGGACGTCGGCTACGTCTATCCGCATCGCTGCTGGAGCTGCCTCGTGCCCTGCCTCATCCGCGAGGACATCGTCGTCGACGAGATCGACGGGCAGATCCACACCTTCGCCCATGAACTGGACCGCTGGACCGCCGTCGAGGCGTTTTCCGACGAGTACCAGGGCCGGCCGACGCCTGCCATGGGCCGCTTCAGCGGCAAGCGCGAATGGGAAACCGTCTATCACGGCTGGGATCTCGGCGATGCGATGAAGGACCTGAACTTCATCCGTTCCGACGGCAAGACGCTCATTCCGCAACCGCATCTGAGCTTCGACGCCAAGGATATGTGGACGCTGGACGATATCCGCGGCCACACCATCCTGTCGCCGCTGACCCTGCTGCGCGAAATGTCGCCGGCCGCCCGCGAACAGCACCTCGCCGAGTACCGCGCGGGCTTCAAGATCAACGCCGTCAACTGAAGCTTTTCACCGGGTTACGACCCGCGGAGGCCGGTTTCGGCCGGCCTCCGCAACAGTCCGGGATCGGGAATTGGGAGGTTCCAGCATGGCAGAAGCTCAAAAACGACATCAGGAAGCACATAAGGTCCGCCTCGAGCCGGTCGGCGTCGAGTTCGAGGTCGAACATGGCGAGACGGTTCTCAACGCCGCGTTCCGCCAGGGGATCGCACTGCCGCACGGCTGCAAGGAAGGGCAATGTTCCGCCTGCAAGTGCGTGCTGCTCGACGGCGAAGTCGAGATGCTCAAATACTCGACCTTCGCCCTCAACGACATGGAGAAGGATACCGGCCACATCCTGTTGTGCCGGTCGATCGCCTATTCCGACATGGAAGTCGAACTTCTCAATTACGACGAGGAGGTTCTGGCGAAATCGATTGCCGTCAAGACATTCAGCGGCCGGATCTCCGCCAAGGAGAACCTGACCCATGATATCCGCGGCATCGAGATCGAGCTCAGCTCCCCGATGAAGTTCTGGGCGGGGCAATATGTCGACATCACGGTCACCACGGAAAAAGGGGAGACGATTACGCGCTCGTTCTCCATGGCAAATACGCCGCACGAAACCCAGAAACTCTCTTTCATCATCAAGAAATATCCCGAAGGAAAGTTCTCCGGAGAGCTCGATTCCGGAGGCATCCGGGTCGGAGCCGAGGTCACCGTCGTCGGACCCTACGGAACCTGTTTCCGGCGGGAGGAGCGACAGGGAGCACTAGTGCTGGTCGGTGCCGGTTCCGGCATGTCGCCGGTCTGGTCGATCCTCAACGACCATGTGAAGAGCGGCGAGACGCGTCCGGTCTATTTCTTCTACGGCGCCCGCACGCCCGATGACCTGTTCTATCTCGACCGGATAGAGGAACTGCTCAGCGCGCATCCGGAGGTCACCTTCATCCCGGTCCTGTCCCATGCCGACGAGGCGAGCGGATGGGAGGGCGAGCGGGGCTTCGTGCACCAGAGCGTCGACGCCATCCTGAAACAGCTCGGCATCGACGGTGAGGGCGATGTCTACGCCTGCGGCCCGCCCCCGATGATCGACGCCCTGCAGCCGGTTCTCTTCATGAACGGCTTCGAGCTGGAGCGCATCTTCTTCGACAAGTTCACCACCTCGTCCGGCGCCACCACGACGGGTCACTGAAAGGACCCTTGGGGTCCGAAAGCCAACTGAAAAAGGGAGTGAGAAACCATGACAGCGACAGCGACTTCAATCGGATCGGGTGCGGCGGGTTCCGCGGTCTTTGCCGATTCCGACAGCCGGAAATACCGCTACTACGATCCCAAGGGCCAGCGCGCCACCCATTACGAGGACGTCACCGTCGACGTCCAGCCCGACCCGGAACGCTACCTGATCCAGGACTGGATCATCTCGTTTGCCGATGGCAAGGGCGCTTACGTCAAGGACAACACGGCGGCGAAAAGCTCCAACTGGCATGCGTTCCGCGCGCCGGACCAGGAGTGGGAGCGCACCCACTATCAGCGCCAGTCGAAGATCGAGACGATGGTGCAGAGCGTCATCGCCAACGCCCGCAGGGCCGGCGCGCCAAAAACCTTCGACAAGACCTGGATCAAGATCCTGCAGGCGCATCTGGGTGCATGGAAACATGCCGAATTCGGGCTGGGCACCTCGCTGATGCAGGCGCAGCGCTACGGCTACACCCAGATGATCAACAACGCCACGCTGACCAACTCCTCCTACAAGCTCCGGCTCGCGCAGGACATCACACTCTATCTTGCCGAAATCGGCATGGATATTCCCGGCTGGGACGACGAGCTGGGCAAGAAGCACTGGCTGGAAGACAGCGTCTGGCAGGGTACGCGCGAAGCCATCGAGACCATCATGGGCGCGACCGACTACCTGGAACAGTATTTCGCGATCAACATCGTCTTCGAACCGCTGGTCGGCGAACTGTTCCGCTCCGGCTTCCTGATGCAGGCATCGGCCGCCAATCACGACTTCATCACCCCGCCGGTGGTGTCGGCCGCGGAAGCCGACTACGAGCGCAACCTCGCCAACACGATCGACCTCATCTACCTGCTCGCCAATGACGAGGTCCATGGTGCCGCCAACAAGGCGCTGTTCCAGGGCTGGATCAAGAAGCACGGCGCGCTCGCCGACAAGGCAGCCATCGGCCTCCAGCCGATCTGGTCGATGCCGCATTCCAAGCCGATTTCCTTCCATGACGTGCGCGCCTCTTCCGAAGAGCGCATCGCACAGATCCTCGGCGAACTCGGCCTCAAGCGCTAATCAAGGGAGAATTCAGCATGTCTACAGCAGCACGCGACGCGTCGCAGTCAAACATCTTCAAGGCGATGAAGGACATCACCTTCGAACAGACGATCTCCCACCAGTGTGGCGTCACCATGAACGATTCCGTCGAGGCGCGGGCCATCGCCGAGTTCATGGGCAAGAAGCCCGGCGTCACCGTCACCTACCAGCCGGCGATGATCCGCATCGACGGCAACGGCAAGCTGATCTTCAAGATGGACGACATCAGCGAATATCTCGGCCGCGAGATGACCGCGGAAATCTTCGAGGTGAACACCTCCACCCACTACGGCCGGATGGTGCGCATCGACGACAACGAGGTGATCCTGTTCGGCGATATGGACGAGGTCTTCGAATACATCTGACGACCCCTTGACCGGCGCGCCGCCATCCCGGTGCGCCGGATTGCTCAACACATTCGTTTTGGAGGCAGACAATGTTCAGGACACCGGAAGGCAAGGAAATCTTCATCGTCGACGGCCACACGCATTTCTGGGACGGGAGCCCGGAAAACCAGCGCAACATTCACGGCAAGCAGTTCGTCGAATGTTTCTACGCCTATCACACGGCGCTCAGTCCCAAGGAACAGCTCTGGGAAAAGAGCAAGTTCGAGAAATACACCGCCGACGACCTTTATCACGACCTCTTCATCGACGGGCCGGACGACGTGGCGATCGTGCAGTCGACCTATCTGAAGGACTTCTACAAGAACGGCTTCAACACGGTGGAGAAGAATGCCGAGATGGCCAAGCGCTATCCCGAGCGCTTCATCGTCAACGGCTCCTTCGATCCACGCGACGGCGAAAAGGCGCTGGAATACATCCATTTCATGAAGGAGACCTACGACATCAAGGGCGTGAAGATGTACACGGCCGAGTGGAACGGCGCCTCCAAGGGATGGAAGCTCAACGACCCGGATGCCTACCGGTGCTTCGAGCTGTGCGAGAAACTCGGCATCAAGAACGTGCACGTCCACAAGGGACCGACCATCATCCCGCTCAACAAGGACGCGTTCGACGTGCATGACGTCGATTATGCGGCGACGGATTTCCAGAACCTCAACTGGATCGTCGAGCATTGCGGCCTGCCGCGACTCGACGATTTCTGCTGGATCGCCGTGCAGGAGACCAATGTCTATGGCGGTCTCGCCGTGGCGCTGCCCTTCATCCATTCGCGGCCGCGTTATTTCGCCGAAGTCATCTCCGAACTGCTGTTCTGGGCCGGTCCGGAAAAGATCCTGTTCGGATCGGATTACGCGATCTGGACCCCGCGCTGGCTGGTCGAGAAGTTCTGGGCCTTCGAACTGCCCGAGGACATCAAGCAGGAGCGCGGCGTCGATCTCACGCCGGAGATCAAGGAAAAGATCCTCGGCCTGAATGCGGCCCGCCTCTACGACATCGACATCGAGGCCAAGAAGGCGGCGCTCGCCAATTCGCCCTTCAGCGTCGCGGCGGAGTAGGGGCGATGACGCCGGTCCGTATGTCCGCAGCCCGCCGGAGCGAGGAGCTCTGGCGGCGTCTCGAACAGGTGAACGACCCGGAACTGGACGAGCCGGTCACCGCCATGGGGTTCGTCGAGCGCGTCCTTATCAAGCTCGACGGCAGCGTGGAGATCGATTTCCGCCTGCCCACCTACTGGTGCTCGCCCAACTTCGCCTTCCTGATGCTGGACGGTGTGCGCCAGGCGCTCGATTCCCTGTCCTGGTCGCCCGCCTACCGGGTGACGCTGCACGATCACATGTTCGCCGAAGAGGTGAACAAAGGCATCGCCGAGGGAAAGGCCTTCGGCGAGATCTTCGGCGAGCTCGCCGGCGATCAGGATCTTGAAAGCCTGCGCGCGATCTTCCGGGCGAAGGCCTTCAAGCGGCGCCAGGAGGCCGTGTTGCTGGGCCTGCGTCAGCAGGGCCTTACGGATGGCGAGATTGTCGGCATGGACCTGTCGGAATTCGACGCCGCAGGCTTCGACGCCGGCGAGGCGGCAAAGCAGAAGCCGCGCTATCGCGAGGCGCTGCTCGGCCGCTGGCCGGACAGGCGGCCGGATGACGCGGCCTTCGTCACCTGGGAGGGTGACCGGATCCCGGTGGACGCGCTCGGTGCCTATCTCGCCGACCTGCGCAGCGTGCGCATCAACATGGAGTTCAACGGCGCGCTCTGCCGGGGACTGAAGCACACGCGATACAAGGAAATGGACGTGATCGACGGTGAGCCGACGCTTGTCGACTTCATCATGGATCGCGTACCGGCTCCCGCGCACGCGACCTGAAACGCCTGTTCTGAAAACAACGCCTTTCTGCAAGAGGCGCCAAATCAACAAACCGCCCGTAAGGCGGAAGGAGGACCTATGCCCAAGATTCTGCTCCACAATTCCGATGCCCGGCGGGCGCTCGCCCGCGGGGTCGGCAAGCTCGCCGCCGCCGTCGAACCGACGCTCGGCCCGAAAGGCATGAACGCCATGATCGACCGGCCGCTCGGCACGCCGATGGTCACCCGCGACGGCGTCAGCATCGCCTCCGAGATCGAATTGCACGACCGGTTCGAGAACATGGGGGCGCAGGTCGTTCGCGAAGTCTCGATGCAGACGAATGAAATCGCCGGTGACGGCACGACGACCGCGATCGTGCTGGCCAACGCGCTCGTCCAGAAGGGCATCGAGGCCGGCGAACGCGGCGCCAAATCCGTCGATCTGTGCCGGGGCATCGATCTTGCGGTGGCAAGGGTCGTGGACGCACTGAAGGCGAGCGCCAAGCCGGCGCGCAACGGCAGTCTCGCCGCCGTCGCCAACATCGCCGCCACCGACCCGGCGCTCGGCGCGCTGGTCGCCGAAGCCTATGAACGCGTCGGCACCAAGGGCGCCATTTCGACCGAGTTCAGCGTGACGACCGAAACGACGCTGGAGGTCGTGGAGGGCATGTCGTTCGAGCGCGGCTATCTCTCCCATCACATGGTCACCGACCAGGAGAAGATGGAGGCGGTTCTCGACCGGCCCTATATCCTGATGACCGACCTGAAGATCAAGGATCCCCAATCCCTCGATGCCGTCCGGCGCCTTGCCGACGCAGCCGGCCGGCCGCTCCTGATCGTGGCGGAGGAAATGTCGCCCGAGGCGGTGCTCGCTCTTCTCGGCAAGCAGGAGACCGGCAAATATCTCGTCGTCCATCCGCCGGAATACGGCCATTGGCGCAAGGGTATGATGGAGGATCTGGCGATCCTGACCGGCGGACGCGTGATTGCGCGCGATCTCGGCGGGCGTATCGAGGACGTGACCGCCGAGGATCTCGGCACGGCCGAGCGGGTGAGAACCAGCGCCTCCTACACGACTGTCGTGCGTGGCGGCGGCAACGAGGCGGCGATCGCCGCGCGGCGCGCCCAGGTGCAGCGCCAGTTCGAAGCGGCGCCGCCGAACATCGAACAGGACAAGCTGCGCGAACGGCTTGCAAAACTCTCCGGCGGCTCCGCCATCCTCTATGCCGGCGGCGTGACGCCCGTCGAACAGAAGCGGACCATTCAGCTGATCGAGGATTCGCTGCATGCGGTGCGTGCCGCGGCCGAGGAGGGCGTGGTCGCCGGCGGCGGTTCGGCGCTGGCGCAGATCGCGCCGGTGCTCGACGCGGTGCTGGCAACCGTCAGCGGCGATGTCGCGGAAGGGGTGAAGCTCGTCCAGTCCGTCCTGTCGCGTCCGCTGTGGCGCATCGCCAACAATGCGGGCGGCGATCCGGATGCCATCATCGCGGAGGTGACGCGGGTCAACAGCGGATATGGCTACAATGCCGCTGTCGGCAAATACCAGAATATGATCGAGGCCGGCATCATCGATCCCGTCCGCGTCACCTACACGGCGCTGCGCAACGCGGCCTCCGTCGCCACGCTGATCCTGACCACCGAGACCCTGATCGGTGATCTGGAAGAAGACGAGGACCCGACCGAAGGCCCGGCGCTCGGCGGCGGCGCGGAGAAGCTCGGCCGCGCGTGACGGATGGCGGCGTGACACCCTGCGGCAAGCGATTGCCGCGGGGCGTTTTTATTCAGATGAAACCGCGCTTGATGCCGAATTGCTCAAGCTTGCGGTAGAGCGTCGGCCGCGACACGCCGAGGCGCTGGGCAACCTTGCTGAGATTGCCGTGTTCGGCCCTCAGCGCGGAGCGGATCGCCTGGCGTTCCGCATCTTCAAGGCTGAAGACGGCGTCGGTTGCATCCGTCTGGGGTGTTGTCCGGTCCTGAGCGGGCTCGGTGACATCGGAGGGCAGATCCTCAAGCCCCACAAGCCCGGTGTTCGAAAGCAGGTGAAGCCGTTCGACGAGGTTGCGCAATTCGCGCACATTGCCCGGCCAGCGATAGGCGAGCAGCGCGTCCAGCGCCTGGTTCGAGAAGCGCAGCGGCGGGCTTGCCCTGCGATCCGCCAGTTTGCGATTGAAATGCTCGATCAGCAGCAGGCTGTCGCTGCCGCGCTCTCTCAACGGCGGGACGCAGATGGAGACCGTGCTGATCCGGTAGAACAGATCCTTGCGAAAGCGGCCGTTTGCGACTTCCACCTTGAGATCGCGGTTCGTGGAGGCGACAAGCCGCACGTCGACCGGCCGCAGCCGGCTGTCGCCCAGCCGGTTGACCGCCCGTTCCTCGAGCACGCGCAACAGAAAGGGCTGCATGTCGAGCGGCATCTCGCCGATTTCGTCGAGGCTGAGCACGCCGCCGCTGGCGAGTTCGAAGACGCCGGGCTTGCCCTCGCGGGAAGCGCCCGTGAAAGCGCCGCCGACATGGCCGAACAGCTCGCTGCCGAAAAGCTCCTTGGTGACGGCGCCGCAGTTGAGCGCGATGAAGGGACTGTTCGCCGATTTGCGGCTCGCGGCGTGGATGAGCCGGGCAAAGAGTTCCTTGCCGACGCCTGTTTCCCCTTCGATCAAGAGCGATGTGACGTCTTCCGTCTCGCCGATCTTGCACGCGATATCGACGGCCGCGCGCAGGGCCGGGCTTTCCCCGATAATGAGCGCGCTTTCGTCCTTGACCTGTTGTGATGCAATTCTGCTGCCGATCGCGACGGTCCTGCCGTCGTCGCTCTTCGGAAACACGAAGGCCGCGCCGCGCACGTCGCCATCCAGCTCCAGCGGGCATATGTGGCAGGATTGCATATCCTTGGGGAGCGTGGTGACGATGCTGTCGAGAAAGCCGGAGTTGCTCAGCTCCGGCAACCGACAGCTCTCCGGACCGCCGCGGATCATGTCGCCGAAGCGCTTTCTTTCCGCGGCCGGCACATTGCTGCTGTAGATGGCGCGGCCATGGCGATCGATGATCATGACGCCGTCGTTCGAGCGATAACGGCTCGCCGACGCGATGAAGGCTTCGAGCAAGCGCGTGCGCTCTTCGTTCTGCGCGTCCGCGAGCGCCTGCTCGATTTCGCGCGCGGCCGCCGTGACGAGGGCGATGTTGTGCGGCCGGAAAATATCGGGATAGCCCGACAGGTCGACGACCCCGATGACTTTGCCGTCATAAGGATCGCGAATGGGCGCCCCGGCGCAGGTCCAGGCTTTTATTCCGGCGCAAAAATGCTCGGCGGCATGGACGAAGACCGGCTCGCCGGTCCAAAGGGCCGTCCCTATGCCGTTGGTTCCGACAACGTCTTCGGTCCATTTCCCGCCGACGCCGAGATGAATGTCCATCCCATCGGAAATGGTCTTCTTGTCGCCGATGACGTCGATCAGGACGCCTTCACCGTCGGCGAGCATCAGCATCGCGCCCGTGCCGTCCAAAAGCTTACCGATCGCCCGGAAGGGGCGGCGGGCGGCGGCCAGCAGCTCCGGCCTGCTTCTCGCCAAGGCTTCGACCGCGTCCTTGTCGGTTTCGATCGGCGCCTCGTTTCGCTGGGCGTCGATACCGCCGGTGGCGCAACGCTGCCAGGAATCGTTGATCGTCGAGCGCACGGGCAGCGAGGACCGGTTGGAGGGGTTCCTGCCCTCCAGCAGCGATTCCCACGCGCGCATCGTGACGCGCTCGTCATAGGCGGACATCAGCATCACATCGCCGGCCGCGGGAAGGCGGCCCTTCGCGGAATGTCGCGGCGTGTTTACATCTCGGTTCATACGGCTGTTCACATTCCACGTTCGAGGGAACTTGACGCCAAAACGGGTCTACGCGGATGGAGGCGTTCGCCTCGTCCTCACGTCTCGGGAGGAATGCCAAGCCGCAGGCCGATATCGGCCGCCAGGTCTGCGGTTCCGTAGGACGCCCCGACCGGAACGTCATTCATATCCGACAGCGCCTCGGCCATCGTGTCATTGAGCGGGGCAATGAAACCATTGGCCTTCGTCGCCAAGGCAAACATCGTCACGCCGTCCTGGCTGCGAAGATCGCCGAAATGCTGCAGCTGCCGCCCGGTGCCGACATCGACGGCGATCACGCGGCCATTGGCGGTCACACGGATTTTCGGTTCCGGTGCGTGGACCGGTGCCGTGCCGCCGATATGGATGATCAGGCCTTTCGCCTGCGGGCCGATCTTCGGCTTTTTCGATTCCGAGTAGAGGCCGCCGCTGAAGTGATCGGCGAGTTTCGTGATGACGCCGCGGTTCTGTTCTATCAGCCGTCTGACTTGCGCGTCCTCCCGACGCGGTCCGTCCTGCTTCGAAAATATCTCGACCATGAACCCTCCCAGATTCAGTCAAAGCGCATTTTCGCACTCGATTATGGCAAAAGGGTACCACATTTTCACACCCCTACCAGCGGGCAATATAGCCTATACGGAGTCAAGGAGGTGGTATCGGGCTGCTGCATGGCCAGATTGTTTTCAGGGCGTCGCGCGGCCGCGGCAGGTCGGCACGCGCTTACGCCGCCGACGGGGCGGCGGCGCGCAAGTTGCAGCAGGCATTCCTATCGACGGACGGGAATGTGTCAGGCCAAGCCGGCCAATTTTTCGAGCTCGGCCCGCGCGCCCAGTCCGGCCGCGACGACCGGTGCGCCCTTGGTCAGCCCCTCGCCTTGCGTCGGGAAGGGGTGATACCAGCCGCCGGCCTCTTTCACGAGGCAGTAGCCTGCAAGGCAATCCCAAGCATGCATATAGGGTTCGTAATAGCCGACCAGCCGGCCCGCGGCGACATAGGCGAGCATCAGCGCGCCGGAGCCGTTGCGCACGAAATTGCCGCCGGCATGGAGCAGCTGGCTGACGATGTCGCCCACCCTTTCCGGCGTCACATAGCTGCTGGCGCCGATGCCGGTCATGGCGTTCTGGATCGTGCGGGAGGGGTCGAGCGTCAGCACCCTGCCATTGAGCTTGGCGCCCTTGCCGCTTGCTGCCGTGTAGAGTTCGTTGTGGCAGGGTGCGCCGATGACGCCGATGACCGGCGTATTGTCGTGCAGCACCGCGATCGAGACGCACCAGTTCGGCATGCCGTTGACGAAGGGCGCGGTGCCGTCGATCGGGTCGACGACCCAGGTGTAGCCGGAGGTTCCCGGCGTATGGCCGAATTCCTCGCCGAGGAAGCCGTCTTCCGGGAACGTCGCCTCGACGCGCTGGCGGATCAGTTGCTCGACGTTGCGATCGGCGATCGAGACGACGTCCTGCAAATCGCGCTTGGTCTCGATCACCAGGGAATCGCGCCGGTTGAAATAATCCAGCGCCATGGCGCCGGCCTCCTGGGCGATGGCCTTGGCGAGGACGAAGCGTCTGTCCAGTCCGGTTTCTTGCGATGTCATTCCATATTCCTTGCAATATCAGGCGTTGATGAGGGCGATGCCGCGGGTCTTGAAGCCGAGCGTGGCGTCGGAGGCGGCGGGAAGGATGCGGTCGACGGCGTGATCGACGATGAAGAGCGTGCCGACGTCGGTTTCGACCTCGTATTCGACATGGTCGCCGAGATAGGCCGAATGCAGGATGCGGCCGGCAAGACCCGGTCCCCGCCCTTCGGCGAGCGTCACGGCGCCGGGGCGCACGGCGAGGCTTGCGGCCCCGAGCTTGGCCCTGCCGGCGGGCACGCGATGCTCGACGCCGCCGACGCGGATCTGTGCCTCGTTGCCGTCGATGCCGAGCACCTCGCAGGCAATGACATTCGCCTCTCCCATGAAATCGGCGATGAAGGAAGAGGCCGGCGTTTCGTAGAGTTCGCGCGGCGCGCCCGACTGGGCGATCTCGCCGTCCTTCATGATGATGATGCGGTCGGAGACGGCGAGCGCCTCGTCCTGGTCGTGCGTGACATAGACGGCGGTGAAGCCGAGGCGTTGCTGTAGTTCGCGGATTTCCGTGCGCACCCGGCGGCGCAGGCGCGCATCGAGGTTCGACAAGGGTTCGTCAAGCAACAGGACCTGCGGCTCCAGCACCAGTGCGCGGGCGACGGCGACGCGCTGCTGCTGGCCGCCGGAAAGCTCGGCCGGCAGGCGCTGGCCCATGCCGGCGAGGCCGACGAGCGCCAGCCCTTCCTCCGCTCTCTCCCGCGCTTCCTTACGCGAAAGGCCAGACGATTCGAGGCCGTAGGCGACGTTTTCGAGCGAGCTCATGTGCGGAAAAAGCGCGTAGGACTGGAACACCATCGAGACGTCGCGCTCGTTGGCGGGCAGCATGGTGACGTCCTTGCCGCCGATGAGGATTTTTCCCGCCGTCGGATGTTCGAGGCCGGCGAGCATGCGCAGCGTCGTCGTCTTGCCGCAGCCCGACGGGCCGAGCAGGGTGACGAGCGTGCCCGGCTCGATGGTGAGCGAGAGGTCGGGAATGGCGGTGAAGGCGCCAAACGTCTTCTTCACGTTCTGGAAGACGACGGAACCGGCTTTCGGGGTGATCATGCGATTTTCTCCTGATGGGAGGAAGCGGATGGGGTGATGCCGGCGACGCGGTTTTCGCGCCGGAGGCGGCGTTCGCCCACGAGAAGCTGGAAGCCGCTGATGACCGTGATCATCACGACGATCAGCATGGAGGAATAGGCGATCGCCACGCCGTATTCGCCATTCTCGACGAGGCCGACGATGTAGGAGGTCGCCATGTTGTATTCGGCGCTGACGAGGAAGATGACGGCGCTGATCGAGGTGATGGCGCGCACGAAGGAATAGACGAGTGCTGCGGTGATGGCGGGGCGGAGCAGCGGCAGGATGACCTTGCGGATCGTGCGGAAGCTGTTGGCGCGTAGCGTCAGCGACGCTTCGTCCAGGCTCTTGTCGAGCTGGCTCATCGCCGCGATGCCGCCGCGCACGCCGACCGGCATGTTGCGGAAGACGAAGCAAGCGATCAGGATCAGCGCCGAGCCGGTCATTTCGAGCGGCGGCAAGTTGAAGGCCATGATGTAGCTGACGCCGATGACCGTGCCGGGAATGGCGAAGCTCATCATGAGGGCAAACTCGAAGGCATTCTTGCCGGCGAATTTCTGGCGCACGATGATATAGGCCGTCAGCAGGCCAACGATGGCCGTCAGCGGTGCGGAGATCAGCGCGATCTCCATCGTCGTCCAGAAGGAGTTCCAGGCGACGCCCGTCCAGGCAATCCCATTGTCGAAGCTGATGGAGAAGGCCTTTGCGTAATGGTCGAGGGTCAGGGAATTGTCGAGCCCCCAGGTCTTCACGAAGCCGCCGACGAGGATCATGCCGTAGATCACGAGCGTGAACAGGCCCCAGGGTACGACAAGGGCGTGGACGCCGATCGAGACGCCGCGGGGCAGGGCGATGTGCGCCCCGCTGTCGCCCTTGCCCGTCACGGTCGCGAAGTTCTTGCCGGAGAGCCACAGGCGCTGGGCAAGGAAGGCCGAGAGTGTGAAGCACAGGAGGACGGTGGCGAGCACGGCGGCGCGCGACGGATCGTTCTGCGAGCCGACGACGGCGAAGAAGATTTCCGTCGAGAGCACGCCATGGCTGCCGCCAAGCACCAGCGGATTGCCGAAATCAGCCATGCTCTCGATGAAGCCGATGAGGAAGGCGTTGGCGAGGCCCGGTTTCATCAGCGGCAGCGAGACGCGCCAGAAGGTGCGCCAGCGGTCTGCGCGAAGCGTCTGGGACGCTTCCTCCATCGACGGGCTGACACCTTCGACGACGCCGATCAGGACGAGGAAGGAGATCGGCGTGAAGGACAGGACCTGCGCGATCCAGATGCCGGTGAGGCCGTAAAGCCACCGACCCGGCTCGATGCCGAAGAGCTCGGAAAGGCCCTGGGTGATGACGCCGGCGCGGCCGAAGAGCAGCGTCAGAGCCAGCCCGATGACGAAGGGCGGCGTGATGATCGGCAGGATAGTAAGCAGGCGCAGGCCCTTCTTGTAGGGGAACCGCGTGCGGGTGGCGACGAGCGCGAAGGCGAGGCCGAGCAGGGTCGAGCCGAGGCCGGTCATGATGGCGAGCCAGAGCGTGCGCCACGCCACGCCGCAGCGCGCGCCGCCGGTAAGGCAGCCGAGGCTCCAGATGCCGGGATCCTGCATGTTGCGGATGAAATTGTCCGGGTTGAACGAGCCGTCAAAATCCTGCACCGCGCCGATGAACATGCTGCCGATCGGGTAGAAGACGAAGATGGCGACGAGGAAGACGAGCAGCGAGATCGCGCTGACGACGAAGGCATCGCCCTTCATCACGCCGCGCTCGGCAAGACCGAAGGCAAAGAGCAGCACGAAGGAGACGGCAGAAAGAACAGCGCCCGCGCCCATCGACGCCTGGCCGTCGGAAAGCGGCCCGAAGAGCGTTTCGCTGATCGTCCATGTCCAGCCGGTAAAGCTGATGGCGAGGCCTTGCAGCGAGAGGAACAGCACTCCGATGGCACCCACCCATGCCAGCACGGCGCCGCGGCGCATGGTGTCCGCCATGCCGCGCGCCAGACCGGCGATAAGGAGGAGAAGCACGGCACCGGCAAGCCAAAGCCGGCCATGCACGGCGATCTGCAGCAGGTTGGGTGCCGCCTCGGAAGAAAGGGGAAAACCGGCGAGCCAGCCGAACCCGAAGAAGCCGCCCTCGATCCGATACCAGGGCAGAAGGGTCAAAGCGACCGCGCCCAGGATCAGGACCATGTCCAGCCTGCGATTGCCATGCGTCATGGCCGACCTCGCTGTCATTGCTGTTTGGGGAAAGGCGGCGCCCGGAGGAGACGGGCGCCGCCGCTTAGAGCAATTCCAGCAAAAGCGCGTAGCGGTTTCGCGTCCGGAATTGCGTGAAAACAAAGAGATAGAGCGTCAGTTGGCGACGGCGCCGACTTCACGATCCCAGCGCTCCAGCAGCGCCTTGCGCTTTTCCGGGTCGCCATAGGTCTTGAAGTCGTAGTCGATCAGCTTGATGTCCTCGAAGCGCGGGGCTTCCTTGGGTATTTCAGCACTCTTGTTGGACGGAAGCTGGAAGGACTTGGCATCCTTCATGCGCGACTGGACTTCCGCGGTCAGCGCCCAGTCGTACCAGATCTTGGCATTGTCGAGGTTGCGGGCACCCTTGATGATCGACATGGAGCCGATTTCGTAGCCGGTGCCCTCGCAGGGCGTGATCGACTTGACCGGGAAGCCTTCTGAGGTCTGCGCCACCGCATCGTGCACGAAGACGATGCCGAGCGCCGTCTCGCCGCGCGCCGCCGCCTTGACGGGTGCGGAGCCGGACTTGGTGTATTGCGAGATGTTGTCGTTGAGCTTCTTGAGGTAGTCGAAGGCCGGGTCCTCGCCCATGATCTGCACGAGGGAGGCGAGCGCCGTATAGGCGGTGCCGGACGAATTCGGATTGGCGATCTGGATTTCGCCCTTCAGCTCCGGTGCCAGCAGGTCGGCCCAGCAGACCGGCTCCTTGAAGCCCTTCGACTTGAAGATTTCCGTATTGTAGCCCCAGCCGAGCGCACCGGCATAGACGCCGACCGTCTTGTAGCCGGAGCTTTCCGCCTGGCTCTTCGCCCAGTCGTTCAGCTCGTCGAGCTTCGGCGATTTGTATTCGAGCGTCAGATTTTCAGAGGCGGCCTGAAGATGCGGGTCGCCGGTGCCGGCCCACCAGATATCCGTCTTCGGGTTGCGGGCTTCCGCGCGCACCTTGGCATAGGTCTCGCCGGAGGACAGGCGAACCATGTTCACCTTGATATCGCTGTGCGACTTCTCGAAATCGCCCTTCATCTGCTCGCAGATGACGACATCTGCCGAGCAGATGAGGTTGAGTTCGCCGGCCGCCTGTGCCGGCAGGGCGGCAAGTGCCGTGCCAGCGAAGAGCATGAGGGAAAGGGTCTGTTTCATGGGGGCATCCTCCTGTTGCCTGGTTTTGGATTTTTGGCGCGAACGAGACACGGCGCGGCCATCGGCCTGCCTGTGAGCGGCGCGTTCACGAAGTTCGGATCGTGGTTTGTGGGCGGTTAGTTCGTCGCGGATATCACCGCGTCGAACCGTTCGAGCAGCCGACTTCGTTCTTCCGGCGAGCCGAAGGTGGCGAAGTCGTAGTCCACCATCTTGATGAGCGAGATATCGGGGGCCGCCAGCGGCAGGGCCGATTTCGCATTGGACGGCACTTGGTTCTGGCCCGAGGCCGCGCCCGTGCCCTGTCCCTCCGGGCTCAGTGCAAAATCGACGAAGCGTTTCGCCTCTTCGATATGCTGTGCACCCTTGACGATGCTGACGGCGCCGATCTCATACCCCGTGCCCTCGCAGGGCGCGACGATGATCAGGGGCGAACCCGCCTGCTTCTGCGTAACGGCATCATGCATGAAGGAAATGCCGATCAGCGTTTCGCCGCGTGCGGCCGCCTTGACCGGGGCGGAACCCGCCGTCGTGTACTGGTCGATATTGCGATTGAGGGCGGCGAGATAGCGGAAGGCTTCCTCCTCGCCGAAGAGCTGCACCAGCGTCGCGAGCGTCGTGAAGGCGGTGCCGGAAGAGTTCGGATTGCCGCTCCGAATGCGGCCGCGATAGGCGATGTCCGTCAGGTCCTTCCAGCAGGTCGGCGCCGGCAGCTTCAGTTCGCGCAGCAGATCGGCATTGTAGGCAAAGCCGAGCGCCCCGGCATAGATGCCGGCGGAGCGGCCGCCGGACATGGCGAAAAAGTTCTGCGCCCAGGGCAGCATGTCGCGTTCGTGCGCCGGCTGGTAGGGTTCCAGCAGGTCTTCCGATCCGCCCTGCAAATGGGTATCACCCGTCCCGCCCCACCAGACATCGACGGTCGGGGCGGCCTTTTCGGCGCGGATCTGGTTGAGGATATCGCCGGTGCTCTTGCGGGTCATCGAAATGTCGAGGCCGGTCTTTGCCTCATAGGCCGTCTTCATCGCGGCGCACCACGCCTCGTCGACACCGCACAAGACGGTGAGCGATGCGGCTGCCGTGCCGGCCGTGGCGCTCATGAGCCACAAAGCCACGCCCGCACTGAAAGCGGTGATGCCTTTCACGATGTTCCTCCCTTTGGAACGACGAACGTCCCAATCTCCGCAGTCAGGATGTCACATCTGTCGCTCGCTGCAATCGAAGAATGGTTACCGTTCTTACAGCCTGGCGCACCATCGACCGGGCAAAAATGACAAAGGTTACAAATGTGACAAGGTGCATAACGCGAGCCCGCTTTGAAGATTGTGACAGGCCTGCCTATGATGCGCGCGGGAGGACGTGCATGTGTTGAATGAGAGGATCAGGATTCTGATCGTCGAGGACGATCCGGACATGGCGGAGCTTATCTCCGATCTGGTGGAGGCGGAGGGCTGGACGCCCTTGACCGCGCCATCGGCAGAGGAGGCCATGGGCGTGCTGGCGCGCGAGACCGTGCATCTGGTGCTCGTTGACCATAACCTGCCCGGCACCTCCGGCCGCACCTTCGCGCAGCGCCTGCGCGCGCAGACCAATGTCGGCATCGTCATGGTGACGGCGGCGGGCAGTGCCGCGGACCGGGTGCTGGGGCTGGAGACCGCGGCGGACGACTATGTCGTAAAACCCTTCGAGCCGATCGAACTGACGGCGCGCATCAAGGCCGTGCTGCGCCGGACGATCCCCTCGCTGAAGCCCGAACGGGAGACTGAGCGCGAGCACGAACCGGCGGCGCTGAAGCTGGGCGACTGGTCGGTCGATCTCAAGAACCGCCGCGCCGTCTGCCTTACCGATCCCGCCAAATCGCTGACCAGCGCCGAATTCGCCCTGCTCGAAATCCTTGCCGAGACCCCGAACATACCGGTCAGCCGGGCGCATATTCTCGACCGGCTCGGCGCGGAGAGCGAACGCTACATCGACCGCAATGTCGACGTGCTCGTGCTGCGCCTCCGCCGCAAGATCGAGCGCAATCCGGATCTGCCGCGCCACATCCAGACCCGCCGCGGCAAGGGTTACGTGCTGAGCACGGACGATGGTGAGCTTTCGCCGTGATCAATCGTCCCTTCCTCTCATCGATCGCCTTTCGCCTGCCCTTCGCCATCGCCTTCATCTGCGTGCTCGTGTTCAGCCTG
Source organism: Shinella sp. GW835-FHT14H05 (assembly GCF_058793575.1). Classification (NCBI taxonomy): domain Bacteria; kingdom Pseudomonadati; phylum Pseudomonadota; class Alphaproteobacteria; order Hyphomicrobiales; family Rhizobiaceae; genus Shinella; species Shinella sp. GW835-FHT14H05. Next base: position 782,256 of record NZ_JBXAFY010000002.1, on the reverse strand, counting down.
GCGACCATCGCGGTCTACGGCCTGCAGCGGGCGCGCGAGGAGATGGCGGCCTATGGCCTGCAAGCCTTTTCCAGCCTCGCCAAGGCGTCGCTCGTCTCGCGGCAGGTCTCCGACCTCGTGTCGAGCGCGCCCTTCCTGATGAACGCGACGTCGCCCTACCGGGTCTCCAGCGAAAGCCGCGCCGTCGTCGCGCAGGTCGATGTGCTGCTGCGCACCATGCAGCCGGAGCGCGAAGGCACGGCCGTGAAAGGGTTTGCGGGCGCGCGCATCGTCGAACTGCTGGAGACGATCCGCACGCAGACGACGATGCTCGCGGCCGATGCGGAAGCCGCCCAGCAGCACAAGGCGGAGGCGGCGGCCGCGCTCGGCGAGATCGCGACGGGCAGCGGCATAACCGAAACCGATTTCCGCCGCCGGCTCAATGGCATCGTGCAGTCGGCCTCCAATTCCGACAGTCTTTTCCAGCTGGGCGAGCTGCGCCGCCGCTACGTGGCCGAAACCGCGCCGCGCCTCGACCGTGCGTCCCCGGATGCGCGGGTTTCCGCGGCCGAGCTCATGCCTTACGAGCGCGTCTTCGAGGCGCAGACGCGCTATCTGCTCGAAATGTTCGCCATCCGCGCTGCCGTGGCGCGGCTGCATTCCGTTTCCCGCGATCTGTCCCATGCGACCGAAACCCAGAGCGAGGCCGTCGCCCGCGGCCTCAACGAGGACCTCGTCTCGACCTCAGACGCGCTAAGCCGCCTGCTCGTCATCGTCGCGTTTGCGTCCCTGCTGGTGCTCGTGATGGCGATCTTCTCCATCCGCTCGGTCATGCGCGTCTCGCGCGGCATCGTGGCGCTCTCTACGGGCATGAATGCGCTGGCGGAAGGGCGCAAGGATGTGGATGCACCGGCCTATAACGGCACGGAGACGGAGCTGGTGCGGCTGCTCGAAGCCTTCCGCGCATTTCGCGAAAGCGTCGAGCGCGTCTCCCGTCTCCGACGCACGGCGGAAGCCGCTGCCCGCACCATACGCTCCACCTTCCGCACCATGAACGAAGGCATTGCGCTGTTCGACCCGCGCGGCCGGCCGATCACCATGAACCGGCGCGTCATCGAGCTTGTCGGCTGGTCGGGCTCGGCGCGAAAACTGCCGCTGCGCAAATTCGTGGCGCCCTTGCCGGAGATCGATCCTGCACTTCTGCCCGCCGAGACCGATGCCGGCCTGCTCGGTGCGCGATCCGTTCTGCGCCATCGTTCCGAGGCGGGGCGGGTGACGGAGGTGTCGCTGTCGCGCCAGCCGGATGGCGGCATCGTGCTCCTGGCGCGCGACATTACCGACCTCGACCGACAGGAGGCGGAAGCGGCCAGGATCCAGCGCCTCGACGGCATCATGCGCATGACCCACCAGGTGAGCCACGAGGTCGGCAACATGATCGGCATCATCACCGGTAGCCTCGGCCTTCTCGAACGCGAGACCGGTTTCAACGACCGCCAGAAGCGCCATCTCGCCCGCATCCGCAAGGCCGCCGACCGGGGCCGTTCGCTTGCGGGCAGCATGCTGTCTATCGGCAGCCAGCAGCCGATCCATCCCGGCGCGGTGGAGATCGGCGCGCTTTTGCGCGGCATGGCCGATGTGCTGGAGATCGCCATCGGCGAACACCGCCGCCTGGCCTTCGACATCGCAGACGACCTGCCGACGGTGCAGCTCGACGCCGCCCTCTTCGAGCAGTCGATTCTCAATCTCTGCCTCAACGCCGCCGCCGCCATGCCCGAGGGCGGGACAATCCTCATCCGCTGCATGGGCATCGAAACGGGCATTGCGGTTTGCGTCATCGACGATGGCATCGGCATGTCGGCGGATGCTGTGGACAAGGCCTTCGAGCCCTATTTCACGACGCGCGACGAGGAAGGAGGTGCAGGCCTCGGCCTCGCGGTCGTCTACGGCTTCATGCGCCAGAGCGGCGGTGACGCACGCATTCGCTCCACAGTCGGGAAGGGAACGACGGTGGAACTGTTCTTTCCAGCCGTCTGAGCGAACGCAGTTCCTGGTGGAAGGAGACGTCGGGGAATTCTGCATGCGCGATTTCGCCTGTGGTGTAGACGGACGAGCCACGCCGAAGTGCGTGCCGGTGACCGGAAGCAGCCGGCAATTCTGCATCGGCATGTTGCCGATTGAATGGACGCTCCCTATGTCGGGCTATAGTCTCGCCGCAGTGTTTCAAAGGAGCTCAACGATGATCCAGGCCGGTGGCGCTCTCCCGGTTCATTCAAGGCTTGGTCAAGTCAGGTTTCCTTGGGCTAGAGACAGGCGCAAACCGCGCGGGAGCGGGTCCTGCGGCCCCTCGACACATCGGTGACAGGCATGGCTGATCTGAATCCGGCGCGTGACGGGGCCGAGGAACCGCGACTGCGGCAATATCTGGCGACCATGGCGGCTGCCTTCCACGGCTCGCCGCTGCGCGGCATTCTGGTGCTGCTGGCAACGGGCATTCTTGTGGTCATTCTTGCAACCGCTTATGGGCAGATTGTCCTCAATCGCTGGAACCAGCCGTTCTACGACGCCCTGCAACAGCGCAACATGCCGGCCTTCCTCGCGCAGTTGCTGATCTTCTTCGAGATCGCCGGCGCGCTGCTCGTTCTCAACGTCGCGCAACTCTGGCTCAACCAGATGCTGCACCTGAAGCTCCGGGAAGCGCTGACGCGCGACATGATCGACGAATGGCTTCGTCCCGGCCGCGCCTTTCGCGTGGCGCGGCGCGGGCAGATCGGCATCAATCCCGACCAGCGGCTGCACGAGGATGCGCACCGGTTGAGCGATCTCTCGGTCGATCTGGGCGTCGGCCTGTTGCAGGCGGGCGTCCTGCTCTTGAGCTTCGTCGGCGTTCTTTGGGCGCTGTCCTCGGGCTTCGTCTTCCACCTGTGGGGCGACGCCTTCCTGATCCCCGGCTACATGGTCTGGGCCGCGATTCTCTATTCGGGAACAGCCTCCTGGCTCAGCTGGATGGTCGGCCGACCGTTGATCGCTCTCAATGGCGACCGCTACGCGCGCGAGGCGGACCTGCGCTCTTCGCTGATGCGGGTCAACGAGCAGCTCGCCGCTATCTCGGTCGCCTCCGGCGAGGTGGACGAGGCGCGGCGCCTTCAGCGCGACCTCGCCGCGGTCATGGCCGCAACCCGCCGCATCGTCTTCGCGATGACGCGCCTTGCCTGGGTCACGTCGGGTTATGGCTGGGTGACGATCGTTGCGCCCATCATCATTGCCGCGCCGGTCTATTTCGGTGGCGATATGACCTTCGGCGGGCTGATGATGGCCGTTGGCGCGTTCAACCAGTTTCATGCCTCGCTGCGATGGTTCGTCGACAATATCGGCTCGATCGCGGACTGGCGCGCGACGCTCGGGCGGGTCGCAGCCTTCCGGCTCGCCCTGATGGACGCCGAGACTGCCGACGGAACGGCGGACCGCATCGCTTTCGTCCCGTCGCCCGACCCCGTCATCGTCTTCGACAACCTGGAAATCGACGTGCCGTCGGGGCCGGTGCGGCTGTCCGAGCCGCATGTCGAGGTCCATCCCGGCGACCGCGTGCTGGTCACCGGAGCCCTGGGGGCCGGCAAGACGCTCCTGACGCACACGATTGCCGGGCTGTGGTTCTGGGGCAGGGGCAGCATCAGCCTGCCGCGCGACGGCGGCATCGCGTTCGTGGTGCGCGATCCCTACATGCCGGCCGGTACGCTGCGCGCGGCGCTTTGTTATCCGCGCGACGCCGATGCCTACTCAACTGAGGAAATCCTGGCCAGCCTGCAACGGGCGGGGCTTGAGCGCCTGTCGCCATCGCTCGATCGCATCGCCCGCTGGGAACACGAGTTCGGCAACGACGAGCGCCGGATGCTGAGCATCGCTCAACTACTCCTCCACCGTCCGGGCTGGATCGTGATCGACGATATCGGTGACCTCACCGATGGCGACAATGGCGAACGGGTCGCCTCCATCTTCCGCGACGAACTGGCGCGTGCGGCGATCATCGCGATGGGCACGGGAGAAGGGCGTGTCGACCTGTTTTCGCGCACCCTGCGCCTGCTGCCGGTGACGGGCGGCCAATAAGCCAGCGGATCAGGCCGATGCCTCTCCGGCCTCGGCCTGCCGGGCTATGCTGTCGACATCGCGCCGGTAGGCCTGCGCCGCGAGCATGATCGCCCCGGACTGCGCCGGATAGGTGTGGACCACTTCGGCGAGCGCGTTCATGCCGATGCCGGTGCTCATGATGACCGCCATTTCATTGATCATCTCGCTCGCCCGCGAGGCGACGATGGTCGCGCCGAGGATTTTATCGCTGCCCTCTGCGACGTGGATCTTGACGAAGCCGGTCTCCTGCCCGTCCGTGACGGCGCGGTCGACGTCGGTCATCATCACGGTGTAGCTCCGGATCGGAATCGATTGCCGGCGGGCCTCCCAGACATGCAGGCCGATATGGGCGATCTCGGGGTCGCAGAAGGTGCACCAGGGAATGACCGAATTGTCGTGCCGCTGCCGCCCCTTCATGAGCGCGTTCTGCACCGCCATGCGCGCGGAGGATTGCGCGGCATTGGTGAACTTCAGCGGCAGGCAGACATCGCCGGCGGCGTATATGTCGGGATTGCTGCTGCACAGGAAATCGTTGACCCTGATGCCGCAGTCGGGATCGAGCGCCACGCCGGCCGCCGCCAGGTCGAGGTCCTCGACATTGGGCAACCGCCCGGCGCAGACGAGGATTTCATCGGCCGCGATCTCGCCTTTCAGATCGTAATTGAGGGTCTCCAGCACCTTGGCGTCACCCTCGCGCCGCGCCCCGACGACGGTGGTGTTCAGGCGGATGTCCATGCCGTCGCGCGCCATGGACCAAGACAGGATCTCGGCCGCGTCGCGCCCCTCCCGGGGCAGGAACTTCGGACTTTTCTGCACGATCGTCACATGCGATCCCAGCCGGCAAAAGGCCTGCGCCAGTTCACAGCCGAGCGGTCCCCCGCCGATGACGACAAGGCGTCTCGGCAGCACCGTCATGTCGAAGATCGTCGCGCTTGTGCGGTAATCTACCCGATCGAGGCCCGGAATATCGGGGATTCTCGGCCGCGCGCCCGTGGCGATAAGCGCCTTCCTGAAGGTCAGGCGGGTGTCGTTGACGAGGAGCGCATTCGCGCTCGAAAACCGGGCGGCGCCGAAGAAGATATGCACGCCGAGGGCTGCGAGCTCATGGACCGAATGATATTCCGCAATCCGCGTGCGGATCCGGCGCATGCGTCCCATCACCGCGGCAAAATCGAGAGCAGGTTCAGTCGGGATGGGTACGCCGAACCCGTCGGTCTCCCGCATCAGGTCATAGGCCAGCGCGCTGCGGATGATCGCCTTTGACGGCACGGACCCCGTGTTCAGCGAGTCTCCGCCCATGCGATCACGCTCGACAAGAGCGACGGAAAAACCGCGCTGCGCCGCGCATTCGGCAGCCGTCAGCCCCGCCGGCCCGGCGCCGACGATGACGAGATCGTAGAGGCTTTTCGGTTCGGGATTGGTCCAGTCCCGCGGCCGCACGCGCTGGAGGAAGAGGCCGTCGTCGGGCTTTGCCCATGGTGCATTGCCTTGCATGTCTATAACCACCCGCCCTTGAACCCGGCCCGCGCGAGGCCGTCACGCACATATGTGCAACGCCGCATGATTTCCCAGATCAGCCCCGTGCGGTGATTTTCGATCGTCATCGCGAGCAGGCCCTGGTCGAGCCCGTACCAGCCTTCCGAAAGCCACCCCTCCGGACCGCAGCGCAGCGTTGGGTTGAAGCCGCTGGAAAACCGGTCCTCGCGGCAGACCTGCGGATAGGTTTCGAGGAGATGGCGGGTGCCGGCGAGCGCGGCAGCGGGGGCAAAGGGCAGCGTTGCCAGCATCGCCCAGGGCGAGATCGTGCCGTCATCCGGGCCATAAGGCACGCCGCGCGACATGTAGCCGTAGAACCGGCGGTCCCTGCCGCTCTGGCGCAAGGCCGGCACCGATGGGCCATCGCCCGCCGTCACACCCCAGAAATCGCGGCAATAGCCCGCGAATTCGTAGGGATTGCGCTCGCCATAGTCGCGATGGATGGCGATCGTTCTTTTGGTGTTTTCGAAATAGTCGCTGTTCTTCTCGCGCATGAAGGTATCGCGGATACCGCGAAAATCGATCCAGGCATGCGAAAAGAGATGCGTGAAGAGCGGGCCGGAATACAGCACGTTCCGGTCCATGAGGTTCTCCCACTGATAGGTCAGGCTCCATGTCTCGTAGCACTCTGACGTCAGCGGGAAGGTCGGGGAACCAAACCCCAGGACATACAGGATCAGCGCCTCGTTGTAGCCTTCCCAGCCATAGTGGAGAAATCCGCATTCGGGTTTCCAGCCCTGCGAGAGGCCGGCGGTTCCGTTCTGCGCCCAATGCCAGTCGACACGACGGTAAAGCGCGTCGGCATGGTCGCGGATCTCGCTTTCCTCGGTGTTGCCGCCGTCGAAATAGCCCCCTGCCACGAGGATGCCCGCCATCAGCAGTGCGCTATCGACTAGCGACAGTTCGCATTGCCAGACGCGCTTGCCCGTCCTCATGTCGAGAAAGTGGTAGTAGAAACCCTTGTAGCCGGTGGCGTCGGGCGCCTCGCTTTGCGTGCTTAGGGAAAAGAACCGCAGCACCTTGAGCGTGCGGGCGGCCGCCTCGGCGCGCGACATCCACCCGTTCCGCACGGCGACGGGATAACAGGACAGCGCGAAGCCGACGACGGCGATGCTGCAGGGCGATCCCGGGCGGGATGTGTCCGCGACGAGACCGGTATCCTCGTCGGCATAGTCGATCAGGTAGGAAAAGGCCGCGCGCTGAAGCCGGGTGACCAGTGCCTCGTCCGAAAGTAACCTCACGCCGTCCATAAAGCCGTCCTGAAAATGAAGAGTAAAAACCGTTACACGCGCAGGGAAGGGTCCTTCCAGATCCGGAAACCGCCGGTGAAGGCACGGGTGTTGTCGCCACGCAGGCAATTTGGCGGAAGATCAGGGAGATGCTCGACATTGCCGCCGCCGATGACGATATAACCGGGCAACAGAGCGGCCCGCAGGCGCTCCGTTACGGCGAACACCGCTTTGCGCCATTTCTTCTTGCCGCGCTTTTCCAATGCCGGCTCGCCGACATGGTCCTCGAAGGTCTTCCCGTTTTTATAGGGCAGATGGCCGACCTCCATCGCATGGCAGACGTTTTCGATGATCATCGCGGTGCCAAGCCCAGTGCCCAGGCCGAGAAAAAGCATGCGACCGCCCTCGTAGCTGCCGATCGCCTGCATCAGGGCATCGTTGACGACCTTGGCCGGCTTGCCGAAGCCCTTTGCGAAATCGTGGCCCGCCCAGCCGGCGCCCAGATGCATCGGATCTTTGAGAGGTCTGTTGTCCGCGACCGGTCCCGGATAGCCGATGGAGACCACGTCATAGGACCATCCCTCGGCAAGGGATTTTACCGCCTCCACCATCTGGACCGCGGTCATGGCGGCGCCCGATTCGACACGCCGCTCCTCATCTCCGACGCTGGTCCTGATCTTCACATGCGATCCGCCGACGTCGATCGACAGAACGATCGGATCTTCGGTCATCTCCGGCAATGCGATCAATCCTTCTTCTTCTCGACATGGCCGCCGAAGGCGAAGCGCATGGCGGACAGGAGCTTGTCGGCGAATTCGGATTCGCCTTGCGAACTGAAGCGATCGAAAAGCGCCGAAGAGAGCACCGGCGCTGGCACGCCCGTGTCGATTGCCGCTTTCAGCGTCCAGCGGCCCTCGCCGGAATCCGAGACGCGTCCGCCGAATTTGGCAAGCGCCGGGTCTTCCTTCAGGACGCCCGCCGTCAGGTCGAGCAGCCATGAACCGATCACGCTGCCATGCCGCCATACTTCCGTGACGGCGGCGAGGTCGATGTCGAACTGATAATATTCCGGGTTCTTGAGCGGGCTCGTCTCCGCGTCTGCCTCGCGCTTGCGCTTGCCGGCATTGGCGGCTTTGAGGATGTTGAGGCCTTCGGCATAGGCCGCCATCATGCCGTATTCGATGCCGTTGTGGATCATCTTGACGAAGTGGCCGGCGCCGCTCGGTCCGCAATGCAGATAGCCGGAGGCAGCAGTGCCCGCCGAGGGCGCCGTGCCATCCTCCGCGCCGGGGGCAAGGCTCGCGAAGATGGGGTCCAGATGGCGCACCGCCGCCACCGGGCCGCCGATCATCAGGCAATAGCCGCGGTCGAGGCCCCAGACGCCGCCGCTGGTGCCGACGTCGACGAAGCTGATGTCCTTGGGTGCGAGCTTGCCGGCAATGTCGACGGCGTCCTGGTAGTGGGAGTTGCCGCCGTCGATGATGATGTCGCCGGGCTGCATCAGGCCCGCAACCTGGTCGGCGATCCTGCCGGTGATCGCGGCCGGCAGCATCAGCCACACGCAGGCGGGCTTGGAAAGCTTGGCAACGAAATCTTCCAGCGCGTTCGCGCCGGTCGCCCCCTCCGAAGCGAGTGCCGCGACGGCTGCCGGATTGATGTCGTAGACCACACATTCATGGCCGTCCTTCATCAATCGCCGCACCATGTTGGCGCCCATGCGTCCCAAACCCATCATGCCGATCTGCATAGCAACGTCCTTTCTGGAAGAGGTGGCGTGTCCGCCGGAGGCCTGTCTGTCTTAATCTGGCGCGATGATGATGGCGAAATTCATGCCCTCCCAGCGCCCCGTTTCGCCCCAGCGGAATGTGAATTCGACGCTGGCACCTTCCGCGAGCTCGGAGGAGGGGATTTCGACGACGTGGATGCCGAAGGCATTGCCGCTCGTCGCGCTGTCGTTCACGGTCGCCCAGCCATCCGCGCTCCAGCGGATGCTCGCGGCGGCCAGCAATTCGATCCGCAGCAGCTTGCCTTGAGGGATCGTGCGGATCTTGTTGTTGAAGCGCCAGGACCGGAAGGGCGCGATGGTCCTGTTCCGGATATAGCGTTCCGGCCCTTGCGGCGGCATGTCGAAAACCTTGCCGTCGCGAAGCGAGCGCAGGAGCTTGATATATTCCGCATGCGCCCAGACCAGTGGCATGGCGCTGCCGGAGGGGCCGCCGCGCCGCAATTCCCGCTCCGGCATGTCGGCGCCGTCCCACACCTGCTCCGGCAGCAGCCCGCCGGTGCCTGCCGATGCGGCGAAGGTCCCCAGTAGGTCCAGGGCCGATTGCGGGCGGCTAGCGGCGAGTTCGTAATGCGCCCGTTCGCCCGTCAGCAGCGGCCATGGTCTGCCCTGGCCCGTCCCGTCGAAGGGGTCGCCATTGGCATGCTCGCCGTAGCCGTCATCGGTGTAGCGATACCAGACCGGTCCTTGCGGAAGGTCGGCGCGAAGATGGGCGTCGATGACCGTCACGGTGTTGACCATCCGCGGGTCGTCCGCCGCCCGCAACCCGAAGCGAACCAGCGCCAGCGCATCGGGGCTGACGATCAGGTCGGGAGCCCGGTCGGTGTCGTCGGGCGGACGGTTCTTGATCGGCACGAAACCGTCCTTGGGAGAGGCGGCATCCGCGAGATCGGCCGGCGCGATGCGGACATAATAGCCGTCGACGCCGAGTTCGGCGCAGGTGCCGGTGCCGCGGACATAGGTCCATTTCTCGATCTGGTCGTTCCAGCAATCGGCGGTCTGCCGGGCGAAGTGCGCGGCCTCCCCCTTGCCGCAGGTTTCCAGAATGTCCGCGGCGGCGAGCAATGCGGCAATTTCGACGGCGAGCGTGAAGGGTGAATAGCCGCTGTCCTCTTCCCACCGGTCTTCGCCGGTGACCGGCCCGTTGCGGACGAGGTAGGCGGTGGCGCGTTCCACCATGGGCAGATAGGACGCCAGCGCTTCGCCCGAAAGGCAGCCCATGCGGTGCAACCCATCGGCAAGCAGCAGGGGGAAGCCGCACTCGTCCATCTGGATGCCGTCCCAGTAGGTCGTGCCGTCGAGCCAGGCGTTTTGCGGCCAGTGGCCGTCGGCTTCCTGTATGGTGCGCAGATAGGCCAGGATCTGGAGCGCATCGTCCGTCAGGCCGGCAGCCAGGAAGCCGCCCGCCGTTTCGACCAGGTCACGCGGCCAGACGAGATGGTAGCCGCCGAGGTCGTCGTCGCCCTTGCTGGAGCCCCAGGGGATCGAGAGGCTCGCGACGGCCGGCCCCGGAAAGCCGAGCGACCGGTGGGTGCCGAGCACGGCGGTGCTGGTGCGATAGAGGTTCGGGCCTTTGTGGCCAGGCCCGTCGAGCGACAAAAGCCCCTTCTGCCAGTCGCGCCATCCCGCCACATAGGCGGTTGCGGCACCGTCGTAGCCGTCGTTGAGGCTCGCAAGCGCGTTGTAGCCCGCTTCCTCCGGTGTTGGGCCGAAGGACAGGGCGATCACCGCGACGTCGTCATCCGCCGTAAAACCAATTTCGCCGGTCAGCGCGACATTCCCGTCCGTCGCGTTTTGGTATTGGGGACCGAGCCGTCCCGACGCCGAAAGGCGCCGCCAGCCATCCGAAACGCCGACATAGTCGGCAGAGGCCTCCCGCCACGGCAGGGAGCATGCGAGCGCGAGCGATTGTCCGCGACCGGATGCGAAGAGCATACGCACGCCCTTGTACGCGCCGATCCAGGCGGAATTGCCCATTCCCGCATTGACGAGATGCGGCGCCAGCAGCGCATAGACCCGGTAGTCTTCGGCCTTGCCCGCCAGCGGCGTGAAATGGATCTTTTGTAGCACGGTCGGCCGCTGCGGATCGACGAGAACGCGCTTTTCGATCCGGTAGGCGCCGTCGAGCGCGGTATTGGTCAGGTGGAAGGCAGGAACGCCATCCTGAAACCACGCGACATCATGCGAGGCGTGGCGCTTCTCCTCGGAGAAATAGCCATCGTCGCGCGTGACGATCAGGCCGAGATCGCGCGTGCAGGCATGGTCCAGCCGCGGATGATAGACTTCATTGAGGATGCCGTGGCTGACGGTGAACCAGGTGCGCGAAGCAGCCGAAAGGGCCGTGCCGACGCCGCTCTTCGCGCTGGACGTCCATCGGGCGGCAATCCCCGGCGCGCCCGGTGCCGGCGCCTCGCTGACGGGCTTCTCCAACGTTCCTCCACCCTTTGCCACCGCAACCTGACGGGCGGAGGTCTGGCAACCCGAGTTATGTCGCGTTTTCGCCGCGACGGCAACGGTGCTTGTGGCGATGGCCTTGGCGCGCTCGTCAACTGCACTACCTCCCAAGAGACAAAGGGAGAGAACGATGAAGGTTCAGAAGTTCAGTATTGCCGACGCGACCCTGGTTCGGTCGCCGGGACAGGATGCGGATATATTCGTCGGGAACCTGGTGGATGAGAGGCACGGCGGGCCGATCACCGTCGGCTATGGCCGCTACGCGCCCGGCCAGACACTCACCGAGACGATGGCCGTCGATGACGTCATGATCGTTCTGGAGGGGCGGCTTGCCGTTTCCACCGGTGCCGGCACGGTCACGGCGGGGCCGGGCGAGATCGTTTACATGCCCAAGGGCGAAGCGGTGACCATCACGACAGACGGCGAGGGCGCGCTCACCGCCTATGTGACATATCCGCATTGGGCGGAGGTGCACGAATAAGGTCTGCTAGCTTGCCCGCAATCTCAGGCCGGGAGCAGCAGTTTCGGCGAGCACCCGGCGGTCATGGCGCAGCACCTCCATGCAATCGGCGCCGAACCATTCCAGCGAGGCCTCGACGGCGTCGTCGCCCGAAATCTCCTCCAGGAAGGGCTGGTAGTCGACCGTGCCTTCGAAAAGCCGTGTCATGCCGTCGCGCCGGCCCGCTGGGGAATAGACATTGGCGGGCTCGAAGACCTCGAGGTCGTTGCGTGCGCGAATGTTCTTGAAGTGATAGTGGCGCACATGCGGGTGGATCGTGCGGTGGAAGGCGACGGGATCGTCGCCGCCCTCCCAGACATGCAAAGTATCGAAATTGATGCCGAAGGCGTCGTGGCCGACCTCCTCGATCAGCCGCAGCGTCGAGGCGCCGCAATCGGCGATCGTGCTCGGATGGGTCTCGGCCAGCAGCGACAGGCCGTGATCCACGGCGAGTGCCGAAAGCTCGCGAAGCCTTGTCGCAATCAGGCGGCGTTCGTCCTCGCTGGTCGCGGCACTGCCCTTGCTGCCGGCGAAGGTGCGGATCTTTCGTGCCTGCCAGCGGCGGGCGAGGCGGATGAGCGCGAACATGCGCCGGCGCAGCTCAACCGGATCGGCCTCCAGCGGCAGGTAGTCGCTGAGCATGGGCACGTTAAGTCCGAGCCCCGCCAGCCAGTCGCCGTCGCGGTCGGTGCGGTGTTCGAGGCTGCGGGCGTGCACGCCCCAGAGCTCGATGCCGTCAAAACCGTTGGTGCGGGCGAAGGCGGCGATCTCGTCGAGCGAGATCAGGTGGTGACGGAAGGTGATCGTGCAGAGCGAGAGTCTCATTGGGCCACCTTCAGGGCTTGGCGGTGAATATCGGCGGGAAAGCGCGCGGCGCGCCAGAGGTCGAAGATTTCGGCGAGCTTGTGCTTCAGCTTGAATTCCTGCGCGTCAGCCTCGTCGATGCGCTTGAGGACGGCGGCGGCGAGCGCCGGGTCGGCCGTCTGGCCGAGCTTCATGCAATCGTAATGCAGCGACTTCAGGAGCTGGATCAGAGTCTCGATCTCGTCGCACCATGGGTCGAATTCCGCCGCCGGCAGCTTCAGCGCGCGCCAGAAATAGGCGAAGCCGTGCTCATAGGCATATTTGCGGATGGTGATGATCGGCAGTTCGCGCACGGCGAGCGGCAGGTCGGCGAGCGTCAGCCCACTCTTTCCCGTGAGATGCGCGCGAACGATCTCGCGCAGGCGATCGGCAAGCGGGTTCGCATGCGGCTTGAAGCAGGCCTCGAAATAGTCGCGCACATCGGCGTCTTCCGGCGGCCGGGCCGCGCTGGAATCGAAAGCGTAGCCCCCGGCGGCCGTCGGCTGGCGCACGGCGTTGAGCACGGTGTCGCGGGCGATCTCGCCCTCCCAGCGGTAATCCGGGTCCAGCACGCGGAAGAGCGAGGGATCCTCGTGCTGCTCCAGCATCAGGAAGTGCGGGAAGGGGTTCTGGTTGAACTTGTTCTCGCGCTCCGGCAGGTGGAACATATCGAGCATCACCATGACGCTGCCGTCAGGTGGCCGGTTCTCGATGCGGTCCAGCAGGATCGCGATGTTTTCGTCCTTGGATTTCGCATGGTCGTACCAGTCCTCGACCGTGACGCCGTAGAGGCGTTCGTACCAGCGGTGGAAGAAATCCTGGGTGATGCCGGGGGCGTGGTAGAGGATCTGGTGGCGGTCGCTGACGGCGAACTCCGTGTCCCAGATGCCGAAATAATAGGGCCGGTGGTCGAGCCCGCGGCGTTTCAGGCCATCGCAGACGCAGCTCACAAAGCAATGGACCTTGATGTCGTAATCAAGCTCGCCATGCACGCCTTCGCCGGTGGTGATGCTCGGTGCGGCGGGCGCCGCACCGCGGGCGAGCAGGGCGGCGAGATCGGCGACGGTCGAAATATCCTGCCGGTTGATGATTTCTTCCGGCACGCTGACGCCGAATTCCAGTTCGAGGTTCAGGAAGATCTGCAGGACCAGCACGGAATCGAGATAGAGGTCCTCGTTGAGCCGGGCGTCCGGCGCGAAGGCCTGCATGTGCGGATGCGCCATGTGCTCGGCAAGCACCGTGCGGATGGCGGCGATGATATCGGCCTCGCTCATTCGGCGGCCTCCTTGTTCGGGGTGAATTCGCCGGCCGCAAAACGTGCCGCCACGTCGCGGCGGCTGATCTTGCCGTTCGCCTGGCGCGGCACGGCGGGCACCTGCAGGATTTCGGTCGGCAGCTGGTGGCCGGCGAGGCGCTCGGCGCACCAGGCGCGTACCGCATTCGGCGCCACCTCCTTGCTGGCGGAAAACAGCAGGCCGACCCGTTCGCCGGCAAAGCGGTCCTCGCGGCGGAAGGCGACGGCATCCGTGACATCGGGCATGACCATCACGGCATCCTCGACATCCTTCGGATAGACGTTGAGGCCCGACACGTTGATCATGTCGTCGAGGCGGGAGATGAAGACGAGCATGCCGTCCGCCCGGCGATAGCCGAGGTCGCGCGTCTCGATGCGCTTGCCGCCGCCTGCGACCACGATCTCGCCGGGCGCGTCGATGCCGGTGCCGGTCTCAAGGGCGAGATGCGGCAGCACATAGCCCATGTCGCCCGCGGCGGTGAGGTCCGGGTTGATGGCGATGCAGCCTGATTCCGAGCAGCCATATTGCTGGAACATATGCGTGGTCTTCGAGCGGATCGCCGTGAACCAGGCGTCGGGCAAGAGCGTGCCCGAGGTCATCAGCGCGTGCATCTTCTCCCCCTCCGGCGTCAGCCGCGCCAGCGTGTGCAGGATCGCGGGGGAGGAGTAGAGCAGCGGACGTTCGGTCTCGCGCAGGCGCCGCAGCAGGTATTTCGGGTTGGCCGTGTTGACGATGACGGGCGCCTGGCCGCGCTTGAGCGCAACCAGAATGCCGCAGATGAGGCCGTAGGAATGGGTGGTCGGGCAGGCGACAACCGGGGTCATGTCCTCGGGCTCGCGGAATGCGCGCACATAGGTCTCCACCTCGGCGTCGATCTCCGCCCAGCTTCGGGCGATGCATTTTGGCGCGCCTGTCGTGCCGGAGCTCATTTGCAGGAGCTGGCCTTCGGAGGTGACGGTGTCGGCGAGCCGCTCGGGCGTCACGCTGTTATAGTAGAGCCGGTCGCAGCCGGCATTCTGCGCCAGCTTCAGCGCGGCGGCATGGGGTGTGCCGGGATGGATCGGCAGCACGCTGCCGCCCCGGGCGCGGATGGCGAAGAACAGCGCCAGCCAGTCGGCCGTTTCCGGGAAGCAGACGGCGAGGCGGCCGATGGGTTCGCGGTCGAGCCCGGCAGCCTCCGCCATGGCGTCGACCAGGGTCTCGAACGCGCGGCGCTCATAGGCGCGGTCGTCGATATGCAGCATGAGGTCTCCTTTCCTCGCCCGGGCAGGGGCGAAGGGATTGGGAATGTCGTGGTGATATTCGGGCGCGGCGGCGAAGAGCTTTCGCGTGACGAGCGATTCCGCGCGGATGCTTGCCGCGGCGTGGCCAAGCCGGGCCTGCCGGGCGGAAAGGCCGTGTTCGGCGGCATAGGTTTCGAGCCGCCGGCCGATCTTGTCCCAGAGCGCGGCCTCGGGCGTGCCGAAAGCCGTATCGATCAGATGCGTGAGGTCGGTGAGGTTGTGGACGAAGAGCGTGTCCGTCACCAGCATGCGCAGCATGTCGAGCTGTTCGGTCCAGTAGAAGTCGTCGGGTTCGGCCGTCGCGTATTCCGCATCCATCGCCGGAAAATTCGGCTCTAGATGCGGCTCGCGCAGGAAATGCCGGGCATATTCCATGCTCTCGTGGAAGTCGCGAAGGATGAGGCGCACCGGCCATCCGTCGCGGTGAACGAGCAGCATGTTCTGCGCATGGGCCTCCACGGCGATGCCGTGGTTGACGAGCAGATGCCAGACCGGCAGCACGGCGACCTCGACCAGCCGTTCGAACCAGGCAGAAAGCCCGTATCGGGCAAGCCACGGCGCGATGAACGGCTTGCCATCGGCCTCGATGACGGCAAGCGCATTGAAGGGCACGATGGCCTCGCCGGGCGCAAGCGTCGCCTCCGCGCTGTCGCGCCAGATCGCCGCGATCTCGCCGGCGAGCGGCCCGTGCCGGTCGGCAATGAGGCCGGCATATTCCTTCAGGATCGTCAGCGGATATCGCTCCGCGAAGAGCGGATCGCCCGCGACGACGCGGCCGATCCAGTCCGAAATCACCGGCGCGGTGCAGACCGAATGTGGCGTCAGGATGCGGCGCGACGAGGTGTTGACGATGCCGAGCGAGAGTTTGACGCTTGCTCGGTGCGGCGCGTCGATATTGTGCAACGAGCGGATCGACTGGCTGGCGAGATAGCGGTCGCCGGCCGGCCCCAGCATGTACACGTCGCCCTTGCCCAGCCATTCGGCCAGGCGGTCGTCCTTCAGGTGCTGCCATTGCCAGGGATGGATGGGGACGAGGCCGAAACCCTCTTGCGAAAGCCCGAGGGTGGCGCGGCGCGCCTGGAGATCGCGGAACGTGTCCTCCCCCAGTTCCCGGCGCCAGAAGGCGTCCTCCGCTATCGGCAGGGCGTGGCGCAAGTGCTTGCGGGCGACGAGCAGCCAGAGGAGTTGGAAGGGCTGCGCCGCTTCCGGCCCGTAGGCGCGGTTGTCTTCGAAGGAAAAGCCGGCGCGCGCCTTGTAGCAGGGATGGTAGGGATGGCCCTCGTCCAGCGCCGCCTCGATGCCGGCGAAGGAGAGGCCGCGGCGGTCGCGGGCGGCGATGTTGGCCCGGTTCCAGCTGGCGAAGGAGACGGTCAGCTCCAGTTCCGACAGGAGTTTCTGGCGGTTGCGTTCCGGTCCGGGCAGGGCGCCGAGCAACACGGCCATGGAGGCGGGCATCCACGCGCCGTCGTCGCCGCGCATTTCGACCGATGCCGGTGCGATGCGCGGACGCCCGAAGGGACCGATGCGGCCGCGGCAACGGTAGTCTCGTCCGCCGAGCTGCCAGGCCAGCCGGCCCCCAGCATCATCGACCGTCACCAGCCGTTCGAAAATCAGCGCGGCGACAAGCTGGCGCAGCACGCGGTCGCGTGGTGCAGCCGGGTTCTCAAGAGGCAATGGCATGGACCTGCCTCTCGATTGCGGCCTGTTCGCCGTCCCACAGCGGATTGCTGATGCGGCGATAGAGCGAACTCGTATTGTGCGCCTGAAGCTCGTCGACGCCGAAGAGCCGTGCTCGCAGGTTTGCCTTGGAGGCGATGGTCGGCGCGTGGAGCAGGCTTTCGGCAAAGCGCCGCCCGGCGCCGGTCATGACCAGCGCGAGCGTTGCGAGCCGGCGGCGCAGCAGCGAAAGCAGCGCTTCCTCGTCCGCCAGCCCGTCGTGGCCCATGCGGCTGATGATGGAGAAAATCTGGTTGACGATGGCGTAATAGGCGAAGCGGTCGCGGATTTCGGCCTCGTCGAAATAGAGGCCATCAATGCGCTCCGTCTCGGGCACCAGGGCGGCAAGGGACGCGCGATGGCTTTCGGCGAGGTAGAAGCCCTGGTTGTCGCGGTAGTAGAAGGCGGAGGGAAAGCCGGTGGAAACGTCGACGAGGCTGTTCTGCTGGTGCGCTTCGAGCGCGATGCCGAAATCGTCGTAGAGGCGCAGAAGCGGTTCGAGCGCGTGATCGAGGTAGCGCTCGAACCAGATCGTGGCGACGCGGGACAGGCTTTGCGCCGTCGCGTCCGCCAGCCGGCGCACGATTTGCGAGAGAAGCGAGGCCCGGCCGGGCAGGGGGTCGGCGGTCAGCGCCGCGATCGTCGCGATGCCCCTGTCGCGGCCTTGCACGAACGGGTTTTCGCGCAGGATGATCTCGAAACCGCTCTCCTCGCGGCCCGGCACGTCGAGCGTGATATAGGCCGGATCCTGGATGATGCCGAACGTGCCGTAGCGTGCCGCGATGCCGGCCCGGTCGACCAGTTTGGCGATCGCCACGCCCGCCTCCAGCTCGTGCCGGCGGTTGATGCGCAACGAATTGGCGATGCGCACCGGAAGCGAGAATTTCAGCATCCAGGGGTGGTCCGGATTATAGATGGTGCGCACCGATGAGGTGGCGGAAAAAGCCGGTCCGAAGCTGCCCAGCGCCCGCAGACTGCCGCTTTCGATCAGCCCCTGGATATCCGCGTCGAGCATCAGCGCGTCGGCCTGGAGCGGATGCATGGGCACCAGGGTTTCGCCCGATCGCAGCCGCTCTTGCGCAAGACCGGCCGGAACCATCGAACGCACGATGGCCGCGGCCGTTTGCGCCCGCGCACTGTCCTGGCGCACGAGATGATCGGCGGCGGCAAAATAGGCCAGGCGAAAACGTCCGGAATATTCCGGCGCATAGGTTTCCTGCTGCCAGAAGGTCATGCCCTGGCGGCTTTTCGGCGTCGGGTGCAGCCAGTGGCCGTAGACGATGGACTGTTCGGCCTCCAGGAAGGTGAAGCGTTCGGCGGAAAGCGGCCGCGCGACCTCGATGTTCTCCGCCGTGTGCTGGTAGCTTTGCAGCACGCGCAGCATGAGGCCGAGTTCATAGGCCCGCGCGCTTTCGCGCTGGCTGCCCTCGAAAAGGCGGCAGGCATCCTGCACCAGCCAGGGCAGGGCGCTCATCGGTTCGACGCTGCGCCATTGCGGATCGGTCACCGGCCGGGTCCACAGCGTGCCGAAATGGCAGGGCCCGCAGGCCGAGCGCGAGGTGATCTCGGCGCGTAGGATGACGCGCGGCGCCGCCAGCGTCCACTCGATGCCCTCGACGGTACGGCCGTCGCCGTCGACATGGCGGACCGCCATGCCGGGATTGATTTCGCGCAGATAGCAGTTGGCAAAACTCTGGAAGGTTGCCCTTTCAGCGATCAACTGGGTGGTATGCATGCTTCACCTGGTCTGTTTACAGGATGGCCATGGCAAGAAGGGTGCCGGAAAGGTTCGTCGGCTAGGCAGGCGGCGCGGCAAGGCCCTGGGCGGTCGTGTGGGGAACGTGGACGCGCGTGGAGACGCGATAATCCCGGGCGTGGCTATTCGTTTCGCGTGGTTGTTGGTCGGTCGAGCGTGAACGCATCTTCCCTCCGGCTGTTAACTGAAACCGCTTCGCCATCGGCGCACAGATCGTAAGACGACGAACCTCCCAATTTTTTTCATGGGGCAGCAAAAACAATCAGCCGGCTGGCGCGCCTCCATTGTGGTGGATTGGTGGCGCGATTGGCCACGGGTTTAGCCATGGGCTCAATGACAACCGGGTTATCCGGCAGAATTTACGGTGCGGGCGTTCGAAAACCGACGAGGAAAATACCGATCGTGTTTCGAGCCATAACGTTGCCGACGCGGCGTTGCACTGCAAGCGCGACCAATGGAATGCGGCGATCTCATTCCATCCGCTGGAGCTCTTTAGGAACGCTATAGGAGGTCCCTTCATACCGCAGGCGGTATTCGCCGGCGGTCGTCTGCTTCTTGTCGGCGCATTCGCCATCCTTGTCCGGCGTGCTGATGGTCGTCGTCTTTTTCTCGCTGACGACGATATCGGCGAACGCCCTTTGCGGAGAGCGGCGCATCGAAAGCGTGCGCGCCGTATCGTGAAACTCGCCTGCGCAGTTGGTATCCCATTCGCCCTGGCCCTCTGCGACCACGATATTGTCCAGCACGGGTTTGAGCGCATCGTCGTCGAGCAGAAAGAGCCACAGCGCCGTTTCGCCAAAGGGATTGGGGCGTGAACTGCCCTGCAGCGAAAGGCGCAGCCCGAAGGCTGTCTTGCCGGGAGCGAGGTGATAGCGCGCGGTATCGAAGGCGACGCTCGAAACGAAAACGGCATCGTCGGACATCAGCTTCGGAAGCCGCAGACGTGCCTTGAGATCAAGGCTGTCGCTATCGACGACGAGCAGTTCGATATCGCCTTCATTGCCGTCGTCAGACTGTTCGCGCATGAGCGGCACGGCGACCAGCGTAAGTTCAGGCCGCGCCGGCCAGATCCGGCAGATCATCGCATGCGGGTCGTCACCGCTCTCTGTCGGCAGTTTGATGGTCTCGCCGCTGGATTCAAAAACTCCGTCGGAGGTGCTTTTCGCAGAAGGGTAGGCCTTCTGGATGATGCTGGCGCTGCGCGTGCCGCATTCGTTTTGGCTTGCCAGAACCACCGGCGCACTGAAGGCGATGATGCCGGCCGCGAGTGTCACCAGCCCGAAAGGCCGAGAAAAATTCGTTGTCGGAAGTTTCATGCCATGCCTCTCAGCCGATCGAACGCTGGGGCATGGGATAACACATCCGAGCCGTGATCCGGTAGGTGGCTGGTCTCAGGCTCGCCAATGTTTCGTTGCCGCATGGCGGAGCGGGCTCGTCAGATTCCCGACCCGTCGAGCTGCTGGGCGTCGTCGCCTTCCCAGGGGGAGGGTGTGGAGGCGCGGTTGGGATTGGCCGAGGGCATCGGCATCCAACACTTCAGCTCCGGCTCGGCATATTCGACGATACGGCCGGGTGAGGAATCGGAGGCGCGCCAGCCTTCTGCGCCGAACTGGTCGCCGTTCGACCAGTAGGCGACGTCGACTTCCGCCGGTCCCTGCTCGGACGAGCGGACCGTGACGAGGATCCGGCTGCCGTCTCTCGGCGCGCCCGCCATGTGGCGCCAACGGTCTGGCTCATCCATCGTTTTTCTCCTGCCTCACTGCTGGTTGAAGTGTCGCCTCGCCATCGAAGGCGGTCAACCCAAACTTTGCGCAACCGATCTCATCGCGGATGCCGGACCAATGCGTCGCGCGGGAACCCGGCCGCGAGACTGTCGATGAAGCTGCGGACGGCCGGGGGAAGGCCGCGGCGTGTCGTGAAGACGAGGTGGACCAGGCCCTGCACGCCGCGCCAGGCGGGAAGGACGCGCACCAGAGACCCTGCTGCGAGCGCCTCCCGGCACGTATGATCGGGCAGAAGTGCAATGCCCAGGCCGGCGATGGCCGCCGAGCGCACGGCGGAAAAATCGGCGCAGCCCATGCGCGGCGTGTGGCGCATCACATGCGCCCGGCCATCGTCGGTTTCGAGATGCCAGTCGACCTCGACCTGCTCGTCGCTGGTCGCAAGCGTCGGAAGTGCTGAAAGCTGATCAAGGTCGGCGATCCGGCTCGCCAATTGCGGCGCGGCGACGAGGATGCGGATGGAATTGCCAAGCGAGCGCATCGTCAGGGAGGCGTCGCTGTCGAGCGCCGTGCGGACGCGCAGCGCGACATCGATCCGTTCCTCGATCAGGTCCACGGCCCTGTCGACGGCGACGAGCTGTAGGTGCACCTTCGGGTATCGTTCCAGAAACTGGGACACGACAGGGCTGACCGATTCAACCAGCCCGGTCGGGCAGCTCATCCGGATCAGTCCATGCGGCTCGGAATGGGCCTCGGCGACGATCGTTTCGGCGCGTTCGGCCTCGGCCAGCATCGCGCGGCATCGCTCGTAATATTTCTGGCCGACATCCGTCACGCGGAAACGGCGGCTTGACCGCTCGATGAGGCGGACGCCAAGACGCTCCTCCAGGCCGGCCACCCGCCGGCTCAGCTTCGACTTCGGCTCGCGCAACGCGCGCCCGGCGGCGGCAAACCCGCCATGGGCGACAACTTCGGCGAAATAGACGAGGTCGTTCAGATCCGTTCGCATGCCATCGTTCCGTTCATGGAACGATGGGTATCATATTTGCCGACTACTCGCATCAGCGTTCTGCGCGCACCTTGTTTTCATCAGCAACGGGCTGAAACAAAGGAGCAAGACAATGACAAGCAGGTTTGAAAACAAGACCGTCGTCGTCACCGGCGGCACCAGTGGCATCGGTCTGGCCACCGCGAAGGCATTTGCTGCCGAAGGCGCTTCGGTCTTTATCACCGGTCGCCGCAAGGAAGCGCTGGACGCTGCCGTCAAGGAGATCGGCGGCCGGGTCACGGCCGTCCAGGGCGACATGAGCAAGCTCGCCGACATCGACCGCCTCTATGACGCCGTCCAGCAGAAGCACAGCCATATCGACGTCGTGTTCGCCAATGCCGGCGGCGGGGAATTCGCTCCCCTCGGCGCGATCACGGAAGAGCACTACCAGAACACCTTCGACACGAACGTGAAGGGCGTGCTGTTCACCGTGCAGAAGGCACTTCCCCTACTGCGCGACGGCGGCTCGATCGTGCTGACGTCGTCCACAACCGGCGTCTCCGGCACGCCGGCATTCAGCGTCTATTCCGCCACCAAGGCGGCCGTGCGCAACTTCGCCCGCAACTGGATCCTCGATCTCAAGGATCGTCGCATTCGCGTCAACGCGATCAGCCCCGGTGTGACGGAAACGGCCGGTCTCAACGACCTCTTCGGCGGTGGCGACCAGGCGGACGGCACGAAGACCTACCTGGCCGGCCTCATCCCCGCAGGTCGCATCGGCCAGCCGGAGGAGATCGCCAAGGCCGTCCTGTTCCTGGCCTCGGACGAAGCCTCCTTCGTCAACGGCGTCGAACTCTTCGTCGATGGCGGGCAGGTCCAAATCTGAACGGCGAGGATAGGAGAGCTGCCATGTCCCACGACATTGCCACGCTGCTGATGCGAAATCTCCTGGACGTGTTCGGCGAGGGCGATGCCGCCCGCCGCCGGGCCGTGGTCGACGAGATCTTCCATGAGGATGCCGTCTTCATCGAGCCGCACGCCATCTATCGCGGCCGCGACGAGATCTCCCGCATTGCGGGCGTGATACGCGCCACCCATCCGACGTTCCAATATTCGCCCATCGCTGCGGCCGAGGAGTTGCATGGGCTGGCGGGGCGGCTGCGGTGGGTCGCCGGCGATCCCGGCGAGCCGCCTGCCTATGCCGGCACCGATTTCGTCGTGGCCAGAGACGGGCGGATTGCTGCCGTTTATCTGTTCTTTGACGGAGACCCCGATCCGACGGGTGCGCCGATCGTGGCGTGACTGCTTGCAAGAACCGTCGCCGGATATGAGCGCGTCCGGCGACGTCCTGACGCGCTTGCCATGATAATTGGGCGCTAGAAATCGGATTTTGAAATAAATTCAAAAATGCCCTTCTTGCCGTATAATGTTCCCTTTCCCTTGCTTGAAATTCGATTCTTCAGTCCGGTTTTCCGAAGGATTTAGAATATAATTCTGTTGTCCTCGGTCTGCTCCAGCTCTAGCGTTGAAGCGCTTCAATTGGATCGACCGTCATGCAACGCAAGCGTCCAACCATTGCAGATGTCGCCCACGCCGCCGGTGTTTCCATCGGCACGGTGTCGAATTTCATCAACGATACGGCGACGATCAAGCAGGCGACGCGCGAGCGGATCGAGAAGGCGATTTCCGACCTGATGTACCGGCCGAGCGCGATCGCCCGGTCGCTTCCTGGCCAGACCCTGCGCAAGCCCGGCCTTACAACATTGCCCCGCCTGCTGGTCGTCGGCCGTGTCAGCGTCGATTTCCTGTGCCGTGTCGACGTGCTGCCGCACCGAGATGACCGCATCACGGCCCAGCATATCGAGAAGGCGCTCGGCGGTCCGGCGGCGAACCTTGCGGTGGCGGCCGCGGCCGTCGGCGAGCCCTATGCGCTCGACGTGGAGCTTGCGACGGCCGTCGGCGACGATCCCGAAAGCGACTGGGCGCTGGCGTCCCTTTCGAAGCTCGGCGTGCATGCGCTACCGCTGCGGCGGACCTTCAACAGCCGCCTTTCGCAGGCCGTGGTCATCATCGAGCGCAACGGCAGCCGCACGATCATCAGCGAACCGTTCGAGCTGAGCGAGGTCGACCTGACGGCCAACATGGACATCCAGCGGGAGACACGACCCGCCTGCCTGCATATCGAGGGTTTCCACTACGAAAGCATGACCGGCTCCATCGCCCGCTTTCACGAGGCGGGGTGGAAGGTCAGCCTGCATTCGGCGGGCCTGCCGGCGAGCGTCCGCACGCCGGATGCCTTTACCGCGATGATCCAGTGCATCGACCTGACCTTCATCAACGACGTGACGTTGCGCGAGATTTTCGGTTTCCGCACGCCGATGGCGACGATGATCGAGCAGACGCACGCCATGCTCTCGCAGATCAGGAAGCGCGGCGACGTGGTGCTGACGCTCGGCGAGTTCGGCGCGGTCGTCTTCCGCAAGACCGGGGCGCCGCAGATCGAGGTTCCGGCCTTGCCGGTCGACCGGGTCGACGCCACCGGCGCGGGCGACAGCTTTGCCGGCATCTTCCTCAGCCTCTGGCTGCATGGCGCGTCGCTGGAAGACGCCGCGCGCTACGCCGCCATCGGCGGCAGTCTCACCACGACGGTGGAGGGCGCCCAAGGATACATCGCGAGCTTCTCGCAGCTGGAAGCAGCCCGCGCGCCCGAACGGGAAAAGATGGCCCGGTGAAACACACCGGCGCTCTGTCGAGAACAGGAGAATGGATATGACGAAGACCAAGGTGCTGTTGGTGGGGGAGAGCTGGGTGAGCTCGGCGACCCACTACAAGGGTTTCGACCAGTTCGGCAGCGTGACCTTTCATCTCGGTGCCGAACCGCTGGTCGCGGCGCTGAAGGACAGCGATTTCGACCTTCACTACATGACCGCCCACGAGGCCGTTGAAAAGCTGCCGTTCACGCTCGAAGGCCTCTCGGAATATGACGTCATCATCCTGTCGGATATCGGCGCGAATTCCCTGCTGCTGCATCCCGATGTCTGGCTGCATGGCAAGACCATTCCCAACCGGCTGAAGCTCCTGCGCGACTGGGCAGCAGCCGGCGGCGGGCTGATCATGATCGGCGGCTATTTCAGCTTCCAGGGCATCGACGGCAAGGCGCGCTGGCATCGTACGGCGGTCGAGGACGCACTCCCCGTCACCTGCCTGCCCTATGACGACCGCCTCGAAATCCCCGAAGGTTTCCGCCCCGTCATCAACGCCGACCACGCGATCTTTGCCGGCATCGACGGCGAATGGCCGGTGCTGCTGGGCGCCAATGAGGTTGTCGCGCGGGAGCGTGACGATGTCGAGGTCCTGGCCTCCCTTCCCGACGATCAGGGCGGGCACCCGCTGCTGGTGACCGGAACCTACGGCAAGGGCCGCACCGTCGCCTGGACGTCGGACATCGGTCCGCACTGGCTTCCCAACACCTTCGTCGAATGGCCGGGTTACGCGAAGCTCTGGAAGAACATGCTGGGCTGGGCCGCCCGGCAGGCATCGTAACCGAGAGGGCCACCGACATGACCGCTCCCTTTCTCGCAGCAAGAGGCATCGCCAAGCGCTTCGGCGCCCTGACGGCGCTGTCCGGCGTCGATCTCGACATCAATGCCGGCGAGGTGCTGGCACTGCTCGGCGACAACGGCGCGGGCAAATCGACCTTCATCAAGATCCTCGCCGGTGCGCATGCGCAAAGCAGCGGCGAGCTGCTCGTGGAGGGCGCGCCGGTCTCCTTCGCCTCGCCGAAGGATGCGGCTTCCTCGGGCATCGCCACGATCTTCCAGGAGCTGGCGCTCTCGGAAAACCTGTCGATTGCCGAAAACGTCTTTCTCGGCCGCGAGCTGAAACGCTCGGTGCTCGGCATCCCCTTCCTGAAGCGCGGGGAGATGCGCAAGCGGGTGGATGCGTTGCTGACCGAACTGGACGCCCATATCTCCGATCCGGAAGCGCCGGTCGGCAGCCTGTCGGGCGGCCAGCGGCAAGCGGTCGCGATCTGCCGGGCGCTGAACCTGAACGCCAAGCTGGTCATCATGGACGAGCCGACGGCGGCACTCGCGGTGGCCGAGACCCGCAAGGTCCTGTCGCTAACGCGGCGGCTTGCCGAGCGCGGCTGCGCGGTCGTGCTGATCAGCCACAACATTTCCGATGTCTTCGAGGTCGCCGACCGCATGGTGGTCTTCCGCCGCGGCCGCAAAGTCGCCGAAAGGCTGCGCGCCGACACCAATCCCGAAGAGATCGTTTCCCTGATAACGGGCGCCCATCCCGACGTGCGGGCGCTGGAAGAACAAACTAAAAAGCACGTCCAATACGTCCAGAGAGGTTCAAAATCGCCATGCTGAAACAGATCAAGACCATGTTGACGGTGTCCGCACTATCACTCGCCGTCGCAACTACCGCCTTTGCCCAGGACAAGCCGAAAGTCGCCTTCGTCCCGCAGCTGATCGGCATTCCCTACTTCAACGCCATGGAGGCCGGTGGAAAGAAAGCGGCCGAGGAACTCGGCGTCGAATTCATCTATAGCGGCCCGGTCGATACCAACCCGGTCGACCAGTTGCAGATCGTCCAGAATCTCATCGACCAGGGCGTTGGCGCCATTTCGGTGAGCGTGCTGGATGCCTCCAGCATCGCCCCCGTCGTGGAGGCGGCGGCTGCCAAGGGCGTCAAGCTCTTCACCAGCGACAGCGATGCGCCCGATAGCGGCCGCGCCGTCTATGTCGCGCAGGCGACCGACGAGGGCCTTGGCAGCGCGATCATCGACGAGCTGGTCAAGCGCGTCGGCGAGGATGCGAAGATCGGCATCGTCTCCGGCGAGGCGACGGCCTCCAACCTGAATGCCTGGATCGGCTTCATGCAGAAGCAGGCAGCCGCGAAATATCCCAAGCTGCAACTGCTCGAACCGCAATATGCCGGCGGCACGGCGCAACGTGCAGCGCAGATCTCCGGCGACCTGATGGCAGCCAATCCCGATATCAAGGCGATCATCGCGGTCGCCTCGACCACGTGCCCGGGCGTGGCTCAGGCGATCGAGACCGCCGGCAAGATCGGCAGTGTCATCGGTGCCGGCTATTGCAGCCCGAACACCGCTCGGTCCTATCTCAAGAGCGGCGCGTTCGGCTTCACCGTCCTGTGGGATCCGGCTGAGCTCGGCTACCTCACCGTCTGGGCTGGAAAACAGCTCATCGACGGCAAGGCCTTCGAGGCGGAGAACACGGTTCCGGGTTTTGCCCAGCCGGTCACCTACGATGCCGCAACGGGCATCCTGCTGCTTGGACCGCCGGCCATCTTCACGAAGGAAAACGTCGACAAGTTCGACTTCTGAAGCTGCATAAAACGGAGGTGCGACCGGTGATGAACGGTGTTTTGACAAGGAACGGGCGGGAGTGGTCGCTGTTGGCCGCCTGTATCGTGGCGATCATCGTCTTCTCCGTCGCATCGCCCTATTTCGCGACGTCGGGCAATGCCGCGACCCTGCTGCGCAACAGCGTGGAACTGTTGCTGGTGGGGCTCGGCATGACCCTTCTTCTCGCCATGGGCGGTATCGACGTTTCCGTCGGCATCGTCATGGGACTGGCGGCAATCGGCGTCGGGCGTGCGCTCGGTGCGGACCTGCCGGTCGGTGTCACGGCGCTGGCGGGACCGGTCATCGGCGCTGGCCTCGGCCTCGTGACTGCGGCCGTCGTGGTGCTCGGGCGCGTGCCGGCCATTGTCGGCACGCTCGGCTTGCTGGGGGTCTATCGCACCGCGATCTTCGTGCTGCTCGGCGGGCAATGGCTGTCAGGCCTGCCGACCGGTCTCACCGATGTGTTGGCAGCCACCTTCCTGGGCATTCCGGTCGCAGCCTTCCTGATCGCGCTCGCCTATCTGGCGGTCTGGCTGGCGCTCCGGCGCACGCCCTATGGCCTCCACCTGCTGGCGATCGGCAATTCGGAGGAGAAGGCACGCCTCTCCGGCATCCCGGTCGTGCGCGTGCGCTTTGCCACCTTCATCGTCAGCGGCGCGCTAACGGGGCTCGCTGCCACCTTCTACGTCGCCAACTATCGCAACGTGGAAATGACGATCGGCACGACGCTGGCGCTCGATGCGATTGCCGCGGTGGTGCTGGGCGGCACGAGCATCCTGGGTGGCAGATGCAGTCTGCTCGGCACCGTGCTCGGCGTGCTCCTGCTGCGCATTCTGCAAAACGGCCTGCTCCTCGTCGGCGTGCCATCGCTCTGGCAACCGGTCCTCACCGGTGGGCTGCTGATCGGCGTGCTCGTGCTCGAAGTCGCCGCCGGCCGCCTGTCCTTCCCGCAAACCGGATGGGTGCGCAAATGACCCGCCTTCGCACGCTTCAAGGTCCGGCCCTCACGCTGAGCCTGCTCGCACTTCTCTGGGTCGTCGTGCTCGTCACGCTGCTCGCGCTGAAGCCTACGGTTTTCAGCCTTGGCACGATGACGTCGATCATCCAGTTCTCCACCATCTTGGCGCTCGTCTCGCTCGGGCAGGCGCTGGTGATTATGGCGGGCGGCGCCGGTATTGACCTTTCGGTGGGCGGCATCGTCTCGCTCTCTGCCATCGTCGCCATGCTGTTCGTCAAGCTCGGCCTTCCGCCGGTGCTGCTGCCGGCCGCCTGCATTTTCATCGGCACGTTTCTGGGCGCCTTGAACGGCATCCTGGTCACGAAGCTCACCCTCCTGCCGCTGATCGCGACGCTCGGCACCTTCTTCATCTATTCCGGGCTGGCGCTGGCGCTGACGGGCGGGGCGGCGCAGTCCGGCGTGCCGGCCTGGCTGCTCGGCTGGGGCCGCGGCACGCTGGCCGGCGTTCCCCTGACATTCCTGACCATCGCCATCCCGGCCTTTGCCATAACGGGCATCGTCCTCGTCTGGACCGCCTGGGGACGCTGGATCTACGCCATGGGCTTCAATGAGCGTTCGGCGCGGCTGGTCGGCATCCCGGTCGATCGCGCGCGTCTCATTCTCTATGCCGCAAGCGGCGCGCTGGGCGGGGCTGCTGCCCTCGTCTCCGTCGCCTGGCTCGGCAGCGCCAGGGCGAATATCGGCCAAAGCCTGGAACTGGAATCGCTGACGGCGGCCATGCTCGGCGGCATCGCGATCACCGGCGGGCGGGGCGGGGTCGGCGGCGTGCTTGCAGCCGTCATCCTTCTGGTCACGCTCAGGACCGGGCTCCTGCAGCTCAACGTCAATACGGTCTGGCAGGTGGGTATCGTCGGCACCCTGCTGATTTTCGTGCTCCTTGCCGATCGCCTTTCGCAACACTGGAGATAGTTCATGGCGTCCCTTGAAGAAACCATCGCCGAGCGGGTCGAGGCCCAGGCCGACCGCATCGTCGAAACCCTGAGCGCTCTCGTCGCCTTCCCGTCGATCGTCAAATCGAACCCAAAGGAGGCTGGCCCCGGCGAGCGCGATTGTCAGCTCTATCTCCAGGGCCGGCTGGAAGCGCTGGGCTTCACCACCGACCTGTGGGACCCGGACGGCCCCGCCCTCTACGCCAAATACCAGGGCCGCCCTGGCGCCAACAAGGGCCGCACCTTCGAAGGTCGGCCCAATCTCGGCGGCGTCCTCAAGGGCACCGGCGGGGGGCGCTCGATCATGCTAACGGGCCACATCGACGTGGTGCCGCCGGGTGCCGCCCAACACTGGGCGACCGACCCCTTCGAACCGGTCCTGAAGGACGGCTATGTGCATGGCCGCGGCACAATCGACATGAAGGGCGGCGTCGCCTGCATGCTGATGGCGGTCGAAATCCTGAAGGGCCTCGATGTGCCGCTCTCCGGCGATATCGTCTTCACCACCGTGGTGGACGAGGAGATCGGCGGCATGGGCTCGCTCGCCATGGTCGACCGCGGATTTCATGCCGATGCCGGCATCATGACGGAACCGACCGCCAACAAGATCGCCCCCCTTTGCCACGGCATCCTTTGGGGCAAGATCATCATCGACGGCATTGGCGGCCATGCGGAACTGACGCCGAATGCCTGGTATTCGGGCGGTCCGGTCGACGCCGTTCAGCTCTGCCGGCAGATGCTCGATGGCATCGACATCCTCAACCGCCGTTGGATGTTCGACCCGAAGAAGAACCATCCGCTGATGGACCAGCCGAACCAGATTATCGTGACGCAGGTGAGCGCCGGCGAACACCCGTCTTCCATGGCCGGTCGGGCGGAAATCATCATCGACGCCCAATATCTGCCGAGCGAGAAGGACGAGTTCGCCCTTGGCGGAAACGTCAAGCGGGAGATCGAGGAACACGTTTCCAACGTCTGCCAGGCCGATCCCTATCTTCGCCTTCACCCGGCGCGAGTGGAATGGATCCTCGATGCCGATTGCGCGGAAATCCCGGCTGACAATCCCTTCGTGCAGACGTTCCAGGAGGCGGTGAAAGCCGCAAACCTGTCTCCGGCCCTGTCAGGTTTTGGCGCCCATAGCGACATCGGCCTGCCGAGCGGGCTCGGCAACACGCCCACGGTCAATTTCGGGCCGGGCGACCCGGCACAGTCGCATCAGCCGAACGAACGCGTCTCCGTGCGCGATCTGGTCGACTGCACGAAAGCCATAGCCCTTGCCGTCGAACGCTGGTGCAGGTGATGGAACTCAGCGGATCTCCAGGTCCATCACCGTGCCGAAGACCGGCACATTGCGGGCCGACCAGCCGTCGCCATCCGCTGTGAGGCCGAGTTCCGAACATAGCTTGTTCTCGCCGCCTGACAGGTTTGATGTTTGCTGGTGCATGCCGGTGAGGAAGGATTGCGAAAAGCCGTCATCGAAGGGAGCGGGTGTCAGGCAGGCGACCGCTTTGTAGAAACGGTCGCGATGCTCCGGGTTGGTTGCAGAGAAGGATTGGAAAACGCCGCGAAGGCCGTCCAGCTTTGCCTGGCAGAATGCCGCCATGTCCGCGTCGTAGCGGCAGCCGAGTTCGGTCGAATATTGCACGCGGCACTGCGGGTCGGCGAGGTTCTTGAGGCACGCCGGCAGCCGCCCTGCGAAGGCTTCGGCCTCGTTCTTGTCCCAGTTGTTGTCGGCGGGGCTGCCCTCGATCGTTTCCGGCGATTGGTGCAGCCGCGCGCCGGTCTCGGGGTCGTAGCGCAGCATGTCCCATTCGGCGGCGACGAAGCCGGATGTCAGCGGCCCGAACCCGCTCACCTGGCGGATCTTGGCCTGGAAATCGCTGACATCCTTGCGGAAGCTCCAGTCCTGCACCTTGCGCGGTCCGGTGGCGAGCGCCACCCGGTCGGCAACGGTGCGCATCGGCGGCACGCCGAGCCGCAGCATCACCCATGCATCGCGCTGGAACGCGCTTTGTTGCACCCGCCGTTCGGACCAGCTCTTGTCCGCAAGGCCTGCTTCCGCAACGTCGGGATCCAGCAATTCGTCGAGCCGCGCCTCGACCATCGCGTGGCGGCAGGCCTCGGGACCGGCGGGGTTAGCGCCGGCAAGCGCGCATTGGCGCGCGCTGAACGTTTCCCAGGCGGCCTGCGATGCCGCCAGTCTAGCGCGTTGTGTCTCGGCCTTCTCCTGCGCGATCTTGCCGGTGGCGGCGAGGTCCGCGACATGGGCATCGAGCTGGCGAAGGGTGAGGGCGAGCGCTTCTGCTTGAGCCGCGGATCGCCAGGCCGCGCACCGCTCCAGCGTCAGAGCGTGTTTCTCGCAGTCGGAGACCTCCTGGGCGAGCGCCGGGGCAGCCATCGAGACCATGGCGACGAACAGGCCGGTTGCAAGACGGCTCATAGGCCGGCCTCCTCAAGGGCTTTGACAACGCGTTGCAGGTGATCGGCATAGTCCGGGTCGCGTGCCGGATCGGAGACAGCGGCATCCTCGCGATATTGCGAGAACGCGCTTTCCACGGAGAGGGCGTAGAGTTCGGTGTCTCCAGAGCCGATCGCATTGTTGTTTTCGTCGAACGTCCAACCGACGAGTTTGCTGCAAAGTGCGGTTTCGCGCTCGGGCAGCGTCTCGATATCGACCGTCTTCACCTGCGCATCGCCGCCCGCCGGCTGGGCGATAAAGGTGAGCTTGCTGACGGTTTCCGCATTGTCCGGCGCGAAGACCGCAAGACCCGCACCCTTGCCGCCTTCCGCGATGCAGCCCGCCATGCCGTAGACCGAATGGGACTGGAAACTGGAGAACAGCGACGCCGTGCGGCCATCGCGCTGATAGCCGGCGGCGATGGTGCGCTTGATATCGAAGACGCTCTGGCAGGCCTTGGCGACGGGCGGATCCAGCCGGCAGCCGAGCTCTATGGAATAGTTGATGCGGCAATCGGCCGTGCCGAGGTCGCGCATGCATTCGGGGAAGCTGGCGGCGAGCGCTTGCAGGTTGGCGTCGCTGGCGCTGATCGGTGCGCTCTCGATGAGGGGCTGTCCGTTTTCCGGGTGGTATCGCCAGGCGTCCCAATCCGTGGCGATGGCCTTCGCGGTCTCCGCTTCGAAGCCGCGCGCCGCCAGCGCCTTCTCGACCAGCGTCGCGCCGTAACGCTTCTTTATGTACCAGGTGTAATCGCCGAAGCCGAAGGCGCGGGGGGAATATTGCGAGTCGGCGAGCGTGTCGAAATCCGGTTCGAGCCCGCCCTCCGCCTGCGCCTCGCCTTCTTCCGGCGGCACGATGCCGAGAAGCCCGTCGAGTTCCTTCATCCGCTGCCAGGATGTCCAGCGCAGGCATTGCAGGCCCTGGATGACCCCGACGATGCCCTCTTGCCCGGCGAAGTAATCGCAGGTTGCCTTGCGATAGGCGAGCCAGGCTTCCTGCGCGGCGCGCACTGCGTCCGGTTCCGAGGAGGCGGCGAGCACGGCGGCAAGCCGGCTTTCCACCTCGCCGTCCAGCCCGCCGCCCATGGCCGCCAGGCAGGCTTCGATTTTCAGGTTGCCGGTATCCTTGCATTCCGCCGGCGTCTCGAAATTCTCGACGATCCCGCCGGCCGCTGCCGGTTCCGCGAGCGCGCTGAGAAGCATAGCTATGAAAAGGCGTTTCATCGTCTTCTCCCTTCGCAGACCGTCAATGGCATCGGAACCCCGCCGGCACGGCGTCATAGATCTTGAGCGCGTGGATCGTTTCGAGCGTCAGCCCGCCTGACTTGAGCCGCGCCTGCCGCTGGAAGGCCCCGACCGCGTCGGGCAGTTGTTCCGGGCTGGCGACGTTGATTCCCGTCTGCGTCAGCGCTTGGGTCAGCGCGGTTTTCCCGTGGTCGGAGAGGTAGGGCATCAGGTCCTGCGAGGTGAGCGTCGATCCGGCTTCGAGGTCGCCGAGATCGCGGGCTCTCGAAATCAGCTGGAGCGCGTGCGCCACATCCGGCTTCGCCATGCCGCATCCGGCGAGATACATGATGCCGAGCGCGTTGATGGCGGCCGGATGGCCCTTGTCGGCGGCGGCCTGATAATGCTCCAGCGCCTCGGTCAGGCGCTCGGCCTTTTCCAGCGCGCGGGCGAGATTGTGCTGGAGCCTGGCGCTTTGCGGTTCGCCGGCAACAGCATCGAGGCAGGCGGGCACGGCCTTCACGGCGTCGATATCCTCGAAGGTGATACCCTTGAGGCCGACGAAATTGCGTGCATCGACCGCAAGCCGGTCGCACTCCGTGATGCTGGGCGGGCGGAAGAACAGCGTGCGGCTCGTCTGCACCAGATATTCGGGCTTCTGCACGCCGTTGGTGCTGGCCAGCACGTCGCCAGCTGCAAGGCGGAACATTTCCGACACTTCCAGCCCGGGCTGGTCGATGAAGCGCAGCAGGCTGTCGGTGTAGGGGCTATGCTCACCCCGGCCATCGGAGGCAACCTGGCCTGCCGCCGTGGCGAAGGCCACCACGCGGAAATATCCGGCACTCGCTGCCCCGGCCACCGGCTTGGGCAGGTCGATCCGGGCAAGGCCGCGCGATCCGCCGGCGCCGTGCACCAGGCCGCTGAACGGGTTGTCGCGGCAGGCATCGAGCACGATGATCTTGGCCGCATCCGGCTTTGCCTTCGCCTCGATGGCCGCGAGGATCGTGTCGACCGCGATGAGGTCGTCCCGCCGCCCATCCCGCGCGAGATCGACCGGCACGATGAAATTGCGGCCATCGAGCTGAAGGCCATGGCCGGCATAGAAGACGAAGATCACGTCGGCGCTGGAAAGATCGTCGGCAAAACGGCGGATCGTCTCCTGCAAGGCGTCCCTCGGCTGGTCGATCGCCGTGTGCAGGCGAAAACCGAGGCCGCCGAGTTTTTCGGCCATCGCCTTGGCGTCATTGGCCGGGTTGGCGAGCCGGCTCGCCGATTGGTAGGTGGCGTTTCCGATAACGAGGGCGACGCCGTCGAATGTGCCATGCGAGGCGGACACCTGCGCTCTGGAGTTCGATGCGCCGGCAATCAGAAGCAGGAATAGCGCGATGAAAAAGTGGAGACCTGCATGTCTTTCGGGGCGTCCCAGCATGCTTTCTGCTCCGCATTACGCGCACCTCGTTCGCAGGCGCGCCACCTTGGTCCGCTCATCAGGCGGCTTATAGAAACCGAAAAAGTGCGAAGAGGCAATCGATGCAGCCCTGAAAGCTGCAGCCCTAGTGATCGAAATGCAGCAAAACGAAAGCCTGGCCGTTCCGGGTGCCGACATTCGTGCGATCGGCGAGGCGTTGGACGAGAACCGCGGATACGTTCGCCATCGCACGCGCCACGGCGTCGTCGTCCGCTTCGAGCCAGTTCTCGATCTCTGGCGCCTCGACGCCGGCGAGCACCAGCGGCGGGCCGCTGTGCAGGATCTCCACGTCGAAGTTCAACTCGTCGAAACGGGCGCGAACGGCCATTGCCCGCCGCTCCTGGCCGGCGGCCGCAATGAGTTCCGTAGCCTCGATGGCCGCCAGCGCTGCCCGGCTGACCACGTCGCGACGCGCTGCCCATATGCCGCCCTGTTCCTCGACGAATTCGGTGACCGGGGTGATGAGGTCGGCCTCCTCACCCAGTTGGCGCTGGGCCACCATCGACGTGCCGATGCGAAACAGCAGGTTGAGCACGATCGCCACGAAGCCCGCCATGACGAAGCCGCTGCCGACAAAATGGCGCGCCGAAGCCGGAACGCTTTGGGCGAGCTCTGGGATGAGCATGACCGTGAGGCCGACGAAAAGCGACAGTCCGATCATGAAGATGCTTCGGCTGTCGATCGCACGCGAGGTGGCGAGCTCGATGCCGGAGACGATGAGGAAAGCGGCGGCGTAGACCTGGATCGCCCCGATCACCGGGGTGGGAATGATCGTCAGCGCCAGCGTGGCTTGCGGCAGCAAGCCGACGATGGCGATGGCCGCGGCCGCGACGATGCCGATCCAGCGCGAGGTCGAGCGGGTGGCGTGGCTCAAGCCGATATTGGCGGAGGAGGCACCGGTCGGCATGGCGCCCAGCAATCCCGACAGCACGTTTCCGATGCCGTTCGCCATCACGCCGCCACCGGCCGTTTTCATGTCCGGCCGGTGCCAATCGGCATCGTCCATGCGGTCGACGATGACGGTGCTGGCGAAGGTGTCGAATTGGCCGAGAAGGCCGACGACCACGATGACGGCGAGCAAGGCAAAATCGAAGTTGAAGACGGGCGCCGGAAGCACGGGCAATGCGAGCACCGGCGCGGTGGCAAACAATTCAAGCCCGGTCAGCCGTCCGCACAGGGCGGCAACGACAACGCCGGCGACGATGCCGGCCGCAAGGCCGAAAAGCTTCATCTTGCTGCTGCCCCACACCGACAGCACCACGACCGTCGTCAGCGTGACGCCGGCGATCAGGGCGCTGAGCGGATCGACCTGGAAGCTTTCGCTGATGCCCAAAGACTGCCGCGCGGCACCCTGAATGAGCGACAAGCCGCCCATGCAGACGACGACGCCGAGCACCGTCGGCGGAAACAGCGCGCGCAGATGCGGGATGAGCCGGCTGAGCCCCATGGCCGGCAGGCCCGTGGCGAGGCCCAGCATCAGCATGCCGCCGACACCGTAATCGCGCAGCACGACGGCGACGAAGGGCACCATGATCGGGCCGGGAATATGCACGATCAGCGCTCCGGCGCCAATGCGACCGCCCCACGCCTGCAGGAAGGTCGCGATCGCCATGCCGAGGATCGAGCAAGTGAGAAAGGTCTGGGTCTCCGCCACGGACAATCCGCCGAGCTTGGCGGCGGCCAACGCGTAGGTCGACAGCGCGATGGCCATCACCGCATGCTGGCCCGCCAGCGCCAGAAGCGCGCCGCGCGGCAGCGGATCGGAATTGGCATAAACGATGTCTGAAGGTTTGCGCCTTGCGCGTGCGGCAGGAAGCCTGAAGTTTTTCAGGTCGAATGCGGATGAAAACATAAATTCTCTGCTTGCATGGAAAAGAACAATTCTTGTCACATTCACCGATAGGGTGTGTGCTGACAATGTCTTACGGCCACCAAGCTCGCCCAATATAGGGGCGTTCTACCCGCTGCTTTCAGCGATGGCTTCTTGCGATCATCGCGATGATGGTATCGTAAAGCTCCGCCTGCGCCTGTTCGGCCGTGATCTCGCCTGTCGTGGCGGCATTGGACAAGGCATCGGACGCCCCGAGCATGGCCCAGAAAGCGGCACGCGAAATGCCCTTGGAGCCTGTGAAGGGCGCGAATATCTTTCGGCACTTCTCGATGAAGGCCAATTGATAGTCCCACTTAACGGTCGCCAGTTCAGGCGACCCGGCGAGTCCTGCCAGTACACCGGGAATCTCCCGTCCCTGGGACAGGACGCATTCGACATAAGACGAGGCGATGACCCTCGCAATCGCCTCCAAGGTCGGAGCACTGGCCTCGATCGCAGCATCGATCACCGCTGTCTGGCGCAGGTCGAAATCCTGATAGAGCGCGGTCAGCAGGCCATTTCGCGTGCCGAAATGGTCATAGATCACCGGCTTGGTAACGCCAGCCTCCGCAGCCATGCGCGGCAACGTCAGCGCGTCGGTGCCTTCCTCGCGCACGAGCCGCCATGCCACGTCCAGAAGCTGGTGAAGGCGATCCTCCCGGCTGAGCCTTATGCGCTTCGCGGAAGCGGGCGTTTCTGTCGGTGTATTCGACACTGTATATACCATAAGTAACCTACCGGAGGTATGTAGGAGAATTCCGCCAAGCGCAAGCAACGCCCCAAATATCGCAGCCAAAAAGTCCATCCGGCAAACTTCCCCTCCCGTTTCGGTTGCGGCATATTTGCCGCGCCATGAAAGTCGCGTGAGGGGACCATGCTGCTTCGTCTCGCCATCCTGCTTCTTGCCGTTCTTCTCGGTCAGCCGGCGTTTGCAGAGCGCAAGGCCGCTCTGTTGATCGGCAACGCCACTTATGCCGCGCCGGCCACAGTGCTGAAAAATCCACCGAACGACATCATCGCGATGAAGGCCACGTTGGAGGGCGCGGGCTTCGACGTGACGGTTCTGCAGAATGCCGGCCGCGCGGCGATGTCTGCGGCATTGGCGACGTTCGAGCAGAAGGTTGTGGGTGCCGATATTGGCCTTATCTATTATTCCGGCCACGGCATCGAAGTGAATGGAGACAACTTCCTCATTCCCGTCGATGCGAAACTCGCCTCGGACCGGGATGTCAAATACGAGACCATCCTGCTTGATGACCTTCTCCATGCGCTTGCCGGCGCAACGAAGCTGAAGCTCGTGCTGCTTGATGCTTGCCGCGACAACCCGTTCCTGACCTCCATGAAGCGTCTTTCCACCCGGGGCATCCCCACCCGCGGCCTCGCGCGGGCCGATACGGCGGAAAGCAACATGCTGATCGGCTACGCCACGGGACCGGGCGAAGTGGCGCTGGACGGTGATGGCGCGATGAGCCCCTACGCAACGGCGCTGGCCCGCCACCTCGTCACGCCCGGGCTGGAGATCGAGGCGGCCTTGCGTGCAGTTGCCAAGGATGTGTTCGATGCAACGGGCGGCAAGCAGCGCCCCTTCAAGACGGGCTCGCTGTTCGAGACCGTCATGCTCGGCGAGGGTTTTGCGCCGGACGCTTCCGGAGCGGTCGGTAACAACGATCCCTGCCGGGATGCGGCTGCGCATTGGGCGGAAATCCGCGAAGGTAAAAACAAGGCGATGTTTGAGGATCACGTCCGCCTCTTCCCCACCTGCGCCTTCGCCAATATCGCGCGGCAGCGCATGGCCGATCTTGCGCCTGTCGTCACTGTGCGGGAGGCGACCGGAGAAACGGAGTGCGACCGCTTGGCCGCGGCCGAAAACGACCCGTTCAAGCTGGCCTCGACCAAGGGTGTCGATTTCTACAAGATCGATTCTGCCCGCGCGATACCAGCGTGCCAGGACGCGATGCGTGAAAATCCGCAGGAGAAGCGGTTCTCTTATCAGCTTGGTCGCTCCCTCGATCAAGCCGGCCGGTTTGCCGAGGCCCTGGCGGAGTATCGCAAGGCTGCCGATCTCGGCAATCACCAGGCCATGCGCAACCTGGCGATCCTCTATGAGAACGGCGAAGGCACGGCGCAGGACTATGTTGAAGCCATGCGCTGGTTCCGCAAATCGGCAGATCTTGGAAACGGGCTGGCGATGAACAATGTCGGCCTGTTCTACCGCAACGGCAAAGGTGTGCCGGAAGATTTTGCCTTGGCGCAGGAGTGGTATCGAAAGTCGGCGGATGCGGGCATCCCCGTCGCCATGCAGAACATCGGCGATTTGTTCGATCTCGGTCTGGGAACGGCGCAGGACTTTAAACAGTCCCTTGCCTGGTATGAGAAGGCGGCTGCGGCTGGTCACGCGCCGGCCATGACCAATGTCGGCTGGGCGTATGAAATGGGTCGCGGCGTGGAGCGCGATGATACGGAAGCCATGCGCTGGTATCAAAAAGCTGCCGCCGGTGGGGATGCGCAGGCGATGAACAATATCGGCCTGTTCTACGAGCACGGTCGTGCCACCAAAAGGAATTATGCGGAAGCCATGCGCTGGTTCCGTCGAGCGGCCGACACGGGACATGCTGGGGCGATGACGAATATTGGCTGGGCATTCGACGCGGCACACGGGGTCAAGCGTGACGATAAGCAGGCTTTGGAATGGTATCGAAAAGCTGCGGATGGCGGGGATGCCCAGGCGATGAACAATCTCGGCACCTTTTACCAGAACGGCCGGGCAGTGAAGAAAGACGAGAAGGAAGCGCTCCGCTGGTATCTGAAGGCGGCCGAAAAAAACAACTCTTATGGTGCCCACAACCTTGCGGCCCTCCTGGAACAATCCGAGCCGGCCGAGGCCGGCCGCTGGATGGAAACCGCTTTGCGTCTCGGGCACACCGACTCGCTGCAACAGATGAAAGAAAACAGCCGAGAGTGGTCACTCCCTTTCCGCAAGGAGCTTCAGCAACGGTTGAGCAAAGCAGGCGTCTATTCCGGGGATGTTGACGGCCGCTTTGGCCCCTCGACGATCGAAGCGATTCAGGCTGTTTTTGGCAAAGGTTGACTAGGCCGCGAAACTTCTGCCGTCTTTGAATCCGAGTTACGTGGTTTTCATTTACAACGGGATCGTGCCGTTTTCCTCGCCGTCCCAATACTGGACACGCGTGCCCCGGACATTGATCAGCACGAGTCCTGGCGTTTCCGCTCCCTGCGCAAACCATCTTTCGAGGTCGGGCACCCAGTGCCGTTCGACTTCGACCTTGTCGCGGATGATGCGGGCTTCGCCCTCGATGGAAATGAACATGCCGGGTTTGCCGAGCAGGCTTGGCGGTTCCGTGAAGGAAAGGGAAACCTGCGGATCGCGAGCGATATCGGTGACCTTGTTCGTATCCTCAAAGGAGAAGAACCAGGAGTCGCCGTCATAGTCGACATCGCCATTGTTGCTCATCGGCCGGTTGGTAATCGCACCGGATGCGCCATGCGTCGACATCATGCAAAAATCGATCTTCTTCAGTTTCCGGGCAATGTCGGGAAGTGTTGTCGATGACATGGCGGTAGCCTTCGCAAAGGAAAATGGATGAGACGGATCAAACAGGAAATGGGATGAGGCGTCGAAAGTTCCTTTGGGTGGTGAGGATGGGAACCGCGCGTTCGTGTTTAGACGTGGGCCGAGGAAGCGGGTGACAGATACGGGACGGACAACGGCGAGATCGTCGTCGTACCGATCGGGGATGCAAGCTTCTTCCTGACCGTGTCCGGTCTAGTGATCTACAACGATCCGGCCGGTGGTCGGGCGTTGTTCGCGGGCCAGCCGACGCCCGGATTGGTATTGATGTGCCACGAACATATCGACCATTTCGATATCCTGCGACATATGTGGGGGTGGGATAACGAAGGAAGCCCTGGTCATCCCACCCCTTTCGATCAGGCAGCGCCGATCAACTCTCCGCTTTTCGCCCAAAGCTGTTTGGCCCTTTCGGCATCGAGCGCATACGACCTGACACCGTCGGCAAACGGATTGGGCGTGTCATTGATCGGCGTGATCGCGCAATCTTCGAGATAGTGTCCGCCGATCTCCTCCTTGTCGGCAACGACTGCCGCCCAGACCGAGGTTGCGGCCGCCTGCGTGATTTCCTTCAGCTCTGCCGGTGCAAGGCCTGCGTCGGCGCGGGCTTTGCCAACGGTCGCAAAAAGGCCCTCCAACTCTTCCTGCGAGAAGTTGCGGGGGAGATCCGTCAGGCTGTTGCCCGGCATCACCGAGGCAGCGCGGACGCCACGACCGCGATGCCGTCTGTCGAATTCCACTGCGAAGAGGGCATTGGCCGTCTTCGAGCGCCCGTAAGCGACAAAAGGATCATAGGCCTGTTGCGCGAAGTTCGGATCGTCCAGGTCGATATCGGCGACGCGATGCGCCTGCGACGACAGCACCACCAGGCGTCCGTCATCGACGAGCAGCGGCTCGATCCGATTGATCAGCGCGAAATGACCAAGATGGTTGGTTCCGAACTGGATTTCGAAGCCATCGACCGTATGGCCGAACGGCGTTGCCATGACGCCGGCATTGGCGATGATGGCATCAAACGTCCGCCCGTCCGCCAACAGCGCGTCCGCGCAGGCACGAACGCTTTGCAAGGATGCCAGATCGAGCGCGATCAGCTCCAGGCTGCCACCGCCCTGCGACGCGGCATCGCGAACCGCAGCGGTGACCGTCTCGGCCTTGGCGAGGTCCCGGACCGCGGCGACGACGCTGGCACCATGGGATACCAGCGAGCGGGCGGTCTCCAAACCGATGCCCGACGATGCACCTGTCACGAGGAACCGTTTTCCTTTGAGGTCGACGCCGGAAAGCACCTCGTCGGCGGTCGATTTTGCACCAAATTTCTCAGTCATTTCCTGTCCTTCGATTGGGCGTGTGAAAATTCGAATCTGCTTCGTGCGTCTCTTCGACGCTCAGATTCCAAGGCCGCCGGCCATGTTTATCGTCTCGCCGGTGATGTAGCCCGCATGGGGGCCGGCGAGGAAGCAGACGGCCTCTGCCACCTCTTCAAGGGTTGCGAAGCGACGGATCGGATGCAGGTCCAGGAAGGCGTCGAGGGGAGGGAGCTCCCCGGCCACGTCCTTGTTCATATCCGTGGGCATGGCGCCCGGCTGCAGGACATTCACCGTGATATTGCGGGGGCCGAGGTCGCGCGCGATTCCCTTCGCATATCCGATGAGCGCTGCCTTCGTTCCCGCATAGTCGGCGACACCCTTGAAGGGCACGTAGGAGCCGAGGAGCGAGCCGATAAAGATGATCCGGCCGCCGTCCGTCAGCCTGGACGCGGCTGCGCGAGTGTTGGCGATCGAGCCCAAAACGTTGACCTGCCACTGTCGATTGTACTTTTCCTCGTCGAGGTTGGGATCGTCTACCAACTGACCCTGGGTGGCGATGCCGGCATTGTTGACCAGGATGTCGAGCTTGCCGAATTCGGCGATCACCTTGTCGATCAGCGGCCTGGCTGAGGACAGGTCAGCCTGGTCGCTCTTGATCGCGATCGCGCGAACACCCTTCGCCTTGAGTGCCTCCACGACAGCCTCGGCCTTTTCGGCAGAGGCCGCATAG
Organism: Shinella sp. GW835-FHT14H05; assembly: GCF_058793575.1. NCBI lineage: Bacteria > Pseudomonadati > Pseudomonadota > Alphaproteobacteria > Hyphomicrobiales > Rhizobiaceae > Shinella > Shinella sp. GW835-FHT14H05. The sequence continues at coordinate 741,083 of NZ_JBXAFY010000002.1, read as the reverse complement.
GTGATCGCAACATCTGCCCCCTGACGGGCAAACGCCTCCGCGGTGGCGGCGCCAAGCCCACGCGAGCCGCCCGTGATGAGCACGACCTTGCCTTCAAATATCTTCGTCAAAACATATTCCTTCCTGACGTGGGCTGTTAACGTAACAGTCATTACGATAACGACTGGTATGAAATATTGACGATTGCTGTCAAGTGGTTTATTAATGCTCGTTATGAAAAAGGCCGGATTGAACTGATGGGACGCCATCGCGAATTTGACGTCGAAAAAGTGCTGGATGCCGCCCTCTGCGTGTTCTGGCGCAAGGGCTACGAGGGTGCGTCCTATGCCGACCTGACGGAGGCTGCCGGCGTGGAGAGGCCGGCCCTCTATTCCGCATTCGGAAACAAGGAAGCGCTCTTTCGCCGAGCGCTGAAGCGTTACTACGAGCGGTATCTGGACTACATTCCGGATGCCCTTCAGCTCCAGACATCGCGTGAAGTTGCTGAGCGCATGCTCTACAGGGCCGCCGACCTCAACACCCGCTATCCGAGCCATACGGGTTGCCTCAATATCAACGGCGCCCTGGCCGTATCGGACGACGCGGAATCCGTGCGGCAGGCGCTGATCGACGTTCGCGCGGCCGGTGAAGTGCAGTTTCGAGAACGCTTCGAACGGGCAAAGGCCGAGGGCGACTTGCCGGAGACGGCCAAACCGGAAGCCCTCGCGGCCTTCCTGATGGCGGTACTCCACGGCATGGCCGTGCAGGCCAAGGCCGGCTTCAGCCGCGACGTGCTGGAAGCCGTCGCCGAGCAGGCGCTTTCCACTTGGCCTGCCGCTGGCACGCGGCAAGGATGACCGCTATGCCCGTCGAGGAGCCTGCCAAAATCCGCAAGCTCGCGGGGTCATGCCGGTGCGGATCCGTGACCTATGAGGTCGCGGACGCGTTCGTCTTCGCTGTAAATTGTCATTGCTCACTCTGCCGGCGCGCGACAGGCGCGGCATTCAAACCCCTTGCCGGCATAGAGCGCGACAAGCTGCACATCACGAATGGAGCGGACAAGATTCAAATCTTCGACGCCGGTAGCTGGCATGATGAACGATGCAAGGTGTGCGGCTCTTTCCTTTTTGCCGTCGTTCGGGACGGGGCGTTTGCCCATGTCGCGATGGGAACCTTGGTCGATGCTCCATCCATACGGCCAAGCGCCCATGTGTTTGTCGGCTCCAAAGCGCCGTGGTTCGATATCACGGACGATCTGCCGCAATATGACGAAGGCATCATCGTCAAGGAAAACTAAATCCATATTTCTGGGTTGATCGGTTCACAACTAGTCGATTGGGCTCTTCTCCTGACGCCAAGCGACGATGCGGCAAGCCTGCGTGCCACGCTGAGGTGTGAGCCCGACCAGGTTCGACCGTTTGCTTCCTCCAACGGAGGTTGAAAGCGAGTGCCCCAGACCGCACGCGCCGTCGGCCGGCGCGTGGAAATGGAAGGTGGACTTGCCGATACCGGGAGGCCGGGTTACACGGGACGGGTTCTGCCATGCCGCCTCCCGGGCGTCGAAGCGATTGCCAAGGTGACGAGCTTGTCCTCTGATGACACGAAGAATCCCGACGATGCCGATCCGCTGATGGTGCGGTCGGTGGAGAAGGCGTTCCGGGTGCTTGAAGCCTTCGACGGCACGAACCGCAGCCTCAGCCTCGCGCAGATCGGCGCCAATGTTGGGCTCGACAAGAGTGCAGCGCAGCGCTTCACCCACACGCTGAACAAGCTTGGTTACCTCCAGAAGGACCCGGTGACCAAGCGCTTCGAGCTCAGCCTGCGCAGCCTCGAAATGGCGCGTCATTTCATCACCGCCAATCCGCTCGTCAACCAGGCCATGCCTTATCTCCTCCACCTCAGCCGCGAGACGGAGGAGGCGGTAAACCTGACGCTGCCGGATGGCGCGGAGATCGTCTTTGCCGCCCGCTTCATGAGCCGGCACATGCTGAACACCGATGTCGTCGTCGGCACCCGCATGCCCGCCTTCTGCACGGCGCCCGGCCGTGCGATCCTTTCCCGGCTGCCGCTCACGGAAGCCAGGTCGCTGCTTGAACGCTCGCCGTTGCAGGCGTTCACGCCGCAGACCGTCCACACGGTCGAGGCACTCGTCGAAAGGTTGGAGACCGCGCGCAACGTCGGCTACGCCACGACCTGGGGCGAGTTCTTCCCCGGCGATCTCTCGGTCGCTGCCGCCGTGCTCGACCAGACCGGGCGTCCGGTCGCCGCCGTCAATATCGGCGTCTCCAACGCGCGTTATACGCCGGAGAAGGCGGAAGAGATTTTCGCCCCTCTGGTGGTCGCCGCGACGCGGTCGATCTCGCAGGCGTCCTCCACCTTCTAGCTCTCCAACTCGCTGCGTTTTCCACAACCCGACGGGCGACCGCCGGTCGATTTTGCGTGCCGTGAAAAATCCCATTGACAGTTTCATGTATTGCAATACGATACAAAGTATCAAAATACGATACGATGGAAATTATGACAAACTTCATCTTGACGGAACAGCGCGGCGCGTGCCGCGTGATCACCCTTAACCGCCCCGAGGTGCTCAACGCCTGGCATTCGCCGATGCGATCCGCGCTGATGGACGCGCTGGAGGCGGCCGAGCAAGACGCGTCCGTCGGCGCGATCATCCTGACCGGGGCCGGCGAGCGCGCCTTCGGCGCAGGGCAGGACCTGAACGAGACCAAGACCTTCGATCCGGACCGCGCAGAACTGTGGATCGGCGAATGGGAACGGCTCTACGATCGCATCCGCAGCCTTTCCAAGCCGCTGATCATGGCGCTGAACGGTCTTGCGGCGGGCTCGGCCTTCCAGGTGACGCTGCTCGGTGATTTCCGCATCGGCCATGACGGCGTGAAGATGGGGCAGCCGGAGATCAATTCCGGCATTGCCAGCACGACCGGGCCCTGGATCATGATGGAAATGATCGGCCTGGCACGCACCACGGATCTCACGCTCAGCGGCCGCATGATGGAGTCGGCCGAATGCGTGGCAATCGGCCTCATCAACCGCATCGTCCCGCGCGAACAGGTGCTTGAAGCGTCGCTGGTGCTGGGCGAAGAGCTTGCCGCCAAACCGCGGCTTGCCATGAAGCTCAACAAGCAGCGCTTCCGCGAAGTCACCGAAGCCCGCTTCCGTGATGCGCTTGCGGCGGGCGTGCGCAACCAGCGCATCGCCTATGAAGACGGCGAGCCGAACCGCATGATGGAGCAGTTTCTCGCGTCGAAGGGGAAGGCGAAATCCGGCTGAGCCGGACGCTGGACCCGCCTTTCAAATTCAATGATTTTTCAGGACTGTAGCGTGGAAGACCAAAGTTTCATTTCTTGCCTGCCGGCCCGGGCCGCTGCTTCGCCCGATGCCATCTATGCGACTTTCGACGGCGAGCCGATCACATTCGCGGACCTGGACCGCAAGTCGGATAGCGTGGCGGTTGAACTGCGCCGCCTGGGGGTCGCGAAGGGCGACCGCGTGGCGCTCATGCTGCGCAACAGCCCCGACAGCCTCGCCGTGCTTTTCGCCATCGCCAAATGCGGTGCCGTCTGGGTGCCGGTGAATGTGCAGTTGCGCGGCGACGGGCTGAAATACATCCTGGAACATTGCGATCCGCGCGTCGTCTTCGCCAATCGCGATCTCTTCCCGAACATTCTCGAGTGCGGTGCCGACACGAACGCCTTCCAGCTTGTCGCTGAGACGGGGGATGCGGGGGCGCTGGACAAACTCGCCGGTGGCGACCACGTCTTCTCCGAGTCGCTGCCATCGGCGGACGATCTCTTCGCGCTCAACTACACATCCGGCACGACCGGCCGCCCGAAGGGCGTCTGCGTCACGCATCGCATGCTGCGCTATGCGTCGGAAGGCGCCATGCTCTGCTCGGATGCGCGTGATGGCGATGTCTTCTTCGTGTGGGAGCCGCTTTATCACATCGGCGGTGCGCAGCTTATCCCCATCCCGCTATTGCGCGATGTCACGCTGTCCATGGTGCAACGCTTTAGTGCTAGCCGCTTCTGGGAGCAGGTGCGCGACTGCGGCGCGACGCAGATCCACTATCTCGGCGGCGTCCTGCAAATCCTGTTGAAGCAGCCGGAGAGCGAGCGCGACCGGGATCACACGGTGCGCGCCGCCTGGGGCGGCGGCTGCCCGCGCGATATCTGGCGCGCCTTCGAAGAACGCTTCGGCATGCCGCTTCGCGAGTGCTACGGCATGACGGAATCCTCCAGCATCACCACCTTCAATGCCAGCGGCGTGCTCGGCTCGGTCGGCACGCCCGTGCCGTGGCTTTCGGTGGAAATTCTCGATGAAAAAGGTTCGCCCGTGGCGGCGGGCGTACACGGCGAGATCGTCGTCCATCCGCGTCAGGCGGGCGCGGTCTTCGCCGGCTATTTCCGCAATGAGGAGGCGACCGCCAAGGCGCTGAGGCCGGATGGCTTCCACACCGGCGACCTCGGCATGCTTGACGCAGACGGAAACCTCTATTTCCTCGGACGCCTGACGGATAGCGTGCGCGTCAAGGGCGAGAACGTCTCGGCCTTCGAGGTGGAACATGTCGCCGGCAGCCATCCGATGGTCGAGGATTGCGCGCTGATCGGCGTCAAGGCGGAGATCGGCGAACAGGAGATCAAGCTCTTCATCAAGCCAAAGGAAGGCGCCGATATCGATTATTCCGCCTTCTCCGATTGGCTTGCGCAACGGCTGGCGCCGTTCCAGAACCCACGCTACCTCGCCGTGGTCGAGGATTTCGAGCGCACGCCGAGCCAACGCATCATGAAGCACCGGTTGCCTGTCTCCGTCGACGGTAGCTGGGACAGGCTGCACGGGACCGGCCGATGAAGCCCTGCAAAACCAACACAACCGCATACCCCGAGGGGAGACAGTCAGTATGAAGGCCGCCGTTCTCTACACGTTCAACGAAGACCTCGTGATCGAAGACGTGCCGATCGCCGATCCGGGTGACCGCGAAGTGCTCGTGCGCATCATCGCGACCGGCGTGTGCCACAGCGACCTCAGCGCCGCGAAGGGCAAGTCGCGGCCGAAGCTGCCGATCATCCTCGGCCATGAAGCGGCCGGCATCGTCGAGCGCACCGGCTCGGCCGTCTCCAAGGTACAAAAGGGCGACCATGTCATCCTTTCCTGGGCGCCGAATTGCGGCGAGTGCTTCTATTGCCACAAGCGCCTGCCGACCATGTGCGACACCTATGGCGACGCGGCCGGTGGCGGCACACTCTGGAATGGCGCGCGCCGGCTTGGCAGCGCTGAAAAGCCCGTCAACCATTTCACCTGCGTGTCGAGCTTTGCCGAGCTTGCCGTGGTGCCGGAATCCGGCTGCTCGAAAATCGAGAAGGACATTCCCTTCGAGGTGGCCGCGCTTGTGGGCTGCGCGGTGACGACCGGTTTTGGCGCGGTGGTCAATGATGCGCGTGTCGAGGCCGGCGAGGTCGTGGGCGTGATCGGCGTCGGCGGTGTCGGCATCAACGCCATCCACGCAGCATCGGTCGCCGGTGCGGAGGCCGTCGTCGCCATCGACATCAATCCGGAGAAGGAAGGGGTCGCCCGTTCGTTCGGCGCCACCCATTTCCTGAATTCGGCGACGCAGGACGTTGCCGCCGAACTCAAGGCGCTGAGCCGCGGTCGCGGCCCGGACAGCATCATCGACTGCACGGGACGGCCAGCCGCCATCGCGCTTGCCTATGACAGCGTCCGGCTCGGCGGTTCGGTGATTTCCGTCGGCATCGCGGCCAAAGGCGAAATGGTCTCCCTGCCGGCCTCGACGCTACCCAACACCCAGAAGCGCATCATCGGCAGCAACTATGGCGGCGGCGTGCCGGAGCGGGATTTCGAGCGCATCCTCGGCCTCTACCGCGCCGGCCGTTACGATCTCGACCGCCAGGTCGGCGCGCGCGTGCCGATCGAACAGATCAATGAGGCCTTCCGCTGGCTGGAGCAGGGCGTGCTCGCGCGCACGCTCGTGTGCTTCGACCGTTGACCACCAGATTTTGAGTGAGACAGACGATGTATCCCAATACCCAACTCTTCATCGCCGGCGAATGGACCCCTGGTGCGAGCGGCGAGACGCTGCCCGTGCTCAACCCGGCGACCGGCAGCGAAATCGGTCGCGTTGCGAAGGCAACGACGGCCGACATGGATCGCGCGCTTGCTTCGGCTGCTGCAGCCTTTGAAACGTGGCGCAAGACGATGGCGCGCGACCGCGCGAAACTGCTGCACGCGGCGGCGGATAACCTGCGCGCCCGCATCGAGGACATCGCGCCGATCCTGACCATGGAGCAGGGCAAGCCGCTTGCCGAAGCGCGCTCGGAACTGCGCAATGCCGATGACGTCATCCGCTGGTTTGCGGAAGAGGCCATCCGCTCCTATGGCCGCATCATCCCGGCCCGCAAGGCCGGTGTGCAGCAGATGGTGGTGAAGGAGCCCATCGGCGTCGTCGCGGCTTTCACGCCCTGGAACTATCCGGTCGCCCAGGCGATCCGCAAGATTTGCGCGGCCCTTGCCGCCGGCTGCACCGTCATCCTCAAGGCGGCCGAAGAGGCTCCGGCCTCTTGCGCGGCGATGGTCCGCGCCTTTGCCGATGCCGGTTTTCCGGATGGGGCAATCAACCTTCTCTACGGCGTGCCGTCGGAAATCTCTGAATATCTCATTCCGCATCCGGTGATCCGCAAGGTCTCCTTCACCGGCTCCACGCCGGTTGGAAAACACCTGACGGCGCTCGCCGGCGCCCATATGAAGCGGGTGACGATGGAACTCGGCGGACACGCGCCCTACATCGTCTGCGCCGATGCGGACTTGCCGTCCGCAGTCTCGATGCTGGCCGGGCACAAGTACCACAATGCCGGCCAGGTCTGCATCGCGCCGACGCGCGTGCTGGTCGAAGAGCCAGTTTATGACAATTTCCTGGAAGATTTCGTCATCGCGGTGAAAGCGGTGCGCGTGGGTGACGGCCTCTCCGAGGGCATCGACATGGGGCCGATGGCGAACGCTCGCCGGCTCGACGCCATGGACCGACTGATCGGCGATGCCGTGGCCAAGGGCGGCCGCCTGCTGGCCGGCGGCAACCGCATCGGCAATGCCGGCTTCTTCTTCGAGCCGACGGTGCTCGCCGACGTGCCGCAGGATGCCGCGATCATGAACGAGGAACCGTTCGGCCCGGTGGCGGTCGTTAACCGCTTCAAGACGGTGGATGACGCAATCGGGGAGGCCAACCGGCTGCCCTTCGGCCTCGCCGCCTATGCCTTCACGCGCTCCCAGCGCAACGCCCTGCGTTTCAGCGAAGACATCGAGACAGGCATGCTGTCGATCAATGATTACGGCCTCGCCTATGCGGAGGTTCCCTTCAATGGCGTGAAGGATTCCGGCTATGGCTCGGAAGGTGGGCCGGAGGCCCTGGAGACCTTCCAGACGATCAAGTTTGTTTCACAGACGAATTTATGACGATCACATTAATGAAAATCTTGACAGATATTTTCATTAATGTGAAATTCAAGATGAAGCGAACATACAGGAAAGACTCCAATCCCCATGTCCCAGCAGGCCTATTCCCTTCCGCAGCGCTCGCCCCTCTATCAGGCGCCGCCGTTTGATTACAAAGCCTTCAGCAAGGTCAGCGTGTTCTGCCGTGTCGACGAGGCGGCGATCCGTGCGGCCCTGCCGGCGCAGTTCGAGCTGCGCGGCGATGTGATCGAATTCTTCATCATGGACGTGCCGGCGGGCGGCTCGCTCGGCTCCTATGCCGAAGGCGGCATCGTCGTGCCGATGAGCTACCAGGGGCGTCCGGGCGGTCACGTGCTCTATGAGATCGTCACCAATGACGACTCGATGGCTGTCGGCCGTGAGGTCTGGGGCTACCCGAAGAAGATGGGCGAGGTCGCCTGGGACGCCAGCGAGACGGCGGTAAAGGCAAAGCTTTCGCGCCGCGGCACGTCGCTGATCGAGATCGACTTCAAGGCCGACGGCCCGGCCTTCGAAAAGCCCGCGCTGCATCCACGTTTCCAGACGCGCATCATTCCCTCGCCGGAAAGTGCCGCCGTCGAAACGCAGATCATCGAGAATTCGCTCGGCCAGTCCGAAACGATCCGCCATGCGCTCGGCACGGCCGAGATCAAGATCGGCGGCAATGCAAACGATCCGTTCTCCGATTTCGAGATCCGTGAAATCGTCGGTGCGGAAATGATCGTCGCCAACTTCGTCCTCGCCTTCGGCAAGATTGTTGGCTGAAGCGCCGGATTATAGGGAACCGTACACATGATGTGTGCAAAAGCGCCCGAAAGGATGTTCAGACTCGATGGAAAGCGAGTCTTCATCACCGGTGGCGGTGGGGGCATCGGCCGTGCGGCGGCGCTGATGTTTGCCGCCTTCGGGGCGCATGTCGTGGTTCTCGATCGGGACCTTTCGGCGGCGGAAGCCGTGCGCCGGGAGGTGGCGGAGGCTGGCGGTGCGGCGACAGCCTCCGCCCTCGACGTCACGCATGAGGCCGACATCCTGGCCGTTTTCGCGACCATGGAACGCGAGGTCGGCGGTATCGACATCCTCGTCAACAATGCGGGCATCTCCATCCGGCGCCCATCGACCGAGCTTTCGCTGGAGGACTGGAACAGCGTTGTCTCGGTTAACCTGACGGGCATGTTTCTCTGCTCGCGCACGGCCGCGCGGTCCTGGATCGGCCGCGCCGTGCCGGGTGTGGTGATCAACACCGCATCGATCATGAGTTTTTCCGGCGGCGGTCTTCACCCGAACGTCTCCTACCAGTCGACGAAGGCCGGCGTGGTGAACCTCACGAGGACGCTCGCCGTCGAATGGGCCGACAACGACATTCGCGTGAATGCGGTGGCGCCGACCTGGGTCAGGACGCCGCTGATCGATCATCTGATGGCCGACCGGGAGCAGATGGACAAGATCCGCAGCCTGACCCCGCTCAAGCGTCTTGCGGAACCCGAGGAAGTGGCATCCGCCATGATCTTTCTCGCCGGTCCGGCATCGGCAATGACCACCGGCCATGTGCTGGCGGTGGACGGCGGTTATCTCGCGAAATGAGGAGGTCGAAGGAAACGTCTGGTCATCGCATGCCCAGTCACTCTGGTGAAGAATGCTACAAATAATTTCATGCAGGCGTTGCCGGGATGGGAGTTCCGTGCAACGAATCTCAACAAGCAAAAGGGGAACCTTATGAACAGAACCCGTGTACTTCTTTCCGCCGCAGCGCTGCTGTTTGCTTCCAGCGTCATGCCGGCCATGGCCGACGACATCGTGCTCGGCGGCAGCGCGCCGATGTCCGGCGCACAGGCCGAGTTCGGCCAGTCGCAGATCGACGGCGCCCAGCTCTACTTCGACCAGCTCAACGAGAAGGGCGGCATCAAGGGCAACAAGGTTGTCTTCCGCCCGCTCGACGACCGCGCCGACCCGCGCCAGGGCACGCTCGTCGCCCAGCAGTTCTGCGATGACAGCGCCGTCATCGGCGTCATCGGCCACATGAACAGCGGCGTCACCATGCCGGCCCTCGACATCTATTCCGAATGCGGCATGCCGCAGGTCGTGCCCGCGACCAATCCGGAACTGATGCGCATGGGCTTCAAGACCGTCGTGCGCCCCGTCGCCAACGACTTCATCCAGGGCGCGCTGCCCGCGAAATACGTCACCGAAAAGCTCGGCCTGAAGAATGCCGTGCTGGTGCATGACAAGACGGTGTTCGGCCAGGGCATCGCCGGCGTGTTCCAGGACAATTTCGAAAAGGGCGGCGGCAAGGTCTCCGGCACCTTCGGCACGAACCCGGAAGATGTCGATTTCTCCGCGCTGATCGCCTCGATAAAGCCGGAAAACCCGGATGTCGTCTATATGGGTGCGGGCATGCCGCAGCTGGCGCTCTTCCTCAAGCAGATGCGCGAACAGGGCCTGAAGGCCCAGTTCATCGGCCCTGACATTGGCTTCACCGTCGACTTCATTACGCAGGTGGGTGCCGCTTCCGCTGAAGGCGCGCTCATGACTTTCCAGCTTCCGCCCTACGATTCCTCGCCGGAACTGAAGGACTTCTCCGATCGCCACCAGGCCCGTTTCGGCCGGGCGCCCGGCCCCTATGCCTCGCTGGGCTTCGCCAATGCGCAGGTGATGGCCGCCGCCGTCGAGAAGGCGGAGACGCTCGACCGCGAAGGCGTGCTCGCCCAGCTGCATGGTGTGACGGTCGAAACGCTGCTCGGCCCGGTCGCCTTCGATGAAAATGGCGAAAACACCACCGCGCCGATGTACCTCTATATCGTCAAGGACGGCAAGTTCGAGCTGATCAAGCAGTAATCAGCCGGACGATTGTTCAATGGGGCCGGCGCAGCCCGTGCCGGCCCGTTGTCATAAAGGCGACCCCCTTGTTCGACTATTTTCTTCAACAGCTGATCTTCGCGCTCGCCATCGGCGCAATCTACGGATTGATCGCCCTTGGCTACACGATGGTCTATGGCGTGATGCGGCTGATCAACTTCGCCCACGGGGAGTTCTTCATGCTCGGCCCGTACGTCTATACGTTCATTTTCAGCGGGCTCATTGGCCTGGGTGGCCTGGCGCCGGTGCTGGATTCCGTCATCGCAATCGTCGCGAGCTTCGTCGTCGTCGGCCTTCTCGGCGTTGCGATCGAACGCTTCGCCTATCGGCCGCTGCGCGCCTATGGCCGTCTTGCGCCGATGCTGAGCGCGCTTGGCATGTCGATCGTCTTGCAGAGTGCCGTGCGCGTGACCGTCGGCCCGCAGCCCGTGCATTTTCCGGCCATCGTGCCCAGCGCGCCGATCGAATCCCTGGGCGGAATGGTCACGACCGTGCAGGTCGGCATCCTCGCCGCCGCGGTCCTGCTGATGGTGGGCCTCACGCTCTTCGTCAATGGCACCCGCCTCGGCATCTGGATCCGCGCGGCCTCCGAAAGCTGGACGACCTCCAGCCTGCTCGGCATCCGCGTCAATCGCGCCGTCAGCCTCGTCTTCTTCATCGGCCCCGGCCTCGGCGCCATGGCCGGCATCATGTACGCGTCCTACTACGGCATCATGCAGCCGACCATGGGCTCGGTCATCGGCCTGAAGGCCTTCACCGCGGCCATTCTTGGCGGCATCGGTTCCATTCCGGGTGCCATGCTCGGCGGCTTCCTGCTCGGCGCGATTGAAGTGTTCGGCACGGCCTTTTTGCCCATCCTGTCCTTCGGCTATATCGGCACGGAATATCGTGACGTCTTTGCCTTCGCCGTCCTCATCCTCGTTCTTCTGTTCAAGCCCGCCGGCCTGCTCGGCGAGACGGTCTCGGAAGAAACGACTGTCGCAAAGAAGGATTACTGACCCATGGGGAACTCGGTGATCGTCCGGCGGCTCGGCCTTCTCGCAGTGCTGGCGCTTTGCGTCCTGCTGCTGTCACTGGTGCCGTTCATGCCGTCCTACTATGTCCGCGTCGTGGACAGCATCCTGATCTACATCATCCTCGCCGTCGGCCTGAACCTTGTGGTCGGTTATGCCGGTCTGCTCGACCTCGGTTTCATCGCCTTCTATGCCGTCGGTGCTTATGCCTATGCGCTTCTGGCGAGCGGACAGTTCGATATCCACCTGCCGTTCATCGTGGTGCTGTTCATCGGAGCGGCAGCCGGGGCGATTGCGGGCGTACTGCTGGGTTTCCCGGTGCTGAAGCTGCGCGGTGACTATCTCGCGATCGTCACGCTCTCCTTCGGCGAAATCATCCGCATCGCCATCAACAATGCCGATGACATCACGAACGGCCCACAGGGCATTGCCGGCCTCGACCGGGCGAACCTCTTCGGCCTGCCGCTCACCAGCCCGGTACATTTCTACTGGCTGCTGCTCGTGTTGACCGTCCTCGTCTGCGCCGGCGTCTATTACATGGAGCGCTCGATCCTTGGCAAAGCCTGGCGCGCGCTTCGCGAAGACCAGGATGTGGTGCGCGGCCTTGGCATCAACACGACGACGCTCAAGCTGCTGGCCTTTGCGTTGAGTGCCGCAATCGGCGGCGCCGGCGGGGTGATCTTCGGCTCGTTCCAGCGCTTCGTCAGCCCAGAAAGCTTCACCTTCCAGGAATCGCTGCTCGTCGTGCTGATCATCATCATCGGCGGCGTCGGCAATATCGTCGGTGTCATCGCGGGTGCCGTGGTGCTCGTCGTGCTGCCGGAAGTCCTGCATTTCGCCGCGCAATACCGCCTGCTGATCTACGGCGTCGTTCTCGTCACCGTCATCGTGCTTCGCCCGGGCGGGCTCGTCTCGCCCCGCTTCAACCTCGGCTTCATCATTCGAAAGGTCCGGACCCTATGGCTCTCGCCCTCGAAAACGTAAGCAAGCATTTCGGGTCGCTCGTCGCGATCAAGAACCTGTCGCTGTCCTTCGATGTCGGTTCGATCTATTCGATCATCGGGCCGAACGGTGCGGGAAAGTCGACCGTCGTCAACATGGTCGCCGGTTCCTATAGCGTGACATCGGGCACGATAAAGCTCGGCTCTTCGGTTCTCAGCACGCTGCCGAAACACCGCATCGCCCAGCTCGGCATATCGCGCACCTACCAGAACCTCCGCCTGTTCGACGGTATGACGGTGCTGGAAAATCTCGAAGTCTGCTTCTTCCCGCAGTCGTGGCTGACTTTCCTCACCGGCGCCAAACGGCTTAGCAAGCCTGAGCGGCTCGAAATCTGCCACGCTTGCCTCGCCCAGTTCCATCTGTCGGATGTGGCGGATGTGCTGGCCGGCGACTTGCCATACGGCCGCCAGAAGATCCTCGAACTGGCGCGCGCCTTCGTCACAGAGGCGCCAATCGTGCTGCTCGACGAGCCGGCGGCCGGCCTCAACCATACCGAAACGAAGGACATGGCGGCGATGATCGCCAGCCTGAAACGCGCCGACCGGGCGATCATTCTCGTCGAGCATGACATGGACCTGGTCATGTCCATCTCGGACCGGATCGACGTCTTGAACTATGGCGAGCTGCTTTGCTCCGGCACGCCGGATCTGGTGCGCACGAACGAAAGAGTGCAGGAGGCCTACCTTGGAACCACGGAAGAACTCGACGACATCCGCAAGCTTGCTCAAAGTCGCCGGGCTCAAGGCGGGCTACGGGCGAACGCAGGTATTGTTCGGCATTGATCTGGAGGTCAATGCCGGCGAGATCGTCACGATCATCGGTGCAAACGGCGCCGGCAAGACCTCGACGCTGCGCTCCATTTCCGGCCTGACGCAGATCTATTCCGGCGAGATCGAATTCAAGGGCCGGCCGATCAAGGGCCTGCCGCCGGAGGAGATCACCCGCCTCGGCCTCGCCCACTGCCCGGAAGGGCGGCAGATCTTGCAGCGCCTGACGGTGGAGGAAAACCTGCTCGCCGGCTATATTTCGAACCGCGGGCGCAGCTTCGACGAAATACGCACCCAGGTCTACGACATGTTCCCGGTGCTCAAGGAACGACGCCATTCGCTGGCAAGCCGCATGAGCGGCGGCCAGCAGCAGATGCTGGCGATCGGCCGCTCACTGATGGCGACGCCGGAGCTTTTGATGCTGGACGAGCCCTCGCTCGGCCTTGCGCCGAAAATTATCAACCAGATTTTTGAGATCATCATCACGCTCTCGAAGTCGGGCATCAGCCTCATCGTCGTCGAGCAGAATGCCGCCGTGGCGCTCGAAATCGCCGACTATGCCTATGTCATCGATGCCGGCCGCTGCTCGGTGGAGGGCGGGGCGAACAACGTGCTCAACGACCCGGACCTCAAGGCCGCCTATCTCGGCGCTTGAGACCGGCAGGGGAGATTTAATGTCGACATTCGAGACTTCTATCCTGATCTCGGGCGCCGCCTCCGGGATCGGGCGGGCGACGGCGCTCGGGCTTGCGAAAAGCGGCGCCGCATTGACGCTGTTCGATCTCAACGCGTCGGCCTTGTCCGAAGTTGCAGACGCCTGCCGCAGCAAGGGCGCCGCCGCGCTTGAGGTGGTTGGCGACGCGTCCTCGGATGCTGACGTCGCCTCGGCGGTGGGTCGTGCAGTCGATGCGCATCGGTTTCTCTCGGCTGTGGTTGCCGCCGCCGGTGTCGCCCGGAAAGGCGACGTCACGACGCTGACCGACGAGACCTGGGCGATCACGATTGCCGTCAACCTAACCGGCCCGTTCCTTCTCGCGCGACACGCGGTGCCACATCTCTTGAAGAACGCTACCTCCGCCTTCGTCGCGGTCAGTTCCGATTCCGGTGTACGCGGCTCGCGCGGTTACGCCGCCTACAGCGCCTCCAAGCATGGCGTGGTCGGCCTGATCCGCTGCATGGCGCTCGATCATGGTCCGGACGGGCTGCGCAGCAATGTCGTCTGCCCGAGCTTCGTCGATACGCCGATGGCCGACAGCCTCTTGAAGGAGAGCGGCGGCGTCTACGATCGCGCTTTCTATGAGCGCCGCGTGCCGCTCGGCCGCTTTGCCCAGCCGGCGGAAGTGGCAGATGCCATCGGCCACTTGCTCTCGCCGCAGGCAAGTTACGCCAATGGCATGGTCTATGTGCTGGATGGCGGCACGACGGCGGGAACGTTCGGCTGAGACGCCCGTAGATGGGGACAAATTGTTTTGGGGCGGCCACAATGTTCGGTCCGTGTTGACTTCGATGAAGTATTTGCCCAGTTCCATCATTCAAGTGAACTTGTCAGGGTTTTTCAATGAGCAATCCCGTTGCCGCGCCCCAGGCCCCCGATCATGTCGGCAAGACGCTGCGTGAGCTGCGGCGGTCGCGTCGCATCACCATCCAGCAGCTTGCCGATGGGCTGAACCGTTCGACGGGCTATATCAGCCAGCTCGAACGCGGCCTGTCGCAGCCGACGCTGAAGGATCTTTATGCCGCCTGTACGATCTTTGGCGTGCCGATGAGCTGGTTCGTCGACTTGGAGGAAAAGCAGCCGGAGGCTGAGCGGGAAAAGGACATTGTCGTGCGCGGCGGCCAGCGCCGCTTCATGCTGCACCGGGGCGCACGTACCGAGCTTCTGACGCCGCAACTCGATTCCGACGTCGAATTCATGATGTCGACCTTCGAGCCCGGCCTGGAGACGGAACCCAAGAACGTGCCGACGGCCGGCGCCGAATATGGCTACATCCAGAAAGGGCGGCTCGAACTCTGGGTGGACGAGGAAAAGTTCGAACTCTTCGAAGGCGACAGCTACCGCTTTAACCGCTCCTCGACTTACCGCTCGCGCAACCCATCGAAAACCGAGCCGGCCATCATCATCTGGGTCGGCGTCTACAAATAGGCGGCGTCCGCCGCGGCAGATAGGGTAGCCATGACATCGTCTCTCCTCGATCCGGCCGCCTTCGCGGGCAAGGTTGCCTTCGTATCCGGCGCCGCTTCCGGCATCGGCGCGGCGACGGCCCTCCGGCTTGCCGATCTCGGCGCAAAACTCGTTCTCGCTGACCGGGACGGTGATCGGCTTGCCGCCTTCGCCGCGACTTTGAGCTCCGACGACGTCCTCCCTCTTGAACTCGACGTCGCGTCGTTTGCAAGCGTCGAGGCGGCGGTCGCGCGGGGCGTCGAACATTTTGGCGGCCTCGATCTCGCGGTCAACTCCGCCGGCATCGATCTGCCGCGCTGCGAGACCGCGCAATATCCGGCCGAGCAATGGGACAGGATCATCGCGGTGAACCTCACCGGCGTGTTCAACGCGGTCCGCCATCAGATTCCGGCGATGCTCAAACGCGGCGGCGGCTCCATCGTCAATGTCGCCTCCATCATGGGGTTTCGCGGCTTTGCCGGCCAGCCTGCCTATACCGCGGCCAAACACGGCGTCATCGGCTTCACAAAGGCGGCTGCACTCGACCATGCGGGGCAGCGTATCCGCATCAACGCCGTCGCCCCGGGCTTTATCGACACGCCGCTGCTCGGCCATCTGAGCGACGAAAAGCGGCAGGCCGCAGCAGCCCTTCATCCCATGCAGCGCGTCGGGCAGGCGGACGAAATCACCAACGTCATCCTCTTCCTGCTCTCGGATGCCGCGTCCTTCGTGACTGGCGCCTGTTTCGAAGCTGATGGCGGTTATCTGGCGAAATGAATTGAGCGGACCGAGCATCGTTCGGCTGTCTATTCCATCGCGGAGCGCCTTGACGGCTGCGCCCCAATGCCGGTGCGCGGTAAAAAAAGACGCTGCGTAAGCAGCATCGAGAAAATATCTTCCTATCGTGAACGGCAAAATGGAGAATGTTGGATTTTTCTTCCGTCGCTTCGGCATTTTAGCTTGAGCGGAATTGGTGAAAATAGTACATATAAATTATAGAGTATCGGCCCGACAATCGCGGAGAAGACAGGATGACCACTTCCGTTTTGATGCCCGTGGCCGATGGTCGTGGCGCTGTTGTCCGCTGGTCGTGTCGTGCTTGCCTTCGCGTTGGATGTGCCTCTTAAAGCCCTTTCGGGCGTTTCAGCGATAGAGCGGGACGTATTGCATCATGAACAAGCAGACCATTGAATATGCGGGCGTGCCCGTCGGGATAGCGGTGCCGGAAGATGGCCTGTTTCGGTTCATCGCCGTCAAATTTCACGTCTTCGACCTGGATCAGCGCCGGTTTGCGACCCTCGGCCAGCTGAGCGGGGCGGTCCATTCCCATCTGTCGACGGGTGAGCGGCTTGCGGCCTGAAAAGAGGTTGCATCTTGGTGCCTTCATGCGCCCGGTCAGCCTCCACACGGGCGCATGGCGCTATCCGGGGGCCTATCCGGACGCCAACTTCAATTTCCAGCACCTCAAATCCTTCGCGCTGAAGCTTGAGGCCGCGAAGTTCGACGCTTTTTTCATGGCGGACCATCTCGCGGTGCTGAACATGCCGATCGAGGCGCTGCGCCGCAGCCATACCGTCACGTCGTTCGAGCCGTTCACGCTGCTCTCGGCGCTCGCCTCGGTGACCGAGCGGATCGGCCTAGTGGCGACCGCGTCCACCACCTTCGAGCAGCCCTATCATATCGCCCGGCGGTTCGCCTCGCTCGACCATATCAGCGGGGGCCGGGCGGGGTGGAACATCGTCACGACCTCGAACCCGGATGCCGCGTGCAATTTCGGGCTGGACGATCATGTGGAGCATGGAGAGCGCTACACGCGGGCGCGAGAATTTTTCGACGTCGTGACCGGCCTGTGGGACAGTTTCGCCGATGACGCCTTCATCCGCGATGTCGAAAGCGGCCTGTTCTTCGATCCCGAACGCTTGCACGTTCTCGACCATTCCGGACCGGAACTGAAGGTTCGCGGTCCGCTCAACATTGCGCGGCCACCGCAGGGCTGGCCGGTCATCGTGCAGGCGGGACAGTCGGAGCCGGGGCGGCAGCTTGCGGCGGAGACGGCCGAGGTCGTCTTCTGTTCGCCGCGCGATCTTGCCGCCGGCCGCAGCCTCTACGCCGACATCAAGGGGCGGCTTGCCGCCGTCGGCCGCGAGCGCGACGCGTTGAAGATCCTGCCGGCCGCCTTCGTCGTCATCGGCGATACGGTCGAGGAGGCGCGGGCAAAGCGCCTGACGCTCGATAGCCTCGTGCATTACGAGAGCGCGATCGCGTCGCTCTCCATCGCGCTCGGCCATGATGCTTCGGGCTTCGAACCGGATGCGCCGCTGCCGCCGATCCCGCAGACCAATGCCAGCAAGACCGGCCGCGCGCAGGTGTTGAAACTCGCCGAGGAAGAGGGGCTGACGGTGCGCCAGCTCGCCCAGCGCCATGGCGGTTACGCCGGACTGGCCTTCGTCGGCACGGTCGAGGCCGTGGCGGACGAGATGGCTGCATGGCTGTGGGAAGAGGGTTCGGACGGCTTCAACGTCGTCTTCCCCTATCTGCCGCAGGGCCTTGACGACGTTGTCGAAAAGCTGGTGCCCGAACTGCAGCGGCGCGGTCTTTTCCGCAGCGATTACGAGGGCACGACCTTGCGCGAGCACCTCGGGCTTTCCCGCCCGCAGAACCGGTTTTTCGCCTAGGCAGGGCCGGCTCGCCCGCGGCGCGCGGTCCGCAATTGAGCGGATATCTTGAAAATCGCCCTTGCTTTCGCCGTCCTAATTCTATTGTTTTGGTAGAGATATGCCGTGTCACGGCGCGCCCGCAGGGGCCGCCGATGGAAGACCGCCTGGTGCAAATGCAGGAAAGGAGCCGACCGATGACGCTTGTGCCCGCCCAATTCTCATCGCCCTCGCCGCAGGCCGGCTCGCTTGTGAGGATCGCCATCGTCGGCCGGGGTTTCACCGGCCTCATGACGGCGATCGCCCTGCTCAAGGCGTTCCACGGGCCTTTTCATCTCGTGCTCTACGATCCCTATCCCAAGATCGATGGCGGGGAGGCTGCCGGCCGCTCCGCCTCGACGCTGCTCAACAGCCGCGTCCGCGACCTCTCGATCGATCCGGCGGCACGGGAGGATTTCCGGCGGTGGCTCGAAACCGACGATGTCTGGCGCGAGCGCGCGGCGTCGCCTGCCGGCAATGTCGACCATGCCTTCGTTCCGGGGGAGGTCTTCAGCGCCTATGTCTACCAGCGCTTCTCCGAGGCCCTGCGCGAGCGGACGGATGTCATGGTGCAGGTCCGCGCCGACAGCGTGACGGCGATTGGGCGGCATCCGGGGGGCGGCTTCTCGGCTCTTTCCAGTGACGGCCAGACGCGGTTCGATGCGATCTTCCTGGCGACCGGCTACGGCCTGCGCGACGGCGCCGACTGTGCCCCCACCCAGGGCAGCGTCGGGGAGGCGCTGGTGATCGGTGGAGGCGTCCATGCCGTCAATCGCGCGCTGAGGCTGCTCGCGGCAGGCGAGGCATCCCACGTCACGCTGATCTCGGCTTCTGGCTTCCTGCCGCAGCCGCATACCTCTTCCGCCGTCGGGGCCGTGACCTCCGACCGGCCCTTCCCGCACACGCTGCGCGGTGCCTTCCGCTATCTGCGCGAAGCGGCGAACAGGGCGGCAGCGGAGGGGTCCGGCTGGCAGGGGATCATGAACGACTTCCGCCAGCGCGCCCGCGCCCTCTGGCAGGGGCTAACGCCGGATGAACGCCGCCGCTTCAAGCGCCATGTGAAGCCGATCTACGACAGCCATCGCAATCGCCTGCCGCCGGGCCAATACGAGCGCCTGCACCGGGCGATCGCCGGCGGTGCCATCACGGTGCGCAAGGGCAAGGTCGAGCGCATCGCGACGAATGGCGTGCTGCTTTCGACGGCCGTGGGGCTTCAGGTCCTGCCCGCGGACCGGACGATCGATTGTCGCATCCGGCCGACCGATCTGGATTCGCCGCTGTTTCGCGCGCTGATCGCCGGAAACCTGGTGCAGCGCGACGAACTCGAACTCGGCATCTTCGTCGACCGCGCGGGCCGGGTGATCGTCGAGCCGGAAATCTTCGAGGGGCTTTTCGCGATGGGGCCGCTCGGCCTCGGAAGCCTTCCGGATATCGACCTCGTTCCGGAAATCGTCGTGCAGGCCTATGCGGCAGCCGAGGCTCTGGCCGCATCGCTTCAGGGCGCGCAAACGCGCAATGGCGGGCCTCCGGCCGGTCGGAACGAAGGGTAGGAGCCGTTTGCGCAGCGGCCGGCAAGAGCCGGCCGTTTCACGCGTACCGGCCCTAGCGGCCTTGGGCACCGTCACAATGCGAGTGAATCATCGAATAGACCCAAGCTCGACCGCGCTGCTGACAGCTATGCCGTGCCTTTCCGCGTGCCCGCATCTATCAATTAAGAAGGAAAGTAATTCCGAATTCGGGGCGAGGCCTGAAAGAATGTCGCCGCCCTTGGCATCTGGAGCGGTTTCAACCGAGCGAGACGAGTTCGCGCGGCAGCCGGTTCATGGTTTGCGCGCCCTCCGGCGTGATCAGGAACTGTTCCTCGATCATCAGCGCGCCGATGCCATTGGCATAGAACGGCGCTTCGAGGGCGAGCACCATGCCGGGTTCGATAACGATCCCGTTGCCGTGGGAGAGGAAGGGCCATTCCTCGATGCCGGCGGCCGCGCCGACGGAATGGCCGAAATGGCCGCGGTAATATTCCCGGAAACCATGCCGGCGCATGGTCGACAGCATGGTTTCATGCACCTCTGCGAAGCGGCGCCCGGGTTTCAAAACCCCGACGCCGGCGAGGAATGTCTCCAGCAGCGCCTTGTAGATGTCCTCGGCAAGCGGCGAGGCCTTGCCCCAGACGAAGGTCCGTGCCCCGTCGGAGGAATAGCCATCGACCAGCGTGCCGACATCGGCCTTGATGAGGTCGCCTTCGCCCAGAGACGCACCGGCATCCTGCAGGTCGGGGCCGATGGAGATATAGTCCCAATGGCCGGACAGCCCGTGTCCGCCTTCAACGGCGGCCTGGCGCGCGCCGGAAAGCCATGCCGCCGAAAGCTCCGCCACGCGAACGCCGGGCCTTGCTGTGCGCATAAGGCTTTCGAGCCCCGCCTCGGCGCAGTGCGCCGCCTTGCGCAGCCGGTCGATCTCCCGGGCGTTCTTAATGAGGCGCAGGCGCCGCAGCGCGTCGGACGCATCGCGCCAGTCGACACCGGGGATAGTGGCCTTCAGCCGGGCGAAATCGGCGGCGGGCATGAAATCGAGGTCGACGCCGAGCGCGGCTTTGGAAAGCCCGTGTTCTGCGAGGAGGTCCGCCAGAAGCCGGAAGCAGGCCGCCTGGTCGAAGGTTTCCGGGCGGGGGCCGACATTGCCGCTGTCGCGATAGGCCGCATCGATATCGGCAATCGAGCCGGCGCCTTGGACGGTCACGCCATCGATCCAGATGCGGTGGGTGCGGATATCGATCGTCCCGCCCAGGGTCTTTGCGCCCTGCGCGGCATGGTCGCTCATGACCGCGGCGAGCCGTTCCGTCGCCTGCGCAGGCACCAGGGCGATGGCCGAGCCGGCGCGGCCCCACATGGTGGCGACGCCCGGCTGAAGGCCGGTCGCGTAGCGAAATGCTTCCGGCCGGAACAGCACCATGCCGTCCAGCCCGTCCGATGCCAGCAGGGCCTCGGCCCTCGTGCGGTCCATGTCGCCCATTCGTTCCTCGTTCCCATCCTTATGCCGCCCGGCCGCGGGCGCGAAAACTATCCATGGATTTGGCGATCGTTGAAAGACAATTCCCTTTAAATTCCGCAAATTGGAGTGGAACCGGATATCGCGTGGCACCGAGGATACGTACAATCCCCGCCCATGATGGGCCTTTGCATCGGCCCGCTTGAAACAGGAGAACGAGATGAGCGGTTTTGAAACCCGCAACCAGGCGGCAGGGCGCAGCAACCGGGCTGTGACGACGGCACTTGCCGCCGTTCTCGCTATGGGAGCCTTCGGCCACGCGCTTGCCGCGGAGAGCGATCCGGACGCGACCGTCAATATCGGCTCGCTCTACGAGCCGCAGAACCTCGACAACACCGCGGGCGCCGGCCAGGGCATCAACGAAGCCTTCAACGGCAATGTCTACGAGGCGCTGTTCCGCCTGACGGATGCCGGCACGGTGGAGCCGGTGCTTGCGAAGGACACCAAGGTCAGCGAGGACGGCCTGACCTATACATTCACGCTGCAACCGGGCGTGACCTTCCATTCCGGCGCGCCGCTGACGGCTAAGGACGTGAAATTCTCGATCGAGCGGGTCACCGCCGAAGCCTCGAAAAGCTCGCGCAAGAACAGCCTGAAAACCATCGCCGGCATCGAGACGCCGGATGATGCGACGGTGGTCGTGAAGCTTGCCGCGCGCTCGATCTCGCTGCCCTACAATCTCAGCTATGTCTGGGTGGTCAACGACGAGGCGACGGACCTTCAGGCGAAGGAAGACGGCACCGGCCCCTACGCGCTCCAGGAATGGCGTCGCGGCTCGTCGCTGGCGATCGCCCGTTTTGACAAGTACTGGGGCGAGAAGCCGAAGAACGGCGAGGTCGTCTTCCAGTATTTCACCGAGGCGACGGCGCTGAACAACGCGCTGCTCACCGGCTCGGTCGATATCATCACCTCCGTGCAGAGCCCGGATTCGCTGGCGCAGTTCAAGGACAATCCGGAATTCACCGTCAGCGAAGGCAAGTCCACGACGAAGCTGCTGCTCGCCTATAACGACCGTGTCGCGCCCTTCGACAATGTGAAGGTTCGTAAGGCGCTCGCCCGCGCCATCGACGACGAGAAGCTGCTGAAGGCCGTGTGGGGCGACTACGGTACGCTGATCGGCTCCTTCGTGCCGCCGACCGATGCATGGTATGCCGACCTGACGAAGGTCGACGCCTATGATCCGGAAAGCGCCAAGGCGCTGCTCAAGGAAGCGGGTTATCCCGACGGCTTCACCTTCACCATCGATACGCCGAATTACGACCCGCATCCGATTGCCGCGCAGTTCATCCAGAGCGAGCTGGCCAAGATCGGCGTGAAGGTCGAGATCAACGTCATCACGGCCAACGAATGGTACACCAAGATCTACAAGGCGCATGACTTCCAGGCGACCTTGCAGGAGCACGTCAACCACCGCGACATCGTGTTCTACGGCAACCCCGATTTCTACTGGGGCTACAACAATCCGAAGGTCGTGGACCTGATCAAGCAGGCGGAATCCAGCGCCACGGACGCCGAGCAGGCCGAAAAGCTCAAGGAAGCCAACACGATCATCGCTGAGGATGCGGCCAGCAACTGGTTCTACCTCTATCCGCAGATCGTGGTGTCGAAGGCGACGGTCACCGGCTATCCGCTGAATGGCCTGAACTCGCAGTTCTTCGCCTACGGCATCACCAAGGCAGCCGAGTAACCGCCCACCCGCAAGCGGCATGCTCGACACGATACGCCGCCTGACCTATGGTCCGGCGGCGTCCGCGCTTGAGAGGTCAAGACCATACGTTCCTACATACTCCGCCGCTCCGCCATCCTGGCGCTGTCGGTCGTCATTGCCGCCGTCATCCTGTTCGCGCTGCTGCGCCTCCTGCCGGGCGATCCCGCCAATGCGCTGGTCTCCGTGGGTGCCGACGCGGCGCAGATCGAGGCCGCCCGCAAGCAGGTGGGCTCGGACCTGCCGCTTTACGAACAGTTCCTGCGTTTTGCCGGAAACCTCGCGCGCTTTGATCTCGGCAATTCCTTCGTCAGCGGTGCGCCGGTGCTTGAAGAGATCGGCAAGCGCCTCGTCGTCACCGTGCCGCTGACGCTGCTCGCCTTCCTCGTCGCCGCCGCCATTGCCGTGCCGCTCGGCATCCTCTCGGTCGTGCGCCAGAACCGGTGGTATGGCGGGCTGATCTCCGTCGTCTCCCAGCTCGGCATCGCCATTCCGGTGTTCTGGATCGGCATCCTGCTGGCCACGGTCTTTGCGGTCAATCTGCGGCTATTTCCCTCCGGCGGCTTCCCCTCGCGCGGCTGGCAATCCACGGGTGCGGCCTTCCAGGCTCTTGTGCTGCCGGTCGCGACCATCGCCATCGTCATGTCGGCCTCGCTCATCCGCTACGTGCGCTCGGCGACGCAGGACGTGCTCGGCAGCGATTACCTGCGCACCGCCCGCGCGCTCGGCGCCACCTTTTCCGAGGCGCTGGTTCATCACGGCATCCGCAACGGCGCGGTACCGGTCATTTCCGTACTCGGCATCGAGCTCGCCTCCACGCTGCTCGGCGCCGTGGTGGTGGAGCGCGTGTTCGCCTTGCCGGGCCTCGGCTCCATGCTGCTGCTCGGCATAGAGCAGCGTGATTATCCCAATGTGCAGGGCGTGCTTTTCGTCTCCACGCTGCTGGTGCTGCTGGTCGGCTTTGCCGCCGATCTCATCCAGCGGCTGATCGATCCCCGCCTGCGCGGCCGCGTGACCGGAGGTGGGGCATGAGCGACACTCTTGCCGCCAGCGATGGCGCACATCCAAAATCCTCCATGCCCTGGCCGCTCATGGTCGGCGGCCTGCTGGTCGGCCTGCATCTGGTGATCGCGCTGCTCTCGCTCGTCTGGACGCCCTATGCGGTGGGCGACATGGTCGGGGGGCGTCTCGAAGGCCCCTCCTTCGTCCATTGGGCGGGCACGGACCGGCTCGGCCGCGACCTGATGACCCAGATCATGATCGGTTCGCGCATCGCGCTCGTCGTCGGCTGCGGGGCGGTGGCGCTCGGCGCGCTGATCGGCGTCACCATCGGGGTGCTCGCCGCCTTCGCCACGCGCACGCTCGACGACGTGCTGGCCGCAGCACTCGACATCCTGATCGCTTTCCCGACGCTGTTGCTCGCCATGCTGATCGTCGCCTCCAGCGATGGCGCCAGCCTGTGGACCGCGATCCTCGCCATCGGCATTGCCGGATCGGCCATCGTGGCGCGGCTGACGCGCATCCTCGCCAAGCGCATCCTCTCCATGGACTACATCACGGCGGCGCGCATTTCCGGCACCTCCTCGCCGGGCATCGTGCGCATCCATGTGCTGCCGAACATCTGGCCGACGCTGATCGTCAATTTCGCCCTGCAATTCGGCCTTGCGGTCATCGCCGAAGCCTCGCTTTCCTATCTCGGGCTTGGCGCGCCGCCGCCCAATGCCTCTTGGGGCAGGCTTCTCCAGGAGGCGCAGGCCTCCGTCTACACCGCGCCGTTCGGGGCCATCGCCCCTGGCCTTGCGCTGGTGTCGTTGGTCATCGGCCTCAACCTGTTCGCCGACGGCCTGCGCGAGGCCGCCGACCCCACCCGCAGGAGGAGCCGGTGAGCACCTTGCTGTCCGTCGAGGACCTCCAGATCCGCACCGCCGGGCGCCCGCTCGTGTCCGGCATTTCCTTTTCCATCGCTGCCGGCGAAAGGGTCGGCCTCATCGGCGAATCCGGCTCGGGCAAGTCGCTGACGGCGCTCGCCGTGCTGGGCCTTCTGCCGGACACCATGCGCGTCACCGGCTCGATCACCCTCGACGGTCACCCGGTCATCGGCGCGCGTGACCGCGATCTCGTTCCCCTGCGCGGCCGCAGCGTCGCGGCGGTATTTCAGGAGCCCATGACGGCGCTCGATCCCTTGATGCGGATCGGCGACCAGGTGGCGGAGGTGGTTCGCCGCCGGGCATCGCGGGACGGCACGAAGCCGGGCAGGGCGGAGGTTACGTCGCGCGTCCTTGCCCTCCTGGAGCGTGTCGCCCTGCCGGAGCCCGCGCGCATCGCCCGCGCCTATCCGCATGAGATTTCCGGCGGCCAGCGCCAGCGTGGTGCCATTGCCATGGCGCTCGCCTGCCGGCCGAAGCTGCTGATCGCCGACGAACCGACCACAGCCCTCGACGTGACCACGCAGGCCGAAATCCTGAAGCTGCTGGAGACGGTGGTGCGAGACGAGGGCATGGGTCTGCTCTTCATTAGCCATGACCTCCCGGTGGTGGCGACCGTGGCGGAGCGGGCGCTGGTGATGCGTCATGGCGCGCTGATCGAGGAGGGGCCTGTCGGCACGCTCTTCGGCCGGCCTGCCCATCCCTATACAGAGGGCCTGGTCGCGGCCGCCCGCGCCTTCGATGCTGCGCTGGAGTTTGCACCATGACGCTTCTCGCCTTGTCCGGCGTTTCCTTCTCCTATGGCAGGGGCAGCAGGGTGCTGCAGGATATCGACCTTGCCGTCGAGGCCGGCAGCAATCTCGGCATCGTCGGAGAGTCCGGCTCGGGCAAGACCACCATGCTGAAGCTGCTGCTCGGGTTGGAGCGCGCGTCGTCCGGCACGGTTTCGTTCCGCGGCGAGCGGCTAGACGCCGCCGATCGCAGCTTCATGCGCGGCTTTCGCCGCAGCGTGCAGGCGGTCTTCCAGGATCCCTATTCTTCGCTCGATCCGCGCCAGCGCGTGTTCGACATCATCGCCGAGCCGTTGCGCTCCCTGAAGATCGAGACCGATATCGCCGCCGCCGTCGAACAGGCGTTGCGGGATGTGGACCTGCCGGCGGATGCGGCGCGGCGCTATCCGCACGAGTTTTCCGGCGGCCAACGCCAGCGCATCGCGATTGCGCGGGCGATCGTCGCCGATCCCGACCTGATCATTGCCGACGAGGTGGTGAGCGCGCTGGACCTGACGACCCGCACGCGCATCATCGACCTGCTTCGCAACCTGTCGGCGCGCATGACCTTCGTCGTCGTTTCGCATGACATCGCGCTCGTCGCCCTGCTGTGCGAACGGCTGGTCGTGCTGGAAAAGGGCAGGATCGTTGAGCAGGGGGCAACGCGCGATATCCTCGCGCGCCCGGCCCACCCCTATACAAGGCAATTGCTGGCCAGCACGCCGAGGATGCCGGAGCGCGCGTGATCAGTTAAGGCCGGTCCGCCGGGCGGCGAACCGGAATTATCACCTGACGGCTAGGACGCCGAGGTCAGCTTGACGTTGCCGCCATGGCCGCCGCCGCCGAAGACCTGGCGGTCGCCGAAGGAGGCGCGCAGCTGGCCGCGCGGGCCGGGAAGGCCGAGTTCCGGGAAGAGCAGCTCGGAAACCCGGTAGGCCTCTTCCACATGCGGATAGCCGGAGGCGATCACCGTATCGATGCCGAGTGCCTGGTATTCGCGCAGCCGCGCGGCGACCGTCTTGGGCGAGCCGACAAGTGCGGTGCCCGCACCGGAACGCACGAGGCCGATGCCGGCCCACAGGTTCGGCGACACTTCCAGCTTGTCGCGCCGGCCGTTGTGCAGGGCCACCATGCGCGCCTGGCCGACGGAGTCGGAATTCTTGGTCAGCACCTCCTGCGCCGAGGCGATGGCCTCGTCCGAAAGCCGGGAAATCAGCCGGTCGGCGGCTTCCCATGCCTCGTCGTCGGTCTCGCGGACGATGAAATGCAGGCGGATGCCGAAGGTGGCCTCGCGGCCCTTGGCGGCGGCGACCTTGCGGGCATGGGCGATCTTTTCCCCGACCTGTGCCGGCGGTTCGCCCCAGGTCAGGTACTTGTCGACGAGGCCGCCGGCAAAATCGATCGCCGCTTCGGAGGAGCCGCCGAAATAGATCGGCGGGCGCGGCTGCTGGACGGGCGGCAGGCCGAGCTTGGCGTCGATCGCCTTGATGTACTTGCCGTCGAGCGTCGAGCGGCCGGTCTCGATCAACTCGTTGAAGACCTGGAAGAATTCGCTGGCGTGGTCGTAGCGCTCGTCATGCGGCAGGAAGATGCCGTCGCCGGCAAGCTCCTGCGAACTGCCGCCGACCACGATGTTGAGCAGCAGGCGCCCATTGGAGACCCGGTCGAGCGTCGCGGCGAGGCGCGCATAATAGGCCGGTGTCGCTGTGCCGGGGCGGATCGCCACGAGGAATTTCAGCTTTTCCGTGCGCGCGGCAAGGTCGGCGGCCAAAACGAAGGATTCCTCGCAGGCCGCGCCGACCGGAATGAGCACTCCCGAATAGCCGAGACGGTCGACGGCGACCGCGATCTCGCGGAAATAGCCCGGATCCGGCGGGCGGCTGAGTTCGTCCGAACCGAGGTAGGAACCATCGCCGGAACTCGGGATGAACCAGAGGAAATCGAGGGGCTGGTCGGGCTTGGTCATGACATGTCTTCCTGCCGGGGCGGCTGCCGATCATCTGGAGAGCCCCCGCCTGCCGGAGGGCAAGTGGAGCTCCGCGTAAAATAATAAATTCTATAGTTTCTGTAAGGAAATCTATTCTCTTGTGGCGCGCTTGCAAGGATTATTCATCGCGCTCCCCATCGCCCCGTCATGCCTGGCGCCGGCCGGACTGCAGCCTGCGCTCCCGCCATTGGCTGTAGCGGGAGGCTGCAAAGCAGATGACGAAATAGACGGCCGCGACGACGAGATAGGCCTCGTTGTAGAAGCCGAGCCATTTGGGATCGGCGGCGGGGGCGCGGGCGGCGTTGAGCAGGTCGAAAATGCCGATGAAGGCCAGCAGCGATGCCGCCAGCACGCTCTTCGCGCTGGAAGCCGCAGGCCCTCTCTACACCCGCGTCTCTAACCCGACGCAGGATGCCTTCGAGCGGCGTCTCGCCGAGCTGGAAGGCGGGGCGGCAGCGCTGGCGCTCTCCTCTGGCTAGGCAGCCTCTGCCTATGCGATCCTAAGTGGCGCGGGCGGGCGACAACATCGTCAGCGCTGCCGGCCTCTATGGCGGCACCTGGACGTCGTTCGCCGCGACGCTGAAAAGCTTCGGTATCGAAACGCGCTTCGTCGACGCATCGGACCCGGAAGCCTTCGAGACGGCGACGGACGAGCGTACCCGCGCCTATTATGCGGAATCCTTGCCGAACCCGAAGCGGGAGGTCTTCCCGATCGCCGAGTTCGCCGCCATCAGCCGCGCGATCGTCGACAGCGGCACCTTCCCCTGGGTCGAGCATGCCGAGCGCCAGCCGAACCTCAACGAGCCCGATCCGAGTTACCAGGACAAGACTTGGATCGAGAAGGCCGCGACGATCGCCTTCCATCCCTACATCCCGCGCCGTCCTGCTGCGCGATCTTGGCGCGGCGATCAGCCAGCAGAACGCCTTCCAGTTCATCCAGGACCTGGAGACGTCGCCGCTGTGCCTGCGCCAGAACAATGAGAATGCCGTGAAGGTCGCGGAATACCTCAAGGGCCACGCGAAGGTGGAGCGGGTGATCTTCCCGAAATTCCAGGACGGGACAACGCAGGTATTTGAGTCCCGCAAACGCTACTCTCGCCGTCAGTTCCACGCGTGACGGGCCTTTTCCCGTTCACGACAGCGATGAGTTGACAATGATGCAGATCGACAATGCCTGGGGCGCTGGTCCCGGAGAAGACTACGAGGTGGTCGCCGCACGATGGACCAGACGCTGAGCGAGCCGGAATACATCATCTGAACGCGCGGCTTATGCCGGATGTCGGCATGCCCTTCGGCAAGCGGATTATTTTCACAGGTCCTCGCGATTTGGAAAATTCTGCCTGTCCTGCGCCGATAATGCATCTAATTTATAGATTATATCATCAAACGCATGGATGGGGACCACCATGACTGACGAACGCACCGCCGGCGTGAACCGCCGCAACCTCCTGAAACTCACCGCCGTCGCAGGCGTCGTCGCCGGTGCAGGGCTCCTGTCCGCGCGCTCGGCTTCGGCCGCAGGCGAGCTTTCCCTCAAGGGCAAGCGCATCGGCATCAGCGCGACCGGCACCGACCATTTCTTCGATCTCCAGGCCTACAATGCCCAGATCGAGGAAGTGAAACGCCTCGGTGGCGAGCCGATCGCGGTGGACGCCGGCCGCAACGACGGCAAGCTCGTCTCCCAGCTCCAGACGCTGATCGCCCAGAAGCCCGATGCCATCGTCCAGCTGCTCGGCACGCTGAGCGTCATCGACCCGTGGCTGAAGAAGGCCCGCGAGGCGGATATCCCGGTCCTGACCATTGACGTCGGCTCGGTGAACTCGATCAACAACGCGACCTCGGACAATTGGGGCATCGGCAAGGACCTCGCCCTCCAGCTCGTCTCGGATATCGGCGGCGAAGGCAATATCGTCGTCTTCAACGGCTTCTACGGCGTGACGCCCTGCGCGATCCGCTACGACCAGCTCGTCAATGTCGTCAAATATTTCCCGAAGGTACAGATCATCCAGCCGGAGCTGCGCGACGTGATCCCGAACACGGTGCAGGACGCCTTCACCCAGATCACGGCGATCCTCGCCAAATATCCGGAAAAGGGTTCGATCAAGGCCATCTGGTCGGCCTGGGACATCCCGCAGCTTGGCGCCACGCAGGCCCTCACGGCCGCCGGTCGCACCGAGATCAAGACCTACGGCGTCGATGGCAGCCCGGAAGTGCTCCAGCTTGTGGCGGACCCGAATTCGCCGGCCGCCGCCGACGTCGCCCAGCAGCCGGCCGAGCTTGGCCGCGTAGCGATCCAGAACGTCGCCCGCTACCTCGCCGGCGAGACTCTGCCGCGCGAGACCTATGTGCCCGCACTCCTCGCCAACAAGCAGACCGTCGGCGAAGTGTCGAAGAAGCTCGGCATCGGCTGATTTTTAAAACGAAAGCATATGCGGCTACCCCGTCATCCGCCTGCCGGCACCTTCTCCCCGGTGGGGAGAAGGGGAAAAACGAGACGTCGCGAATCCTCCCCTTCTCCCCCACGGGGAGAAGGTGCCGGCAGGCGGATGAGGGGGCTACAAACGAGGACACGGCATGGTGGATGCGGTAGAGAACGGCGGCGACGCGATCCTTCGTTTCGACGGGGTCGTCAAGCGGTTCGGCGGTGCGGCAGCCCTTTCCGGCGCGTCGCTCACAGTGCGGCGCGGCACGGTGCATGGCCTTGTCGGCCAGAACGGCGCCGGCAAATCGACGCTGATCAAGCTGCTGGCCGGCCTGCACCGGGCGGACGAGGGCACGATCGAGATCGACGGCAAGGCCTATGACCGGCTGACGCCACATCTTGCCGAAGCGCTCGGCATCCACTTCATCCACCAGGACCGCCTGCTGGTGCCGACTTTCACGGTCGGCGAAACGCTCTTCCTCGGCCGCGAACCGCGCATTGCCGGCACGCCCTTCCTCGACCGCGCGGCGATGCGCCGGAAGGCGGCGGAGATGCTGGATCGTTATTTCGGCCTGCAACTGCCCGCCTCGGCCCTCATCGCGGATCTTTCCGCGGCCGAAAAGCAGATCGTGCAGATCACGCGGGCGCTGATCGCCAATCCCAAGGTGCTGGTCTTCGACGAACCGACGGCAGCGCTCGTGCGGCGCGAGGCGGACCTTCTCTTCCGGCTCATCCGGCGCCTCAGCGAGGAGGGCATCACCATCCTCTACATCTCGCACTATCTCGGGGAGATCGTCGATCTGTGCGACACCGTGACGGTGCTGCGCAACGGCCGGGACGTCGCGACCCTGCCGATCACAGAGACCTCGGCTGCGAAGATCGGCGCGCTGATGGTCAACCGTGCCATCGGCGAGCTCTACCCGAAACCGCAGGTCACACCCGGCGGGACGCTGTTGCAGGTGGAAAACCTTGCGCTCACTGACCGCTACGACGAGGTGTCCTTCACGCTGTGCCGGGGCGAGGTGCTGGGGCTCACCGGCCTTGTCGGCTCGGGCGCCAAGGAGGTCGTGCGCACGCTCTTCGGCCTCGACCGGCCGACCGGCGGCACCGTCTCGGTCAAGGGCGAGGCAATCTTCGCCACCGACCCGGCGAAGGCGACGGAAAAACGTCTCGCCCTCGTGCCGGAAGACCGCCGCCGCGACGGCGTGGCGCTCGACCTTGCGGTGACGGAAAACACCACACTCGCCAGCCTCGGCCGGTTTTCCAGGGGCCTCATCGACCGTGGCGCCGAGCGGCGCCAAACCGAAGACCTCGTCAAGCGGCTGGAGATCAAGACCGACGGCATTGATGCGTTGGTGCGCACGCTCTCGGGCGGCAACCAGCAGAAGGTGGCGATCGCCAAATGGCTGAGCCGCCAGTCGGAAATCTACCTGCTGGACGAGCCCACCGTCGGCGTCGACATTGCCGCCAAGGTCGAGATCTATCGGCTGATCGGCGAGCTGGCCGAGCGCGGCGCGGGCATCCTCGTGCTCTCCTCCGATATAGAGGAACTGCTCGGCATCACTGACCGGGTCCTCGTCTTCTTCCGCGGCCGGGTGACGCGGGAATTCATCTCCTCCGAAACGAGCCCCGATCAGGTCCTCACCGACGTGACGGGTGCCCACGAGACGCTGCGCCATGCTGGTTGACGCCCCCTATATCCCGCCCTCCGTCTTCGGGCTCGAAGAGAAAACGTCACCGGAGCCTGACAAGCCTGGCCCGGCGCTCGGGCGGCGGCTGGCGACGCTTGCGCTTCGCGGCGGCTCGCTCGCTGTCTTCGCCGGCGTGCTGGTGTTCTTCTCCATCGCCGCACCGTTCTTCCTGACGGTCGGCAATATCGGCAACGTGCTCGGCCAGTCCGCCATTGCCGGGGTGCTGGCGATCGGCCTCACCATCGTCGTCATCGCCGGTGGCTCGAATGTCGTCACGGGCGGCATCGACCTCTCGCTTGCCGCCAATATGGGCCTGAGTGCCGCCGTCTATGCGACGCTGGCGCAGGCGGGGCAGGGCGATGCGGTGGCGATCCTCGGGGCGCTCGGCACGGGGCTTGCCATCGGCGCGGTCAATGCCGCGGCGGTCACGCTTGCCGGCATCGTGCCGCTGCTGGCGACGCTCGCCGTGATGAATGTCGTGGCCGGCCTCGAACTCGTTCTGACCCAGAACACCGTCGTGCCGGCCTCCGGCGAATTCCTCTCGACGCTTTCCGCGAGCGGTCCGTTCGGCGTTCCCGTTCTCGCCTATGTCCTGCTCGGTTTCACGCTGGTCGTCGCGGCTATCGTGCAATATACGCCGCTCGGCCTCCGGCTCTACGCGGTCGGCGAGTATCCCGATGCGGCGCGCGCCGCCGGCCTGCCGGTCCGCTCCTTCGTCGCGGGCTCCTTCCTTGCAAGCGGACTTTGCGGTGGTTTTGCCGGCATCCTGTCGGTGTCCTACTTGAGCGGCAGCACGACGGGGGCGGGCGAGATGCTGCTGCCGGTCGTCGTGACGGCGCTGCTCGGGGTGGTGTTTTCCCGCCGGCTGGTGCCGACGATCACCGGAACCTTGCTGTCCGCGCTCTTCGTCGGCTTCCTTATCAACGGCTTCCAGCTCCTCAACATTTCCAGCACGCTGGTGAGCGGCGTGCAGGGCCTGCTGATC
Source organism: Shinella sp. GW835-FHT14H05 (assembly GCF_058793575.1). NCBI lineage: Bacteria > Pseudomonadati > Pseudomonadota > Alphaproteobacteria > Hyphomicrobiales > Rhizobiaceae > Shinella > Shinella sp. GW835-FHT14H05. The sequence continues at coordinate 708,582 of NZ_JBXAFY010000002.1, read as the reverse complement.
CTGCTCGTGGTGTCCGCCACCACGCTGCTGCGCCGGGAGACGATCTGACATGGCGACGGCATCCCTCTCGGCCTTCACGCGCGGCATCGGGCGTTATGCGCTGGTCGCGGCGCTTGCCGCGGCCTTCGCCACTTTCGCAGCCCTTGCCCCGGGCTTCCTGTCCGGCGCCAATCTCGTCAGCGTGCTGGTGAACAATTTTGCGCTGCTGGCCATCGTCGCCGTCGCCATGACCTTCGCCGTTTCGGCCGGCGGCATCGACCTGTCGGTCGGCACGGCCATCGATTTTGCCAGCTTCGCCTTCGTCTCCCTCGTTCTTGCCGGGCAGCCGATCCCGCTGGCAGCCCTCGGCGGGCTTGCCGGCGGGGCTCTCGTCGGTCTGTTCAATGCCGTGCTGATTGCCGGCATCGGCATTTCGCCCTTCCTCGCCACGCTCGGCACGCTTTTCGTCGGCCGCAGCGTGCAGCAATTGCTGACGAACGGCGGCAATCCGGTCTATCTGCCACCCGCCGGCGTGCCGGAGGCTTTCCGGTTCCTTGGCCACGGCACGTTTGCCGGCCTTCCCGTGCCGCTGCTGGTCGCTGCGCTTGTGATTGTCGGGGCCTGGCTCGTCCTGTCGCGCACGCGTTTCGGCCGCGTGGTGCTCGCCACCGGCATCCAGGCGAGCGTCGTGCGCTATTCCGGCATCCGGCTGTCGCGCGTCACCGCCGCGACCTATGTGCTGGTCTCGGCCATATCAGCGATTGTCGGGCTGATCCTCACCTCGACGGTGACGGTCTATATCCCGTCCTCCGGCAATGCCTTCCTGCTCAACGCCATCGGCGCCACCTTCATCGGCACGACGTTTGACCCGCACGGGCGGCCGAACGTTCCGGGCACGGTGCTCGGCGTGCTGCTGCTCGGCATCGTCGCCAACGGCCTGCTCCTCTCCGGCCTGAACTTCTACTGGCAGCAGGTCGGCACCGGGCTCCTCATCTTCTCGGTCCTTGCCATCGGCTTCGCCAACCGCAAGGCCGCCGCCCGGGCGTAAGGCCGGGCCGCCTCTCTCGAAAGGAACGATCATGAGCAGCGTCACACAGCTCGCCCGACCGCAGCAGACCGCCCACCGCATCGCCAGCGAAGAGGAAGCGCTCGCCGTCGCGCGCACGCTTGCCGATGAGTTCGCGGCCGGCGCCAGCCGACGCGATTACGAGCGCGCGCTTCCCTACGAGGAGCTTGACCGGCTCTCCGCCTCCGGCCTGCTCGCCATCACGGTGCCCTCGGATTATGGCGGCATCGACGTGTCGAACGTGGTGCTCGCCGAGGTCACGGCCATTCTTTCCGAGGCCGACAGCTCGATCGGCCAGATCCCGCAGAACCATTTCTATATTCTCGAAGCGCTGCGTCACGACGGCAGCGAGGCGCAGAAGCGGTTCTATTTCGGCCGCGCGCTGGCCGGCGACCGCTTCGGCAATGCGCTCTCCGAGGTCGGCACGAAGACCGTCGGCAACTACAACACGCGCATTACGCCTGATGGCGCGGGCTTTCGCATAAACGGGCGGAAATTCTATTCGACGGGCGTGCTTTTCGCCCATTGGGTGGTGATCTTCGCGCTCGACGGCGAGGAGCGGCTGACCATGTCCTTTGCGCCGCGCGAGACGGAGGGCATCGAGATCGTCGACGACTGGGACGGTTTCGGCCAGCGCACGACTGGCAGCGGCACGACGATCCTGCGCGACGTCTATGTGCCGGCCGATGCCGTGGTCCAGCACCAGAAGGGTTTCGAGCGCCCCGGCACGATTGGCTCGGTCGGGCAGATCATCCACGCCGCCGTCGATCTCGGCATCGCCCGGGCGGCGCTGAAGGAAACCATCGGCTTCGTGCGCGACAAGGCGCGGCCCTGGACGGACAGCGGCGTCGAGCGCGCTGCCGACGATCCTTTGACGATCTCGCGCATCGGCGAACTCGCCATCCGCATCGAGGCTGCGGAGGCGACGCTGGAACGGGCAGGGCGCAGGGTCGACCAGGCGCAGGTCAGCCTGAGCCAGGAAAATTCCGTGGCGGCGACCCTTGCGGTGGCCGCGGCCAAGGTGCTGACGACGGAACTCGCCATCGACGCGACGAACGTGCTGTTCGAGCTTGCCGGAACCGCCGCCACGAAACGCGGCCTTAATCTCGAACGCCACTGGCGCAATGCGCGCACACATACGCTGCACGATCCGGTGCGCTGGAAATACCATGTCGTCGGCAACTATCACCTGAACGGTGTCACGCCGCCGCGCAACGGCGCGCTCTGAAATCCAACCCTCGTGGTGGGGGGTGGTCGCCTGGCCGCAATCCTTCGGGATTGCGGCCCTTTTTTATGCGCCGATGAAAAAGGCGGCCGGTGGCCGCCCTTCCTACCTGCCGGCTGATCGCCTCAGCTATAGAGGCTCGGCTCCGGCACGCGGCCGTTAAGCGCGAAATCGCCGACTTCGCGCGCCTTGTAGAACACCGGGTCGTGCAGCGTGTGGGTGCGCACGTTGCGCCAATAGCGGTCGAAACGGTAGTGCGAGGCCGTCGAGCGGGCGCCGGTCAATTCGAAGACGCGGGCGGTGACGTCGAGCGCCACATGGGTAGCGTTGACCTTGGCCGCATAGGCCTCGATTGCCGCTTCGCCGCGCTCCTGCGCGGTGACAGTCCGGCCCCGCGCGAGCACCGACTGCACGGTGGCCGCGGCGGCATCGGCAAGCGCTGCGGAGGCTTTCAGCGCCGCGCGGAATTCGCCGATGCGCTCCAGGATATATGGGTCCTCGCTTGCCTTCTCGACGCCGGAGGTCAGCCAGGGGCGGGTCGTCGTGCGCACATAATCGATGGCCGCATCGAGCGCGCCTTCCGCCGTGCCGATGTAGAAGTTGACGAAGACAAGCTGGATGAGCGGTGTGTTGAAGGTCGCCTGCACCGCAGGTGCGGCATCCCTGGCCGCGAGCGGCAGCAGGAAATCACTCTCATAGACCGGAAAATCGCGGAATTCGACGCTGCCGCTGTCGGAGAGCCGCTGGCCGATATTGTCCCAGTCGTCATTGGCCACATAACCCGGGCGATCGGTCGGCAGCACGAGATTGGCGATCTGGTCGCCGAAAGCCGCATTGGCATTCAGGCGGTCGGAAATATGGGCGCCGGTCGAGAATGTCTTGCGGCCGTTCAGCAGGTAGTGGTCGCCATCCTGCGTCAGCGTCAGGCCCGGATCGCGCGGATTGACGGCGGCACCCCAATAGAGCGACTTCGCCACCGTCTCGACACCGAGGTCCCAGGCCTTGTCCGGATCGTCCGCCGCCCAGTAGATGTACTGGCTGTTGACGAAATGGTAGCCGAGCAACTGGCCGATCGAGCTCTCGCCGCGCGCCAGGATGCGCACCAGCCGCAGCCCATCCACCCAGTCGAGCCCGCCGCCGCCGATTTCCACCGGGTGCAGGGCGTTCAGCAGCCCATCCTTCTTCAGCCTTTCGATTTCCGCAATCGGCGGCCTGCCTTCCGCGTCCAGCTCCGCGCCGCGGCGGGCGAGGTCGGCGGAAATCTCCTCCGCCTTGGCGAAAAGCCGCGTGCGGTCGTCCTGAAGATCGGGGTCCTTGAGAAGGTGTAGGGCGTTCATGGCGGATCTCCTGTTCCAGCGCCGTTCGGCTGCTCGGTCCGCATTTTCCCCAACGCGCGATCCCGGAGCCAGCAAAGCCATTTCCGAAACTAATCTATATAAAAGATAGAATTTCTGTATTTGTTTGAAGCAGGCGTTATCCTCCCCCGAAAGTCCGATGCCTTCAGGCATCCTCAAGACGCTGGAGAACCCCATGGCCCGCCCCATCCGTTTCAACGCCTTCGACATGAACTGCGTCGGCCACCAGTCGCCGGGGCTGTGGGCGCATCCACGCGACAAGTCCTGGAAATACAAGGATCTGGACTATTGGCAGGATCTCGCCCGCACGCTGGAGCGCGGTGTTTTCGATGGCATCTTCATCGCCGATGTCATCGGCTATTACGACGTCTACAAGGGCTCGAACTACCACGCCATCCACCAGGCGGCGCAGCTTCCGGTGAACGACCCGATGCAGCTTGCGGCCCCCATCGCGCTTGCCACCGAGCATCTCGGCATCGGCATCACCGCCTCCACCTCCTTCGAGCATCCCTATACCTTCGCCCGGCGCCTCGCGACGGCAGACCACCACTCGAAGGGCCGCGTCGGCTGGAACATCGTCACCTCCTATCTGGAAAGCGGCGCGAAGAATGTCGGGCAGGGCGGCCTTCGCCGGCATGACAACCGCTACGAGGTGGCCGCCGAATATGTCGAGGTGCTCTACAAGCTGCTGGAAGGGTCCTGGGAGGAGGGGGCGGTGGTGCGCGATGGCGAGAAGCGCATCTTCACCCATCCGGAAAAGGTCCACGAAATCGCCCACAAGGGCAAGTTCTTCGAGGTGCCGGGCTACGGCCTGACGGAACCCTCGCCGCAGCGCACGCCCGTGCTCTACCAGGCGGGCGCCTCCGGCCCGGGCAAGGCTTTCGCCGCCGCCCATGCGGAATGCATCTTCGTCGCCGCGCCGACCAAATCCGTGCTGAAGGCCTATGTCGCCGATATCCGCCAGCGCATCGCCGCCGCCGGCCGCGACCCGAAAAAGGTCTTCATCTATACGCTGATCACCATCATCACCGACGAAACGGAAGACAAGGCGCAGAAGAAGTTCGAGGACTACAAAAGCTACGTCTCCTATGACGGCTCGCTCACCTTCATGTCCGGCTGGAGCGGCATCGATTTCGGACAATATGCGCCGACGGACGTGGTGGAGCGGATCGAGACGAACGCCATCCATTCCTTCGTCGAGCACATTGCCGGCGGCGACAAGTCCTGGACGATCGACGAACTCGCCCAGTTCGGCGGCATCGGCGGCATGGGGCCGGTCTTCGTCGGCTCGCCGGAGCGCATTTCCGATATTCTGCAGGAATGGGTCGCCGACACCGATGTCGACGGCTTCAACATCGCCTATGCCGTGACGCCGGATAGTTTTGAGGATATCGTCGCCCATATCGTGCCGGAATTGCAGAAGCGGGGCGCCTACCCGACCGAATACAAGCCTGGTACGTTGCGCGAAAAGCTTTTCGGCGATGGTCCTTATCTGCCGAAGACACATCCGGCCGACGGCTTCCGGGACATCGAGGCGGTGAAGCGCCGCGAGGCCGAAGCGGTGCCGGCCTTGAAGACAGTGGGCGCATGACATGCCGGCAGGCTTGGCGTTCGATGAAGCACAGGCGGGTTTTCAAGCCGTGAGCAATGGATCAGCCAAACCTGTTGTTGCGGTTATCGGTGGTGGTTTCACCGGGGCCGCACTCGCCTATCATCTCGCCCGCCTGCTTGGCCCCGGGGCCGCAAAGATCATCGTCTACGAGCCGCGGGCCGTGGTGGGCGGCGGCGTCGCCTATGATACGGACGAGCCCGTCCACCGCATCAACGTGCCGGCGGCGCGCATGACGCTCGTTCCTGGGGACGACGAGCATTTCCAGCGCTGGCTTTTCGAAACCGGCGCGCTTCGGGACGATCCGGGCGCGACCACCGCGGACGGTCACGTCTTCGCGCGCCGCTCTGCCTTCGGCCGTTACGTTTCCTCCCAGCTCCAGCCGCTCGTCGCGGCAGGAGCGATCGAGCATCGCCGCAGCCGCGTTCGCGCCGTAACAGAGGCTGAGGGCGGCGGGTGGCGTATAACGGCCGATGACGGCTCGGAGCTTTGGGCCGACCGTCTGGTGCTGGCGACGAGCCATCCGAGCCCGCAGCCCCCGGCGGCTCTCGACAAGGTGCTCGCTGGGCACGACCGCTACATTACGGACGCCACCCTTCCAGCGGCCCTGTCGTCGATCCGGCCGGATGATCGCGTGCTCGTGGTCGGCACGGGCCTGACCGCCGCGGATGTGATCGCCACCCTCGACGCTGCCGGACATCGGGGCCTGGTGACGGCGGTGTCGCGCCGCGGGCTGCGCTCCCGCGGCCACAATCTCAGCCCCCAGGACCAGTTCGGCGACTTCGTCGATCTTCCGTCCCGCTCGGCGCGTGCCCTGCTGCGCCGGGTTCGCCGTACCCTTGCCGAGGCTGAAGCATCGGGCATCACCTGGCATGCGGTGTTCGACCGGTTGCGCGGGCAGGGCGGTGACATCTGGCGGGCACTGCCCGTGGCCGAGCGGCGGCGCATCGTGCGCTTCTTGCGCCCCTATTGGGACGTGCACCGCTTCCGCATCGCCCCGCAGGTGGAGGCGGCCATCGACCGGCGCAAGGCGGCCGGCACCTTCGTCCTCCACGCCGCCTCCATCGCCGGCGTCACACGACAGGCGGATGGTGAAATCGCCGTGGCATTCCGGCCCCGTCACGGACGCGAACCGTTCGAAGGACGCTACGACGCGGTCGTCGTGACGACCGGCCCCGGCCACCGCTCCATCCTCGCGAGCCAGCCGTTCCTGGAGGGCCTCGCCCGGGCAGGCGTGCTGCAACCCGACAGCGTCGGCCTCGGCATCGCCGTCGATGAGCAAAGCCGCGCCATCCGCCCGGACGGACGCACAGCAAAAACCCTCTTCATCGCCGGCCCGCTGGCGCGCGGCACGTTTGGGGAGCTGATGGGCCTGCCCCAGGTGACCGACCACGCCGTTTTCGTCGCAACGCGCATCGCCCATGAACTTGTCGATGTTCTCGATACCGTCGTGCCCGTGCTCACTGCGGGGCGAGCTGTCGAAGGTTGAGGCCGCAGCGGCGATCACCAAAAACCTTCGTGGACCTTTGCAATCTCGCCTTCAAGCGCCGGAACGGGGCCGATGACCTCCACCTTGCGCTGCCCGGCGTCGAAAATGCGCTCGCAGGGCATGTCCATCGTCAGGTTCTCCGGGTTGTCTCCGGTCAGTTCCGCGAGGCGCTTTTCCGTCATCCCGTAGACGAGGCGGCCGATGCCCGCCCAGTAAGTGCCGCCCGCGCACATGCAGCACGGCTCGACCGAGGTGACGAGCGTGCATTCGGCCAGGAATTCCGCCGTATAGGCCTTGGCGGCGTCACGTGCGACGTTCATCTCCGCGTGGCCGACGCCCTTGTCGTCCTTGAACGTGTTGCCGGAGGTCAGCAGCACCGCCCCATCCGGCCCCGCCAGCAGCGCGCCGAACGGGTGATTCCCCGCCGCCCGGCTTTCCTCCGCGATCTTCATCGCCTCGCGCAGATTGCGCAGATCGACCTCCGTCGCCTGCCCCTTGTTCTGTTCGTCGCGCATCGGTCACTCCTCCTCAACGCTGGAAACTTCCGCAATCAGAGTGCCCGAGATGGGACCTCGCGCCAATTGGAATGAATTGCATAGGAACGCGGCTATGTAGCGACGGCTTCGGCAAATCTATGCAGTATTCCCAAGGCGGCGTCCTGAGCGGATGATGAAGTCCCTGAACTCCCGGCCGAACGGGCGATCGAGCGCTGCCCTGTTCCAGGCCAGCGCGTAAGGCTCCGAAAGGGCGATCCAGCAATTGCAGGCGACGACGAGTTTTCCCTGTGCGAGGTCGTTGGCGATCATGGAGGTTTGGCCAAGCACGAAGCCCGCATCGTTGACCGCGGCGTCGATCGCTGCGCTGGAAAGCGAGAAGGACAGGTCGCATTGCGGTTCGCGCCGGGGAAGGCCGGCCTGGGCGGCCCAGTCGGACCAGGTGGGCGGGGACTGGTAGGGGTTCTCCCATTCGATGCCGATCAGGGGACCCTTGAATATGTCGGCGGGCGTGGTCACGGGGTGCTTTTTCAGGAATGCGGGCGAGCACAGCGGCGCGACCTTGTCGACGAACAGCTCGGAAAAATGGGCATAGCGATGGCGCGCGCTGCCGTAGGAAATGCGGAAATCCACCTGCTCCTCCTCGAAGACCGGCTCGTCGTCCTCGCCGATCAGCCGCACGCTCAAGCCCGGCGAGATGGTTTGCCACTCCGCGAGGAGAGGACCCAGCCAGCGTATCGTCAGCGACGGCGGGGCGCTCACCACGATGCCCGATTTCAGGCGCGCCCTTTGCAGGACGGTGCTGGCGGCGCGCAAATGATCGAAACCGACGCGGATCCTTTCCAGATAGATCTGCCCCCATGAGGTGAGGACCAGGCTACGGCCTTTCCGCTCGAACAGGGCGACGCCCACCTCCTCTTCGAGCCGGCCGATATGCTGGCTGACGGCCCCGGACGATATGCCGAGATCGCGGGCGGCGGCGGCGACGCTGCCAAAACGACCGATTGCCTCGAAGGCCTGCAAGGCGCGCAATGTGGGTAGACGAACGGACATGACGGTGCTCCTCCATCCTATTTAGATTAGAAAAACTAAAGAGAAAAGCAGAGGTTGGTTGATTGACCGGACCAATGCTTACGATTTCTAATGAAATACGAAAAGCGGTGCTGGGTAGCCGCACATCGGGAAAAAGCAAAAGAGGGGATAACGATGAAACTATTTCTGGCAACATTACTGGCTTCGACGGCGGTTTTTTCCGCCGCGCTGGCGGGGGAAACACTGGACAAGGTCAAGGCGCGCGGATCGCTCGTCTGCGGTGTCAGCGAGGGCATAGCCGGGTTCTCGGCGCCCGACAGCACCGGCACATGGGCGGGCATGGATGTCGACTTCTGCCATGCGCTGTCCGCCGCGATCCTGGGTGATGCGACCAAGGTGACCTTCAAGCCCCTGACCGCGCAGAACCGCTTCACCGCGTTGCAGTCCGGCGAGGTCGACATCCTGTCGCGTGTGACGACATACACGCTGACGCGCGATACTGCGCTCGGCTTGGATTTCGGCGCCGTGCTGTTCTATGACGGCCAGGGCTTCATGGTGCCGGCAAAGCTGAACATCACCTCGGCCAGGGATCTCGACGGCGCGACGATCTGCATGCAGACCGGCACCACCAACGAGCTCAACGTCGCCGATTTCTTCCGCTCCATCGGCAAGCCCTTCAGCCCTCTGGCGATCGAAGACGTCAACGAACTGAACAATGCGTTCTTCAACAGCGGTCGTTGCGATGTCTATACCGGCGACACGTCGGGGCTTGCGGCATGGCGCTCGTCGCTTGCCCAGAACAAGGACGATTACGTCATCCTTCCGGAATTGATCTCCAAGGAACCGCTGGCGGCGGCCATGCGCCATGGCGACCAGCAGTTCGGCGATATCGTCCGCTGGGTCGGCTTCGCGCTGATCGAGGCGGAGGAAAAGGGCGTCACCCAGGCCAATGCGGACGAGATGAAGTCGAGTGCCGATCCGACGGTGCAGGCGCTTCTCGGCGTATCGCCGGGCAACGGCAAGGCGCTCGGCCTTGACGAGGCCTGGGCGCTCAACGCCATCAAGGCCGTCGGCAATTACGGCGAGATCTTCGAACGCAATGTCGGTGCCAAGACGCCGCTTGGATTGCAGCGTGGCACGAACGCGTTGTGGAACAAGGGCGGCCTGATCTACGCGCCGCCGGCGCGCTGATCGGCGGTCCATGTCCCATCCAGCGGAAAACAAACCGGCTACGGGGCTCTTCGAGAGCCTCGCAGCCCTCCTGCGGGACCGGACGGTGCGGCGCTGGGTTTTCCAGCTCGCCGTCACCCTCTCCCTCGTGTCGTTTATCGGCCTCTTGGTCGCGATCGCGGCGGGCAATCTCGCCCGGCAGGGGATCGCAACGGGATATGGCTTCCTCACCGGCGAGGCACGGTTTGAAATCAGCGAAAGCGTGATCGCCTATTCCGCGGCGAACAGCTATGGCCGGGCACTGCTCGTGGGCTTTCTCAACACGTTGAAAGTGTCGCTGCTGGCGATCGTGCTGGCAACGGTGATCGGCACCGCCGTCGGCATTGCCCGGCTCTCCAGCAACAGGCTGCTCGCGGGTGTTGCCGGCGCCTATGTGGAGGGGCTGCGCAATATTCCGCTGCTGCTGCAACTGTCCTTCTGGTACGGGCTGCTGACCGTCACCTTGCCGGTGCCGCGGGCGGCGCTCAATCCAGTCGAGGGCGTGTATCTCAGCAATCGGGGCGTCGTTCTGCCGATGCTGGAGCCGCATGCCGCATTTGGCTATGCAGGGATTTGCCTTGCCTTCGGCGCGGCCATAGCCGTGCTGTTGAACCGGCTCGCCGCCCGCCGCCAGGAGAGAACCGGCCGCCGCACCGTGATCGCGCCGGCGGTCCTCTTTGTTCTCGTCGTTCCCGTCATTGCGGCCTGGTATTTCGGCGGGGCGCCGGCAGCGCTGGACATGCCGCACCTGCAAGGCTTCAATTTCGTCGGCGGCGTGCGTCTTTCGCCGGAATTCGCCGCCTTGCTGTTCGGCCTGACGGCCTATAGCGCCACCTTCATCGCCGAGACGGTGCGCGGCGGCATCGAGGCCGTCAGCGTGGGGCAATCGGAGGCCGGGCGTTCGCTCGGGCTGCGTCCTGGCCTCGTCATGCGCCTGATCATCCTGCCGCAGGCGATCCGGATGATCATCCCGCCGATCACCAGCCAATATCTCAACATGACGAAGAACAGCTCGCTCGGCGTCGCGATCGCCTATCCAGATCTCGTTGCGGTCGGCAACGTCACCATGAACCAGACCGGCCAGGCGATCGAGGTGGTCTCGATCTTCATGATCGTCTATCTGACGATCAGCCTCGCGATTTCCGGCTTCATGAACTGGTACAACCACCGCATGGCGCTGGTGACGCGATGACCGGGATGTTCCGCCCATCACGCCGTCGCAGTGCCGACTTCCTGCGCTCCCTGTTCAGCACCTGGTACAATGCGCTGATCACGCTGGCGCTCCTGTTCATCGCCTTCAAGGTCGTGCCTCCACTCGCAAACTGGCTCGTGTTCGATGCCGTCTGGAGCAGTCCGTCTGCGGATGCATGCCGCGTGGCGGCAGGCGCCTGCTGGGCGTTCATCCGGGAAAAGGCCCGTTTCATCCTGTTCGGCCTTTATCCCTATGGCGAGCAGTGGCGTCCCTTGCTCGCGGTGCTGCTGCTTGTCGCCCTCGTTCTGGTCAGCGCCAACAAGCGATGCTGGACGCCCTGGCTGCTGGTGATCTGGCCGGCCGTCATCGCTGCGGTGCTCGGCGTCATGGCCGGCGGGTTTGCCGGAATCGCGGCCGTGCCCACGGCGCAATGGGGCGGCCTGCCGCTGACCTTGCTGCTCGCCGTCGTCGGCTCGGCGTTTGCCTTCCCGTTCGGCATCCTGCTCGCCCTCGGCCGCACATCGGACATGCCGCTCATCCGCTCCGTTTGCGTCGGCTATATCGAATTCGTACGCGGCGTGCCGCTCATCACGGTTCTCTTCATGGCGTCGGTCATGCTTCCCCTGTTCATGCCGGCGGGCCTGGAAATCGATGCCGTGCTTCGCGCCCTTGTCGGCATGACGCTTTTCGTCGCCGCCTATTTCGCGGAGGTCATCCGGGGCGGATTGCTGGCCGTTCCCAAGGGGCAGTTCGAGGCGGTCCATGCGCTTGGCCTCGGCTATTGGGCCGGCATGCGGCTCGTCGTGCTGCCGCAGGTGCTGCGTATCTCCGTTCCGCCGCTCACCAACACGCTGATCGGCCTCATCAAGGATTCCTCCCTTGTCGCCATCATCGGCCTCGTGGACCTGCTCGGCGCGTCGAAACGCTCGCTGTCCGATCCGGAATGGCTGGGCTTCTATCGTGAGGCCTATGTCTTCGTCGCCCTCATCTACTTCGCCATCTGCTTTTCGGTTTCGCGCTACTCCCGTCGGGTCGAGGCCGACCTTTCCGCCCGCCAGAAGCACTGATCCATTTGCCCATTTTGAAAGGAAGCCTCCGTGCAGGCACGACACCGCATAATTCTCGATTGCGACCCCGGCGTGGATGACGCGATCGCCATCCTGCTCGCTCTCGCCTGCCCGGAAATCGAGCTGGTCGGCATCACCTGCGTCACGGGCAACAAGGACCTGTCGTTCACGGCGAACAATGCGCTTAGGATATGCGCGCTGGCGGACCGCAGCGATATCCCGGTCTATGCCGGTTGCACACGGCCGCTGATGGGGCCTTACCAGCGCAAATGGCCCTCGGTGCATGGAACGGATGGCCTGTGCGACCTCGACCTGCCGGGCAAGCCCGGCGCTCTCGTCGAGGAACATGCGGTGGACTTCATCATTCGCCAGGTGCTGGCGGCGCCCGGCGAGGTCAGCCTTTGCGTCATCGGCCCGATGACGAACATTGCGCTCGCCATCGTCAAGGCGCCACACATCGCGCCGTTGATCCGTTCCGTGGTTTTCATGGGCGGGGCGGCCTTTTGCCCCGGCAATTCCGGCCCGCTCGCCGAGTTCAACATCCTCGTCGATCCAGAGGCGGCCGAGATCGTGATGTCGTCCGGCATTCCCCTCGTCATGCTGGGGCTGGATGTCACGCAGAAGGTGCGGATCGGGGAGGGGCATATCGCCGCGCTGGAACAGGCGGGGACAGCGGCTGCGGTGGCGATCGGCGCGATGCTGCGGGCCTATGGCAGCAACGACCCCTGCCTGCATGATCCCTGCGCGATCCTCTATTATATCGCGCCAGACCTGTTTTCCGGCGTGGAGGCCCATGTTCGGGTGCTCGCCAATCCGCCGGAGGCGCGCGGCGCGACGGTCGCAGCCGTGAGCGAGCGCCATCGCGACGGTCGCCCACCGAATTGCCTCGTCGTTACGGATTGCGATGCCGAGCAACTGCTGTCGATTCTGGTCGACCGGATGGGCGACGGCCGTCGCTGGTCACGCCGGATGACCATTGCGGCCGGGGTTTGATGTCCCCGGCCGCATGGTGTCTTACTTCGTCGTGTAGCCGCCGTTGACGAGGATGGTCTGGCCGGTCATCCACCAGCCGTCCGTGACCAGGAAGCGGATGAAGGGCACGATGTCCTCGATGTCGGTCAGCCCGGTCTTGGAGAAGCCGGAAAGGGCTGCCGCGGTCTTGTGATAGGCGACCGCGTCGGCGCCTTCGGCGGGATAGAAGAAGGGCGTGTCCATGGGGCCGGGGCCGATCGCCGTCACTGAGATGCCGCGCTCGCCGAATTCCTTCGATGCCGCCCGGGTAAAATGTTCCACCGGCGCCTTGGTGCCGGCATAGGCGGCGTAGAAGGGCGTTAAGGCACCCAGCAGTGACGTGACCAGCGTGCAGACCTTGCCGTTGTCGCTGACATGTTTGCCGGCCTCCTTGAGGAAGAAGAAGGCGCTCTTTGAGTTCACGCCCGTCATCTCGTCATATTCGGCCTCCGAAATCTCGACGATCGGCTTCTTCAGCACCTTGCCCACTGTGTTGATGGCAATGTCGATGCTGCCCATCGCGGCCTTCGCGTCGGCAAACAGCGTCTCGACGGCGCCGGCACCGGTGAGGTCGCCCTGGAAGGCGAAGGCTTGCGCGCCGGCCGCCTTGATCGCGGCCACCGTCTCGTCCGCAGCGGGCTTCGTGGCGCTGGTATTGTAGTGGACGGCGACAGCCTTCGCGCCCTGTGCCGCGAGGTCGCGCGCAATCAGCCCGCCAAGATTCTTCGCGCCGCCGGCGATGAGAACGGTTTTTCCCTTGATGCTGTGGTCGGTCATGGTGGTGGATCTCCTTGGCACTACCCGAGCGGCCGCGAGCGCGGCCACTTCCTAAGACGCACCATATCGTCTACGCTGCGCCTATAAAGTTCCCCATTCTGACATCACCTGTCAGGAATCGCGCACAATCAAACGGGCTCCCGCGCTTGGACCGTATCGATCTCTTCCGCACCTTCTGCCGTGTCGTCGAATGCGCGAGTTTTACCCGCGCGGCCGATACGCTCGGCCTTCCGCGTTCGTCGGTATCGGCCGCGGTCATCGATCTCGAAACACGCGTCGGCGCACGGCTGCTTCATCGCACCACGCGAAAAGTCTCGCCGACCCAGGACGGCGCCGCGTTCTACGAGCGCTGCCTGCGCCTGATCGCCGACGTGGAGGAGACGGAGGGCCTGTTCCGCCAGACGGCGGTCGGCCTTTCCGGAAAGCTGCGCATCGACGTGCCGGGCCGGATCGGCCGCCTCATCCTTGCGCCGGCGCTTCCGGAGTTTCTCGCACGCTATCCGCAACTCGACATCGAGCTGCGCATCACCGATCGCGCGGTCAACCTTGTCGAGGAGAGCGTCGACTGCGTCCTGCGTGTCGGGCCGCTCAGCGATTCAGGCCTTGTCGCGCGCAAGATCGGCGACCTTGCCTTGATCAACGTTGCCAGCCCCGCCTATCTCGCCACCTATGGCACGCCCGGCGTGCCGGACGATCTCGGCGGCCATCTTGCCGTCAATTATGCATCGCCCTCGACCGGGCGCGTCGAGGATTGGGAGTGGATCGAGGACGGTGAGGTACGGATGGTGCCGATGCGGGCGCGCGCCACGGTCAACAGCGCCGAGGCCTATATTGCCTGCTGCCTAGCCGGCCTCGGCCTCATCCAGATTCCGGCCTATGACGTGAGAAGCCATCTCGACGCGGGCGAGCTCATCGAGGTGATGCCGGATCACCGGGCGGCGCCGATGCCGATGACCTTGCTCTACCCGCATCGCCAGCATCTCTCCCGCCGGCTCCAGGTTTTTGCCGACTGGCTGGATGCCTTGATGAAGCGCGCGCTTCTGTAGTCCTGCCGCGATGTCGTCCAAAGGTCAGTTGGCGATTTCGGATTCGATATATTCGAGCGTCCGCATGTAGTGCGCGACGAGCAATTGCTTGGCTTCCGCGACGTTTCCGTCGAGGGCGGCGTCGGCAATGCGCTTGTGTTCGTCCTGGCCGCCGCGGCGGGGATAGGCAGCACTCGCTGATATGAAGATGTAGCGCTGCGCGTGGTCCATCAGCACCTCGCAGAACTGCACGAGCCACGACGAGCCGCAATTGGCGATCAGCGTGAGGTGAAAGTCGCGGTGAAAGCCTTCGAATTGCTTGCGGCGCTCCATGTCAGGGTCTTCCTGAGTCCAGGGCGTGCGCGACAGCCGGTGCAGGGCGAGCACGACCTGCTCTTCCCATTCGGTGGTGCGGCGCAGAATGGATTGCTCCAGCGCCAGCGGTTCGAGCATGCAGCGCGTCCCGACCAGTTCCCGCCAGTTTTCCAGGCTGATTTCCGGCACGGAAAAGCCGCGCTGGTCGTGGCGATCGACCAGCCGTTCGGACGAGAGGCGGTTGAGCGCCTCGCGCACCGGATTGGTGCCAACGCCATATCGCTGCGCCACGACGTCGATCGCCAGCTTCTGCCCCGGCCGCAGGTTGCCGCGCAGGATGTCGCTGCGCATCTGCTCGTAGGCCAGCGTCGCCGTCGTCGCCTTTTCCGATTTTTCGTTTACTTTTGTCATGCCTCAGCCATTACCGATTGAACTGCTACGATGCCAGAAAACAAAGCGTCGTTGCACCCAGGCCACCAGCCCGAACGTCATCAGGCCCATGACACTGAGATAGCAGATCAGCGAAAAGACGCGAGGTGTGTCGAGCTGGGAGGCCGCGACGCGGATCAAGGCGCCGAAACCCTGTCCGCCGCCGACCAGTTCTCCGGTGATGGCGCCGCCGACGACACCGATGGCCGCGATTTTCAAGCCGGTGAAGAAATGCGGCAGGCCCATCGGGATGCGAAGCCGCACCAGCGTCTGCCAGGGCGTCGCACCGATGCTGCGGAAAAGCATGCGCGCGTTCTCGTCCGCCGCATGCAGGCCCGCCGCGGCACCCACGATGATCGGAAACAGCGCGATGAAGGTGGCAAGCGCGACCTTGGAGGCGATGCCGAAGCCGAGCCAGCTCAGGAAGAGCGGCGCGAAGGCGACTTTCGGCATGGTGTCGATGGCGACGATGACCGGCATCAGCGCGCGTTCGCCAAAGGCCGTGCCGCCGACGATCATGCCCAATGTGGCGCCGATCGCCGTTGCCATCAGGAAGGAGATGACCACTTCTTGGAGCGTGATGAGAAAGGCGCTGAACACGTAACCGCCGGTAAACAGGCTCGCGCCGACCTCGACGATGTCCTGCGCGGTGCGCGCGGGCGAGGGCAGGATGATCGGCGACACCGTGCCGCTCATGGCGACGAGCTGCCAGATCGCGAGGATGGCAAGCACGAGAAGCGTGATCGCCACGGGCTGCGGCAGGCGGTTGATGAAGGAGACGCGCTGGGTCCAGACGGTCTCTGGAAACTCGTGCTGCCGGTCGGTCGCTATGGTCAAAGGAAGGCCCCCTTGTCGAGATGGTTGCGGATCTCGCTGACGTAGGCGCCGAATTCCGGTTGGGTCATCATGTCGAGCGTGCGCGGGCGCGGCAAGTCGATTTCCAGCCGCTTGACGATGCGGCCGGGGCGCGCCGCCATGACATAGACCGTATCGGAGAGGATGACGGCCTCGGAGATGGAATGGGTGACGAGCAGCGCCGTCGCCTGGCGCGACATGCAGATGCGCTGCAGCTCCATGTTCATGAAATCGCGCGTCAGTTCGTCCAGCGCGGAGAAGGGTTCGTCGAGGAGCAGCATTTCCGGATCGGTGATCAGCATGCGGCACATGGCGGTGCGCTGCGCCATGCCGCCCGACAGTTCGCTCGGATAGGCATTGTCGAAACCGCTCAGCCCAACCAGCGACAGCAGGTCCAATGCGCGCTGGCGGGCCTGCTCGGCCGCCGCCTTTCCGGATTTGATGCCGATGGGCAGCAGCACGTTTTCGATTGCTGTCAGCCAGGGAAACAGCGTCGCCTGCTGGAACATCATGCCCGTCTCGACGCGTGGCCCCATGACCGGCTTTCCGCCCAGCATGACGCTGCCCGATGTCGGCGGGGTGAGGCCCGCCATGATTTTCAGCAGCGTGGACTTGCCGCAGCCGCTGGAGCCGATGATCGAGGCGAAGCTGCCGCGAGGCAGGTCGAGATCGATATTTTCGAGGGCGACGAAATTGCGTCCGGAATAGGACTTCGTCACCCTGCGCACTTGAAACAGAGGGCGATCGCTGATGCGATCGCCCAATACACTTGCAGAGGATGCCGTCACGGATTGACGCCTTCGTTCCAATAGCTGACGAACTCGCTTGTATAGGCCTTGTCGAGATCGGGCAGCGGAGCCTTCAGGCTGCCGGAGGCGACGAGCGAGTCCTCCCATGCCTTCCATGCCTCAGGCGAATAGTAGCCCCAGCCCTTGGACGGATCCAGCGGCTGGACGCGCAGCCGGATATTGTCGAACAGCGCTTCGAGCATCACCCTGTCCTCTGCCTCCTGCGGGTTTGCCTTGGCCGAGCAGGCGAGCACCTTCTCGCGGTTTGCCGGGTCCGACCCGAAGATCGCGCCCTGCACCAGCGCCCGGCCGAAGCCCTTGATGACATCCGGATTGGCGTCGATATAGGCGCGCGTGGCCATGTAGCCATTGCCGAAGAAGCCCTGGAAAGCCTCCGGCGTGAAGTCGCGCACTTCCATGCCGCGCGTGCGCAGGATGGCGGCGTCGGCGGTCGCAGCCGCATAGGCCGAAATGTCGCCGCGCTGGAAGGCGACGGCTGCCGGGCCGGAATCGCCGACCGGGAGGAACGTGTAGTCCGTGCCTTCGGTCATTCCGGCGGCCGTGAGCATCGAACGCGCGAAGGAGACTTCCGCGCCGTCGGCCGTTCCGACGCCGATGACCTTGCCCTTCAACTCGGTCAGTTCCTTGAAGGGCGCATCCTGGGCAACCAGAATGCCGAACTGGCTCTTGGCGAAGTGATTGTAGAACATCACGACATCGACGCCCTGGGCGCGCGCGGAGAGGAGCGGGCCGGGGCCGGGATTGCCGATATCGCCCTGGCCGGCGGCGATGGCCTGAATGACCTGACCCGAGCCATCGACCGCCTGGACGGTGACGTTGAGGCCCTGTTTTTCGAAGTAGCCCTCGCACCGCGCCACATGCATCGGGAAATGCCCGATCGCGCCCGGATGCGGCAGGACAACCGTCACCTGCTTGAGTTCCTGGGCATGGAGCGGCGTTGCGGCGATGAAGCCGCAGAGTGCCGTTGTCAGTGCAGCGCAGAGCGCCGTGCGTCTCGTTGTCGTAAGCATGTCCACCTCCTTATAATGTATGATTTTGGAAAATGTAATGAAATATGCATTGATCCGTCAATCCATATTCGGTATGAAAAAAGTGAAATCGTACATTATTTTTGGAAAAGTGAGGATTCATACAGATATGAGCAGCGCCGAAAAATTCGTGGTCGATCTCGGCGAACGGCCGTCATTGCCTGTCTCCGGTGGCGAGGGGCGTTATCCGGTTCGCCGCATCTATTGCATCGGCCGCAACTATGTTGCGCATGTCGAGGAAATGGGGGGCGATCCGAAGCTGGATTTCCCGATCGTCTTCCAGAAGCCTACCGACAGCATCGAGCAGGACGGCGCAATCCTTCCCTATCCGACGATGACGGACAACTATCATTACGAGCTGGAACTCGTCGTCGCCATGAAGTCGGGCGGCTACAACATCCCCGTGGAGCAGGCGCTGGACCATGTCTATGGGTATGCCGTCGGCCTCGACATGACGCGCCGCAGTGTCAATGGACAGTCGGATCGTCCGAACCAGCCGTGGGAGCTCGGCAAGGCGTTCGACAATTCCTGCCCCGTCGGCACCATCCATCCCGTCGAGCAGGTCGGCCATGTCGATACTGGCGCGATCCGGCTCACCGTCAATGGCGATGCGAAACAGGATTCGGACCTTGCGCTGATGATCTGGCGCACGCCCGAGATCATTTCGAACCTGTCACGCTATTTCGCTTTGCAGGCGGGCGACATCATCCTGACGGGAACGCCGAACGGCGTCGGCCCGGTCGTGCCCGGCGACGCGCTGGTCGGCAGCATCGACAAGCTGGGTTCGCTCTCCGTCACCATCAGCGACCCGGTCTGAGACCGGCGAAAAATCCGATCATGAAAAGACCCGGGCGAGTTCATCGCCCGGGTCTTTTCTGTCTCATAATCCGAGCGCAATCCCATCCTTGCGATGGTCCGATGCGCCCCACAGCACGTTGCGCTCGCGATCGATCCAGATCGCCTGGCAGCCGCCGAGCGGCTCGTCCGCCCAGCGCGTGGCGTGGCCGCGCCGCTCCAGCTCGTGCTTCACCTCGGCAGGAATGGTCGGTTCCAGGCTGATCGCACCATCGGTGAAGAAGCTGCGCGGCTGGTCGCTCGCCATCTGCACGTCGAGCCCGCGGTCGACGATCTGCGACAGGATATGGACATGGCCGACCGCCTGATATTGCCCGCCCATGACGCCGAAGGACATGACCGGCCGCCCGTCTTGCAGGACGATGGCGGGAATGATCGTGTGGAACGGCAGCTTGCGCGGGCCGATGGCATTGGGGCTTTCGGGATCAAGCGAGAAGCCGCAGCCGCGGTTCTGAAGAAGCACGCCGGCCTTGGGCGCGTAGATGCCGCTGCCGAAGGCGAAGAAGATCGAGTTGATCAGCGAGATCGCATTGCCCTCGGCATCGACGACGGTGACGTAGACCGTATCGCGGTGCACCGGCATGTCGTAGTCCGCCACCGCGCTGGCGCGCGCCATGTCGATCCTGCCGCGCAGGCCGGCGATGAAGAGTTCGGCCAGAAGATCCTTGACCGAATGGCGCATCGCGTCCGGGTCGGCGATATAGAGGTCGCGCTGGCGGTAGGCCGCCTTGGTGGCCTCGGTGAACAGGTGAATGCGATCGGCTTCGCCGAGGTCCGGATCGCCGAGATTGAAGCCGTCCAGAATGCGGGCGATGATCAGGGCTGCAAGCCCCTGGCCGTTGGGCGGGCATTCGAGCAGCTCGTATCCACGGTAGGCGGCGGCGATGGGCTGCGTCTCGAAGGCGGAATAGGCGGCGAAATCCTCGATCGTGTGCAGGCCGCCGAGGCTCTGCAGCGTGGCGACCATGTCTTCAGCGACGGCGCCCTTGTAGAAAGCGTCGCGGCCCTCGCGGGCGATGCGCTCCAGCGTTGCGCCGAGCGTCGGATTGTCCAGCCGGGCACCCACGGCGGGCGGCAGGCCGCCCGGCAGGTATTGTGCGACGGAGGCGGGGTAGGGGCGCAGCCGGTCCGCATAACGCGCCCAGTCGTGCGCCACGCGCGGGGTGATGACGAAGCCTTCATAGGCGGCGTCGATGGCGGGCTTCAGGATCGCTGCGAGCCCGAGCCGTCCGTAACGCGTGCTGAGCTGGCTCCAGGCATCGACGGCGCCGGGGATGGTTACGGCATGAACCGAGCCATCGGGTATTACTTTGAGGCCGAGGGCGGTCAGCCGCTCGACCGTCGCGGCGGCCGGGGCGCGGCCAGAGCCGTTGAGGGCGATCGGCGTCTTGCCGGCCGGCGCGTAAAGCGCAAAGCAATCGCCGCCGATGCCGGTCATGTGCGGATCGATGACACCCTGCAACGCAACCGCTGCAATCGCCGCGTCCACCGCATTGCCGCCGGCCTCCAAGATGCGCAGCGCCGCCCTGGTGGCCTGTGGATGCGAGGTCGCGACCATGGCCTTGCCTGCCAGGGCGACAGACTTTCCAGGGCGCATGAAGTCGCGTTCGACAATGGTGTCGCCAATCATGGCAGATCCTCAAGATAAGTGGCTGCCGCCGTGTCGCAGATGACAACTGCCCGCAGCATTTTTATGACGCAAAGAGAGGACGAACTAAATAAGGATGGGGTCGGTGTCGTCAACACATATCATGGCGAATTTTTGTATAATTGGCGGAATCATACATTTTTTACAAATCACCCGTGAACGGCTGGGTGCGATTCAACAAGAGGATAGGCCGAGGAGAGAATCTCCGACATGGGCGGGTGATGCACGGTGCGGTCGGGATATTTGGCGGTCATGGCATCGAACTGTCGTTGCGCCTGGCGTCCATAGGCGTCGAAATCCACGCCGGGGATGATCCGCTCCTCCATGACCGGTCTTCCATCGATGAAGACGCTTCTGACGTCGCGGCCGCTGCCGGTGAGCATCAGCGTCTGGATCGGGTCGATCACCGGGCCGACATCGGGGGTCGCCAGATCGAACACGACGATATCCGCCCGGGCGCCGGGTTGCAGCCGTCCAAGGTCGGGCCGGCCGAGCGCGTCGGCGCCGCCCACCGTCGCGGCGTCGAAATAGTCTTCCGACCGCACTGTCGTCACGCTGCGGTCGAGCACGCGGTTGACCAGCATGCCGACCTGCATGTTCAAAACCATGTCCGGCGGTGCGGTATCGGTGCCGAGCGCCAGCCTCATGCCCTTTTCGCAGAAGCTGGAGAAAGTCGCGAGGGCGTCTCCGTGGCGCGCCGCCACCAGCGGGCAATGCACGATGACCGATCCGCGCTCCCGAATGATATCGAGATCGTTGCCGGCCTCGTCCATGTTGCGCGACGGGCTGACATAGGTGCCGTGCGGCAAAAGCGTGCGGCGGTTCAGGAAGCCGAGACTGTCCAGCCATTCGACGGAGGTCTTGCCGTGCAGGTGCCGAACCGTATCCCGCTCGAAGCGGCCCTGGTTGCAATGAAGCCGGACCGGCACCGCAAGGTCCGAACCCGCGAGAGCCGTTTGCGAGAGCAGCGTTTCAGTGCAGGTTTCGATGCGGTCCGGGGCAAGCATGGTTCGAATGCGACCGAAGGACTTGCCCTCGAAATCCTTGCAGAAGCGCACCGCATCCGCGAGCCCGCGAAGCCCCCGCTCCTCGTCGAAGAACAGGGACACGGCGCCATTGTCGGAAACGACCGGGTTGCCGGTTCGATAGGCCGGTCCGAGATAGACCCGCATGCCAAGGTCTTCGGCAGCTGCGGCCGCGGCGGCGAACTCTGCATAGGTCTCGCCCCACTCCCGGTAATAAAGAGAGGCGATCGGCAATGCGGTGGTGATGCCGTTGCGGATCAGGCGAGCAAAGGCATAGCGCTTCTGGAATGCCAACTCGTCAGGTGAGTACATTTCATAGGGGCCGCGGTCCATATAGCTTTGCGGCCATGTCCGACCCTTTTTCCATTCCGGGTGGTTGTCGTAGGAAAAAACCGTGGTGTCCAGATCCGACAGGGCATCGAGATCGATCATGCCCGGCGCGATCAGCGCCTCGCCATAGTCGATGCGGCGCGCCACCACACCGGGAAAACCATGGCCCACGAAGATCACCTGGCCGCGCTCGAAGACAATCTCGCCGCGATGCACGAGCGTGTGGCGACCCTCGGCGTGCCCGACGATCCAGCGTGCCGAAAGCATGGTGCGACCGGTCTGCTCATTCATGTTCATGTTCCTTCAATGAGATCAGGGGGTTGCCGGCTGGAGCGGAAAGTGGCAGGCCACCCGGCGACCGTTCTGCTCCTCCAGAGCGGGTGCGACCCGCTTGCAGATGTCCTGGGCCTGCGGGCAGCGCGGGTGGAAGCGGCACCCAGAGGGAGGGTCGAGGGGGCTCGGAACTTCGCCGGCGAGCTGTTTGCGTTGCCGGTTCGGAGCCTCCAGATCGGGGATCGTGTCGATCAGCAGCCGTGTATAGGGATGCCGCGGATTGCGGAACAACTGCTCGGTCGGCGCTTGTTCCACAATGCCGCCGAGATACATCACGGCGATATGGTCGGAGGCATGCCGCACTACAGCAAGATTGTGGCTGATGAACATATAGGTGAGGTGAAACTGGCCCTGGATTTCCTTCATCAGGTTCAGGATCTGCGCCTGGACGGAGACATCGAGCGCTGATGTGGGCTCGTCGCAGACCAGGAACTCCGGCTCGGTCGCAAGCGCTCTTGCGATGGAAATGCGCTGCCGTTGGCCACCGGAAAACGCGTGCGGATATTTTTCCCCATCGCCGCGCATCAAACCCACAAGACCGAGCAGTTCGTCGACGCGTTTTCCGATCGCCGCACCCTTCCGGATTCCGAGCTCGCGGATGGGCTCGGCGATGATGTCCTTGACCCGCCAGCGCGGGTTGAGGCTCGCATAGGGGTCCTGGAAGATCATCTGGACGCGCATACGGCCGCCCGATCCTGCGCCGCCGGAATAGGTCAGGCTGCCATTGGTCGGCGTGTAGAGCCCGACTGCAAGGCGCGCGATGGTGGACTTGCCGCAGCCGCTTTCGCCAACGATTGCGAATGTGCTGCCGCGCGGAACAGCAAAGCTGACCCCGTCGACCGCCTTCAGGGTGCGCTTGGGCTTTCGCCCCAGCATGCGGACCAGCCACGGCTCCGAGGCATCGAACCAGAGGGCCAGGTCCGAGGCTTTAAGGGCGATGTCGTCATGCATAGGAATGTCCTTCTCCTGCGCGCCAGCAGGCCGCCTGACTGTTGCCGGTGGGCAAGAGTTCCGGGCGCTCGGCGCATTTGTCGATGCGTTTCGGGCAGCGGGGCGCGAAGGGACAGCCGGACGGGACCGAACCCGGCCGGGGCATGGCGCCATCGATCTGCACCAGCCGCTCGCGTCGGCGGTTGAGGCTGGGGATCGAGCCGATCAATCCGGCAGTGTAGACGTGTTTGGGTGCCCTCAGCACCTCTTCGACCGGGCCGATTTCCACCAAGCGCCCGGCATACATCACCGCCACCCGGTCCGCCGCCTCCGCGATGACGCCCATGTCGTGCGTGACCAGCAGGATCGCCGTCTGGTGCTCGCGGCACATGGTCTTGAGCAAGGATATGATCTGGGCCTGGATCGACACGTCCAGCGCGGTCGTCGGCTCGTCCGCGATGATCAGTTTTGGATCGGCGCAAAGTGCCAGGGCGATCACAACGCGCTGGCGCATGCCGCCCGAGAACTGGTGCGGATAGTGGTCGATGCGCAGTTCCGGGGCCGGGATGCCCACCGCACGCAGCAGGTCGAGCGCGCGTTGCCGCGCCTGACGGCGGTTCACCGGCAGATGCGTGAGAATCGTTTCCGTGATCTGGTCGCCGATGCGCATGAGCGGATCGAGAGAGGTCAGCGGATCCTGGAAGATAGCCGCGATCGACCTGCCACGAAGCTTGCGCATGTCACGCGGCGCGAGCGTGTCGATGCGCCGGCCATCGAGCGAGATCTGGCCCTCGGCGATCCGTCCCGGCGGGTCAATCAGGCCGATGATCGCATTGCCCGACAGGGATTTGCCGGCGCCCGATTCTCCAACCAAACCGAGTATTTCGCCCGGCGCCATATCGAAACTGACCCGGTCCAGCGCGCGCACGCTGCCGCGCCGCGTGACGAAGTCGATGCTGAGATCGCGCACGCTGAGAAGAGGGGAGGGATCGGGTCGGTCCGTCGGTGTGTTCGTCATGGGATTGCCGGCTGGCCTTTCGAGATCCACAAGCATCAAGGCGCCTCCACCAGGGCCTTGCCGTCGCGCGCCACCACGCGACCGCGTTTCAGCACCAGCTTGCGGGGCGGAAGCGTCACGACGGCCTCCGTGACATTGCGGCCAGCGACGACCACGAGATCCGCGAAGGCGCCCACGGTGAGGCCGTAATCGGCCAGTCCCATGACCTTTGCGCCGCCGTAGGTGCACACGTCGACGGCGCGCTCGATCTCGATGTCCTGGCTCAGATTGTTGCGCTGGCTGAGGATTTGCGCGCGTTCCAGCATGTCGGCATTGCCGAAGGGCGCCCAGAGGTCGCGCATGCCGTCCGTGCCCGAACAGACCGTGATGCCGGCATCCAGCGCCCTGATGAGCGGCGGCACGGGAACCATGGAGGGGCCGGTCGACATCAGCGCGACGCCGGCGGCTGCGATCTCGTCGAGCAGGCGGGAAATGCCGAGATAGTCGTTTGCGCCGAGCGAGAAAGCATGGCTGACGGTGACCTTGCCGGAAAGACCGTGCGCCCGCGTGCGCTCAAGGATCATCCGGAACGAAAACATGCCGAGTTCGCCCGGTTCGTGCAGGTGGATGTCGATGGGCTTTGCATGTTTGACCGCGAGGTCGAACACCAGGTCTAGATGTCCCTTGGGGTCGTGGTCGATCGAGCATGGATCGAGCCCGCCCACCACGTCCGCCCCCTGCCGGAGGGCTTCGTCCATCAATTCCGCCGTGCCCTTGCGGCTCACGAGACCGGATTGCGGGAAGGCGACGATGTCGATGTCGATGACATCGCTGTATCGGCTGCGCGTTGCGCTCACGCCTTCGAAGTCTGCCAGCCCGTTCTCCGTGTCGATATCGACATGGCTGCGGATTGCCGTCGAGCCCTTGGCGATGGACATGACCACCTGGCGCGCGGACTGCCGTGCGGCATCGAGCCCGACGACCCGCTTCATCTGCCGCTCGTTGTCGATCTTGTCTCGGATTTCCGGGCCGAGTTTGTTTTCCACCCAGTCCATGCCGAGAAGCGTCTTGTCGAGATGGGTATGCGCCTCGACGAGGCCGGGCAGCAGGAGCGCATGGTCGCAGTCCTCGACGGCGGCGCCGGTGCGGTCCAAGCCCGGCGCGATGGCTGCAATGCGGCCGTTGCTGATGCCGACGTCGGTGATCGCCTTGTCCACGCGGACGTTAGAAAGTACGAGGTCAAACATATCGAGCCTATTTCAATTTCGGGTTGAGGGCGTCGCGCAGCCAGTCGCCGAGCAGATTGACGGCGAGGATGATCAGCGTCAGTTGAAGGGCGGGGAACAGCACGATCCACCAGGTGCCCGAGAAGAAATATTGGTTTCCCAGCCGGATCAGCGTTCCAAGCGACGGCTGTGCGCTGGGCATGCCCACGCCGAGAAACGACAGCGTCGCTTCAGCGAGGATCGCCAGCCCGAGGTTGAGCGTGCCCGTGACCAGGGCCGGCGTCATGACATTCGGCAGGATGTGCTTGAGGATGATGCGCCGCCGCGGCACGTTGATGATGCGGGCGGCCATGACATATTCCTTGCGCGCCTCGACCATCGTCACCGCACGCACCATGCGCGCATAGACGACCCAACTGGTGAGGGAGAGGGCGAGCACGAGGATCAGCGGGGCGAAGGTGTCACGGTACTCGACCGGCAGCAGCCCGCGAAAGATCGCGCTGACAAGGATGGCGACAAGCAGTGTCGGGATCGACATGACGGCATCGGCAAGCCGCATCAGAAGATTGTCGAGCGCGCCGCCGATATAGCCGGCCAGAAGCCCGACGAGCACGCCGATCGTCATCGACACGGCGACACTGGCCACGCCGATGACAAGCGAGATGCGCGATCCGTAGACGATGGCCGAAAGAACGTCCCGGCCCTGCATGTCGGTGCCCAGCACATAGGGCATCGCCCCGCCTTCCGACCAGACGGGCGGGAGGTTCGCCTTGTCCAGGAAGAGCTGCATGATGTCGAACGGGTTCTGCGGCATCAGCACGCCGGCGAAGATCGACGTGAAGGCGATGACCAGGAGAACCGTCGCCGACACCACGGCCAAGGGGCTGTTGCGGAAGTTCCAGGCGAGATCGGAATCCCACAGCCGAGCGACATGGACGCGTAGGGTCTCGCGTTCGACCTTGGGTTCAACGGACATTGCTGCCTCCAATCGCCGTGGCGCCCATGCGCGGATCGACAACGACATAGATCAGGTCGGTGATGAGGTTGATCAGGATGAAGATGCAGCAGACGATCATGAGGTAGGCCGCCATGACCGGGATATCGACGTACTGGACGGATTGCACGAAGAGGAAACCCATTCCCGGCCACTGGAAGACGATCTCGGTAACGAGTGCGAAAGCGATGAGGTCGCCGATCAGCATGCCCGTGATGGTGACCACGGGCATCAGACAGTTGCGCAGGCCATGGCGGAAATAGATGGCGCGTGCCCGCAGTCCGCGTGCCCTTGCGAAGCGGATGAAATCCGTTCGAAGGACTTCAAGCATTTCCGACGTCACCAGCCGCATGATGAAGGAGATCTGGAACAGGGCGAGCGAGATTGCCGGCATGATCAGGGCATGGCGCCCGCTGCTCGTCAGCAGCCCCGTCGTCCAGAAGCCTAGATCGACCACCTCGCCGCGCCCGAAGGCGGGCAGGACCTGAAGCTCGATGGAGAAGGCCAGGATCAGCAGGATGCCGATCACGAAGGCGGGCACCGATACGCCGATCATCGATATGATATGCGCGACGCGAACCATGACGGAGCCGCCATTGATGGCCGCGAAAACCCCGAGCGGCAGCCCGATGAGCAGGGCGGCGATGGAGGACACCATCACAAGCTCGAAGGTCGCGGGGAAGCGCTCCGCAATCACCCCCATCACGGGCAGCTGGTTTCGGTAGCTCATGCCGAAATCACCCTGAACGGCGTTGGCGACGAATTTCACGAACTGCACCGGCACCGGATCGTTCAGGCCGAGGCGCTGCGTGAGCGCATCGCGCTCTTCCTGCGTCGCCTGCGGGTTCAGCATCAACTGCACCGGATCGCCGAGGAACTTGAAGATCGTGAAGGCGAGCAGGGCGACGAAAAGGAGGACGACGACGGCATTGGCCAGTCGCTTGAGGACGAGAAGCAACATCCGTGATTTCCCGATGTAATTGCATGATGTCCACGCCGCCGCGGGCAACGGCACGCGGCGGCGTCGTCAGGGCGCTATTCGGCCATGTGGGTCAGCCAATGACGCGCCTTGTTGTCGGACAGCGGAAGCACATCCTTGACGTTGGACCCTACCGCCCAGGCCATGGGCTGCTGGTGAACGGGAATGAACATCGAAAGGTCGTTGGCGCGTTGCAGCGCCTTGGACTGAAGCGCGAGCCGGGCGGTGCGGTCGATGGTGCGGCCGGCCTCGTCGATCAGCCCGTCGATCTCTGTGTCCTTCCATGCACCCCAGTTGAAGACGCCGGCATTGCCCGTCTTGGAATGGACGACCTGGACCAGGATGGAGTAGCTGTCGAGCATCGGCTCATTGGCCCAGCCAAGCGTGCCGACATCGAATTGCAGCGTGTCGAACTTGGCATCCTGGATGGTCGTCGGTCCGACATTGAGGTTGGGCCGAAGGCCGACGCGCGCCCACATGGCGGAGACCGCCTGGCAGATCTGCTCCTCGTTCACGAATTCCGTGTTCCTGCACAGGAAGGAGAACGAGAAGCCGTTCGGATAGCCGGCTTCCGCGAGCAGCGCCTTGGCCTTGTCGGGATCGTAGCTCAGGCGCTTGTCGAGCTCGGGCACGTAGCCGGGAATGGCCGGAGCGACCAGCGAGCCGGTGGTGCGCGACAGGCCGCTCATGACGACTTTCTGGATCGCGTCCGCATCGATCGCGTGATACAGCGCCTGGCGCACCTTGATATCCTGCAACGGGTTCTTGTCCGTGACATCGGATTCGAACGCCTTGGGAGACTGGTTCATGACCAGGAAGATCGTGCGCAGTTCGTTGTTCGAGAGCACCTTGACGTTCGACGATGCCTGCAAGCGGGGAATATCCTGCAGCGGCGCCTGGTTCGTGAAGTCGATCTCGCCCGAGATCAGGGCGGCCACGCGCGTCGCCGGCGAGGTGATCGGCGTCATGAAGATACGGTCGATATTGTGCTGCCGCTTATCCCACCAGTCCGGGTTGACGTCGAAGACGGTTTCGACGTCCGGCTTGCGGGAAATGAACTTGAACGGGCCGGTGCCATTTGCATGGCTGGTGGCATAGCCCTCCACGCCCTTGGCCACGTCGGTGGGCGCCTCCGCCTTGTTGGTCACCAGCCAGCCCTGGTCGAAAATGTGGATGTTGGTGAGGTCGTTCAGCAGAAGCGGATAGTTTTCGGTGACATGGATATCGACGGTATGGTCGTCAATCTTTTCAGAACTCACATAGGCCGGCAGGTTTCCGCGAAGAGGCGACGTCTGGTCGCTCACCCGCTTCAGCGAGGCAAGCACGTCGTCGGCGGTGAAGTCCGCGCCATCATGGAACTTCACGCCCTTGCGCAGATGAAACCGCCAGACCGTCGGGCTGACGACTTCCCATTTTTCGGCCAAAGCCGGCTCGATCTGCAACGTCGCGTCATAGCGCACGAGGCCTTCATAGACGTGGTTCAGAACGGAGAGCGTGAACGTATCCCCGTACGAATACGGATCCATGGATACGATGTCGCGCTGAGGCGCCCACCGCATCGTGGCGGCGATAGCGGGTGCCGCCATCGCTGTCGTGAGCGCAAGCGCCATCGCTGCTGATTTTATAGTCAACATTCCCACCTCCTGTTTGACAGTTAGTCTGTCTTGACGTTCCCGGTTTTTGTGTTTGCCCGCATTGCGGAGTGAATGGGCTGCCGTATGCGTTCAGCGCCAGTTCACAATTTAGTGTCATGAGGAATGTATGAAATGTCAACGCTACTTTGTATAATTTTTTTGTATGCAATTATTGCAAATAAAGCGCGAATGCACCCTCCGCTATACATCCGTAAGCGGAGCCATTTCTTGAAAATGGGTATCAGTCGGGCGTGTCGCCGAGGGCCTGGAAGGTGCCTTGACAACCTCGCAAGGGGAGTCGTATCAGACTGTTAGGAAAGTTACCAGACGGTTTGTGTGAAAATGGATGTTCTTGCCGGCAGCCCCCGCGTGTTGCGAACGCTCAACGAAAAAGCCGTGCTGGAAAGGCTGCTTTCGGCAGGCCCCCTGACCCGTACGGAACTCGAAGCCTTCACCGGCCTTTCAAAGCCGGCAATGTTCGAATTGCTGCGGCGGCTGGAGGCGGCCGGGCTGATCTACCGGGATGGTGAAAAAGCCGGCACGTCCGGCCCGAAGGCGGGCCTCTGGTCGATCGAGCCGACATCGAGCTTCGTCGTCGGCATCGATGTCACGCGCCACGGCATCAATGCCGCGCTGGCCGATTTGACCGGTAAAACCATTGCCACGGCCTACCGGGCCTGTGAGCCGGACGAACGCTACGATGCGCATGACCGGCTGTTCAACGTCGTCGAGGAGCTGACGCAGCAGGCCTCCGTTCAACCCGGGGCGATCGACCAGTTTGTCGTGGGTCTGCCGGGCATCGTCGACATCGAACATGGCAATCTCCGCAAGGGCCAGCAGCTGCCGAACTGGGAAGGCTTCCACATCGCCGATGCCATCAGCGAGTGGATCGGCCATGGCCATGTGCTGATCGAGAACGACGTCAACCTGGCTGCCCTGGAGGAAATGTCGTCCGGTGTGGCGCGGGGCATCCAGTCCTTCATCCTGTTCTGGATGGGAGACGGTGTCGGCGCGGGCGTGGTGATCGATGGCAAGCTCCTGCGCGGTACGACCGGCGCGGCGGGCGAGCTGGGCGGCATCGTCGTCGCGCGCCGGACCGACGGTTCGCAGCCCGATGGCCTCGCGCCGCTTGAGAACCTTCTCAGCCAGTCCGCGATCGAGGAACTGGCCACGAGCTATGGCTTGACGGGCGCGGATTGTGTGGACGCCATCCGCAAGGCTGCCAAAGCTCACGACCATTCCGGCTTTTTTGCCGAGCTGGCGCAGCGCGTAACGGCGGGCCTTGCCGGTGCGATCGGAATTCTCGATCCGCAGATGGTGGTGCTGGGCGGCGTCATGGGCAGGGCGGCCGGCGCGCCGCTGGTGGAGCATGTCATCGAAAACCTTCGTCCGCTGATCGTCTCGCTGCCAGTGATCGTTCCGTCCGCCGTCAAGGAGAGCGGCGCGCGCGACGGCGCTGTCGCGCTGGCGCTGCGCCATGCGCGCGAGCGTCTTTTTTCCGGGGGCAGCGCCGCACGCGGGCAGCCGTAAACATCCCCCTCATCAGTCAAGCGATCACCCGCGAGAACCGGGAACGGTTCATTGCGCCCATTCATTTTCCAGGAGTTTTAGAATGTTTTATCCCCTCAAGGTCATCGTCGTCGTCGCGCATCCCGATGAGGCGGAGCTTTACACCGGCGGCACGACGGCCCGGCTGGCGCGCGCCGGTGCGGCGGTAAAATATCTGTCGCTGACCAATGGCGACGCGGGACATCACCAGGTTTCACGCAAGCCCCTGCGCCGTCGAAGGGCGAACGAGGCCTATGCGGCGGCACGCCATCTGGGTGTGCTGGACTACGAAATCCTGAATATCCACGACGGCGAACTGATGCCCGACGCGGCCCTGCGCAAAGCCCTGATCGCATCGGTGCGGCGGTGGCAGGCCGATATCGTCATCACGTTCCATGACGATTGCCCCGGCCATACCGACAACCGCATGGCCGGGCGGGCGGTGCGCGAAGCCGCCGGGTTCTTTGCCAATGCCAATGTCGTGCCCGGCATGCCCGCGCTTGCAAGGCCACCCGTCTGCCTCAAGATCACCGACCACTGGGCCATCGAAGCCCACCGCCATGATGTCGTTATTGGGGTGGACCCGTTTATTGACCAGAAACTGAGGGCGTGCGACGAACATGCCAGCCAGTTCTACGAGTTCGCGCTCTACGAGCGGGGCATGCGCAACGACACGATCGCTCAATCGAGCTGGGAAGAGCGCCGCGCCTTCATCCTGAAAAACTGGGCGGAATTCATGTATGCCAGCCCGGACATGGTCACGGCGCTGACCGCGCTCGACAGCGACGCCGAAGCGCCGCGCTTCGCGGAGAGCTTTCAATTGGCCGATTACGGACGCGAGACGACGGCCGCGGACGTATATGATCTCCTGTGCACCGGCGGGCCCATCAAGGGATAGACGCTGCTCCTATTGATCGCCCGCGCCGCGACGCATGCCGTCCAGCATCAGCCGCATCATATTGTCGGTAAAGTCCGTGCCGACGTCCGGTGCGGGATTGGAGAGGCTTGCGACCGCGCGCAGCAACTCGTTCGGCCTGAGGCCGTCTCGGATCTCGCCTGCCTCGACCGCCCTGTCGAGAAGCCCCTGCAGGGCGGGGCGCAGCTTTTTCTCGAAATAGGCGGGAAGGGCTTCATAGGCAGGGTCGCCGGAATGCAGTGCTGCGCCGAGGCCCCGCTTGGCTGCGATGAACGCGACGTAACGGTTCATCCATTTGGCCAGCGCCTCGAAGGGCGCATTGTCCTGCGAAAGCGTTGCAGCCGCATCGGCGCAGGCATCGATCTCGCGTCGGAACACCTCCTTGATGAGGTCGGAGCGCTGCGGAAAGTGGCGGTAGAGCGTGCCGACGCCGACGCCGGCTTCCTTCGCGATCTCCCGGACCGGCGCATCGACACCTGACTTCGAGAAGACCGCCATCGCCGCAGCGAGAAGGTCGTCGATGTTGCGCCGCGCGTCGGCGCGCAGATGCTTGCGGTCGGCGCTGTCATCATCCCCGGATGTGTTCGTAATTTCGGAACCGTCGTCCATCACAGTTTCCCACTTGTTAAACGGAACGTTGTTCCATATATTCGGATCATGGTTCCGGTTACCTTTGTCTAAACCAACAGCGCGCGGTTGGCCATAGGAACAATCCAGGAGAACAAAATGCACGATAAGCCAGTCGCCCTCGTTACGGGCGCCAACAAGGGCATTGGACGCCAGATCGCAAGGGAGCTTGCCGCCAAGGGCCTGACGGTCCTCGTGGGGAGCCGCGACCTAGCGAAAGGGGAGGAGGCTGCCGCCGACATTGCCGGTGACGCCACCGCAATTCAACTCGATGTCACGAACGAAGCCTCCATCGCGGCCGCTGCCGAACGCATCCAAACGGAGTTCGGCCGCCTGGACGTGCTTGTGAACAATGCGGGCATAGCCAGCACGGCGGAGCCGGGAACCTCCTTCGAGGAGCGCCTGAAACAGAATGTCCCCAGCACGGCGTCCATGGACTATATCCGGGCAATCTACGAGACGAACGTCTTCGGCCTCATGGCCGTGACGAAGGCCATGCTGCCACTCCTCCGGCAGGCGCCCGCCGGGCGGATCGTCAATATGGGAAGCTCGTCCGGATCCCTCACGCTGAATGCAAACCCGACCTTCGAATACCGCCATGTCTTCGGCGCGGCATACAGCCCTTCCAAGGCCACGGTTCACGCCGTGACGCTGGCTTTCGCCATCGAGCTTGAGAACACCAACATCAAGGTCAACGCGGCATGCCCTGGCTTCACGGCAACCGATCTCAACGGTTTCCGCGGAACGCGCACGGTCGAGCAGGGCGCCCGGCAAGCCGTAAGGCTCGCCCTCCTCGGACCGGATGGCCCGACCGGCACGTTCTCGGACGAGGATGGCCCCGTGGCTTGGTGACGAGGGGGCGGGGCGAAAGCCCCGCTTGCCTTTTTACGGCTTCGACACGTTGGAGGCGCCGCGCCAAGCGGGGCGTCTGACGCCGAGCCGAACTAGACGTATCCCTGCTCGGAAATGAGATCCGCGATCTGCTTGATCTGCTGGCGCAGATGGTCCAGCAGCACGGTGGCCCGCTCTTCCGGAATGCGGGTGGCGATGGCGGTGATGCTCAGCCCGGCAAAGGGATGTCCTGTGTGCCCCGTGATGGCCAGGGCCACCGTCTTGATCTCGGGCGTGTTGAGCACATCCTGGTAGATAAAACCCTGTGCGCGGATCTTCTCGACGGTCGCCTGCACCGCCTCCGCGGACGTGTTGAAGGGCGTGTATCGATCGCGATTGTGTTCGATGATGGTCTCGGCCTCGCTTGCGCTGTGTGCGGCAAGAAGGGCTAGGCTGCCGGCGCCGATGCCGAGCGGCCGCTTGCGGCCGACATCGACCGTACAGGTCCGGATCGGGTAGCTGCCTTCCTGGCGCTCGACGCAAATGCCGTCGAACCCGCTGCGCACGGTCAGGTAGACCGTGTCGCCCAAGTCCTCCGCCAGCGTCTTCATGGACGGGAGGCAGACGTCGCGAATATTGAAATGCGGGAAAGCCGTCGTAAAGAGCTCAAACAGCAACGGGCCGAGATGGTAGCGGCGCGTCTCGGGGTTTCGCGAGAGGAATCCCACACTGTGCAAGGCGGTAACGATTCGATGCGCCGTCGGCTGCTCCAGCCGGGCGAGATCGGCCACCTCGCTGATCTTCATGCCAGCCGCATTATAAGCCGCGACGATGCGCAGAAGGGCTGCAATCCTGACGGTGCCCTGGGCACCCTGCGGCGCGGCGACTTCGAGATATTTCTCCCAGCCTTTTCCTGAAGGAATGGCCGTGACGTCCTGATCTTTCAACATTTGGGTTGATTATCCGTGTCTCGCGATGTTAGGTATCAAAAAACCCATATAATGGAATATATGACGAAGGGCTGCCATGGTCAAGGATCGGCGCGTAATCATGAACCCTTCCGATGCGGCCGGGATAGGCCTGGTCTTTGATCGTTTTGCTCCCGACAGTGACGTGCGTCTTATCGACGGCGAATCCGGGCGAGAGCATTCAGCATTGTTTATCCACTATGTGGGCACAGCCGGGTGGAAAGATCAATCCTCCGGCTGCGTGATGCTGCATGGCGGCAGCGGGGATTGGCGGCATTTCGGCGCAAACCTGGATCGGCTCGGGGAGCGCTTGGCCATCGTTGCTCCCGATCTGCCGGGGTTTGGTGCTTCCGATATCCCGACCGGCGAGGATCTGGCGGCAATTGCCGATCCGATCGCCGGCTTCGTCAAGGCCCTGCCGTGGCGCGACATCACATTGGTCGGTTTTTCCTTCGGGGCGCTGGTTGCTGTGGCAGCCGCGGCGAAATGCCGGCCGGCACGGTTGATGCTGATCAGCCCAGCCGGTTTTGGCGCGCATACGCCCGAAATGGCCGACGCACGCGAAGCCGCGGCGACGGCGGCCAAGGTGCGTGGCCTGCGGGCGGGACTGTCCGTGAACCTTGAGCGGATCATGCTGCATCGATCCCCGTTCCTTGAAGACGCGCCGGTGCTGGCCATGATGGAGGAGATGCTGCGCGCCAATCGGATAAACGTGCGCCGGTTTTCGCGCCGTGAGATGATCGTCGATTACCTGCGGCTGATTGATTGCCCTGCGCGCGTGATTTTCGGTGCGTTCGATCCCTATCACGCCTCCGTTCTCCCGCAGCGCTATGCGGCAATCGCCGATGCCTGCCCTGGCGCCGAAGTCACGACCGTTCCCAACGCGGCGCATTGGTTGATGCTGGAAAGCCCGGGCGCTTTCGAAGACGCATTGCTGCAATTCTGCCAGAAGGAAGTGAGGGACGATGATCGACTACGACCGTCTTAAGGCGCGGGTGTTTTCTCCGGTTTTCCAGGAGTACTCGCGTCGGGATACGATGCTATACGGGCTTGGCCTCAACCTTGGCGCCGACCCGCTCGACGCCCACGCGCTGCGTTATGTGGCGGTCGATCCGCCCGAGGCGGAGCCGATGATGGCGATGACGCTGGCGCGCCTGGGACCATGGATGCGCGAGCCGGATGTCGGCATCGATTATCGCCGCACCATGGTGGGCGAAATGGCGCTGCGATTGCATGCGCCCTTGCCGCCGGAAGGCCGTGTCAGGGGGGATCATCGCGTCATCCGGATCACCGACAAGGGTGAAGGCCGGGGTGCGCTGGTGACGGTGCTGCGGGAACTGCGCGATGCCGGGACCGGGCAATTGCTGGCGGAATTCGAGCAGTTGACCTTCTGCCGGGGCGAGGGTGGTTTCGCAAAGGACGGTCGGCACGATCCTCTCCCGGAGGTTTCCGATGCCAATCCGTGGCAGGCCGGCAGGCCGGCCGATTTCGAGATCGACCTGCCGACATCGCCGCAGCAGGCCCTGATCTACCGCCTGTCCGGCGACATGAACCCACTGCATTCCGATCCCGATGCCGCACGGCGCGCTGGCTTCGACCGTCCCGTCCTGCATGGGCTCGCCACGATGGGCATGGCGGGCCATGCCGTTGCGCGTGCGCTGGGTCGCCCGCTGACGGCAATTCGCGGCCGCCTGTCGGCCCCGGTTTTCCCCGGCGAGCGCCTTCGGCTGGAAGGTCTGAAAGTGGGTGCATTCCGCATAGTGAATGAAGAGGGCCGTGAAGTGCTCTCTAGCGGATTTTATTCCATATAGTGGATTGACATGTCGATTTTACGCCATTAGTCATCGTTCAGAAGCCACATAGTGGAGAATTGCTGGATGAACTTCTCTTTTACCGCCGAGCAGAACCTCTTTGCGGAATCGGTTCGGAACTTTGCGCTCAAGACCCTCAAGGACGGTGCTCTGGAGCGCGCCCATCTCGAAGAATTTCCCCGCGAGATGGCGCGGATGTTCTACGAGCAGGGGTTGATGGGCATCACGATGCCGGAGGCTGACGGCGGTCAGGGCGGCACCCTCATGGATGCGGTCATCGCGATCGAGCAGATTGCGCTGGTTTGCCCGCGCAGCGCCGACATCATCCAGGAGGGTAATTTCGGCGCCGTCCGGACCTTGGCGCAGTATGCCAGCGCCGACCAGAAGGAGCGGTTCCTGAAGCCCGTTCTGGAAGGGCGCGAGATCATTGCCGTCGGCATGACGGAGCCCGATGCCGGTTCGGCGACCACCGACCTCAAGACGACCGCGACCCCGGATGGCGAAGGCTTCCGCATCAAGGGTTCGAAGGTGTTCCCGAACCCCCACGCCGATACCTATCTGGTCTATGTGCGTTTCGGGCCGGGCGTCGGCGGCATCGGCTCGGTCATGATCCGCCGCGATACGCCCGGATTCTCTATGGGCAAGACGTCGCAATTCATGTCGGGTGCCGCCTGGGCGCCGCTGTTCTTCGATAATGTCTATGTTCCGCCGGAAGACGTGCTGCTTCCGGCAGGTGGCTTCAAGAAGCAGATCTCGGGCTTCAACGCCGAGCGCATCGGCAACGCCGCCCGCTCGCTGGCCTATGGCCGCTACTGTTTCAACGAGGCGCGGCGCTATGCGACGGAACGCACCCAGTTCGGCCGTCCGCTCTGCGAATTCCAGGGCCTGCAGTGGAAGTTCGCCGACATGAAGGTGGGGATCGAGGCGGCCCAGCTGCTGCTCTATCAAGCGGCAAGCAACGCCGACGACGGCCTGCCCTCTTCGGACGAGACGACCATGGCCAAGCTGATGTGCAACCAGGTTGGCTTCAATGCGACCAATGAGGCGATCCAGATCATGGGTGGTCTCGGCTATTCGCGCGAGGCCCTGATCGAATATTGCTTCCGCCGCTCGCGGGGATGGATGATCGCCGGCGGTTCGCTGGAGATGCTGCGCAACCGCATGGCGGAATCGATCTTCGAGCGCCGCTTCCCGCAGCGCCCGCCCCGCGGCGAACCCAAGGGGGGGACCGCGCAGTGAACCTGGCTTTCCCTTCATCCGGCGAGGTGCTGGTGTCACAAAAGTCCGAGGGCGTTATCGAGGTTCGCCTCAACCGTCCCGACAAGCTCAATGCGCTAACCGATGACATGTACGCGGCCCTGACCGACCTCTTCGGACGCTTCCACGAGGATACGGCGGTCCGAGCGGTCATCCTGACCGGCGAGGGCCGGGGCTTTTGCTCCGGCTCGGACATCGGCGGCATGTTGAAGGTTGGCGGTTCCGCCTCGCGGGCACGTCTGCAACGCCGCCACGCGGCGGTCCGGGCGATCTACGACTGTGAAAAGCCGGTCGTCGCGGCGGTGCGTGGGCCAGTCACGGGCATCGGTTTTTCAGTGGCGATGGCCTGCGATTTTATCGTGGCATCCGACACGGCCTATTTCCAGCAGGCCTTCCGCAACATTGCGCTCGTTCCCGACGGCGGCTCGATCTTCTTCCTTGGCCAGCGGCTGGGCATCGGGCGCGCCAAGGATCTGGTGATGTCCGCCCGCAAACTGTCAGCTGCCGAGGCGCTCGATTGGGGGCTGGTCTCGCGCCTGGCCGCCGATGGCGATCTCGAAACGACGGCGCTGGAACTGGCCGAGGATCTCGCACGCGCGCCGACCTACATGCTGGGGCTCTCCAAGAAGATGTTCGCGGCGGCGTGCAGCCCCTCGCTGGAGACCGTGCTCGAAATCGAGAGCTATGCGGCGAGCGTCGCGCGCTCTTCTGCCGATCATCGCGAGGGCGTCGCGGCGTTCCGGGAAAAGCGACAGCCGAACTTCACCGGCGAATAGAACAGTCTGGGAGGACTTTTGACATGACATTTCTTCGCAATCTGGGTGTTGCAGCCTGTGTCTCGGGATGGGTCTTGGCTGGGCCGGCCTATGCACAGGACGCCTCTGCTTGGCCGGAGCACGAGATCGTCTTCATCGTTCCCTACGCGGCCGGCGGACCGACCGATATTTTGGCGCGCCTCGTCGGCCAGAAGCTCCAGGAGCAGTTCGGCCAGAGCGTCATCATCGAGAACAAGCCGGGCGGCAACGGGTCGATCGGCGCCGTCGCTGCCGCGCGGGCCGAGGCGGATGGCTACACAATCTATCTCGGTGGCATCTCCACCATGTCTGTCGCACCGGCGCTGAGTGCGGACCTCCCCTATGACCCGAACGCCGATTTCGCGCCCGTCTCGCTGCTGTCGCGGCAATCCGTCCTGCTCATGGCCTCTCCGGACTTTCCCGCCAAGACCCTCGCGGACTATATCGCGGCGGCAAAGGCCGATCCAGGCGGCGTGAGCTACGCCACATCCGGCAACGGCACGTCGGGCCACATGGCGGCGGAGCTGTTCCAGCTCGCGGCCGGGGTCAAGCTCAATCATATTCCCTACAAGGGTTCGTCCCCGGCGCTGAACGATCTGATGGGCAGCCAGGTCAACTCGATGTTCGGCACCATGCTGGCGGCCGTGCCCAATGTGCGCTCGGGTGCGATCAAGGCCATCGCGGTCAGCGGCGAGACGCGATCCGCCGCACTACCCGATGTGCCGACATTCGCCGAGCAGGGGCTGAGCGATTATGAGCCCGGCTCCTGGAACGGCATATACGTGCCGGATGGCACGCCGCCCGATGTGATCAGCAAGCTGAATGCCGCGATCGCCGTGGCGCTCGAATCCAAGGACCTTGCCGAAAAGCTGGCGGCGGACGGTTCGGTGCCGGCGCATTCCACGCCGGAAGCGCTTGCCGACCTCATGCGTGCCGAACAGGCCAAATGGAAAGTCGTGGTCGAGAATTCCGGAGCCACGATCCAATGAACGTGATGAAGGACATCGCGCGGCCGTCGCTCGGCGATTGCATGTTCCGGCCGCGCGCGGTGGCCCTAATCGGAGCCTCTGCCGATCCGGCCAAGAACAATGCACGGCCGCAGCGCTACCTGACGGAAGCGGGCTTCGCGGGAAAGATCGTTCCGATCAATCCGGGGCGCAGCGAGATCATGGGATTGCCGTGTTATCCGGATCTCCAGTCCGTGCCGTTCGACATCGACCATGCCTTCATCATGGTTCCGGCCGCCGCAATCGAGGATGTGATCGACCAGTGCGGCCGCAAGGGCGTGCCTGTGGTCACCATCTTTACCGCCGGCTTTGCCGAACTCGGCGAGGAAGGGCTGGCCCTGCAAAAGCGCATGGTCGAGCGCGCCCGCGCCGCCAATGTCCGCATTCTCGGGCCGAACTGCATCGGCCTCATCAATGTGCAAGGCAGGCTGCCGCTGACCGCGAATGCTGCCGTGCAGGAGGAAAAGCTGCGCCCCGGCCCGGTTTCGGTCGTCTCGCAGAGCGGCAGCATGCTGGGCAGCATGCTCACCCGTGCGGCGGTGCGCGGCATCGGCTTTTCCAAGATGATCTCCATCGGCAACGAGGCCGATCTTTCGGTCGGCGAGATGGTGTCGCTCCTTGCGCAGGACGAGGACACCAAGGTCATCCTGCTGTTCCTGGAGACGATCCGCGATGGCGCAGCCCTCGCAAACGCCGCCCGCGAGGCCTTTGCCGCCGGCAAGGCGGTGATCGCCTACAAGCTCGGCCGTTCGGCCCTGGGCCGGCAGGTCGCCGCCTCGCATACGGGGGCGATGGTCGGCGCCGACGAACTGGCGCAAGCCTTCTTCCGCGCCAATGGCATTCTGCGCGTGGAGACGCTCGAAGCCCTGATCGAACTGCCGCGTCTCATCGAGGGGCACCATCCGCCCGAGGGACGGCGTGTCGGCATGATGACGGCGACCGGCGGTGCGGCGGCGATGATCGTGGACCGGCTGGGCCTCTATGGCGACACGGTGCCGGAGCCGCCGGAAGATTTTCGCGCACGGCTTGCAGGCGAGGGAATCGAGATTTCGGACTCTCCTCTGATCGATTTGCCAATGGGGTCAAGCGGCGGCGGGCGCTATACGCGCATCCTTTCGGAACTCATCGCCTCGGACCATTGCGATGCGGTCGTGTCGGTCATGGGCTCATCGGCCCGCTCGAACCCGCAGATGATCTGTGCGCGGGTGCTGAATGCGAAGATCGGCGCCAAGCCGCTTGCGGTGTTCCTGGCGCCGCAGGCCGATGAAGGGCTGCGCATCCTGCATGAAGCCGGCATCGCCGGTTTCCGCACGCCGGAAAGCTGCGCCGACGCGGTTCACGCCTATCTCAACTGGCACAAGCCCGCCGTGGCCCCGGTCCTGCAAGAGG
This sequence comes from Shinella sp. GW835-FHT14H05, assembly GCF_058793575.1. Classification (NCBI taxonomy): domain Bacteria; kingdom Pseudomonadati; phylum Pseudomonadota; class Alphaproteobacteria; order Hyphomicrobiales; family Rhizobiaceae; genus Shinella; species Shinella sp. GW835-FHT14H05. Next base: position 668,517 of record NZ_JBXAFY010000002.1, on the reverse strand, counting down.
CGGAACTCGCCGAAGCGCGGCGCATCGCGGCCGAGACCATCGACTGGGACGAAGTCAAGGCCAGCGCGCTGTTTGCGGCGCTCGGCGTCCCGGTTGCCGAAACCCAGGTGATCGCTGTCGCGGGCAGCGCGGTGGAGCCGGTCTCAGGCCCGGCGGCGGTGAAATGCCTTTCGCCCGACATCCTGCACAAGTCCGACGCCGGGCTGGTGGCGCTGGGCGTCTCGCCCGAGGCGGTGGCCGGCGTGGCTGGCGACATCCTCCGCAAGGCCCGTGCGGCCTTCCCCGATGCGCGCCTGGAAGGCGTGCTGGTCCAGAAAATGGAGGCGGGCTTGGCCGAGGTCATCCTTGGCTACCGCAAGGACCCGGAAGTCGGTCCGGTTGTCGTGCTCGGCATGGGCGGCATCACTGCGGAACTGCGGCCGAGCATCTCGGTCCGCATCGCGCCCGTCGATGCCGCGACCGCGCAGGAAATGATCGCCGAAGTGCCGGAACTCAGAAAACTGGCGGGGTTCCGCAATTTGCCGAAGGGGGATCTTGCGGCCTTGGCCGAAGCGATCGCCCGTTTTTCGCGGCTCGCCGTGGTGGGAGGAGACATCACGGAGGCCGAAATCAATCCATTGATCATCAGGGAGGAAAATCATGGTGTCGTTGCAGTCGATGGGCTTGTCGCCCGCTGAAGGAACATATCGCCGTAGAAGCGTCCTTATCGCAGGCCTGGTGCTGGGCCTCGGCCTTGCCGCCGGGCCAGTGCCGGCCCTGGCGCAGGAATATCCGGATCGCGTGATCCAGGTGATCGTGCCTTTCCCGCCGGGTGGCGGCACAGACACGGTTTCGCGCGCCGTCTCCGATTTGATGGGACGCGATCTGGGCCAGCCGCTGATCGTCGAAAACCGCGGTGGGGCCAATGGCGCCATCGGCACGCAAATGGCCGCCGCGGCTGAACCCGATGGTTATACGCTCTATATCGGCAATCTTGGGACGATGGCGATCACGCCGAATCTCGATCCCAATGTGAAATACGATCCTTTGAAGAATTTCGTCGCGATCACCCAGATCAACGCGTCGTCCACGGTTCTGGTGGTCAATCCGAAGCTCGGTATCAAGACCTTCGAGGAGTTCGTCGCCTATGCGAAGGCCAATCCGGGCAAGCTGAACTACGCGTCCAGCTCGCCGGCAACTATCCTGCCGATGGAAATGCTGAAGCAGATGGCGGGTCTCGATCTGGTCCACATTCCCTACAAGGGTTCCGGCCCGGCCATGACCGATATTCTCGCCGGCCATGTCGATGTGATGTTCGGCGGCGCGCTCGCCACGGTTCCACACGTCAAGAGTGGTGCGCTGATCGGTCTTGCGGTCGCGGGATCGACGCGCACCAAGGTGCTGCCGGACCTGCCGACGGTTGCCGAAAGCGGCTACCCGGACTTCGCTGCCGACTCCTGGAACGGCATTTTCGCGCCCGCCGGCACGTCTCCCGAAATCATCGCCAAGCTCAACAAGGCAGCGGTCGTTGCTCTGAAGGACCCGGACGTGGCTGCTCGCATGGAAAACGAAGGCGCGGTCGTGATCGCGAATTCGGCCGAGGACTTTGCGGCCTATGTGGCTGCCGAACACGCCAAGTGGAAAACCGTGATCGCGGCGCTGCCTGGCGACATCAAGCTGGACTGATGGAGAGCGGACATGGCGTTGCCAGTTGAAAATGCCGCCGTCGCGGCCGGAGCGGACAGCCTCAGCGGCATCCTGGCGCGCCATGTCGCGCACATCGATTGCGTCGATCTGGACGGAGCGGTGATCCATGCCTTCCGGCGGGCCATGGTGGATTATTTCGCCTGCGCCTTTGCCGGCGCGGAAATGCCCGTCACGCAGGCGCTTCATGCCTGGGCGGCGGCGGAGGGCGGGCGCACGGTTGCCTCCGTCATCGGAAAACAGACCCGGCTGCCGGCGGCACAGGCGGCCTTCGTCAACGGAGCGGCGGCGCATGCCCTCGACTTCGACGACGGTCATACCCGCGGCTCCGCCCATCCGGGCGGGGTGATCTTTTCCGCCGCGCTGGCCGTGGCGCAAAAGCGTGGCGCCACGGCCAGCGAGCTGATTGCCGGCGTGGTCGCCGGCTATGATGTGATGCTGCGCATCGCCTCGACCATGCATCCGGCTTCGGCGCGACAGGGCTGGCACAACACGGCGGTTGCCGGCGTGTTCGGCGCGAGCGCTGCGGCCGGCCGCATCGCCGGTCTTTCGCCAGAGCAGCTGCGCGACGCATTGGGACTGGCGGCGAGTTTCGCGGGCGGGCTTCGTCAATACCTGTCGGACGGCGCCGAGGTGAAGCGTCTCCATCCCGGCAAGGCGGCGCGCGACGGCATTGTTAGCGCCGAACTCGCGCAGGCGGGCATTTCCGGTGCCATCGAATGCCTTGAAGGGGCCGATGGCCTGTTCCGGGCCATGGTGGACAGGCGGATCGACCATGACGCGCTTCTGGCCGGGCTGGGGCAGGATTTCCTGATCCGTGCGGCCTATTTCAAGCCCTATCCCTGCTGCCGGCATTTCCACGCCGCCATCGATGCGACGCTGGCTTTGCGGGCCGAGGAGCGGCTGGAATCAGGCGAGGTCTCAGAAATCGACATCGGCCTCTACCAGGTCGGCGCCCATGGCCACGATCACCGCACGGCAAACAACCTGCTCGAAGCGCAGATGAGCGCCCCCTGCGCGGTCGTCGGAGCCTTGATCCACGGTCGTCTGAATGCGGCCGACTTCGACCCCTCGGCCTTCGTCGGGAGCGAGCCGCAGCGCCTGTTGCAGGCAACGCGCGTCCATGTCGACGAGGATTGCGAGCGGCTCTACCCCACCGTGCGCAGCGGTGTCGTGACGATTGCGCTGAAGGATGGGCGGCGGCTCGAACGCCGCGTCCTCAATCCGCGGGGTGAGACGGCCGATCCGCTGACGGACGACGACCTCAGCCGGAAGTTCACCGACAACGTGCCGGGCCGCATCGGTGCCGAGAAGGCCGCACGGCTCCTTGAGCGCATCTGGGCGATGGACCGTCAGAGCGATCTCTCCGGCTTCTTCCCGCTGCTGGCCCCATGAAGGACGAAACGCATTTGACACAGCACAATCTAGCACAGTCCCCATACGGGCGCTTCCTGGAACACGCCGCGCGCGGCGAGCTGGCCTTTCAGCGTGACGCGACGGGCAAGGCCTTTTTCCCCCCGCGTCTCGTCTCGCCCAAGGATGGTTCCGATCCGGTCTGGGATGTTTCGGCGGGAGCGGGCGCGATCCATTCGCTGACGCTGGTGCGCCACAAGGGCGAGCCGCCGATTGCGCTGGCGATGATCGATCTCGACGAGGGCTTTCGCCTCATGAGCCAGGTCGACAGCGATCATCCCGAAAGCCTGCATATCGGGGACAGGGTGCGTGTCGCCTTTCGCCCGCTGGCGGAGGGGCAGCCGCCCATGCCCGTCTTCAAACCCATGGAGAAGGGCGCATGACCCGTGCGAAACGCGGCAGCGTCGCCGTCGTCGGCGCAGCGGAATCCGACCTCGGCCGGGTCGCCGACCATATGACGCCGATCGATCTGATGGCGCAGGCGGTGCAGCGCGCATTGGCTGATTGCGGCTTGCGGCTTCAGGATGTCGACGGGCTTTTTGCCGCGACTTCGCAGGTGCGCATGGCGCCGCTGGCTCTGGCGGAATATCTCGGCATCCGCCCCGGCTACTTCGACGGCACCAATATCGGCGGCTCGTCCTTCATGTCGCACCTCGCCCATGCCCATGCGGCGATCGAGGCCGGGCTCTGCTCGGTCGCGGTGATCGCCTATGGCAGCACGCAGCGCTCCGTCAGTCGGGCCGCAGCCTCCCCACGCGAATACAATGCCTGGGAAACGCCCTACCGCCCGATCCTGCCGACCTCGGCCTATGCCCTTTCGGCGGCGCGGCACATGCATCTTTACGGCACCACCCGCGAGCAGCTTGCCGAGGTGGCGGTGGCCGCGCGGCAATGGGCGCTGTTGAACCATAAAGCCTGGGAGAAGGAACCGTTGACGATCGACGACGTGCTTTCGGCACGCATGGTCAGCGATCCCCTGACCGTGCGCGACTGTTGCCTTGTCACCGATGGCGGCGGAGCGCTGGTGCTGGTCTCGGCGGAAAAGGCCAAGGAACTGGACGTTGCTCCGGTCTACGTGCTGGGCCATGGCGAGACGCTGAGCCACGCCTCGATCTCGTCAATGGAGGACCTGACCGTGACCGGGGCGGCGCTGTCGGGGCCGCAGGCATTTTCCATGGCCGGGGCGACCCCCGCCGACATGGACGTCACCATCCTCTACGACGCCTTCACGATCACGCCGATCCTGTTCCTCGAAGACCTCGGCTATTGCCCGAAGGGGGAGGGCGGACGGTTCGTGACGGGCGGAGCGATCGCACCGGGCGGTACTTTCGCCCTCAACACCAATGGCGGCGGCCTCTCCTACTGCCATCCCGGCATGTACGGCATGCTCGGCATGATCGAGGCCGTGCAGCAGCTGCGCGGCCGGAGCGGCGCACGGCAGGTCTCCGGTGCGAAGATGGCGCTGGCTCACGGCAATGGCGGGGTTCTCTCCAGCCAGTGCACCGTCATCTTCGGCACGGCCGATACAGTCTAGGAAGGAACGAACATGCTTGAAGGCAAGGTCGCCGTCGTCACCGGAGCGGGGCGCGGAATAGGACGGGACATCGCGCTGACCATGGCGCGCGAGGGCGCGAAGGTGGTCGTCAACGACCTCGGCGTGCAACTCGACGGGACCGATGGTGCCGTCAATCCGGCCGAGGATGTCGTCGCCGAAATCCGCGCGGCCGGAGGCGAGGCCGTGGCGAATTCTGATAGCGTCGCCACCTGGGAAAGCGCGCAGCGCGTGGTCGAAAGTGCCATGGACGCCTTCGGGCGCATCGATTGCGTGGTGAACAATGCCGGCATCCTGCGCGACGTGATGTTCCACAAGATGCCGCCCGAGGACTGGGACCTGGTGATCCAGGTCATGCTGAACGGCGCCTTCTACATAAGCCGGGCCGCGATCCCGCATTTCCGCGCGCAGGAAAGCGGCGCCTTCGTGCATATGATCTCGGCCTCCGGCCTTGCCGGCAACTACGGCCAGGTGGCCTATGCCGCCGCGAAGGCCGGCATGGTGGGCCTGTCGAAATCGATCGCCATCGACGCGCAGAAATACAACGTGCGCTCGAATTGTGTCGCACCTTCGGCCTGGACGCGGATGACGAATTCGATCCCCGAGACCGAAGCGAACAAGGCCCGGATCGCCCAGCGCAAGCAGGTGACGCCGGACAAGAACGCGCCGCTGGTGGCCTATCTCGCCAGCGACCAGGCAAAGGACGTGAACGGCCAGATCTTCGCGACCCGCATGAACGAGATCTTCCTGATGGGGCAGTCGCGGCCGATCCGCAGCATTCACCGAAGTGAGGGATGGACGCCCGAGACGGTCGCCCACCATGCGATCCCCGCGCTCAAGGCCAACTTCTATCCCATCGACCGGAACCAGGACGTTTTCTGCTGGGATCCGGTCTGAACTGAACCGAGCGACAAGCGAGGGAGGAAAAAATGAAACAGAAGAGAGGGAACGTTGACGTCGAAAGCGGCGTCTTCTTCACGGTGACGGGGCTGGTCACCATGCTGCTGTCGATCCACTATTCGTTCGGTTCGGCCGCCCGCATGGGACCGGGCTTCTTCCCGATCATCCTCAGCGCCATGCTGACGGTGCTCGGCCTTGCGATCCTCGTCTCGGGCCTGCGCGACCGCAAGCCCGTGGCGCCGGCGCCGTTCGATGTGAAGAGCGTCGTGATCATCTGCACGGCCGTCGTGCTTTTCGGCCTGCTGTTGATGCGGGCGGGGCTGTTGATCACCGTGCCGCTGACGGTCTTTGTGGCCTCCTTCGCCCAGCACGAGATGAAATGGAAACAAACGCTTGTGATCGCCTTGGCACTGACGGCCTTCACCTGGCTGGTGTTCATCGCGGGGCTCGATCTTCGTATTCCCCTGCTGCCGAGGTTTGTCTGAAATGGAAATCCTGTCACATCTGGCGCTGGGTTTTTCCGTCGCCCTTTCGTTCGAGAACCTGCTGTACTGCATGTTCGGCGTCATCGTCGGCACGGCGATCGGCGTGCTGCCGGGGCTCGGGCCGCTCGCGACGATCGCCATGCTCCTGCCGCTCACCTACACCCTGGAGCCGACCTCCGCCCTGATCATGCTGTCGGGAATCTACTATGGTGCCCAATATGGCGGCTCCACCACCGCCATCCTGGTCAACCTGCCGGGAGAATCCGCCTCGGTCGTCACCTGTCTCGACGGCCACAAGATGGCGTTGAACGGGCGGGCCGGTTCGGCGCTGGCCATCGCCGCGCTCGGCTCGTTCTTTGCGGGAACCGTTGGAACCGCGCTCATCGCCGGCTTCGCGCCGGTGCTCGCAACCTTCGCCTTCAACTTCGGTCCGGCCGAATATTTTGCTCTGATGGTGCTCGGCCTTGTCGCCGCCGTCACGCTGGCGCATGGCTCGCTGTTGAAGGCGCTCGCCATGGTGGTTTTCGGCCTCGTCCTCGGTTGCATCGGCATCGACGTGAACAGCGGCGTGGCCCGGCTGGATTTCGGCTTCCTGGAACTCGCCGACGGCATCGAGTTCGTGGCCATCGCCATGGGCGTGTTCGCCTTTACCGACATCATCGTGAATTGGCGCAAGAAGCAGCAGGAACCCGTTCTGGCGGCGAAGGTGACTTCGCTCATGCCGAGCCGCGAAGAGTTCAAGGAAAGCTGGCCCGCCGCCATTCGCGGAACGGCGCTCGGCTGTGTGCTCGGCCTCCTGCCGGGCGGCGGCGCGACCCTGTCGTCCTTCGCCTCCTACACGATCGAAAAGCGCGTTTCGCGCCACCCGGAGAGGTTCGGGCATGGCGCGCCGGCAGGCGTCGCCGGGCCGGAATCGGCAAACAATGCCGGCTCGCAATCCTCTTTCATCCCGATGCTGACGCTCGGCATTCCCTCTAATGGGGTCATGGCGCTGATGATCGGCGCGATGATGATCCATGACATCGTGCCCGGTCCGCAGATCATGACCGAGAATGCCCCGATGTTCTGGGGGCTCGTCGTCTCGATGTGGATCGGCAACCTGATGCTTCTGGTGCTGAACCTGCCGATGGTCGGGATCTGGGTGAAACTGCTGCGCGTCAAGTATGACGTGCTGGCGCCGCTGATCCTTATCTTCTGCCTGATCGGCCTCTACAGCATCCACAACCAGTCCTTCGAGATCTACCTCGCCGCAATCTTTGCCGTGGTGGGCTATCTCTTCAAACGCATGAACTGCGAGCCGGCGCCCCTGCTTCTGGGCTTCATCCTCGGGCCGATGATGGAGGAGAACCTTCGACGGGCGCTGCTCCTGTCGCGCGGCAGCGCGATGACCTTCATCGAGCGGCCCATCTCGGCCGGCCTGCTGGTTGTGTCCGCCCTGATCCTCGCGGTAGTCCTGTCGCCGGCGCTGCGGCGCAAGCGCGAGGAAGTCTTTGCAGAGGAGGAGGCATGAGGTCCGCATTCCATCGTCCCCAGGCCCGGCCATGAAGCGGACAGCTTATCTGGCGCGGCTGGCCCTCAGCCTCGCAATCGGGGCCTGCGGCGGGACGGCGTTCTATCTCCTGTCGCTGCCGCTGCCCTGGATGCTCGGCGCCATGTCCACGGTTCTCGTGGCGGCGCTCGTGCGGCTGCCCGTGGTCTCCGCACGACGCATTCGCCCGCCGATGGCGGCCGTGATCGGCGTCATGCTCGGCAGCTCCTTCAGTCCTGACATGCTGGGGCGGCTGGACGACTGGGTGCCGGTCACGCTGGCAGCCGTGGCGGCGACCGTGCTGACGGGTGCCGCGGGATACCTCTACCTGCGCCATGTGGCGAAGCTCGATCCGGTCACCGCCTATTTCGCGGGCATGCCCGCGGGCGTTTATGAGATGACCGCCCAGGGTGGCCTTGCCGGCGGGGACGAGCGGCGCATCGCGCTGGTGCAGGCGACGCGGGTTTTCCTCGTGGTCTTCACCGTGCCGATGGTGCTGAACCTGTTCCTGCATTTCGGCTCCACGGGCGGCCTGTCGCTACAGAATGGGCATGGCGCGCTCTCGCTCGCCGACATCGCCATCCTCGTCGTCTGCGGCGCTGTCGGCTGGCCGTTGGCGAGGGCGTTGCACCTGCCCAATCCACCACTAATCGGTCCCATGCTGGTCAGCGCGATTGCGCATGCGGTCGGCCTGACCGAGGGCGCGCCGCCCTATCTGCTGGTCTCCATGGCCCAGGTCGTGCTCGGCACCACCATCGGCGGCCAGTTTCTGGGCTCCGACCGGGGCTTGCTGTTCGGCTCGGCCCTGCACAGCCTTGTTCTCGTGCCGGTCATGGTGGCGATTGCCGCTCTTGCCGCCTGGGGTGTTGCGCGGTGGTCGGGCGGCGGTTATCCGGCGACCTTCCTGGCTCTCGCGCCGGGCGGCACGACGGAAATGTCGCTCGTCGCCCTGGCGATCAAGGCGGAAGTGGCATTGGTCGTCTTTCACCAGATCGTGCGGCAGATTTGCATTCATATGTTCGCGCCCGCCGTGTTCCGCTCCATCCAAAGGCCTTGATCGCCGCCGCGCTTTCCGAACCGCGCGGATGTGCTTACGGTGCCGGGTGAAACCAACCGTGGGGCATGTTTTGGAACTCAGGCAGCTCAAATATCTGGTGACGGCCGTTGAATGTGGCAGCCTGGGAAAGGCGGCGTCACAGCTTGGAATGGCAACGTCAGCGTTGAGCCAGCAGATCAGCCGTCTCGAAAGCGAGCTGTCCACCCGGCTTCTTGTGCGTGGCGCCTCAGGTGTCACGCCGACGGAGGCTGGTGCTGCCTTCTGCCGTCATGCGACGCTGGCCCTCAGGCATGTCGATGCCGCGGCCGCCACCGCGCAAGGCGCCCGGCTTTCGGGCATGGTTTCGCTGGGCCTGGCTCCGACGACGGCGTCCGTCCTGGCCCTGCCGCTTATCAAGGCCATGGCACGGCGCCATCCGAACATTCGCCTGCAACTTGTGGAGGGCATGTCGGGCCATCTCGCGGGGATGCTGAAACTGCGCCAGATCGATCTGGCAGTGCTGTTCAACGCCGAATCCGTGACCTTTGCCAAAACCGAGGCAATTCCCCTGCTGGACGAGAGCCTTTTTCTCATCGGTGCAGCGATGGAAGGCGAGGGGCAACTGACAAGCAAGCCCGTCACCTTGGCAGAACTGTCGGGACTTCCCCTCATCCTGCCCAGCAGGACGCACGGTCTTCGGGCAAGCCTCGACCGCTCGTTCAGCGCCGCCGATATCGTCCCCAACATCGCGATGGAAATCGATTCCCTGGCCGTGATCATGGAGGCCGTGACGGAAGGGTTGGGCTATACGATACAACCCGGTGCAGCCCTTGCCCGCCCCTCCACATCAGCGCTCGTTGTTCGGCCCGTTTCCGACGAGGGGGCCCGGCGAACCAATCTCCTGGTGAGCCTTCCGGAGCATGAGCTGTCTCCCGCGGCCCTCGCGCTGCGTGCGCAGCTGCGTAAGGTCGTCGGCGGGCTCGTGCGTGACGGGCGGTGGATGGGTGCCACTCTTCACGAATCGTGAAGCTGCCTTCAGTCTTCGATGATGGTCGATATCCGGTGCGTTCCCTAAAGGTTGGTTGAAACCTTTGAGGAGACGCGGATCGTGGTCGATGTTCTGATTGTCGGGGGCGGCAATGCTGCGCTTTGCGCAGCCCTGATGGCGCGCGAAGCGGGCGCCTCCGTGCTGATGCTCGAAGCCTCGCCGAAGGACTGGCGCGGCGGAAACTCCCAGCACACCCGCAATCTCCGCTGCATGCACGACGCGCCGCAGGACGTGCTGATCGAGGCCTATCCCGAGGAAGAATACTGGCAGGACCTTCTCAAGGTCACCGGCGGCGAGACCAATGAACATCTGGCGCGCCTCGTCATCCGCGCTTCGTCGCACTGTCGCGACTGGATGCGTCGCCACGGCGTTCGGTTCCAGCCGCCGCTGTCCGGCGCGCTGCATGTGGCGCGCACCAACGCATTCTTCATGGGCGGCGGCAAGGCCCTGGTCAACGCCTACTATCGAAGCGCCGAGGCGCTTGGCGTGGAGGTCCGCTACGAAACGCCCGTTACCGAGATGCTGCTCGATGGCGACCGGTTTGTCGGCGTCGTCACGGAAGCCGGTGAAAGGATCACCGCGAAGGCCTGTGTCCTCGCCGCCGGCGGTTTCGAATCCAACCGCGAATGGCTGCGCGAAGCCTGGGGCCGCAACGATCGCGGCGAGTGGCCGGCGGACAATTTTCTGATCCGCGGAACACGCTTCAACCAGGGCGTTATTCTGAAGGCGATGATGAAGGCCGGTGCCGACATGATCGGCGATCCCTCGCAAGGCCACTGCGTCGCCATCGATGCCCGCGCGCCGCTCTATGACGGCGGCATCTGCACCCGCATTGATTGCGTCTCGCTCGGTGTCGTCGTCAACCGGCAGGCGGAGCGGTTCTACGATGAGGGGGAGGATTTCTGGCCGAAGCGCTACGCGATCTGGGGGCGCCTCGTTGCCCAGCAGCCCGGCCAGATCGCCTATTCGATCATCGACAGGAAGGTTGTCGGACGCTTCATGCCGCCGGTCTTTCCCGGCGTGGTCGCCGACAGCCTCCCGGAGCTTGCCGCAAAGCTGGAGCTTCCCGTCGAGACCTTCATGCAAACGCTCGATGGTTACAATGCCGCCTGTCAGCCCGGCACCTTCAACCACACGGTTCTGGACGACTGCATGACCGAAGGCGTGGCGCCGGCCAAGACCCACTGGGCGCAGAAGATCGATACGGCACCCTTCTATGCCTATGCGCTGAGGCCCGGCATTACGTTTACCTACCTCTCGCTCAAGGTCGACGACACCGCGGCCGTGCGGTTCGCGGACAGGCCAAGCCCCAACCTGTTCGTGGCGGGCGAGATGATGGCGGGCAATGTGCTCGGCAAGGGATACACGGCCGGCGTCGGCATGAGCATCGGCACGGCCTTCGGGCGCATTGCCGGAACGGGCGCAGCCGCAGCGGCGCGCGCCGCGCACACGATCGGGAGACACTGACATGGCCGCCATCGACACGCTGATGGACCTCGCCGGCAAGGCGGAACGGGAGCTCGACGCCAATGTGGCGGAGGTCGATCGCATCCTCCACATCTGCAACGCCTGCCGCTATTGCGAGAGTTTCTGCGCGGTGTTTCCCGCCATGACGCGGCGGCTGGACTTCAACGTCGCGGATGCCCACTACCTCGCCAATCTCTGCCACAACTGTTCGGCATGCCTCTATGCCTGCCAATATGCCCCGCCGCACGAATTCGGCGTGAATGTCCCAAAGGCCTTGGCGCAGGTACGGCGCGATACCTATATCGAATATGCCTTCCCGAGGGCCTTCGGTGAACTCTATCGCTGCAACGGCCTGACCGTCGCCATGGCGGTCAGCCTCGGCGTCGCGGCTTTCCTCATCGCCACCATCCTGATCAAGGGCAGCCTGTTCGTGCCCGGCCTCGAAGGCGAGTTCTATGCGATCTTCCCACACAATACGCTCGCCCTCGTGTTCGGCGCGGCGTCGCTGTTTTCGGTCGTCGCGTTGACGATCGGCGTCACGCGATTCTGGCGGCAGGTTTCCGAGCCCGGAAAACCTGTTGCGATGCCCGCCGCCGTCGGCGAGGCGGCGAAATCGGCGTTGACGCTGCAATATCTCGGCGGCGGCCACGGCGACGGTTGCAACAACGAGGACGATGCCTTCACGCTCTGGCGCCGGCGGTTCCATCACTTCACCTTCTACGGCTTCATGTTGTGTTTCGCCTCCACGTCGGTGGCGACGCTCTACCACTACCTCTTCGGCCTGGAGGCGCCATATCCGATCTTCAGTCTGCCGGTCATCCTGGGAACGCTCGGCGGCATCGGCCTTCTCATCGGCCCGGCCGGCCTGTTCTGGCTGAACATGCGCCGCAACCCGCTACAGATGGACGACAAGCAGAAGACCATGGACCGTGGCTTCATCGCACTGTTGTTTTTCATCAGCCTGACCGGCCTGGCGCTTCTCGCCTGGCGCGACAGCCCCGCGATGCCGTTGCTGCTGGCCATCCATCTCGGCTTCGTGATGGGGTTGTTCGTGACGCTGCCCTATGGAAAATTCGCCCATGGCATCTTCCGCTGCGCGGCCCTTCTCAAGCATGCAATCGAGAAGCGGCGGCCGAACCCCGTGCAGGCGGGAGCGGATTGACGCGTGAAGGCGGGGCGCCCTTCCGGGGCAGCTCCAGCGTCTATCCTGCGCCTTGAAACACCCGGCTTCGGAGCGAAGCCGGGTGTCGTTGTTTTCATCATTCGATATCGGCTTCGTTCTGACCCGCAAGGCGCTTGCACAGCCCTTGCGGGTCTTTTGACGTCCATGCCGAGGCCCTCAAAGGCGGCTCGTTCGCCTATAGCAAATAGACATACACTTATGCAGTCTATTAGGTTGCTTAATAGCCTCCCCACCTCAATGATGGGCTCACGATCTTCAAAGGGGAAAGCATTCATGGGGCGCAGTGGTATGGATGCCGTGGATATTGAAATCCAATGGCAGCGGCTGATTTCCTTCCTTTCGGAGGCCGCTCTGACCATCGTCAAGACGTCTTTTTCCAAGATCGTCAGCGAGGGCGGCGACTTCGGTTGTCTTCTGTACGACCGGGAAGGGCGGATGATCGCGCAGGACACCGGCGTGTCCAGCAAGCTGGCGCCGTCGCCGCGCACCGTGACCGCGATCCTTCAACGCTTCGGGGCAAACGACATCAGCGAAGGCGATGTCTTCATCACCAACGATCCCTGGCTATGCTGCGGCCACCTCTACGATATTTCGGTGATCAAGCCGCTGTTCCATTGCGGCCGGCTGGTCGGTTTCGCCGAAACGATGGCGCATGTGCCGGACATCGGCGGCAGCCTTTCCAGTGACGCCCGCGAGGTGTTCGAGGAGGGGCTGAGCCTGCCCGTCGTCCACCTGCTGCGCGGCGGGCATGATGTGCCCGAGGTCTGGGCCTTGATCCGCGCCAACGTGCGCGTGCCCGACCAGTTGGAGGGCGATATCCGCGCCTTCATCGCCGCCTTGTACCTCGACCAGCGCCGGGTCACGGCCTTCCTGGAAGACAATGGGCTGGAGGACCTGCAACCCATCGCGGACGAAATCATCACGCGATCCGAAGCTGCGATGCGTGCGGGGTTGCTGGCGACTATCCCGGCTGGAAAACACCGCAACACCATTCTGCTCGACGGCGTGGAAACCGACGAGCCGCTATCGATCTCGGTCTCGATCGAACGGCATGAGGATGGATCGGTGACCGTCGACTATGACGGCACCGGGCCGCAAAGCGCCGTCGGCATCAACTGCACCGAAGCCTATACGGAAGCCTGGACCGCCTATGCCATCCGCTGCATCGTCGCACCGCACATTCCTTATAATGCTGGGTTGTTGACCCCGGTGCGGCTGAAAGCGCCGTCCGGCACCTTTCTCAATGCCCGCCACCCCGCGCCGGTGCGCATGAAATCCTCGACCGGAAACTTCATTCCTGCCGCGATTTTCGGCGCGCTCGCCGAGGTCGCACCGGACCGCATGATCGCCGAATCCGGCATCAAATGCGTGATCCGTTGCTTCGGGACGGATGCGCAGGGCCGCAACATCGCCGAGACCCCGCATTTCATGGGCGGGCTCGGCGCACGGTCCAGCAAGGACGGCGTGTCCTGCATGTCCTTCCCCGCCGCAGGCGCCGAGACGCCGGTGGAAATGCTGGAAAATTCCCTGCCCCTGACGGTGACGCACAAGTCGCTGATTTCGGACTCGGGTGGTGCCGGACGGTATCGCGGGGGGCTCGGCCAAAGCATCGGCCTGCGCTGCGAAAGCGACCGGCCGCTCAGCGTGCTGGTACAGAACATCAAGGTCCATACGCTGGCCGCCGGCTATGCCGGTGGTGGTGCGGGCGGGCAAGGTTACAACCGGCTCGGCGGACGGACGTTGCCGGGGAAAACGCAGGTGCGGCTCTCCCTGGGCGATGAACTGGAAATCGGCCTGTCGGGCGGCGGCGGTATGTCCTATCCCCATAGACGCCCCCTGGCCGAGGTTCTGGCGGATGTCGCCGAAGGCTGGGTCAGCCGCGAGGCCGCCGCCACCCACTACGGCGTCGCGCTGCACCCGGACGGCACTGTCGACGAGGTCGAAACCCTCCGGCTGCGCGAACCGGCCGCCGCCTCTGCCGCCCTTCTTGAGAGAGTCTGACATGTATCGTCTGGGTATCGACATCGGCGGAACGTTCACCGACCTGGTTCTGGTCAATGCCATCACGGGCGACCAGCTCCTGGGCAAGGTCCTGACCACGCCCGACAATCCCTCGCTTGGTGCGCTGGATGGCGTGAAGCGGCTGCTTGAGGATGCCGACATCGAGGCGGGCGATCTGCGGCACGTGATCCATGGGACCACGCTGGTGATCAACGCGCTGATCGAGCAAAAGGGTGCGCGCACGGGTCTGCTCACCACGCGTGGCTTCCGCGATATTCTGGAAATGCGCCGGGGCAAGCGCTTCGACATCGACGATCTGTTCATCGAAGTGCCGTCTCCGCTGGTTCCGCGCAGCCGCGTGGGCGAGATCGCCGAACGGATGGACCACAGCGGCCGCGCGATCGAGCCGTTGGACGATGTCCATGCACGGGCCGCTGTCGACGCGATGGTCGCGCAGGGGGTCGAGGCGATCGCCGTCTCGTTCCTGCACGCCTACCGCAACGGTGCGCATGAGGAGCGCGTGCGCGAGATGATCCGAGAAGTCGCACCCGATGTCGCGGTCAGCCTGTCGTCCGAAGTGTCGCCCGATGTTCGGGAGTACGAGCGCACGTCGACGACCGTGGCGAATGCCTATACCCAGCCCCTCATGCGCCGCTATCTCGATCGCATGGCCGAGGAACTGGCCCGGACGGGATACAACCACGACCTCTATCTGATGCTCTCCGATGCCGGGCTGACCACGGTCGATACGGCAACCGCATTTCCGATCAGGCTGATGGAGTCCGGTCCCGCGGGCGGAGCAGTCGCCGCGCGCTACTACAGCGAGCTGCTGGGGCGGCCCAATCTCGTGGCCTTCGACATGGGCGGCACCACCGCCAAGATCATGTTCATCGCCGATGGCGAGATCATAACCGCCGACGAGCTGGAAACCGCGCGCCGTTACCGGTTCAAGCGGGGAAGCGGGATTCCGATCCGCATCCCGGTGGTGGAGATGCTCGAAATCGGCTCGGGCGGTGGCGGCATCGCCGCGCTGAACGAGATGGGCTTGCTGAAGGTCGGCCCGCACAGCGCGGGCGCGCAGCCGGGACCGGCCTGCTATGGGCGCGGGGGCGAGTTGCCCACGGTGACGGATGCGAACCTGCTGCTCGGATACCTGAACCCCGACTATTTCCTCGGTGGCCGGATGAAGCTGGATGCGGCTTCGGCTCAAGCGTCCATGGAGCCGCTATGCGCGTCGTCCGGCCTGTCGCCGGAGCGGGTGGCTTGGGGGATCCACGAGATCGTGACGGAGGACATGGCCCAAGCCGCGCAGTTGCACCTTCTGGAACGTGGCGTCGATCCGCGAAAATTCGCACTGCTGGCCTTTGGCGGCGCAGGGCCGCTGCATGCCTGCGGACTGGCCCGCAAGCTCGGCATTTCCGAAGTCATCATTCCCTATGCTGCCGGTGTCGCCTCGGCCTTCGGCTTCCTTGCCGCGCCGCTGTCGATCACGCTGATGCAGGGCCATCCGACCGCGCTGAAGGGCGCCGACACCGCGGCGATCAACGCTCTGCTGGCGCGGCTGGAGGAAAAAGGTCGCCGGTTCCTGAAGGATGCCGGGGTGGCGGATGACGAGATGCGGCTTCGCCGCTTCGCCTCGCTCCGCTACCGCGGCCAGAGCTCGGAACTGAAGATCACGCTTTCGAACGCGGCGCTGGACGAGGCGACGATGGACGACCTGACGACGGCCTTTTCGGACGAATTCGAACGGGTCTACGGCAGGGCCAACCGGCGCGTCGGGGTCGAGGCCCTGAACTGGCAGGTCCAAGTCAGCGGACCCAAGCCGCAACTGGCGACCGCCCAGGCCGTGGCGCGCGCAACAAACCCCAGCGTGGGGGAGCGCATGGCCTATTTCGCCGCGGCCGGCGGTCGGCTGCTGACATCCGCCATCCCGCGCAGCATCCTCAAACCTGGTGTCGAACTGCGCGGCCCACTGCTCATCGAGGAAGATGAGTCCACGACAGTGATCCCGCCAGACACAACACTGACGGTCGACGCATATTTCAACCTGATTATTAAACTGGATCCGAAGCAGCACTGAAAATTCACATCGTTTCCTGGGAGGAGAAACCATGCACGAACATTTGAAGACGGAAAGATCAGCCACTACCCTCGCAACGGTCGCCCTGGCGATCGCCATGGGGGCCTATTCGAGCCAGCCGGCCCTGGCCATGGACGAGGCGACGCTGGAGGCGGCGCGACAGGAAGGCTCCGTCGTCATCTACAGCGCTTCGCCGTCCGAATTGCTCGATTCGCTGACGAAGGCCTTCAACGCCAAATATCCGGGGATCACGGCCGAATATTATCGTGCGGGGTCCTCGCAGGTCTACGAACGCCTGATAGCCGAACAGGACGCCAATCGCGTCAACGGCGACATCATCCATGTGTCCGACGTCGGCACGATCGCCGAACTGAAGGAGGCGGGGCGCCTCGTGCCCTATGCTTCGAGCGAATACGCGGCCTATGATCCGCAATATGTGGATCCGGACAAGACCTGGTTCGTGGCCCGCGCGCACTTCCTCAACATCGCCTACAATGCGGGACAGGTGTCAGACGCGGATGCGCCCAAATCCCTTCGCGATCTGGCCGATCCCAAGTTCAAGGGCAAGGTCGGCATCATGGACGTGCGCCTGGCCGGCGGCGCCTATACCTGGCAATATGCGGTGTGGAAACTCTATGGGCCTGAGTTTTTTGCCGAAATGGCCAAGAACGAGCCCAAGCTGTTTCCGGGCCATGGCCCGATCAACGACAGGATCATTACCGGCGAACTGCTGGTCGGCGTCAGTCTGAACTACATGACCGACGAGGCGATCCTGGAGAAGGGTGCGCCCATCAAGGCGCTCTTCCCGACGGACGGCGCGCCGATGATCTGGAGCCCGGTCGGCATTGTGGCCAAGGCGCCGCACCCGAACGCGGCCAAGGTGATGATGGACTTCCTGGCCTCGCCCGAGGGCCAGCAGATCTTCAACTCGCAATATTCCTATTCGCTGCACCCGGCAGTGAAGCCGCGCGAGGGCATGGTGCCGCTGAGCGAAATCAAGGTGCTGGACATGCCGCTTGCCGACATGATCGCGCAGCAGAACACCGTGCAGACCACCGTCCGCAGCGCCTGGGGATACTGATGAAAACGGAGGGTTTAGGCGCCACGCGGCAACTGGCGCGGCATCTGGCGGAATTGCGCCTCGACGCCATTCCCGCCTCGGCGGTGGAGCGGGCAAGGCTCCTGCTCCTCGACGGGCTGGCATGCCTGGTGCTGGGCACGCGCGGCACGGTGGGGCAGGGCGCCGTCGAGGCCATGCGCCTCCTCGGCGGCCATCCGCACTGCACGGTCTTTGCCGGTACAGGCGATTTCCGTTCCAGCGTTCGCAATGCGGCCTATGCCAATGCCATGACGCTCTACAGTGTGGGGCTGAACGACATTCACAAGCCCTCCACATCCCATCCCGGCGGCTGCATCGTGATGCCGTCGCTGGCCGTAGCCGAATGGCTTGGCCGCGACGGCGGCGATATCCTGACCGCGCTGGTTGCCGGTTATGAAATGAACGCTCGCGTGGGCACGGCGACCGCGCCAAGCCACCGCGAGCGGGGCTTCCACACGACCGGCACCGTCGGCACCTTCGGCGCGGCGGCCGCCGCCGGCAATCTGATGGGCCTCAATGCGGACCTGCTGGCCAATGCCTTCGGCGTCGCCGGATCGCAGGCGGCAGGCCTCTACGAATTCCATCACGACGGCGCGCTGACCATGGTTTTTCACGCCGGGCGCGCGGCGCAGAATGGGGTGGAAGCCTGCATTCTGGTGCAACATGGGCTGACCGGCCCCGTGACCGTGCTGGAGGGCGACAAGGGTTTCTGCCGCGCGCTGTCCGACAGCTATGACCTGGAGGTTCTGACCCGCAATCTCGGCGAGCGCTACCTGATCGAGGAGACGAGTTTCCGTCTCTATTACGGCTGCAACTCGACGCTGGCTGCCTCGGCCGCGACGGAGAGGCTGCTGGTCACGCACGGCATCTCGGTGGATGACATCCGCGAAATTGTGGTGCGCTGCCATCCGGTGGTGGAGCGCGACAACAACGATCCCGAGGCCGGCACGCTTCTGGCCGCGCGCCTGAGCATGCAGTTCAACCTGGCGCTGGTGCTCGACCGCGGTCATGTCTGGACGGCAGACATCTATGACGAAGACCTGTGGAGCCCCGCAATCCGCGCGCACATGCCCTCTGTTCAGCTGCTCGCGGATGACGCGATGCCGCGCTTTGGCGCCTCGGTCACCGCGCTGTTGAAGGACGGCCGTTCGGTCGAAGAGGTCATCCTGTCGCCTTCCGGGGACGCCGACACGCCGCCTTCTTTCGACGAGATCGCTACGAAATTCCGCCGCATGGTCGCCCCGGTCGGCGGCGCAGCATCGGCGGAGCGGGTCATCTCGATCGTGGCGGAACTGGAGCGCCATTCGGCAGCGGAGCTCATCGCAGCACTGGCCGATGCCTGCCGGGGAGGACACGCATGAGCGTCAGCGAAAACCGCGACCTGCATCGGCAGGTATCCGGCTCCGGGTGGGGTTTCACCCGGATATCGGGCCAGACGCTACTGTGCTACTGCCTGATCGCCATTCTATGTCTGCTGGTCGTTTACCCGATGGTGAGCCTGGTTTACGGCAGCTTCGCCTCGCACGGCGGTGCGGCCGATGGCGGACTGTCGCTTGCCAACTTCTCGCGCATCTTCACCAGCGGCCAGTTCTGGCTGGCATGGCGCAACACGCTGATCGTCAGCACCGGCTCGATGCTCATCGCCACCGTCAGCGGCGTTGGGGCGGCCTTTCTGATCGCGCGCACCGATATTCCCGGCCGCCGCATCTGCGAGGTGCTGGTGACGCTGCCGATCTTCATCTCGCCGTTCATCGGCGCGGTCGCGTGGAGCGGGCTTGGCGCACCGGAAGTCGGGCTCCTGAACAGGATCTTCGCCGCCATCGGGCTGCCGATGAGCATCAACATCTACAGCCTTGCCGGCATCGCCATGGTGCTGGGTTTCTACATGACACCCTATGTGTTCCTGTTCACCTCGGCACCGCTGAAGGCCATCGATTCCTCGATGGAAGAGGCCTCGCGCCTCAGCGGGCAGACGATGTTCCAGACGCTGCTACGGGTGACATTCCCACTGGTGACGCCCAGCATCCTCGCCGCCGGTCTGCTGGTCTTCGTGCTGTCGATGGAGAATTTCGGTGTTCTGGCCGTTCTCGGCATGCCGTCGCAAATTCCCTTCATTCCGACCGAAATCTACCTCAAGGTCGCCTATCCGCCGCCGGATTATGGCTATGCCACGGTGATCTCGATTTCCTTCGTCATCATCACCGCCGTCGCACTGTTGTTGCAGCGCCGGTTCATCGCAGGCCGCACCTATGTCTCCGTCAGCGGCAAGAGCTATCGCCCCATGCTGGTCAGCCTCGGACCCTGGCGCTGGGTCGCGCTGGGTGGCCTCGTCCTGTTCGTGTCCATCTCCACCCTGATGCCGCTCGCCACCATGGTCACCGCGTCGTTCCAGTCCTACTGGACGACCCAGTTCACCAACTTCACCACCATCAACTACGAATCCGTATTCTCACGCGGCCTGTTCTTCCGGGCTGCCTGGAACACGCTTTTTCTGGCCGTGGTCGGCGGGCTGATCGCCTGCGTCCTGACCGCCGTGATCGCCTATATCGTGACCTTCTCCCGTGCTTCCGGGCGACACACGCTGGATCTCCTGAGCTCGATGACCGTCGGCGTGCCGGGCGTGGTGTTGGGGGTGGCGCTGCTGTGGGCCTGGATACGGGTGCCGCTGCCGATCTACGGCACGATCTGGATCCTGATGATCGCCTATATCACGCGGTTCCTGTCCTTCGGCGTGCGCAACATGTCCGCCGCGCTGACGCAGATCGACGGCGACCTCGAAAATGCTGCGCGGGTCTCGGGCGCCAACAAGACGGTGGCTGCGCTCACCATCACCTTCCCGCTGATCCGCGAGAGCCTGTTGTCGAGCTGGGTGCTCTACTTCATCTCCTTCGTGAAGGAGCTGAACACGTCGGTCCTGCTCTATGCCTTCAATTCCGTCGTGCTGCCGGTGCTGATCTTCGACGCCTATTTCGAGGGGAAATATCCCGAAGTGGCGGCGTTGGGCACGGGAATCTCGCTGTTCATCCTGGCGGTCTATCTGGTTTCCAATTTCATTTTCGGCCTGAAGGTCGGACAAAAGGCAGGGTAGACGCATGCTGCGCCTGAACAATCTTCAAAAATCCTTCGGCAGCTTTCGCGCGGTGGAAAGTGTTTCGCTTAATGTCGGCGAAGGCGAACTCGTCACTTTGCTAGGACCAAGCGGCTGCGGAAAATCCACGACGCTGCGCTGCATAGCCGGGCTGGAAGGGCCGACCGGGGGCGAAATCTGGCTGGGCGATACCTGCGTCTATTCCGCCGAAAAGCGGCTGGACCTGCCGCCGGAAAAGCGTCGCATCGGCATGGTGTTCCAGTCCTATGCGCTGTGGCCGCACATGACGGTCGCCGAGAACGTCGCCTATCCGCTGCTGCGCCAGAAACTCTCCAAGGCCGATCGCGAGGCGCAAGCCATGCAGGCGCTGGAGCTGGTGGGGCTGGCGCATGCGCGCGACACCTCGCCCGGCCGGCTGTCCGGCGGGCAGCAGCAACGCATCGCGCTTGCCCGTGCGCTCGCCTCGCGCTGCCAGATCCTGCTGTTCGACGAACCGCTCAGCAATCTCGACGTGCGGCTGCGCGAACAATTGCGCGGCGAGATTCGCGAGATCCAGCGGCGCCTGGGCATCACCGCGATCTACGTCACGCATGATCAATCCGAAGCGCTGGCAATCTCGGACCGGATCGTGGTGATGGACAAGGGCCTCATCGTGCAGATCGATGGACCGAACGAGCTCTATTCACGCCCGCGGACGCGCTTTGCCGCAAGCTTTCTCGGCAGCGTCAACCTATTACCCGCCACGGTGGCCGACAGCGGGGTGACGGGAGGCCTGGCGCGCTATCGCACCGCCGCCGGCGCGATCGTCGGCGCGCCAGAACGGCCGGATGTCGGCGGTCCGGGCACAGCCGTGCAGTTCGGCATCCGCTCGGAACTCATCCGCCTGGTCGAGGATACCGCATCATTGCCTCCGGGCTGCAACATCTGGCCCGTGACGGTGCGCGACGCGGTCTTCCTCGGCGAAGGCATCGAATACACCCTCGTCACCGAGGACGGCCAGACGCTGACCGCCAAGGTTCCCCCCTACATCCGCTTGCAGCCCGGCGCCGCGGCCTATGCCGCCATCGCCCCGCAGGACTGCTTCATCATCATCGACTAACCATTTGGGAGAGATATCATGAGCTTACGCGAACAACACCCGGACCTGCTGAAAGAGGTCGACATCGACGAGCAGGAGCGCTGGATGACGCCGCTCGTCAACAAGGTGGCGATGGGGCACCGGCCGCAGGGGGTGATGGACCGCTGCATCATTCGCGACGATACGCTGCGCTCCGGCATCAACACGCCCGGCGTCTATGCCAACAACAGCATCAAGATGGTGCTGGCTGAAAAGCTGGAGGCGATGGGCGTCGTCGAGGCCGAGGTCGGCTACCCGACCATCCCGGAGCATATCGAATTCGTGAAGATGCTGCGGAACGCGGGCAGCAAGATGGAGCTTGGCCTGCACACCCGCTACTACGATCCCGACTACCGGACCGAAATCCAGAAGACCATCGATTCCGGCGCCGACCTGGTCAACCTGGTGGGCTACTGGGGTTACATCATGACCAACGCCCTCTGCCCGCAGAACTGGAACGGCGACATCGAGGGCCGTATAGGCGATGCCGTCAGCCACGCCCGCCAGTCCGGCGCCCGCAAGATCGCGGTCGGTACGGACTATCACCGGCTGGACCTCGTGGCCCGCGTCGTGCGCGCGGCCAAGGATGCGGGTGCGGACCGCATCGTCGTCTATGACGTGCGCGGCTGGTTCGTACCGGAAACGATGGCCTTCCTTGTCCGCTACGTCCGCGCGCTGGCGGGGCCGGATATCGAGATCGGCGTGCATTGCCACGACGACTATGGCCTTGCCACCATCAACTCGATCGAGGCGATCCGTGCCGGCGCGCTCACCTGCGACGTCACTATCAACTCGACCGGACATCGCTGCGGCAATGCGGCCTTCGAGCAGGTCGTGCCGGTGCTGGAATCGCTCTACAACATCCGCACCGGCCTCGACATGACCCAGTTGACGCCGCTGAGCGAAATGGTCGCCGAGCTTTACAAGTTCCCCATTGCCCGCAACCGCCCGGTCACCGGCCCGCACATGTATTCCTATGGCGGCAGCCATCTGGGCGGCATCCTGCGCGGCCAGTGGTATTTCTGGGAGAACATCAAGGCCGAGACCGTCGGCAACCGGCGCTCGGTTTCCTTCGGTTCGACCTCGCTGCGACGCGGCAAGACCGCACCCGTCACCGTCAAGATCGAATCGATGGGCCTGAACCCGGAATCCGCCAATATCGAGCGCGTTTTCGAGAAGCTGGAAAAGCTGATTTACGAAAAGGTCGAAATCGGCGAGCGGGAAGTCGAAGCCGTGATCCACGAGATCTATGGCTGACCGTCCAGGAGGGGAGCTTTCCGGTTCCCCTCGCTATTTCTGGCCGGGCCAAGCCTCTGCGACATATTCCCGGGCATGTTTGATGAAGATGCGGCTGGTGTGGGACATTTCCCGCTGCATCGGCAGCAGGATACGGAACTCATAAATCAGCTTTGGCAGGAAGGGCCGCAAAACGAGCCCTTTCGACAAGAACGCGCGGGCCGAAATCTCGTCCACCACCGAGACACCAATGCCCGTCGCCACCATTTCGCAGATGATCGCGCTCGTCTGCGCCTCGACCAATATCCTGGGCGTCACATCCGACTGCTGGAAGGCCAGGTCGACCTTCTGGCGGTGCCGTGAACCGGGAGGCATGGCGACAAAGGACACACCGCGCAGATCGTCGGCCGTCACGACGTCGCGTGCGGCCAGCGGATGGTCCGGCGGCATGATGCAGACGGCGTTCACCCGGATGAAGTCCTGCGTGAAAGAGGAGGGGTAATCGATCGGATAGTTGGTCAGCGCGACATCGAACTGCTGCGTGTCGAGCCAGGCGCGCGCATCGCGGCTGAGCACGGTCTTCAGCGTGATGTGTAGGTCCGGATTGTTTTTGCTCAGCCGCTGGAAAACGGAGGGCAGGATGCCGTGTGCCATGGGCATGGTGGCCAGGATGTTCAGCGTCCCGCCCACATTGCGGATGCCTTTGATGAAGCTGCTGAGGTGGTCGAGACCATAAAACGTCCGCTCCAGCTCTGCGAATAAGATGTCGGCCTCGGGCGTGGCACGCAGACGGCCGCCGCTGCGGACAAACAAGGACAGGCCGGATTGAAACTCCAGGTCGGAAATGAGGCGGCTGATGACCGGCTGCGTAATCCCCAGCATGGCGGCGGCCTGCACCGTGGTGCCCGTCAGCATCAGGGCCCGAAACGCCTCCAACTGACGCAGGTTTAACATGCGGGGCATGACAGCTCCTTCATAGCTTGAAATTGCGCATCAGCTTTCAAGGCGGGTGGACTGCATCAACGGCGCCGGCATGGCGGTGATCTCGTTGGAGGCGATGGCATCGGAGGAGTGCGCTCTTTCAAGGGTTTTGCGCACTTTGGCCGCCGTCCATCGGGGATCGAACATGCGGATGAAATCGTAGGTGTAGCTGCGGACGTAGGATTCCCGGTTCAGGCCGATATAGATCGTGTTGGGCCTGAACAGATGCGACACGTTTATGGCGCGGATATCGGCATCGACCTTTTCGTCGTAGACGATGTCGCCGACGATAGCGATGCCGAGGCCGATCTTTACGTAGGCCTTCATGACGTCGGAATCGGTCGCGCTGACGATGACGCGCGGTTCCAGTCCCGCCTTGCGAAAGGTCTCGTGAATTTGAATGCTGCCCGTGAAGACATCGTCATAGGTGATCATGGGAAAGCGCGAGAGGCGCTCCAGCGTGATCGGGCCGCCGCTCAGCAATTCGTGGTCGGGCACGGTCAGGATGATGCGCCCCAGATCGTATGACGGCAGGAGGAGGAGGGGTGCGGCCGGCTGGGAGGGGCTTGCCGCGATGGAAAGGTCCGCCATGCCGGATGTGAGCCAGGTCGCCACTTCCGTGGGATTGCCCTGCTTCAGGCTCAGCCTAACCTTCGGATAACGCTGGACGAAGGCCAGAACAGTGGGCGGCAGCATGTAGCGCGCCTGCGTATGGGTTGTCGCGATGACGAGGGTTCCTTCGTCACGCGCACTGTATTCGTCGCTGATGGTCCTGATCGTTCCGGCATCACTGATCATGCGCCGTGCTATACCAAGTATCTCCTGCCCGGCTTTGGTCAAGCCGAGCAATCGTTTTCCGCTTCGGTGAAATACCTTTACGCCAAGCTCGTCCTCGAATTGCTTCATGTAGCGGCTGACGCCCGGCTGCGACCGATTAAGAGCATCGGAAGCATTTGATATATTCAATCCGCTGTCGACGATCTCGCAGAGATATTGCAGGTGCTGGAGCTTCATGGTTTTTCATTATGCTGAAAGGTTATAATAATGGAAGACTATATTATTTGACGCTCTAACACAACGGCGCCTAAATGACGGCCAAGGCCGCGATGTCGGTCGCCGGATTGCGAAAAAACAAGCGCAACCGGTCAAAGGCAGGGAAGAAATCAAGGAGTGGTTATGCCGATGGAAAGTCCCGTGAAAATTGCCGTTCTGCCGGGAGACGGCATCGGTCCGGAGATCACAGATTCGACGGTAAGCGTTCTCGAGGCGGCTGCAGCCCAGGTCGGGCTGGCCCTCGTGCTGACATCGGCGTATGTCGGCTGGAAGGCCTACGAGGCAACGGGCTCCACCCTGCCCGCTGAGACCCTCGATGTCGTGGATACCCATCAGGCTCTCATCGTCGGCCCGACATTTGCCGGCGAATATCCAAAGGACGATCCGGTGCGCGGCCATCCCAACGGCCTGCTGCGCCGTCGTTTCAAGCTCTTCGCCAATGTTCGCCCCGTCGAGGCTTGGCCGCAGTTCGATCCGCTGGTGCCGGACCTGTCCATCACGGTGCTGCGCGAGAACACCGAAGGGTTCTATCCGGACCGCAATCTCGCCTGGGGTTACGGCGAGTTCAAGCCGACGGAAGACGTGTCCCTGTCGTTGCGCGTCATCACGAAGGCGGCATCCGACCGCTTCGCGCGTTTCAGCTTCGACTATGCCCGTGCGGCTGGTGAAAAGCGCATGTCGATCATCCACAAGCGTACCGCCTTGCCGCAGACCGAAGGGCTGTTCATCGATGCCTTCGAGGCGCTGCGCCCATCCTATCCTGATATCGACATCGATATCGTGCGCGTGGATACGTTCAGCTCATCCTTCCCGCGCGATCCGCAGCGTTTCCGGATCGTGGCGACGACGAACCTGTTCGGGGACATCCTGTCGGACCAGGCGTCCGGTCTTGCGGGCGGCGTGGGCATGGCGCCGTCGCTGAATGCCGGCCACGATCACGCCATGGCCCAGGCGGTCCACGGCACGGCGCCCGATATTGCCGGCAAGGATCTGGCGAACCCTTCCGCGCTGATCCTCTCGACGTCACTGCTGATGCGGTGGATCTTCCAGAAGACCGGCAATGAAAAATGCCGTGACGTCAGCCGCATCATCGACAATGGCGTGCGCAAGACCATCGAGCGCGGCATCGTGCCCCCGGACCTCGGCGGTAAGGCCGGCACCAAGGCATTCACGGCCGGCATCATTGAGACGATCAAGCGGGAAGCCGCGTTGCAGCCTGCCTGACGCGAACCGCAATTCGGACGGCGGGCCGTCGGCGATGCGGCCAAGTCCATCGCCATCCGCCCGCCGAAGCCGGTTCGTCTCCGAAAAGCGTAATGAGGAGTTTCGATGTCCACTACCGATGCCACAATCGTGGAGCCGACCATTGCCGCGCCCGTCGCGCAGACGCGCAAGCCCGATCGCAAGCTGCCTGCGGGAAGCTGCGATTGCCACGCCCACATATTCGGCCCGCAAGACAAATACCCGTACAGCCCGAAGCGGCGCTACACGCCACACGACGGCCCCTTGGACCGCTATATCGCGCTTCTCGGCACGCTGGGCATCGAGCGGGGAGTGCTCGTGCAGCCCAGCACCTACATGCGCGACAATACTGCCCTGCTGGACGCGCTCGCCGTGAACAGGTTCCCGCTGCGCGGTGTCGTCGTCGTGACGCCGGAGGAGGTGTCAGACGCCGATCTCCAGCGCATGGACGCGATCGGCGTGCGCGGTATAAGGCTGAACCTGCGCCACGAAAATGGCGCCGGCGCCAGTGCTGCGATGGATCTCGCCCGCCGCATCGCACCACTTGGCTGGCATCTCCAGTTTCGGATGAACCCGGAGCAATTCGTCGACCAGCAGGATCTGCTTTCCGGCCTTCCCGTGCCGGTCGTGGTCGATCATATCGGCCAGGTGCCGGTCGAGGCTGGTCTTGATGGCCCCGTTTTCCAGGCCATGCTGCAGCTGCTGGAGAAAGGGCGCTGCTGGATCAAGCTGTCCGGGCCGATGCGCGTCTCGAAGCAGGAATTTCCGTATCCTGATGTGACGCCGTTCATCCATAAACTCGTCGCCACGCGCCCGGACCGCCTGCTGTGGGCGACGGACTGGCCGCACACGACGATCAACAAGGCAATGCCCAACGATGGAGATCTTGTGGACTTGCTTTCAAGCTGGATTCCTGACGACGCGGCCTTGAAAAAGGTTCTGGTCGACAATCCCGCGGAGGTCTACCGCTTTTAGCCAAGACGAAGGATGCCGTCATTGAGGAGTGGCCGGCATCTCAACAAAGGGAGGAACTGTGATGAAACGCCTAACGGGCTGGCTGTTCGCATTCTGTGCGATGGCATTGGCCATTCAACCTCATGCCGTCCAGGCACAGGAAACCTATCCCAATCAGGCGATACGTTTCGTCGTGCCGTTTCCGCCAGGCGGCGGCGCCGATACGCTGGCGAGGATTGCCGGCGAAGCCGCCGGCAAGCAGCTCGGACAACAGTTCATCATCGAAAACCAGCCGGGTGCGGGCGGCAATCTCGCTGCCATTGTCGTGAAGGATGCTGCGCCCGACGGCTACACCTTGCTTCAGGGTAATGTCGCCCACACGATCGGCATGAGCCTCTATGACGACCCCGGCTACGAGATACAGCAGGACTTCGTGCCGATCATCCGGCTCGGCTCGTCCGCCTTCATCCTGGCGGTCGGTCCCAACGTACAGGTCAAGACCCTTCAGGAATTTGTCGAACTGGCGCGCTCGAAGCCGGGCGAACTGACCTATGGATCTTCCGGTAACGGCGGACCAAGCCATCTCGCCATGGAAATGCTGAAGTCCACGGCGGGCATCGACGTCCGGCACATTCCTTACAAGGGTGCCGCACCTGTCCTGACGGATCTCCTGGGCGGGCGCATCGACGCGGCATTCCTGACGCTTCCGGCCGCAATACCCCAGATCGAGGCCGGCGCGATCAAGGGACTGGCCGTCACAAGCGCCCAGCGCAGCATGCTGGCAGCCAACTTTCCGACGGTCGCCGAGAGCGGTTATCCCGGATATGAAGCGGTGACCTGGTTCGGCCTCATGGCGCCGAAGGGCACGCCCGCGGAAATAATCGGCAAACTCCACAAAGTTTTCCAGGGCGTCATTAGTGATCCCGTCATACGCCAGGGGCTGCTCGATCGCGGCTTCGACGTGGTCGACAACACCGCCGAGGAATTCGCCGCCTTCGTGTCTTCAGAGACCAAGAAATGGGCCGTAACCGTGGAGCAGTCTCATGCCAAAGCTGATTAATCGACGTTCCTTCTGTCACGCGGCTGCATTTGTCGCCGCGTCCGCTCTGTCGGCGCATCTGGCGACTGTCCCTGCCTTCGCCGACGACTACCCTGACCGTCCTGTAAGGATCGTGGTGCCCTTTGCCCCGAGCGGCGGCGGCGACATCATCGTACGCCTGGTCGCGGCACAATTGCAGGCGCGCCTCGGACAGCCGGTCATTGTCGAAAACAGCGACGGGGCAGGGGGCGCCGTCGGATCGGCTGTTGTGGCCGAGTCTGCGCCCGATGGCTATACGCTCCTGATGGCGAATGTTGCGCCGATGGCGATCAGCGTTACCATCGATCCGCAGCTGCCGTACAATCCGCGCACTGACTTCGCCCCGGTATCGTTATTGGCCACCTTTCCGAACGTCCTCGTCGTACAGCCCAGCCTTGGGGTGAATACCGTCCAGGAGCTGGTCGAGAAGGCGAAGGCGACACCTGGCGAACTCACGTTCGCATCCGCCGGCAATGGAAGCACGACGCATCTGTCCGGCGAGTTTCTCAAGCTCAAGGCCGGCATCGACCTTACCCACGTTCCCTATCGTGGCGGCGGTCCGGCCTTGACGGCGGTTATCGGCGGTGAAGTGTCAATGTATTTCAGCAGCCTTCCCGCCGCCAAGCCGCATATCGAGCAGGGTACGCTGAAGGCGCTGGGCCTCACCAGCCTCGAACGGTCAAAAGCCGCGCCGGACATTCCGGCACTTGCCGAAACGTTCGAGGGCTTTGAGGCTGTCACCTGGATCGGGCTCGTCGCTCCCGCCGGCACGCCGGAAGCGATCACAGAGCGTCTGGCCAAGGAAATCGGCGAGATCATGAAGGACGAGGCGATCGCATCCAAAGTGCGTGAACTCGGGGCCGAGCCCGTCACCGACACGCCTGCCGAATTCAAGGACTATATTTCGTCGGAAATCAACAAGTGGGGTGATATCGTGAAGGCGGCGAAACTGGAGATAGCCCAGTGACGCAGGCGATCGAGTTTCCGGCGGAAAGCCTTGCCGGCAGAGGCGCTGCCCCGTTGCAGGTTGTGGTTGGCTTCTCGCCGGGGAGCGCTTCCGACGACATTGCCAACCTGATGGCGCCAGCCATCGGCCGCGAGTCCGGGCGTGCGGTGGAAATCCACCGCATCCAGGGCGAGGATGGCGCACGGGCCGCGCGGTTCGTGGCGGCGAGCAAGGACGCCGACGTGCTGATGATCGCCACGCTCGGCACCCATGCGCTTCTCCCGAATGCCCAGCCCGAGGCCGGCTACGATCCGATCGAGGATTTCACGCCGGTCATCTTGCTCGCGCAGGCTCCGATGGTCCTTGCGACCGGTGCGTCCTCGCCCTATCGGACCTTGGGCGACGTGCTGGCGGCCTGCCGGGCCGGGCCGGGCCGGCGGAGCTTCGCCGCTTCGGCCACGGTGGGCGCGCCCCTCCTGGCAACGCAGCTGTTTGGGCGGAAGGCGCATATCGACCTTAATACGGTCATCTACGATCAGACCAACGAGCTTTACGCAGACCTCGCCGCCGGCCGGGTGGACTTCAGCTTCAACAACCTGATGTCGATGCTTCCGCGTATCCGCCGCGGCGAGCTGCACGCACTCGCCGTAACGTCGCCTACCCGGATTCCCCTCCTTCCCGACGTGCCCTCCGTGGCGGAGATGGGAATGCCGGATTGCGTGGTTCTCAACTGGCTGGGGCTGGTCGGGTCGAAAAGCCTGCCGTCCCAAAGGGCCGAGATGTTGAATGCGGCTTGCCGGTCGGCGCTGGCGTTCGGTGAGATTGCCTCTGCGCTGGAGCGGAGCGGACTCTCGTCCACGCCCGGTAGCGCCGATGGGTTCGGCCGCTTCATGCACGCCGAACGCGTGCGATGGGACGCTCTTTCCAATGTCGGGGCGGATGAACTTGGGTCCGTGGCGATCCTTTCACAGAGCTGAGATGCCATCATGCATGTGACGAAAGATCTACTGTCCGGAATCATCTTCATGGCGCTTGGTGCCGGGGCGACGGTGATCGGCAGTTCGTACCGGCTGGGAACGCTGGCGGCGATGGGGCCGGGTTACTTCCCCGTCGTGCTCGGCATCAGCATCACGGCACTCGGAGCCCTTGTCGCCATCCGCGCGGCGTTGCGGCCGGATTCGTCCGAGCCGCTGGAAAGGCTGCATCTGCGCCCGCTGCTGTTCGTGCTTGCCGCCGTGGCGGTGTTCGGACTTCTGATCCAGTCCTACGGCCTGGTCGCAAGCGTGCTCGCCCTAGTCTTTCTCAGCCGCTTTTCGCGTTCCGAAGGCACCTGGCTCGAACTGGCGGCCATGCTGGTTGTGCTGACCGCCATCCCCGTCGGCGTCTTCGTCTATGGGCTGGGTCTTCCTCTCAAGCTTTGGTTCTTCTGATGGATATTTTCTCCAATCTAGCGCTGGGCTTTGGTGTCGCGTTCTCGCCGGAAAACCTGCTCTACTGTTTCATCGGCGTGTTGCTGGGAACCTTCATCGGCGTTCTGCCGGGTGTCGGGCCGCTGGTGACGATCGCCGTTCTCCTGCCCCTGACCTTTGGCCTGCCGCCCGAAGGCGCGCTCATCATGCTGGCCGGCATCTACTACGGTGCGGCCTATGGCGGCTCGACCACGGCCATCCTCTTGAACCTGCCGGGGGAATCGTCATCGGTGGTGACGTGCATCGACGGCTACCAGATGGCGCGCAAAGGGCGCGCCGGTGCAGCACTCGCCATTGCGGCGATCGGTTCCTTCATCGCCGGCTGTTTCGGAACGGCGCTGATTGCGCTTGCCGGTCCACCGCTGACGGCGATCGCGCTCGACTTCGGGGCCGCCGACTACTTTTCCCTCATGCTGATGGCGGTCGTGTTCACTGCCGCACTTGCGCAGGGTTCCCTTTCCAAGAGCATCATCATGGCGCTGGTGGGCGTGCTGATCGGGCTTGCCGGCACCGACGTCAATTCCGGCGTGCGTCGGTTTACCTTCGGGGCCTATGGCCTTGTGGAAGGCATCGACTTCACGGTCGTGGCGATGGGGCTCTTTGCTATCTCGGAGATCGTCAGGAACCTCGAAAATTCGGGGTCGCAGGAGGTCGCCACGGCCAAGGTCGGTAACCTCATGCCGAGCCGCCAGGAGTTGCGGGAGGCAGGTTTCCCCATCCTTCGCGGCACGCTGGTCGGCACGTTCTTCGGCATCCTACCCGGCGCCGGCCAGACGATCAGCTCGTTTGCCGCTTACATGATCGAGAAGCGCGTCTCGCGCGATCCGTCGAAGTTCGGGAAAGGGGCCGTTGCCGGACTTGCAGCGCCGGAAGCGGCTAACAACGCGGCCGCCCAGACGTCGTTCATACCGACGCTGTCGCTGGGCATTCCGGGCAGCGCCACGATGGCCCTGATGCTAGGTGCACTGATGATCCAGGGCATTTCTCCCGGACCACAGGTCATGTCGCAGCATCCCGCTCTCTTCTGGGGCCTGATCGCCAGCATGTGGATCGGCAATCTGCTGCTCGTCATCCTCAACCTGCCGCTCGTCGGATTGTGGGTGAACATGCTGCGCCTGCCGTATCGTTGGCTGTTCCCTGCGATCTTGGTGTTCTGTTGTATCGGAGTGTTTTCCATCAACTACAGCCCCCTCGATATCTATCTCATCGCGGTCTTCGGGTTGGTCGGCTACGTCCTGGTCAAGCTCAATTGCGAGGTGACGCCGTTCATCCTCGGCTTCGTGCTGGGACCGATGATCGAGGAAAACTTCCGACGGGCGCTGCTTCTGTCAAAGGGCGACCTGACCACGTTCGTCACCTCGCCCATAAGCGCCGGGTTTCTGTTTCTGACAGCAATCGTCGTGATCGCGATGATCGTTCCGGCCCTCAGGAAAAAGAAGGATGAAGTCGTTCTCGACGGCGAGACCGGCTAACCGCAAACCGTAACCGGAAGATCGCGCTGGCTGGTGTCTCGTCGCCGAGCCGAAGGATGAGCCATGCCCGAAATTACGCAGAAATCCGAAGTGCCAGGAGCGCGAGACATGGGCGACCATATCGTTGGGATCATAGATTCGTTTCATTCCAAGTCGATCGACGCGATCGCCTCTAGGCTCCCGTCCGGGTGGCGCCTGAGCATCGCCGAGGGAACCAGCGAGGCGGCCAGGCACGATGCCCTGCGCGATGTCGACGCCCTCTACGTGATGGCATCGCCGATATCGGCGCCTTTGCTCGACGCTGCTCCGCGCCTCCGTTTCATCCAGAAATTGGGGGCGGGCGTCGACCGCATCGATGTTCACGCCTGCCTCGAACGAGGCATCGCCGTGGCAAGGCTGCAAGCGGGCAACGCGATCCCGGTTGCGGAACACACGCTGCTCCTGATGCTGGCGGCGTGCCGCCGTTTGCCCTTGCTCGACCGCGAGACGAGGGCAGGGGGCTGGGACAAGGAGGAAGCCCGAGGTTTTGGCCGGCAGATACACGGCAAGACGGTGGGTATCGTCGGCCTCGGCGCGATCGGCCAGACGGTGGTACGGCTGCTGAAAGGTTTTGCAGCTGATATCTGCTACTACGATCCCCGGCGCGCTGACGCCTCGGTGGAAAGCGCCCTCGGCGTTCGCTACGTCTCCCTCGACGCGCTTGTCGAACAGGCGGATATCTTGTCGCTTCACCTGCCCCTGACGAACACGACGGCCAATCTTTTCGATGCCAGCCGCCTGTCTGCCATGAAGCCGGGATCGATCCTGGTCAACTGCGCGCGTGGCGGCCTGGTCGACGAGGCCGCCTTGCACGACGCGCTGGTCAGCGGGCGCATATTTGCGGCCGGCCTCGACGCTTTCGCGAAAGAGCCACCGGTCGGTAGCCCGCTTCTCGGCCTGGATCAGACGGTCGTGACGCCGCACACGGCGGGCGCGACACTCGATAATTTCGGCAGCGTCGTCGAGCGCGCGGTGCGCAATACGGAGGGGTTTTTCGCCGGCGCCGAACTTCCGGAAAACGACATCGTGTTGTTGCCGCCCCACGCCTAGGCGGGCCTGTGGGGCTTATGAGGAATCCGATATGAAGACTCTTCCTTTCCTGATCGCGAATGCCTGGCGCACCGGCCATGGTGCGCCGTTCCCCTCAATCAACCCGGCCGACGGAAGCGAAACCGCCATCATCGGTGGAGCGTCGTTGCAGGATGTCGACGACGCCGTGGCGGCCGCCCGGGTGGCTTTCCGCAACACCGACTGGCGCGGGCGCAAACATCACGAACGCGCCCGCCTCCTTTATCGCTTCGCCGATGGCGTGGAGGCGAGCCTGGAACGCCTCGCGCAGGTCCAGATGGAGGATAACGGCAAGACGCTTTCCGAATGCCGGGCGCAGGCGGCGAGTGCTGCCGCGACGTTCCGCTACTATGGCGCTGTCTGCGAGACATTCGAGAGCGAGGTCAACACGCAGCGCGGCCCGAGCATGACGATGACGGTATACGAACCAGTCGGCGTGGTCGCGGCCATCACGCCCTGGAACTCGCCGCTCACACTTGAAGCGCAGAAGCTGGCGCCAATCCTGGCCGCAGGCAATACGGTCATCCTCAAGCCGTCGGAAGTGACCTCCCGCGTCGCCTTGGAATATGCACGCATCGGCCTGGAAATCGGCTTGCCGCCGGGCGTGTTGAACGTCGTCACCGGCGCGGCGGATGTCGGCCGGGCCCTCGTCGACCATGACGGGATCGACATGGTCAGCTTTACGGGTGGCACAGCGTCCGGCCGGGCGATCGCCGAAACCTGCGCGCGCCGCCTGCGTCCGGTGGTGCTGGAGCTCGGCGGAAAGTCGCCGCACATCGTTTTCGCCGATTGCGATCTCGACCGGGCGCTCAAGGCGGTGGCGGCCGGCATTTTTGCCGGCGGCGGGCAGTCATGCATCGCCGGCTCACGCGTTTTCGTCGAGAGGGCTGTCTACCAAGATTTCATCTCGGCCTTTGCGGAGGCGGCGTGCAGCTACCGTTTGGGTGCTCCCGGCGCGGCGGACACCCGCATGGGGCCGATGGTCAGCTTCGGCCACCGCGCGTATGTGGCGCGTGCGGTCGAGATGGCGCGCAGCGAAGGCGGCGAGATTCTCGCGGGCGGCGCCGAGCCCGCCGACGGCGCCCTGGCGGAGGGCGCCTACTATCCGGCAACGGTCATCGCGGGTCTGACGAACCGTTCGAACGCGGCACAGCAAGAGATCTTCGGGCCCGTCGCAGTGGTGATCCCATTCGATGGGGAAGACGCCCTGATCGACCAGGCCAACGACAGCGATTTCGGCCTGGCGGCGGGCATCTGGACACGGGATTTCGCAAAGGCGTGGCGGGTCGCCCGCGCGATCCAGGCCGGCACGGTGTGGATCAACACCTACAAGGAAACCTCCATCTCGACGCCGTTTGGCGGCTTCAAGCAGAGCGGCCTCGGGCGGGAGAAGGGCCGGGACGGCATGAAAACCTACATGGAATCCAAAGGCCTGTACTGGCACGTCGGCTGACCTGCCGGCCCGAAGTTTTCGCAGGCGGCCCTGGCCGCGACATTCATCGATAGGAGATCTGGAAATGGCGACAACAGTTGAAGTAATGGCGGATGCGTTCAAGGAGGCGGGCACGCCGTTTCTGGTCGGCCATCCCGGCGGAGAATCCGTGGAGCTCATGGAGGCCGCCCGCCAGCGCGACATGCGGTTCATCCTCATGAAGCAGGAAACCGCCGGCGCGATGCTCGCGGCGACATGGGGCGAGATCACCGGCGCGCCGGGCGTATGCCTTTCGACACGCGGTCCGGGCGCCGCCAATATGGTCAACGGCGCGGCGCACGCCTTTCTCGACCGCGCGCCGCTGATCATGCTCACGGATCGCTATTCCCATCCCGAGCATGAAGTCGGGCTGCGCCAGCGCATCGACCAGCTCGCCGTCTATGCGCCGCTCGTCAAGTGGGGCACAACTATCGACGCACGCACGGTCCGGCAGCAGCTGCGCCGCGCGATGCGCACAGCCGTTGCCCCGGCGCCCGGCCCGGTCCAGTTCGACATTCCCCAGAGCGAGACGACCAAGGAAGCCACGGAATTGCGGGCCGAGCCGACATTGATGCCCAATGTTCTCTATCCGCAGGCAGATTCGGCAGCGCTCCGGCCGGTGCTCGATCGCCTGAAAGCCGCAAGACGACCGATCCTTCTGGCGGGTCTGGGCGTGCTATGGGACCGGGCGTCCGAAGGGCTGGTCAACTTGGCCGAGCGGCTGGGAGCGCCGGTTCTGGTGACGTCGAAATGCAAGGGCGCGATCCCGGAGGATCATCCCTTGCGCGCCGGCTGCATCATCGGCGGGTTGATTGAGCGCAAGCTCGTGATGGAGTCCGATCTCATCATCACCGTCGGCCTGGATGCGGTGGAGCTTCAGCCGAAGGCGTGGCCCTACGCCATCCCGGTTATCGCCCTATCAAGTACGCCTTCGCTGGATGCGCTCGTGCCTTCGCAGTTTGAGATCATCGGCAACCTGAATGTCCTGCTTGCGCAGGTGGCGGCGCTTTGCGGGCAGGGGGGCAATTGGGGCGAAAAGGCCGCAGCGGCATTCCGGACCGACGTGACCAACGCGCTCAACACGCCGAGCACCGGACTTTCGCCGCAAAGGGCCATGGAGGTTGCACGTAGCATCCTTCCGCGAGAAACCATTGCGACCTGCGATGCAGGGGCAAGCCGTCTCCTCGTCGTCCAGAAATGGCAATCCTACGGCCCGCGCGAGTTTCTGACGTCCAACGGATTGGGCTCGATGGGCTATGCGGTGCCGGGGGCGCTCGGCGCTCGGCTCGCGCATCCCGACCGGCCCGTGGTCGCCTTCACCGGCGACGGCGGTTTCCTGATGGCGGTCGCCGAGATCCAGACGTCGGTGCGCGAAAACCTGCCGATCATCATCGTGGTTCTGGATGACCAGCAGATCGGGCTGATCCGTGTCAAACAGGAGATCAAGGGCATTCCGCGCCACGGAATCGGCATCGGCGGGTGCGACTGGGAAAAGCTCGCACAGGGTTTTGGGGCGGATGGCGTCACCGTGGACACGGAGAACGGCCTGCAGGACGCCCTCAATGCCGCGTTGCGCTCGGGCAAGACGACGGTGATCGGCGTCAGGATTGACGGCTCGGGTTACGTGGAGCAGTTCAACGCCCTGCGCGAACTCTAGTCTGTGACGATCGAGGCCGGCCTTAATTCCATGCGGCCGGCCGGAACATCACCAGCGGATATTCAGAACGTTATGTTGCTGAAGGCCTTACGGTTTCGCTCCAACTCCATGCGGGTGCGGCGGATGTGGCTGTAGAGGGCTCTTTCTGAGTCCTCGACATTCCGCCGCTTGATCGCCTCCATGAGAAGGCGGTGCTCGCACTGGATGATCCAGAAGCGTTCCCGGCCGAGAAGCATCGTATAGGCCCGGCGATAATGCTGGGTCGTGTTCCAGATGCGCTCGATCATCGGGATGAGCGTCGGCATGGCCGTCGAGCGATAGCTTGCGAGATGGAATTGCCGGTCGAGCCTGAGGAACTCCTCGACATCGGTCGTGCTGTCGATGGCGGCGCAAATCTCTTCCAGGCCGAGAATATCCTCGTCGGTGAGGTGCGGCAGGCTTTCTCCGAGTGCAAGCGGCTCTATCCGCTCGCGAATCTTCCACATCTCCACGCATTCCGCGATATCGACGCGCGCGATCCACACGCCGCTGTTGGGCACGATGACGACGAGGCCTTCGCTTTCGAGCTGCTTGAGGGCTTCGCGCACCGGCACGCGGCTGGTGCCGAATTGCGCGGCAAGCTCCTCTTGGCGAATGCGCAGGCCCGGCGCGAATTCGCCGGTGAGGATTTTTTCGCGAATTTCTCCTGCGACCCGTAAGCCCAAGGTGGTGTCATTCATAAAGGCGGGCTCCTCCCGTACGCCGTGGGGCGACAACGCAGATATAACAGACAATATCCGCCACCCGTCCACCACTGTTTCGCGACAAGCCTGGCATTTGTTCCATCTAGGTCGCCGGGCCGGCAGGGTGCCAGAGGTGGCGCGATGTGTCCGCTTCATAGGCCTTGCCCCGTGGAAAGCACACGAGTTCCAACTGCATGCCCCAGGGGGCCAGGAAATAGACCCAGGTCTGGCCTGCGCTCGGGCCATCCGTCCGCACCACGGGCGTGCCGAGGATGCGGATGTCCCTTGCGCGCAGATAGTCGAGTGCCGCATCGATGTCATCGACATAGAAGGCGAGATGGTGCCCGCCGATATCGCTGTTGCGGGGTTGGCTCCTGTTCTGGTCGGGAGAAGTGTATTCGAATATCTCGAAGTTCGAGCCGTTCCCGCAACGCAGGAATTTCAGCCGCTTCATGACGGCGCGCGGATGCACGTTGAGCGCCGTTTCCATCCAGTCTCCATCCGACGCGAACGGGCCGAGTTCGTAGAACGATTCGCATCCGATGACGTTGACGAAGAAATCCACCGCCTCATCCAGGTCCGGAACCGTGAAGCCGATATGTTCCGTGCCCCTCAGGCCCGGCAGGCCGCGCCCCGCCGGAAGGCCGTCGTTCCGGTGGCTCTTGTCGTCTTCGGACATTCGGTCTCTCCCCCAGGCAAAATCGTCAATGAATCCATTTCCAAATAATTGGATACATTTATCTGTTTGTCGAGCGTATAAACGGCATAATTCGCCGATTATTGCCGCTAAATATCGATCTGTGAATATTTGTGGATACAATCCGTTGACATCGAACGCGGAAAATGAAAGCCTTGGCATAACAAGACCATCAGAAACGTGGGAACCACGCCGGCTCAGCCGGGAAAATCCAGGTCGTCCGACACCGAGCGCGTGACGCTTCATATCGCCTGTCGTTTGCAAGCCTCTTGCAAGCCGTGGCTACGCTATTGTCTGTTGAGGGAAGAAATGCCGCAAACGAAGAACGTGTCGAGTTCCACCCGTTGGCTCGACTTCGGGACGACCAAAAAAGACTGGGATGGCGCGAAAGCCGCCGAGCTGGAAACCGTTCTGTCCTCCCTCCACCTCATCCGGGCCTTCGAGGAAGCGGTACTCGAACTGGCGAACGAGGGGCTGGTCCACGGACCGGCGCATTCCTCGATCGGGCAGGAAGGCGGCGCGGTTGGATCCATCCTGCCGCTGAGGCCGGACGACCAGATCAACGGTTCGCATCGCGGGCACCACCAGTTTCTGGCAAAGGCCTTGAACTATGTCGCGCCGGGCGGATTGGCCTTGGGTGCGGACTTCGACGGGTCCGTCGTGGCGCTTCTTCGCCGCTCGCTTGCCGAAATCATGGGGCTTGCGGAAGGTTTTTGCGGCGGGCGCGGCGGCTCGATGCATCTGCGGTGGTACGAGGCAGGCGCGCTCGGCACCAATGCCATCGTCGGCGGCGGCGTGCCTTTGGCGGCGGGTGCCGCCTTCGCCCACAAGCAGTCCGGCACGGATGCCGTTGCGGTCAGCTATTTCGGCGATGGCGCCATCAACATCGGCTCGGTTCTGGAAACGATGAACCTCGCCGCCATCTGGCGCCTGCCGCTGTGTTTCTTCATCGAGAACAACCGTTACGCCGTCTCCACCAGTCTTGAGGAATCGACGGCGGAAACCCGGCTGGCGGCGCGCGGACAGGCCTTCGCCATTCCCTCCTGGCACGTCGACGGCATGGACCCGCTCGCAGTCAACCTCGCGATGAAAGAGGCGCTGGCGCATATGCGCGCCGGCAAGGGACCGACGATCATCGAGGCGGATGTCTACCGCTATTTCCACCAGAACGGCTCCTTCCCCGGCAGCGCCTTCGGCTACCGCATGAAGGAAGAGGAAGAGGCGTGGAGGGCGCGTGACCCGCTGGACCGGGTGGCAAAGGAAATGATCGCGC
Source organism: Shinella sp. GW835-FHT14H05 (assembly GCF_058793575.1). Taxonomy (NCBI): domain Bacteria; kingdom Pseudomonadati; phylum Pseudomonadota; class Alphaproteobacteria; order Hyphomicrobiales; family Rhizobiaceae; genus Shinella; species Shinella sp. GW835-FHT14H05. The sequence goes on along the minus strand of NZ_JBXAFY010000002.1, from coordinate 629,479 downwards.
GTGGCCTGATCGACCAATCGGCCGTCGATGCGCTGAGGGCGCAGTGCAAGCAGGTCATGCAGGCAGTAATCGAGGAACTGACGGATAGGGTCGACAATCGCCGGTCGATCAAGCCCGGCTTGTGGCCGAAGCCCGATTTCTGCGATGTCGGCGTGCGGAGCGACGGTTTTGAACTGGCGACGCTGCGTTATGTTGAGCAATCCGGCTATGCCGGCAGGATCGAGCAGCGCAAGTTCGTCGACGTCATTGCCGAAGTGCTCGACCGGCGCATGGAGACGGACGACAGCGTCATCATTCTCGGCGAGGACATTCACCGCCTGAAGGGCGGTACAAACGGCGCGACGCGCGGCCTCAAGGCAAAATATCCCGATCGCATTCTCGGCACGCCGATCAGCGAAAACGCCTTCATGGGACTTGGCGGCGGCCTTGCCATGGACGGACGGTATCGCCCCATCGTCGAGTTCATGTATCCCGACTTCATGTGGGTCGCCGCGGACCAGGTGTTCAACCAGGTCGGCAAGGCACGCCACATGTTCGGCGGCGATATCGCCATGCCGCTGGTGCTGCGCACCAAGATCGCGATAGGCACCGGCTACGGGTCGCAGCACTCGATGGACCCGGCTGGCATTTTCGTGACCTCGCCGGGCTGGCGGATCATCGCGCCCTCGACGCCCTTCGACTATGTCGGCCTGATGAACACGGCGCTCGCCTCCAACGATCCCGTTCTGGTGATCGAGCATGTCGATCTCTACCAGGCGACGGGGCCGGCGACGGCCGGCGATCTCGATTATTTCATCCCGTTCGGAAAGGCCGCTGTGCGGCGTCAGGGATCAGCTGCGACGATCCTGACCTATTCCGCGATGGTCCAGGCGACGCTCGATGCCGTGGCGGAGACCGGGCTGGACGCCGAGGTCATCGACCTCAGATGCCTCGATCGCGCAAGCATCGATTGGGACACGATCACCGACAGCGTGAAGAAGACGAACATGGTGATGATCGTCGAGCAGGGACCGCGCGGCTCCTCCTACGGCGCCTGGCTCGCCGACGAGATACAGCAGCGCCTGTTCGACTGGCTGGACCATCCGATCGAGCGGGTGACCGGCCGGGAAGCGTCGCCCTCCATTTCCAAGATTCTGGAGCGGGCGGCCTATGCCGGACGGGAGGAAATCGCGACCGCCCTGAAGGCCCTGCCGGAGCGCCGCAATGGCTGAGTTCCTGGTCCTCCCCTCCGTCGTCGCCAATGCGCGCGACGGGACGATCGCCCGCTGGCTGAAGGCTGAAGGCGACATGGTCGCCTCCGGCGAGGCCTTTGCCGAGATCGAAACGGACAAGGCCGTCATCGAAATCCCGAGCCCGAAGGCCGGGCGCATCGCACGCATATTGCATGGCGACGGCGCGACGGTTCCCGTCGAGACGCATATCGGCGTTTTGGCGGAGGCCGGTGAGGATGATGCCACGGTAACGGCTTTCCTGTCGGGCGCGGCAGGCGCTGCACCCGTCGAGGAAGCGCCGCCGGCGGTCTCTCCCGTGGCAGCAGTCCCCGCACCGGCAACATCCGCTCGGATTTTCGCGAGCCCGCTTGCCCGCCGTCTCGCTCGTGAAGCGGGCATTTCCCTCGGCGATATCAGCGGAATGGGACCGCGCGGGCGCATCATGCGGGAGGATGTGGAGGCCTTTGTTGCCACATCTCTCGTGAAGCCCGCAGCCGTGCCGGCCGCCAAGGTCGTCATTGCCGAGGAGCTAGCTCCGGCCATCGCCGTGGACATCCCGCATGTGGCCACGCCGCATTCGCCGATGCGCCGCACGATCGCGCAGCGCCTCACGGAGGCCAAGCGGGCAATTCCACACTTTTATCTGAATGCTGACATCGCCATGGACGCGCTGATCGCCTTGCGCGCCCAGATCAACGCGGAAAGGCCCGATGGCGGCAGGCTGTCCGTGACCGATTTTCTGGTGAAGGCGGCGGCGGCGGCGTTCGATCTGGTGCCGGCCTGCAATGTCATCTGGACCGAGGCCGCGCTCCTGCAATTGCAGCGGACGGACATCTGCGTTGCGGTTGCGACGGACGGCGGGTTGATCACGCCTGTCGTCAAGAATGTCGGCAACAAGTCGCTCTCCGTCGTCTCCCGCGAGATCGCGGAACTGGCGCTGCGTGCCCGCGAAGGCGCGCTCAAGCCGGAGGAATATCGCGGCGGGTCCTTCACCATCAGCAACCTCGGCATGCATGGCGTCAGCGATTTCACCGCGATCATCAACCCGCCGCAGGCCGCAATCCTGGCGGTCGGCGCGATCGAGGAGCGCATCGTCTCGCGAAACGGCACGGCGGTCAGCGCACGCATGATGCGCGTGACGCTGTCGCTCGATCATCGCGCGATAGACGGCGCGGTCGGGGCGCAGTGGCTCGCGAGCTTCAAGGAGCTCGTCCAGAACCCGATGCAAATTCTCATCTGAGATCAATCCGTACGAACGACCAACAATGAAAAGAGAGGAACATGATCATGCATAAATACATGAAGACGCTTCTTGCCGCCGGCGTCATGGCGGCGGCCGGCCTTTCGGCGGCCGAGGCGCGCGACCTGACGGTCGTCGGCTTCGGCGGTGCGGTTCAGGATGCTTTCCGCGAAGCCTATTTCACGCCCTATGCCAAGGAAAAGGGTATCACGGTGCTGGAGGACACCACGAACGGCGGCCTCGCCAAGCAGAAGGCCATGGTCGAGGCCGGGAACGTCACCTGGGACGTCATGCAGATGGAGGACGACGAAGTGACCATGGCTTGCGAGCAGGGCCTGCTCGAGGACATGGACTGGTCGACCCGTGCGCATGCGGACGAAATCGACCCCTCCCAGTTCAAGGATTGCGCGGTCGGTGCGCTGAGCTGGGCAAACATCCTGACCTACGATGCCGGCAAGCTGACCGATGGCCCGAAGAACTGGGCCGACTTCTGGAACGTGGAGAAGTGGCCGGGCAAGCGCGGGCTGCGCAAGACCGCGAAGCTGACCATGGAAGTCGCCCTGATGGCCGATGGCGTAGCGCCCGCGGACGTCTACAAGGTCATCGCCACGAAAGAGGGGCAGGACAGGGCGTTTGCTAAGCTCGATGAGCTGAAGCCGCATATCCAGTGGTGGGAAAGCGGCGCGCAGCCGCAAGAATGGCTGTCGTCCGGCGATGTCGTGATGACGTCCGCCTATAACGGCCGCGTCGACACTGCGCAGAAGGAAGGCAAGAACTTCTCGATCATCTGGGACGGCCAGATCAACTCCGTCGAGTTCTGGGCCGTCATGAAGGGCACGCCGAACCTCGACCAGTCCATTGCCTTCGTGGAGTTCCTCATGTCGAAGGACCCGCAGGTGACCTTCGCCAACGCCATCGCCTACGGCGTCAGCAACGTCAAGGCGATGGAAGCCCTGCCGGCCGACCGCCTTGCCAAGCTTCCCTCCGCGCCGGACAACCTCAAGAACGCCGTCCGGTTCAATTCGGAATTCTGGATCGACCACGGCGAGGAACTGGCGGAGCGTTTTGCAAGCTGGGTAGCCCAGTAGTCGTCGCAACAACGTCTGAAGTCCTGTCGGGCAGTCGCTGTCCGACAGGATTTCCGGAGGCTCGAACCCAGATGACCCTGACCGTTCAAGACAGCGCTGAGACGCGGAAACTGCACCACGCCTGGGGCCAGGCCGGCAAGCGCCGGCGCACCATCTCGCTTTTGCTGGTGGCGCCGCTGTTCGTCTATGTCCTTCTGACATTCATGCTGCCGATCGGCATGATGCTCTACAAGGCTGTCGAGAATGTCGAGCTGATCAGGGCCGTGCCGGAAACGACCGTCGCACTCGGGCAATGGAAGCCGGAGAGCCCGGACGAGCTGCCGCCCGATATCGTCTTCACGACATTCCTGAACGAGATTTCCGCCGCCCCACGCAACCTTGTCGGCGAAGCGGCAAGACGCCTGAACTATGAGGTGAGCGGCTACCGCACACTTCTCACCAGCACCGTGCGCAAGCTGCGCACCCTACCCGAAAACCTCAGCGAAGAGGGTGCGGCGCGGCACTTCATGGCGGGCATCGACGCGCGCTGGGAGGAGCCCGCCTATTGGCACGCGATGAAGCGGGCATCTTCCACCTACACGCCCTATTACATGCTGGCGGCGGTCGATCTCGGCATCGACGATGCCGGGCAGGTCGTGCAGGCGCCCGAGGAGCAGCGCACCTATATCGACATCCTCCTGCGCACCCTCAAGACTGCGGCGATCGTCACGGCGGTATGCGTGGTCCTGGGCTATCCGCTCGCCAACCTGATGGTCGTAGCATCACGGCCCTTCTCGATCGCGCTCATCATTGCGGTGATGCTGCCGTTCTGGACCTCGCTGCTGGCCCGGACCTCCGCCTGGATCGTGCTTCTTCAGCGCGAAGGGCTGGTCAACTCGCTTCTCGGCTATCTCGGGCTGATCCGGGAACCGCTGGAACTCATCTTCAACACCACCGGGCTCTATATCGTCATGATCCACATGATGCTGCCGTTCATGGTCCTGCCGCTCTATTCCGCGATGAAGGGCATCCCGCCGCATTTCATGAAGGCCTCGGCATCGCTGGGTGCGCATCCGGTCCGCGGTTTCCTGAACGTCTACCTGCCGATGACCTTGCCGGGCGTCGGCGCGGGTGTGCTGCTGACCTTCATCGTGACCGCCGGCTATTATATAACGCCGTCGCTGGTGGCGAGCGCGCGCGACCAGATGCTCGGCTATTTCATCGCCTTCTTTGCCAACACCACCATAAACTGGGGCATGGCGTCCGCGCTTGGCATCATCCTGCTCGCCTGCACCGTCGCCGTCTATTTCCTTGCGGCGCGCACGGTTGGCGTGCGCCAGCTGGCGGGGCTGAAATGACGCAGTACCGCCATAAAATCACGGCCCTGCGCGCCCTCTACTACGCCTTCGGCGTCACGATGATGCTGTTTCTCGTCGTGCCGCTGCTTGCCATCGTTCCCCTGTCCTTCAGCTCCGGCAGTTTCCTGTCCTATCCGCTGCCGGGCGTATCGACACAATGGTACGAGCGGGTGTTCCAGGATGGGCCATGGCTCGGTTCGCTCAAGAACAGCCTGATCATCGGCGCGGTCTCGACGGTCGCCGCGACCATTCTCGGCACTCTGGCTGCCTATGCCTTTGCCCGGCGCGACCTGCCGATGCCCACCGCCATCCTCGGCTTCCTCATCGCGCCGATGATCGTACCACCCGTCATCAGCGGCCTCGGGATGTATTTCCTGATGGCGAAGGTGGGGCTGACGGCCAGCATGCCGGGCGTCATCATCGCGCACACGGTTCTCTCGGCACCCTTCGTGCTCATCACCGTCACCGCGACGCTGCAGGGTTTCGACATGGGGCTGCTGCGCGCGGCCGCAAGCCTCGGCGCGTCACCCGCCAAGGCCTTCATGACCGTTCTCGTGCCCGTCATATCGCCGGGCATCATCTCGGGCGCGCTCTTTGCCTTCATGACGTCGTTCGACGAGGTCGTGGTGACGCTGTTCCTTGCCGGACCGGCCCAGCGCACCTTACCACTCAAGATGTTCGAGGGGCTGCGCGACAATATCGAACCCTCCATTCTGGCAATGGCGACATTCCTGATGCTCATTGCCGTCCTCAGCCTCGTCGCCGCGCTGTTCCTCGTGAACCGCAACGCAAGAAACCTCGGAAAGGCCTGACATGATCCAGCAGAACGAAATCCACATCCCCAACCCGCAGGCCGGCGTCGCGTTCATGGACGGCAGGTATATGCCCATAGGGGAGGCGAGCGTGCCGATCCTCGATCGCGGCTTCGTGCGGTCCGACGCCACCTATGACGTCGCCCATGTGTGGAAGGGACGGTTCTTCCGCCTCGACGACCATATCGAGCGCTTCTTCGCCTCGATGCGGGGCCTGCGCATGTCGCTGCCCTATACCCACCAGCAGATCGCCGACATCCTCATCGAATGCGTGAGCCTGAGCGGCCTGCGCGATTCCTATGTGCAGATGACGTGCACGCGCGGCATGCCGCCGGTGGGAAGCCGAGATCCGCGCCTGTGCACGCAGCGCTTCTACGCCTTTGCCGCTCCCTTCGTGTGGATCGCGAACGACGACCAGCGCCGGCAGGGCGTCCCGATGATCGTCAGCTCCGTCCAGCGTATCCAGCCGCAGGCCGTGGACCCGCGCATCAAGAATTTTCACTGGCTGGATCTCACCATGGGTATTTTCGAGGCCTATGACCGGGATGCCTTCGTGGCTGTGCTGCGCGATGGCGAGGGCAACATCACGGAAGGCGCGGGCTTCAACGTGTTCGTGGTGAAGGACAATGTGCTCTGCACACCCGTCAGCGGCGTCTTCGAGGGCATGACCCGGCGCACCGTCATGGAGCTTTGCGAGCAATTGCAGCTGCGCTGCGAGGTCCGTACCGTCGGGATCAACGAGATCCTCGGCGCCGACGAAATCTTCATGACCAGCACGGCAGGCGGCATCATGCCGGTGACGACGATCGACGGCAAGGCGGTCGGCGATGGCAAGCCGGGCGCGCTCACCACCCGCCTGCACGATCTCTACTGGCGCCGCCAGGAGGAAGGCTGGCTCGGCACCGAGGTTGCCTACAGGGATTAGAAGCCGCGCATCGGACGCGTCGGGAAAACACTTGGAAACAGCGAATGCGCGGCGATGCGCATGGAAGGTCTTATATGGAATCCGGCACGATCGTCGAGTTCGTCGGCGTACAGAAGACATATGACGGGCACACGGTCGTCATCCAGAATCTGGACCTGTCGGTCAGGCAGGGTGAATTTCTCACCCTGCTCGGGGGCTCCGGCTCCGGCAAGACGACGACCCTGATGATGCTGGCGGGGTTCGAAACGCCGACGCGCGGCCATATCCTCGTCAAGGGCAAGCCGATCGAGCATCTTCCGCCGCATCGCCGCGGCATCGGCGTCGTCTTCCAGAACTACGCCCTGTTTCCCCACATGACCGTGGCGCAGAACCTCGCCTATCCACTCAGGATGCGCAAGAAAAGCCATGTCGAGACGCAGATGAAGGTCGACAAGGCCATCGAGATGGTGCGGCTCGAAGGCATGCAGCACCGCCGGCCGGCCGAGCTGTCCGGCGGCCAGCAGCAACGCGTGGCGCTGGCCCGCGCGCTGGTGTTCGAGCCCGACCTCGTGCTGATGGACGAACCCCTCGGCGCGCTCGACAAGACGTTGCGCGAGCACATGCAATACGAGATCAAGCAAATCCATCGCGACCTCGGCGTCACGATGGTCTACGTCACGCACGACCAGTCCGAGGCACTCGCCATGTCCGATCGCATCGCCATTTTCCAGGCCGGTGCGGTCGCGCAGATCGCAAGCCCGCAGGAACTCTACGAACAGCCGGCGAGCGTCTTCGTCGCAGGCTTCATCGGCGAGAACAACATTTTGTCCGGCAAGTCCGCGGGACGGGACGAGAGTGGGCGCGGCGTCGTTCTCCTGGATTGCGGCCAATCGGTCCGCATGCAGGCATCCGCCGGTTTCGCGGACGCCGGAAAGCCTTTGAAACTTGCCGTGCGGCCGGAAAACCTGGTGATCGGCACCCCGGCGCGCGATCGTCTCAATCAATGTTCCGGCAAGATCGCCGACACGACCTATCTCGGCGACCACCTGCGCGCGCTCGTGGATATCGGCATGGGGCAGACGATGGTGGTCCGCAAGCCACTTCAGGATTTTGCCCGCCCGCCGGCAATCGGCGAGGACATCCTGATCGGCTGGAACGACGGCGACGGGCACGTCTTCGCCTGACAGGCACAAGGTTGGATTTAAACAGGAGAGGCCATATCGATGACGACGAATTCCAGGGACCGTGCATTGAGGGAGCGGGCACGCGCGGTGATTCCGGGCGGCATGTACGGCCATGAATCCGTGGCACTTCTGCCGGAGGATTTCCCGCAATTCTTCTCCCGCGGCGAGGGCGCGCGCATATGGGACGCCGACGGCAACGAATATGTCGACTATATGTGCGCCTTCGGCCCCAACCTTCTGGGATATCGCAATCCGGCGGTCGAAGAGGCTGCGAGCGCGCAAGCCGCACTCGGCGACACGCTGACCGGGCCGTCGGAGGCGATGGTGACGCTGGCGGAGGATCTCGTCTCGATGATCAGCCATGCCGCCTGGGCGATGTTCTGCAAGAACGGCAGCGACGCGACCTCCATGGCGATGGTGCTGGCACGCGCCCATTCCGGGCGGCGCAAGATTCTGGTCGCCCAGGGCGCCTATCACGGCGCCTCGCCCTGGAACACGCCCAACCCGAAGGGCACGCTGCCGGAGGACCGGGCGCATATCCTCTATTTCCGCTACGACGATCTCGATAGCCTGCGGGATGCCTTCCGCCAGGCCGATGGAGATGTTGCCGGCGTTTTCGCAACGCCGTTCCGGCATGAGGTCTTCGAGGACCAGTTCCTGCCTTCCGCCGAATTCGCCAGGGGCGCGCGGCAACTCTGCGACGACGCGGATTCCCTGTTGATCGTCGACGAGGTCCGGGCAGGTTTTCGCCTGGCGCGCGATGCGAGCTGGAGCCTGCTCGGCGTGGAACCCGACCTCACCACCTGGGGCAAGGTTCTCGGCAACGGCTATCCCATCTCCGCACTTCTCGGCTGCGAGAAGCTGAGCGCCGCCGCGTCCAGCATCTATGTCACGGGTTCCTTCTGGTTTTCCGCCGTGCCGATGGCCGCCGCCGTCGCGACGCTCGCGGTCGTCAGGACATCGGACTATTTGGAACGCATGATCGCGCGTGCCGAGGAGATGCGCAAAGGCATTGCTGAGCAGGCTGCCGCGCACGGCTTCGGCATCCGCCAGACCGGCCCCGCGCAAATGCCGCAGATCTTTTTCGCCGACGATCCGGACATGCGCATCGGCTATTTCTGGGCCGCCGCCGCCGTCAGAAGAGGCGTTTACCTGCACCCCTATCACAACATGTTCGCGACCTCGGCGCTGACGGAAGCGGATATCGCCAAGACGCTCGCCGCCACGGACGAGGCTTTCGCGGAGTTGAAGCGCGCATGGGCCAATATCCCACCGCAAACCAACCCCGCCGTTCTTGCGCGAATCAAGGCCAAGGCGTTGCTCAGCCCGCGCTGACGGCATCGTCGACCAACGAGACTTGGAATTCGGAATGGACCACGGCGTATGACGCCTTGGTCCATTTTGCCGTTGCGATCGTCCTTCAAACGATCTGGCAAGAGTGCACCCTGAAGCGCTTTAAATCGCAGCGACATCATTACGATCTGAAAGCGGCCGTTCCCTATGCGCGGTCGCCTGGACGTCGCACGCTGTAGCACCTGCATTTTGCTTGTACCGCCGCCACCTCGCTCTCCCAGAAATAGCGTGTGTCCGAGTGTCTCGGCGCCACGAAGAAGGATTGACCGCCCCCAGATTACGCATTATGCATAATAACTGACTGTGAAGGGCGCCTCACGAACCGCCGGCTGGGCCGGTTGGTCTGGACGCAGGCGAGGCCCTTGTCTTCAAGCGGAGGAAATCGATGAATATGGAAGTACAGCCGGGCACCGGCATCACGGACCGTCCCCCCGAGGGCGTCATCACCGACGAGGCGATTGCCGAGGCACGCGCCATGATCGGCCTGCAGCTGCGGCCGGAAGGGCCGTATCTGCAGGATGCGACGGCCGACACGATGCGCAACTTCTGCAACGGCATCGGTGATCTCAATCCGCTCTACCGTGACCTGGAATATGGCAGGAACACGCGCTACGGCGCGCAGGTCGCCCATCCGATGTTCCCGATGGCCTATGGTTATGTCGGCCGCACGCGCTGGGGCTTGCCGGGCGTTCACGGCTTCTTCGCCGGTCATGACTGGGAGCTGTTCCGCCAGGTGAAGGCGGGCGACCGCATCTCTGCGGTGGAGCGCGTCGTCGGTGTCGAGGAGAAGGAGAGCAAGTTCTCCGGCCGCCTGGTGCTGCAATATGTCGAGGCGAGCTATGTCAACCAGCGCAACGAGCTGGTGGCGCGGTGCCTGGGCTTCTGCACGCGCCATGAGCGCAAGGCAGCCCGCGAGACGGGCAAGTACAAGGACATCAAGGCGCACGAATATACGCCTGAAGATTACGAGAAGATCGAGGCGGCGACGCTCGGCGAGGCCGACAACATCCGCGGCGAGAACGTGCGCTACTGGGAGGACGTGACGGAGGGGGAAAGCCTTCCGACGGTGCTGCGCGGCCCGCTGTCCTTGATGGACACGATGGGCTTCATGGTGGGCGTCGGGCGCGGCCACACGCACGGCATCCTGTTCCGCCGGGCGGCAAAACATCCCAAACACTTCTTCCGCTCGGACGATGCGGGCGGCGGGGTCGAATATACCGGCATCGGGCATGCGCGAGAATCGGTGGCCAAGCAGGTGGGTGTTCCCGGCGCGTACGATTACGGCCCGCAGCGCACGACGTGGATGGCGACGCTGGTGACGAACTGGATGGGCGACGCGGCCTTCCTGAAGCGGCTTCGTGTCGAGGCACGCCGGTTCAACATCATGGGGGATTCGACCTGGCTGAAGGGCAAGGTGGAGCGCAAGTACATCAAGGACGGGCACACGCTGGTCGATCTTGAGATTTGGGGCGAGAACCAGCGCGGCGAGATCACCACGCCGGGCAAGGCCACCGTACTTCTGCCCTCGCGCGACATCACCATGCCGATCCGCTTCGACGGCTCAGCCGTCAGCCTCGATCTGCCTGTCGTCAGATAGAGGCGCATGGGCCGTATTTCGAATGTCTTTCATCCGGCTGTGGGAGCAGCCGGATCAATGTCGGACATAGCGCAGGTTCAATGGGAGGAGAAAAATGAAAATGTCGACTAACCTGTTCAAAGTGCTTCTGCTGGGGGCAACGCTCGGATTTGCGGCGACGCAGGCCGCAAGCGCCCAAAGCTGGGATGAAATCACCGCCGCCGCAGAGAAAGAAGGCACGGTGGTCTTCTACCACAACATTCTGGCCACCGGCGTCGAGCCGGTCATCCAGGCCTTCAACGCGGACTATCCCAACATCAATGTCGAGCAGATTCGCCTGGGGAGTGAAGCCGTTACCGAGCGTTTCGGCACCGAGTTCCTTGCGGGCCGCAATCTCGCCGACGTCGTCATGACCAATCCGGACGACGACACCGCGGCCGGCATGAAAAACGGCTGGGCGCTGAAATGGGTGCCGCCGGAATTCGCAGACAATTTCGATCCGCAATACAATGACGGCGATCTGAACTTCACCATCCAGCATTCCCGCCAGATCCTGATCTGGAACAAGACGCTGGTTTCCGACGCCGATGCGCCCAAGGACTGGCAGGACATGCTCGATCCGAAGTTCAAGGGCAAGGTAGGGATGAGCCCGCCGTGGCGGTCCACCGCCATCCTGCAATTCGTCGGCTTCATCCAGGACAAGGTCGGCATCAAGGACTTTGCCGAGAAGCTGCGGGAGAACGACGTGCAGTTCTTCGATGGCTCGGGCGGCGTCGTGCAGGCCATCCTGCGCGGCGATATCGCTCTGGCCGAAATGAGCGATCTGCCGATCGACGGCATGATCAGCGACGGCGCGCCGATCGGCTTCATCTACCCGGCATCCGGCACCACGACGGCGGGCAAGATCGTCTTCGCCGCCGCCAAGGCACCGCATCCGAACGCCTCCAAGGTCCTGCTGAACTGGCTTCTCAGCGACAAGGGCCAGCGCGCCCTGGTGACGAACAACGGCATGTCGGTCACGCGCAAGGGCATGCCGGCGCTCGCCAACCTGCCGAACACCGGCGACATTCCCAACGCCATTTCCGGCGAAACGCTGCTCACCGAAGAGCGGGCGACAGAGATCGTCGGACAGTGGCGCAAGGTGTTCGGCGTTCAATAAGCCGGGCAGCGGATCGTCGAAACGATTGGCGATGCGAGGGCAAACCCCGCATCGCCAAATCGGGAACTGTCGTGGGCGGGATCCCCGTCGAGATCCCTTTGGGAGACACATAATGCATGAGGCTCAATCGGCTGTGCCGATAGCAAGAAAGCCGCACCTTAGGTGGGACCGGGAAGTCCTGCTGAAGGTCATCTACACAGCGACGCTGGTGCTCGTGGTGCTTCTGGTGATGACACCCTTGGCCGCGCTGATCTATGGCAGCTTCCGTTCCAGCGCACCCGGCGTGGAAGGCGACTGGACCATCGCCAACTACGTCAACCTCGCCAGCGCCAATCTTCTGAGCACGATCTGGCTGACGCTGCTGGTGGGCGTGCTTTCCGCGGTGTTCTGCGTGGTCATCGGCACGGCCATGGCGTTGATCATCCACAGGACGGACTTCGCCTACAAGAACATCATCACCGCGCTGATCGGGCTCGCCTTCTATTTTCCCGCCTTCATCCTGGCCATGGCCTGGATCATTCTCGGTTCGCCGGGCGGGCTCATCAATTTTCTCTTCCGCGACGTGCTGGGCATCACCGACGGCGTGAAGATCTACTCCGTCGCCGGGATCGTTTTCGTCACGATCCTGCACCAGGTTCCCTTCGTCTACCTCCTGATGCGCGGGCCGATCATCAGCATGGATGGGGTTTTCGAAGAGGCGGCGCGTGCCGCCGGCGCCCGCAGCCACCACGTTCTCTTCCGCATCACCCTGCCGCTCCTGTCCTATTCGCTGCTGTCCAGCCTGATCCTGACATTCGTGCTGGCAATCGAGCAGTTTGCCATTCCCGCCATGCTCGGCCTGCCGGGCCATATCACTTTGCTCCCGACGCAGATCTATCTGCTCGTCCGCTTCCCGCCCACCGATTACGGTCTGGCAGCGGCGGTCGGGCTGACGCTCGCCGCCCTGACGTCGCTCGCGATCCTTGCCCAAAGACGGGTGACGCGGGCCGGCCGGATGGCGACGGTCACCGGCAAGGCGGGGCATCTTCGCACGCTTCCGCTCGGACGCTGGCGCTGGGCGGCCAACACCTTTTGTTTCGGCTTTGTCTTCCTGTCGCTGATCCTGCCGTCGCTGATCCTGATCTACATGTCGGTGATCAAATGGTACGTCTCGAACCCGTCCCTGGCGCAATATACCCTGCGCAACTACGAGTTCATCTGGAACAGCGCCGATGCGCACAAGAGCATCTGGAACACGCTGATCGTGTCCGGGGTGGGCGGCATCTTCGGCGTGGCGCTGGCGTTCCTGACCTCCTATTTCACCGTTCGGCTCAAGCCGCCGAGCTATCGCCTGCTCGACTTTACGGCCAGCCTGCCCTTCGGCGTGCCGGGCATGGTGATGGCGCTCGGGTTCCTGTGGGCCTATGCCTATCTGCCGTTGCCCTTCTATGGAACGCTGGCGCTCATCATCGTCGCCTTCATCACGCGCTACCTGCCCTATGCGACGGAAGCCATCGGCGGCCAGCTCGTGCAGATCGACAAGTCGCTGGAGGAGGCCGCCTGGGTCGGCGGTGCCACGAAGCTCGGCGGGCTGCGCCGCATTCTCCTGCCGCTGTCGCTGCCATCGATTCAGGGCGCGTATTTCCTCCTGTTCATGGCATTCTTCCGCGAGATGTCCTCGGTCGTGCTGCTGTTCACGTCCAACTCCAAGGTCATCTCGATTTCGATCTGGGGCTTTTTCGAGGGCGCCGATTGGGGCCTCGCAAGCTCCTTCTCCGTGCTCACAACGCTGATCATCTTCGGCGTCATTTGGCTGATCGTTTGGCTGATGCCTGCGGCTCGGCGGGTATAAGGATTTCAGTCGATGAGCATTACAGTTCGTAACCTGGTCAAGCGTTATGGCCAGCTCGAAGTCGTGCATTCCATCTCGCTCGATGTCGCGGATGGCGAGTTTGTCAGCCTTCTCGGTCCGTCGGGCTGCGGCAAGACCACCACGCTGCGCTGCATAGCCGGCCTCGAAGACGCCAGCGGCGGTTCGATTTCGATCGACGGCAAGATAGTCTCGGAACCCGAGAAAAACGTCTTGGTGCCGACCTACAGCCGCGATATCGGGATGGTCTTCCAGTCCTATGCGGTCTGGCCGCACATGACGGTCGCAAAGAATGTCGCCTTTCCCTTGAGCGTGCGCGGTGTCTCATCGGACGAGATCCGGCGCCAGGTTGACGAGGCGCTTGGCATCGTCGGCTTGACGGAGCTCAAGGATCGTTATCCGTCACAGCTTTCCGGCGGCCAGCAGCAGCGCGTGGCGCTCGCCCGTGCTGTCATCGGCAAGCCGAAGGTGCTGCTGTTCGACGAGCCGCTCTCGAACCTCGATGCCAAGCTGCGCGAGGGCACGCGGGTGGAGATCCGTCGAATCCAGCGCCGGCTCAACGTGGCCGCCCTCTATGTCACGCATGACCAGGAGGAGGCGCTGACCATGTCGGACCGCGTCATCGTCATGAAATCCGGCCATGTCATGCAGGCCGGCAAGCCACGCGAGCTTTACCACGAACCTGTCAACCGCTTCGTCGGCGATTTCGTCGGCACGGCGAGTTTCCTGCCGGTCGAGGCGACGGGCGACCCGGCCGTGTGGCGCACCGCCGACGGCACCTCGGTCTGCGTAAGGCGCGCGGCGATGCTCGGTAACTCCAAGGCCTGCCAGCTCATGCTGCGGCCGGAAAGCGTCTCCATCCTCGACGACGACGCACAGGCGGCGGGATCGAACAGCCTCAAGGGCCGGGTTCTCGAAGCGAGCTATATGGGACCTTATACCGAATATCTGGTTGAGGTCAGCGGGGGGACGCTGAAGGTGCATTCCCAGTTCGACTTCGCCGTCGATGCGCCGGTGCAGGTCCATTTCAATCCCGACAGCGGCCGGATCGTCCCCGGCGAATAGCGCCGGCTGACCGAACCCTGATCGACAGCAATCACCGAAAGACCATCGATGACATCAGAACGGAAATCACTGGGCGGGCGCGTGGCGATCGTCACCGGTTCGGGGCGCAACATCGGGCGTGCCATAGCGCATGCGCTTGCGGGCGAGGGGGCGAATATCGTCCTCAACGGCCACCGCGACAAAGCGGCGCTCGACGCCGTGGCCGAGGAACTGCGTGCCCTCGGCGTCGAGGTCATGGTGAGGCTGGTGGATGTCGGCGACGCGCAGGCCGTGGCGCAGATGGTCGACGATGTCGTCGGGCAGTTCGGCCGCGTCGACATCGCGGTCTCGAACGTCTCGGTGCGCCTGCGCCAGGCCTTCCTCGATATTTCGCTGGATGACTGGAAGAGGGTCCTCGACACCAACCTCAACGCCGCCTTCTACATGGCCCGCGCCGTCCTGCCGCATATGAAGCAGCAGGGGTGGGGGCGCATCGTGCACATTTCGGGCAATGATGGGTTTCGGCCCATTCCCTTCCGCGCGCATAACGTCACCTGCAAGGCGGCCACCTTCGCTTTGTCGAAGGCGATCGCGCTGGAGTTCGGCGAGTTTGGCGTCACCGCCAACACGGTCGCGCCCGGCCTGACCGAGACGGTGAGGGACGAGGCGCATTACCCCAATTTCCGCGTCGAGCACGAAAAGCGCCGGCAGCAGATACCGGTGCGGCGCATGGGCAAGCCCGAGGACATCGCCGAATCGGTGCGGTTCCTGTGCAGCGACCGGGCCGGTTACATCACCGGACAGATCATGCACGTCAACGGCGGCGAGCACATGTTCTGAACGGCCCGCCGGCTTTTGCGAATTTAATGATGGAGCAGTCGATGCAGACGGAAACCTTAGCTGGCATCAAAGTGCTGGAGCTCGGATCGATGGTCGCGGCGCCGTTCGCCGCCCATATGCTCGGCCAGCTCGGCGCCGAGGTCATCAAGCTCGAGCCGGTGTCGGGCGATCCGACCCGCACCCTGGTGCGCGGCGGCCCGAGCGGCACCTTCATCGCCTATAGCCGCGGCAAGAAGAGCATCGCCGTGGACCTGAGCACGGAAGAGGGACATGACCTCTTCGCACGGTTACTGGCTGATGTGGATGTGCTCATCCACAACCTCTCGCCGAACGCCGCGCAGCGCCTGAACGTGACCTATGAGGATTGCACGCGGATAAAGCCGGACCTGATCTATTGCCACATCCGGGGCTACGGGCCGGGGCCGCTGGAGAACGAACTCGCTTCCAATCCGGTCGCGGAAGCCTCCACGGGGGTGATGTATTCACACCGCAACGACGGCCGCCCGACGCGGCTGGGGCCGTCCTACCACGACCAGTTTGCAGGCACTTATGCGGTGATTGGCATTCTGGCGGCGCTGCTGCGGGGCGATCGTGCGACGCCGGAAGAGCGGCATATGGAGATCGGTCTGTATGAGACCGGGCTGCACGTCGCCGGCCGGGATTATGTTGGCATGCAGTTGAAGAAGCATCTGACGGGCCGGGCGGATGTCGAGCCCTCGGGCGAGTTCAGCATGCCGGGCTATGGCGCCTACGAAACGGCGGATGGGCGCTGGGTCTATCTGATGATGCTGAACGATAATCACTGGAAGAAGTTCTGTGAATCGCTCTCGCTGGCCGTGGCAGGTGACGAGAGCCTCGCCACCTTCCGGATGCGGCGAAAGCGGCGTGCCGAGGTCGAGGAGATCGTGGCGCAGGCAATCGCAAGCTTCACCTTCGATCAGTTGACGGAACGCCTGAGCGGGACAGGATTCGCCTTTACCGAAATCGTAGCGCCCCAGGACGTGCTGTCCTCACCGCAGGCGCGGCATCCCGGCAAGCTGACGGCGCTGACCTTTCAGGATCTTGCCTTTGACGTGCCGGATTTTCCGTTGCGGGACAGGTCGGAGGCCACGGAACTGCCGCCGCCGGTGCTGGGCGCTCATACGCTGGAGATCATGCAGTCGCTGGGATACGATAAGGCGGATTATCAGCGCCTGCTCGACGCCAACGTGCTCGCCGATCCCGCCGCCGACAGGACTTGGCACCGTTCATAACCGACGATGGGAAAGCCGGTCGTCTTCGCCGGACGGCTCGGTTCGAGCCTGTCGGGGCGGGCGCATGTGTGTGCCCCATTTCTGCGAACCCTATGATTTAGCTTGTGTTTGTTTGCTTCAACACTGTCGGAAAGGATTGACCGCCCCCGGATTACGCATTATGCATAATAACTGACTGTGAAGGGCGCCTCACGAACCGCCGGCTGGGCCGGTTGGTCTGGACGCAGGCGAAGCCCTTGTCTTCAAGCGGAGGAAATCGATGAATATGGAAGTACAGCCGGGGACCGGCATCACGGATCGTCCCCCCGAGGGCGTCATCACTGACGAGGCGATCGCCGAGGCACGCGCCATGATCGGCCTGCAGCTGCGGCCGGAAGGGCCGTATCTGCAGGACGCCACGGCCGACACGATGCGCAACTTCTGCAACGGCATCGGCGATCTCAATCCGCTCTACCGTGACCTGGAATATGGCAGGAACACGCGCTATGGCGCGCAGGTCGCCCATCCGATGTTCCCGATGGCCTATGGTTATGTCGGGCGCACGCGCTGGGGTCTTCCGGGCGTTCACGGCTTCTTCGCCGGCCATGACTGGGAGCTGTTCCGCCAGGTGAAGGCGGGCGACCGCATCTCTGCGGTGGAGCGCGTCGTCGGCGTCGAGGAGAAGGAGAGCAAGTTCTCGGGCCGCCTGGTGCTGCAATATGTCGAGGCGAGCTATGTGAACCAGCGCAACGAGCTGGTGGCACGGTGCCTCGGCTTCTGCACGCGTCATGAGCGCAAGGCCGCCCGCGAGACGGGCAAGTACAAGGACATCAAGGCGCACGAATATACGCCTGAGGACTACGAGAAGATCGAGGCGGCGACGCTCGGCGAGGCCGACAATATCCGCGGCGAGAACGTGCGCTACTGGGAAGACGTGACGGAGGGGGAAAGCCTTCCGACGGTGCTGCGCGGCCCGCTGTCCTTGATGGACACGATGGGCTTCATGGTCGGCGTCGGCCGCGGGCACACACACGGCATCCTGTTCCGCCGGGCGGCAAAACATCCCAAACACTTCTTCCGCTCGGACGATGCGGGCGGCGGGGTCGAATATACCGGCATCGGGCATGCGCGTGAATCGGTGGCCAAGCAGGTGGGTGTTCCCGGCGCCTATGACTACGGCCCGCAGCGCACGACGTGGATGGCGACGCTGGTGACGAACTGGATGGGCGACGCGGCCTTCCTGAAGCGGCTTCGTGTCGAGGCACGCCGGTTCAACATCATGGGGGATTCGACCTGGCTGAAGGGCAAGGTGGAGCGCAAGTACATCAAGGACGGGCACACGCTGGTCGATCTTGAGATCTGGGGCGAGAACCAGCGCGGCGAGATCACCACGCCGGGCAAGGCCACCGTGCTTCTGCCCTCGCGCGACATCACCATGCCGATCCGCTTCGACGGCTCAGCCGTCAGCCTCGATCTGCCTGTCGTCAGATAGATCGCGGACCGGGAGGAAACTGATGAGCAATGCCGATCTTTCCAGGCCGCTGGCCGGAATTCGTGTTGTCGAGCGTGCCAGCGGACCGGCGGCAGCCTATGCCGGCCGCCTCATGGCCACGCTCGGCGCCGAGGTGACGGCCGTCGAACCGGCGGGCGGGTCGTCATTGCGACGCGCGGAACCCTTTCTTTCCGGCACGAAGGTGAGCGCGCTGTTCGCCTATCTTTCTGCCGGCAAGAAATTCTCCAGTGCCGATCCACAGGCGGACCGGGCCGCGTTCGAAGCGCTGCTCGATAGCGCGGACATCCTGATCGAAGACGTGCCGCTGCGCGACAAGGCCGCCCTCGGCCTTGCGCCCGACGCCGTCGAGGAGAGGTTTCCGAACCTCGTCCACGTCTCCGTCCTGCCCTTCGGCGCCACGGGGCCGAAGGCGGACTGGAAGGGCGAGGAGATCAATCTCATCCATGCCTCGGGCGAGGGCAACCTGCTGCCGAACGGCCTGTCGCTGGACATGTTTCCCGAGCGTCCGCCGCTCAAGATCCACGGCAACTTCATGCAGTTCCAGGGTGGTGTCGGGGCACTGCTCGGCGGCCTCGCGGCGCTTTGGGCGAGACCCACCGCAGGCGGCCAGTTCGTGGACATCTCGGTGCAGGAATGCGGCGTCGTCGTCGGGCTCTTCGCCATCCAGCAGCTGGGGGACGGCTTCAAGGAGCGCCGGCAGAGCCGGTCGTTCCGCTATGGCGGCGTCATGCCCTGCAAGGATGGCTTCGTCGAGCTCCTGACCATCGAGGACAAACAGTGGCGATCCTTCGTGACGCTGATGGGCGATCCGGAATGGGCAAAGGAAGAGGGCTTGCAGGATCCCCTGGCCCGCGGCCGGCGCGGTGAGGAGATCAACCGGCACCTGCGCGCCTGGACGGCGACGCAGACCTGCGACGACCTGGTGACGCGCGGACAGGCCTTCGGCGTGCCGCTCGCAAAATATGCCACGCCGGCCGAAGTGCTGGACGGCGCCCAGGAAAACGCCCGGAAGATTTTTGCATCCGTCGCGATCGAGGGCGTGGGGGAGCGCCGTGTCTTCGTCGCGCCCTACCGCTTCGGCCCCGAACCGCTGGCTCTGGGGGGAAGCCCGGCTTCGGCCCCGGTGCCCGCCCAACCGAAAGCGCCGGTCTCCTCGGCGTCCGCTTCCGGCAGGCCGCTCGCGGGTGTTCGCATCCTCGACTTCACCATTCACGCGGCCGGACCGTTCGGCACGCACATGCTGGGCCAGCTCGGGGCCGAATGCATCAAGGTGGAGACGTCGAAGCGGCTCGACATGTTCCGCCGTCCGCATCCCGTCTACGGACGGATGGAGCCATCGACCTTCGCCCATGTCGTGGCCGACAAGAAATCGATCCGGATCAATGTGAAGAAGCCGGAGGGGGTGGCACTCGTCAAGCGCATCACGGCGAAGTCCGACATCGTCGCGGAAAGTTTCCGCGCCGGGGTCATGGATCGCCTGGGCATCAGCTTCGCGGAATTGGCCAAGGTGAAGCAGGACATCATCATGCTGTCGTCTTGCGCCTGCGGGCAGACCGGGCCGGACGCGCATTTCGCCGGCTACGCGCCGCTCTTTGCCGCTTGGGGCGGGCTTGGCACGCTGTCGGGCTATGAAGACGGGCCGCCGCTTGAAATCCGCCATGTGATGGACCACTCCGTCGGCCTCAATGCCGCGAGTGTCGCCTTGGCGGCCCTGAGTTTCCGCCGACGCACCGGGCAGGGCGCGCATGTCGACCTGGCCGCACGCGAGATCGCCAGTGCGCTGATCGGCGAGGCGCTTCTCCAGACCGACCACGGGGATGAACCGCAGCGCATGGGCAACCACCATCTCGGCATGGCGCCGCATGGTGCCTATCCGGCGAAGGGCGAGGATTGCTGGGTGTCGATAGTGGTGGCGAACGACGACGAGTGGCGCGTGCTGGCCGGCCTGATCGGCGGGGCCGCGGCTGATCCCTGCCTCGCCACGGTTTCGGGCCGTCTCGGCAGCCGGAGCAGGCTGGACGGCCTTGTCGGTGCATGGACCCGCAACCACGACGCCGAGGAGATTGCCGTGTTGCTGCAGCAGAACGGCATCGCCGCCCACGCCTCCTGGACCCCCGAAATGGTCGTCGCCGACCCGCATATGCGCGAGCGCGCCGCGATCCGGGATATCGTGGTGGGCGGCGTCGTGCGGCCGGCGGTCAGCGTTCCGGCCCGTTTGTCGAAGACGTCCGGCCGCGGCATCGAAAAAGGCGCGCCGGCCGCACTCGGCGGAGACGAGGACTATGTCTATGGGGAGCTGCTGGGCATGTCCCGGGCCGAGCGCAGTGCCCTCGAAGAGGCCGAGGTGATAATCTAACCTCACGTTTTCAGGCAAAACGAAAGAGAGAAAAGTGATGTCGGATTCATTCGTGATAGATCGTGCCAGGACCGCCGTGGTCGTCATCGACCTGCAGATGGGGGTGGTGAACCGCAAGACGGTTCCCCATGCCGCAGCGACCGTCGTCGCCAATACGGCGCGCCTGCTTGCGAAGGCGCGTGAGGTCGGGATCAAGCCGATCCTCGTCTACGTGGACAGCTCTTCCGATGGCAACGATTTCGTCAAGCCGGACTGCGACCGGCCGACGAGCCGGGACGGCCTGCCGGCGGACTATTCGGTGCTGGCGCCGGAACTCGATCGCCAGCCGGAAGACCTCGTCGTGATGAAGCGCAACTGGGGTGCATTTTACGGAACGGATCTCGAATTGCAGCTGCGCCGCCGCGGCTATACGACGATCATCCTGTGCGGCATCGCGACGGAGTTCGGCGTGGAGAGCACCGCCCGCGACGCGTTCGAGCGCGGCTTCAACCAGGTTTTCGTGTCTGATGCCATGACCGCGTTCAGCCAGATCAGCCATGACAACGCGATCGAGCGGATATTTCCGCGCCTCGGTCGTGTCCGAACCACCGATGAGGTGATCGCCATCCTCTGACCAGGCCGTGCAGTATGACAAGATCTGTGGAGCAGCCCTGTCATGTCTGGCATTACCTTATAGATTACAATACGTTCGTTAACCTGAGGAAAGACGCAAGGTTTCAGAGGCTATCGGAATGTCGCAAAGTCCTATGAACTTCGGCACCAAAGAGGTGCAGATTGCGCATTTCTTGCGGGAAGGAATCATTTCTGGACGTTTCCCGCCCGGCACGCGGCTGAAGCAAAACGACTTGGCGGAGATGCTTCGCACAAGCATCACGCCGATACGCGAAGCGTTGAAGCAACTCGCGGCCGAGGGCTATGTCGAGGGGAATTCCTATCGTGGCGCCATCGTCGCTCCCTTCGATGCCCGCGCCTCGGCGGAGGTGCTGAACCTGCGCAATATTCTAGAATCGGAGCTGGTGCGCGAGGTCGTCAAATACGTTACCGAGGACGACCTGCGCGAGGTGCGGGAGCTTGCGAAGGAATTCGAGGAGGCCGCCGGCCGCGAGGACAGCATGCAGGCGCGGGGCGCCAATTATCGTTTTCACATGCGGCTGTATCAGGTCGCGCAGATGCCCCAGGCCCTGCACTTCGTCCAAATCCTCTGGGCTCGTTATCCGTTCGACCAGATCAACCGGATCTCCGGTCGCGCCCAAAGGGCGGCCGAGGAACATGCCGAACTGCTGCGCCACATCGCCAACCGCGATGTGGACGGCGCCTTGCGCGCGACGCAGCGCCATATCGAAACGGGCTGGTCGGAACTGCGCGACGTGCTGGTGCTGCCCAAGGACGGGGAAACCAGCCGCTAACGAACCGTCGGCAACCCGAGATCCAGGCCGGAGCCGTCGAAGGCGACGCGGAGTTCGGGATTGCGCGAGGGCAGGATGACGGTCGCCAGGCCGGGCGTGGTGATTTCGCCGCGCTGGTTCTCCGCCCACAGTTCGATATCGACCATCGCATGCCCGTCGCGGATATATTTGCGGCTGATCCTTCCCTTGCACCAGGTGGTGTCGCCGACGGTGTTGAAGCGCCGCATCTCCGTGCGGATCCGGCGCAGGATGCCGGCGTCTCCCATCCAGTTGGTCACCAGGCTGCACATCCAGGACGAGCGCTGCGGTCCGTAGTCATAGGTGCCGGGCACGCCGACCTCGCGCGCCGCGGTCTCCCGGTGATGGCCGATGCCGGTATATTCGACGCCGCCGCCGGCTTCCGGATTGCGGAAATAATGCCCGGGATGCTTGACGGCGCCGCGCAGCACGATGCCATGCGTATGGCCGCGCCCCGACGCCACCAGGAAGCCCAGTGTATCGAGGAGCGTGAGCGGCCCCCGCACGATCGGTGGCAGTAGGTCCCCTTCCTGCACGTCCTCGAAATAGCGGACTTCGGCGCCGCGGATCTCGGATTCCTCCCGCAGGATCGCCGCCTCTATCGCCTGCAGTTCCTCGTCGCTATACCGGCTTTTGCGGATGTCCTTGTATTTGCCCGCCTCGCGCGCCGCCTTGCGCTCGTGCCGCGTGCAGGTTCCGATCGCCCGGCCGATAAGGTCGCCGTTCTGGTTGACATAGGACGCCTCGACATATTGAAGCACCAGCCGACCGGAGAACCGGCTTTGCTTCTCCTCGATGCCGAGGACGCGTTCCACTGCCGAGACGCGGTCGCCGGGCCTGAGGTAGCGGAACAGTTCCCAATCGCTGCCGGCATAGAAGCCGTGCACGCCCGGCAGGCCCCAGCGGGTGCGCCCGACCCAGCCAAAGGCCATCGGGAACATCGGGTGGCCGACCATCGCACCGAGCCGCGAATTGCGGCCGTGTTCCTCGTTCCTGAAGAGCGGATTCACGTCGCCGATGCCGTTGCAGAAGGTGGTCAGCGTATCGAGGCTGGCATCCTGGAGATAGGGGCCTTCAGGACGCAGATGCAGGCCGATCATCGCTCTTGCCTGGGCGATTGCCTCGTCCGTGATGCTTCCCTCGCTCGGGGCGGAACCGACTTCGATTTTCTCGTTCATGGTCATGGGCTCGTTAGGGTGAGCTGGCGCCGAAACCCGGGTCGCTTGACGGCCGGCGCGGCGCCTTGGGCAGCAGTCCGCCTCTGGAAGGAAGTCCCGCCAACGTTATGAAAAGGTCGCCGTTGCGTCAACGCACAGCGCACCGCCCGCGTCCAGCGACCGGACTTTCACATGGCCGTCCTCGTTCCAGCCTTCGAGGCGAAGCGTGTTGCCATGGAAGGCGGGATGGAGTGCCTTGAACGTGAAGCCGGTCATGACCGATCCGTTCTGTATCTCCCCGGCGAGCTTGGCGAGCAACGTTGCCTGAAGCGGTCCGTGCACCACGAGGCTCGGATAATTCTCCTGCTCCCGCGTATATTCCAGATCGTAATGGATGCGATGGCCGTTGCCGGTGAGGCACGAATATCGGAACAGCAGAAGGGGATCGGGCACAAGCTCGACGCTGGTCGCGCCGGCACACGCCGCCTCCGCGGGCTCCGGCGCGCGGCCGGGTGCGTCTCTCGGTCCGAGATAGACGAGGTCCTGTTCCTCCAGGATTGTCGGACCGTCCGGGCCGCTGATCTCGTGCCCGATCGTCACGATGACGATGGCGCCCGAGCGCCCGACCCGTTCCTTGACATTCAGGATGGTGCTCTTGCGCGTCACCTCGTCGCCGGCCTGCAAGGGTGTCAGGAAGGAAATCCTGCCGCCGGCATACATGCGGCGGGAAAGGTCGACCAAGGGCGGCAGGAAGCCGCCGCGGCGCGGATGCCCGTCCGCGCCAATCCCGGACGGCCGGGGCCATTCCTGGAACAACATCCAGTGCCAGAGCGGCGGCAGCGTGGTCGGCTCGTCGATATCCAGGGTTGCCGCAAGCCGCCTGAGCGCATGCCTGCAGATGACATCCCTGCGAATATCCGTTCGGCCGACATAGTCCTGGACATTCATTCGGAACGGTCTCCTTCGGCTGCGCGATGGTGGCGATTGATCGCGGGACCGGGCATTGCCTGCGTCCCCGCCGGTCTTCCGGCGGCATCCGCACCTGCGATCTGGCAATTCCTGCAAAGCATCCGACTGAGCAATTCGACACACCAAGAGTAGTAATGCATTATGCATTATCTAGCATCGCTCCTTCCTGATGGGAAGTCCCCCTTCGGCCGAAAACTGTGTTGGCCTGAAAAGGGGGCTTCCATCCCCGTTGGAAAACATGCATTATATTATGCATAATCCATAATAATGGGCGTGCAGCATTCGAGCGTCAAAGTCGTTTGCAGGCCCGGAAAAGCAGCAGAGGTGGCAATGGCGACGAGGGCGGCATCTTCAATCGGCAAGGCGCGAAGCCTGTTGTTCGTTCCGGCAAACCGGCCGGACCGGTTTTCGAAAGCGCTGGCCAGCGGTGCGGATGCCGTCATCATCGACATGGAGGATGCCGTCGCGACCGCCGCCAAGGCCGAAGCCCGGCGCGGTCTCGTGGAATGGGTGCTGTCAGCGCCTGAAAGGCTGGCATTGCTCGGCGTGCGTGTCAGCAGCGCCTTCTCGCGCGCCGGCCTGGATGACCTTCGGGAGCTTGCGTCCGTCGCGCATCTTTTCGATTTCATCGTGCTGGCGAAGACGGAGAGCGAGGCTGAAGCGCGCCTTGCGGCGCAGCATTTCGGCGGCGTGCCGCTCGTCTGCACCGTGGAGTCGGCGCGCGGCGTCGCCAATGCGGGCGCCATCGCCGGTGGGCATGCGAGCGTCGAGGCGCTGGCGCTTGGCGGTGCGGACATGGCGGCGGATCTGCGTGCGGAGATCGGCTGGGAGGCGCTGTTCCTGGCACGGGCGACCATCGTCAATGCGGCGAGCAGTGCGGGCATCGCCGTCCTGGACATGCCGTTCTTCAACATATCCGACGAGGCCGATCTTGCCGCGGAAGCCCTGCGCGTCCGTGCCCTGGGTTTCACCGGCAAGCTCGCCATACACCCGGCGCAGGTCGCGGTCCTGAACCGCGCATTTAGCCCGACAGAAGCCGAGATCGCGAGGGCGAGGGACCTGCTGCAGGCCGTTGCCGCGGGAGGCGATGCCGTCAGGATCGACGGCGAAATGATAGACGAGGCCGTGCTGCGCTCGGCGCGGCGCATCGTTGCCATGGCGTCGCCGTAGAAGAGGCCGCGAACGGACCGCCGATCGTCTCATGACCCCCACGTCGCACCGCATACGCGAAAGCTGTTCCCTATGACGTTTCTGACCGAGCCCGAACCGCCGCGCGGCATCGCCATTCCCGTTCTCGACGGAGTAAGGCGGATCGTCGCGCGCAACCGCGGCCCGATGACCTATCACGGGACCAACACCTATTTGATCGACGCGCCGGGCGGCGTCGCCGTGCTGGACCCCGGCCCCCTCGACGAAGAGCATGCGCAGGAGGTGCGCGATGCGGCAGGCGCACCGATCACCCACATTCTCATCACCCATGCGCATCACGACCATATCGGCAATGCGGCCGCGTTGCAGGCGCTGACCGGCGCGCCGGTCTACGCCTACCCGACGAACGCCGTCGGCATCGTGCCGGACGTCCCGTTGCACAACGGCGACGAGATTCTGGGCATGACCTGCCTGCACACGCCCGGCCATGCGCCGGATCACCTGTGTTTCCTGCGGCCGGACGGGATCGTCTTTTCAGGCGACCATGTGATGTCCTGGCGGTCGACCGTGGTAAGCCCGCCGCATGGCAGCATGGCAGCCTATATGAACAGCATCCGGCTGCTGCTCGACCGCGGCGGGGTGCTCTATCTGCCCGGCCACGGCCCGCCGCTGCCCGACCCCATGAAGGCGGTGCGCAAGCTCTACACGCGCCGCAGCGAGCGGGAGCGGGAGGTCGTCGCGGCCTTGGCGCAAACGCCCCGCTCGGTTGCCGACATGGCGGATGAACTCTACGGCAACATCAGCGAAGCGCTCCGCCCGGCGGCGGAACGCAATCTGACGGCCCATCTCATCAAGCTCGCGCAGGACGGCCTGGCAATCGAGGACGACGGCCTGTGGCGCTCCGCCTGACCCAACTGCAACTGCGTGCCTTATCCGTCACTCTTCTAGAGCGTTAGCTGATGACATTCGGCTGTTGATCACCATATTTAAGGAGGTGTCAGTTTAAAGGTCGCATTTGCAACGGGAGTTATTACGGTGAGTGCACTGCAGAGGGGCATGTTTTTCGGCTTCGCCGCGGCATTTTTGGGGATGGCGGTGGGCTTTTCTCCCAGTGGCGCCAAGGCCGCGGATTGCCGGTCGGACCCCGCGCCCGAAATCGATTGGAGCGATTGCGCCAAGAAGAGCCTGATGCTGAGCGGGAACGATTTCACCGGCGCGAATTTTCGGGATGCCGATCTCAGTTTGACCGACATGCGCAATACCACGCTGACGGGGGCCGATCTGGAGAAAGCGACCCTGATCCGGACCTGGTTCACCGATGCGCGCCTGGACAAGGCGAATTTCGCAAGGGTCGAAGCCTATCGATCCATCTTCAAGAACGTCTTTGCCCAAGGCGCCTCGTTTGCATCAGCTGAACTTCAGCGCGCTGCGTTCAACGGTGCCGACCTGACCAGTACGAGTTTCGAGAAAGCCGATGTCAGCCGTGCGGACTTCGATGAGGCGATCCTCTCGGGCGCGAGCTTCGCCTATGCGAACCTTGCGCGCGCCGACCTGAGTGAGGCAAAAGTAGAGGGAGCGCTCGGCTTTAACAGGGCATTCATGCTGTTGACGCGGATCGAGGGGCTGGATCTTTCCCGCGCTACCGGTCTCGACCAGTCCCAAATCGACATTGCTTGCGGCGACGCCGAGACCAAGCTGCCGAACGGCCTTACGACGCCGACATCATGGCCCTGTGCACAGGAATGAGACGTTTCTTATCCGCTAGTGCCTCTCCCTGTAAATTTTGAAAAGCGAACGCAGCTACAGAGCGCGCTCGCCCCAGCGTTCCGCCAGCGCCAAACATTCCTGCCAGGGGACAATCGCGCCCGTGGTCGAGATGCTGCGGAGCGACGCGGCCGCCGTGGCGTGGGCGAGGCGGAGGCATTGCTCCATGCTCCAGCCTTCGTGTACGCCGTAGAACATGCCCGCGGCAAACGCGTCGCCGGCACCGTTTGCCCCCAGCACTTCCGTCTCGGGGATGGCCACGGGGGGCAGGGTCGCGGTCTCTCCGTCGCGCGTGACGGCGATCGCGAAGGCGGGGCAGTGTACGGCGACCATTTTCATGGCGCCGCGTTCGAGGGCAATGCGCGCGGCGCGCTCGCAGGCTTGCCGGTCGGTCGCCTCCGCGCCGACAGTCTCCACGCCGGCAATCGCGCCGATCTCCATGTCGTTGACGATCAGGAAATCGAGATGGGGCAGGCAGGGTGCCACGAGCGCCGCCATCAGGCTCTTTTCGATGCTGGCCAGTTCGAGATTGGTCTGAAGGCCCGCGGAGCGGGCCTTTTTGAGCACGGCGACCCAGCCGTTCGGCTCGTCATGCCAAGGACTGTCGAGGGTCCTGTGAACGCCCGGCAGGCCGAGGTGGAGATAGCGCATGCGGGTGGTGGAAAAGTCGAAATGGTCCGGCGTCAGGAGCGCCCCCGTGCCGGCATGGAAGATATGGGTGCGCCGATGCGACTTGCGCGAGACATAGGCATCGCAGAACTGGGTTGCGGCGGCATCGGTTATGGCCATCTGGCGCGTGTCGATGCCTGCCGCTTCGGCTGTCGCCTTGAGGTAGCGGCCGTCATCATCGTCGCCGACGAGGCCGACGGTCTCGACCGGCATGGACGGGTCGAGGCGTTTCATGTCGAGCGCCAGGTTGCAGCTCGATCCGCCGCCGTGGCGCTCTTCCTCGAAGAGCTCGGCAAGGCCGTCCTCACCCGGCCAGTGGCTGACGCTGCGATTATAGTCGGCGCACCACGTTCCGCCGGTGAGGAAACCTCGCCGCGCGCTCGTCATTTGCTCTGCTCCGGCTTGAGGACCGCTTCCGTCACCTCGTTGTCTTTGGCGAACTCGCGGATCGGCGTGATGTCGTCCTTCGCAAGGGCCGCGTGATAGGCCTTCACGGCCTCAGCGGGGGAAATATTGCCGGACGCGACCTCGCGCATGAAACGCACCATCGCCAGCGGATCCTCCGCCAGATTGATCTTGCGGCCGAACAGCGCCACGCGTGCGCCAAAACGTTCGGCCTGGTGCAACAGTTCGAAGCAGTCGCGGGTGGTGCCCGCGCCGCCGCCGAGCACGCCGACGATGACGCTCGGATCGTAGGAGGCGAGCTCCTCCAGCGCCTTGGCGCCGTTGAACGGGATCTTCAGGAATTGCGGCCGGTCCGCCTTCGTCACCCCGGCAATGCAGCGCATCAGCACATCGTTGACATAGTGCGGCACGGTCTCGGGCGCGATCTTGGAATCGACATTGGGATTGAACACTTCGAGGAAGTATTTGAAATTGTTGCGCGCGGCATCCTCGCGAAAGGCCCCGAAGGCTTCCAGCGCCTGGTAGTCGCGGTCGAGATCGTTGTTGAAGGTGATGGAGTAGAGGCCGAGATCCGTGCCGGTGATCGGGGCGCCGGGGGCGGGGTCGATGGTGCCGGTGGCGACGCGCGACAGCGAGGCGCTGCGGAAGGGGCGGGAGGCCTGCTGCGAATAGGTAGCGCCGCGGCAGACCCAGACGTCGGTCGTGTCGTTGGCGCGGATCGCCGGTTTGACAGCACTGTTGCGGTATACGCCCATGTCGATCAGCGCCTCCATGTTGGAGGCCGAGGTCAGCATGATGTCGACGATGTCCTGCTCGACGACGGCGCGGATGTTTTCGAGGAATTCCGGGCGGGTATAGTGGCGCGACCATGTGCCGTCCTTCGCCCGCCTGGGGCCGCAGGAGGTGATGCTCGGCCCCATGTCGCCGTCCTTGGCGTCGGCGATGATGAAGTCGTTGCGGGTGTATTTTCCGGCGTGGATGCGGGCGAGCTT
Source organism: Shinella sp. GW835-FHT14H05 (assembly GCF_058793575.1). NCBI lineage: Bacteria > Pseudomonadati > Pseudomonadota > Alphaproteobacteria > Hyphomicrobiales > Rhizobiaceae > Shinella > Shinella sp. GW835-FHT14H05. Next base: position 600,252 of record NZ_JBXAFY010000002.1, on the reverse strand, counting down.
CTGGTCGAGGCGATACATGGATTGGCTCCGTTCGGTATGGTCCGGCCTGTCGGGAACCGGACGGGAAGGATCAGGCGGTGGCAGCCCCCGTCATGATGGCGACCACGTCGTTCATGGAATGGGTTTTGGGTGTCACCACCGCGGCGCGTCGGCCGAGCCGCATGACGTGGATGCGGTCGGCAATATCGAAGACATTCGGCATGTTGTGGCTGATGAGGACCACGGCGAGGCCGCGTTCGCGGATCGAGCGGATGAGCTCCAGCACCTGGCCGGTCTCGCGCACGCCGAGGGCCGCCGTCGGCTCGTCCATGATGACGAGTTTTCGCGCGAAGAGTGCTGCGCGCGCGACGGCCACCCCCTGCCGCTGGCCGCCCGAAAGCGCCTCCACGGCATTGTCGATCGACGGCAGGCGGAACTTCAGTTCGCTCATGGCCCGCCGGGCCTCTTCCCGCATCCGCTTCTTATCGAGGCGGCGGAAGATGCTTCCGAGGATGCCCGGGGCGCGCAGTTCGCGGCCGAGGAACAGGTTGGAGGCGATGTCGAGCGCTGGCGCCATGGCGAGATCCTGGTAGACCGTCTCGATGCCGGCATGGCGCGCATCGAGTGGGCCGCGGAAGTGGACGGGCGCGCCATCGAGCAGGATTTCGCCGCTCGTCGGATGCAGCGCGCCGGTCAGCGCCTTAATGAGCGTGCTCTTGCCGGCGCCGTTATCGCCGACCACGGCGAGGATTTCGCCGGCGCGCAGTTCGAAATCGACGCCGGCGAGCGCCGTGACATGGCCGTAGGTCTTCACCACGTTGCGCGCTTCCAGCACGACATGAGGCGACGTCTCGGGGGTGGTTTCGAAGGACATCAGTTCCTCCTCCGCGACGTCTGGTCAAGGGCGACGGCGATGATGACGAGGATGCCGGTCACGAGGTCCTGCCAGAGCGGGTCGATGCCGGCGAGCGTCAGGCCGTTGCGCAGCACGCCGACGATGAGGGCGCCGATCAGCGTGCCGATCAGCCCGCCGCGCCCGCCGAACAGGCTGGTGCCGCCGATGACGACGGCTGTGATGGAATCGAGGTTGGCGGTCTGCATCGCGTTCGGATCGGCATTCGGAATGCGGCCGAGCGCCAGCCAGGCGGCGATGCCGTAGATGAGGCCGGCGACGAGATAGACGGAAAGCAGGTGGCGGCGCACCGGGATGCCGACGAGGCGGGCGGCTTCCGGATTGTTGCCGATGGCGTAGACGTGGCGGCCCCACTTGGTCTGGTTCAGGAAATACCAGACGACGGCGTAGAGCGTGAACATGATGAGCACGCCGTAGGTCAGCACGAAGCCGCCGAGCTTCATCGTATTGCCGGTCCAGGAGAGGAACGGATCGCGCACGGCAAAGGCGCCGCCTTCGGAGATCAGGCGCAAGGCCGCGGTCAGAATGCCGAGAATGCCGAGCGTGACGATGAAGGGCGGGAGCCGCAGACCGCTGACGAGCCCGCCCGCCGCAAGCCCCGCGGCCGTGCAGACCAGCACGGCGAAACCCATCGAAAGGACGGGATCATAGCCGAGATTGACCAGCTTGCCGGCGACGATGGTGCCGAGCACGCAGATGGCGCCGACGGCAAGGTCGATGCCGGCCGTCAGGATGACCAGCGTCTGGCCGATCGCCAGCACGCCGATGATGACCGTCTGCTGCAGGATGATCGACAGGTTGTGGGTGGCAAGGAAACGCGGATTGGTGAGCGCGAAGATCACGCAGAAGCCGATGAGAACCAGCAGGGGCCCCGCGGAAGGTGCGCCGATGATGCGGGCCTTCAGGCTCGGGGATGTCTCGGGCGGAGAAGCGGTGGCTGTGTTCATGGAAACCTCATGCTTCGGGGGCGCCGCACCCCCGACGGATTGCCGTGGCGCCGTCGCGCCGTGACCGGTGGACGCCCGATCGGGATCACACCGGCGCCGCGCCAAAAAAGAGGCGCGGGACCGTGCGTGATCCCGCCGGGAGAAGGGCGATCAATCGCCCCAGCAGTTTTCCAGGCCCCAGGCCGTGTCCTTCGATTCCAGGCCCTCGACGGGCTTGTCGGTAATCAGGAAGGAACCGGTATTGACGAAGCCGCTCGGCTTCTTGCCGGTCGCGGCATATTCGGCCACGGCATCGATGCCCATGGACGCCATCTTGTAGGGGAACTGCATGACCGTTGCGGCGATCTTGCCGTCCTTGACGTCCCGCACGCCCGCGCAGCCGCCGTCGATGGAGGTCAGCATCACGTCGCTTTCCTTGCCGAAGGATTTGAGCGCTGCATAGGCACCGGCCGCCGCCGGCTCGTTGATCGTGTAGACGGCGTTGATGTCGCCGTTCTTGGAGAGCAGGTTCTCCATGCCGACCTGGCCCTTGTCCTGCGCGCCGTTGGTGATGGCCGCGCCGGCAATCGACGGGTCGCCCTCGGCGATGCCGAAACCCTTCAGGTAGCCATCATGGCGGAACGTATCGACCGTGCCGCCCGGCGTGCCGTCCAGCATGGCGACGACCGCCTTGGTGTCGCCCATGGCCTTGCGGGCATAGGTGCCCTGCTGCACGCCGGCCTCGAAATTGTCGGTGGCGAAGGTGGCATCGACCGCGTCGGCGGGGTCGGTCGCGGTGTCGAGCGCGATCACCAGAACGCCGGCCTCGCGGGCCTTCTTGATGATGTCGAGCATGCCCGACGAGTTGTTCGGCGTCACCAGGATGCCCTTGGCGCCGGCGCTGATCAGATCCTCGATGGCGGCGACCTGGCCCTCGTTGTCGCCGTCGAACTTGCCGGCACGGGCGATCAGCTTCACGCCCTTTTCCTTGGCACGGGCTTCGGCGGCCTGGCGCATCTTGGCGAAGAACGGGTTGACCTCCGTCTTGGTGACGAGGCCGACGATGACCTCCTGCGCCGAGGCGGAGCCGGCGCCGAAGGCGACGCCGAGCATCAGGCCGAGGGCGCTGATGCCGGCCTGGAGAGCTTTGGAACGTGCGGACGTGCGAATGCGATGAAACGACATGAAAACCTCCCAAAATCTACGATACCGCCGAGCCTTTGGCTCTGGGGCGGGCCGGCCTCTCCTCAAAGGCCATGCTGGATTAGGTCACTCCTTTTGGATAAAGTCAAATAGTAATAACTTCTCTTTTGTATATTTTTGTCCATAAATAGCTATGGCCTTGTTTTGCCAGTTCAACCCTCCAGGCGGCGCAGCGCATGCAGGACGGCATGAAGGGGTTTCTGGCGGGAGAGATCGCGATAGACGGCGTAGGCCGAGCGGTAGGCCTGAACCCGGTCGGGGCGCGGCAGCACGCGGCCGATGTCCCTTGCGCCGAACCGCTCCGCGCCTTCCGCATAGGTGCTGACCGTCCCGCCGGCAACCGCGCCGTGGATGGCGGCGCCGACGGCCGTCGCATTGGCGATCTCCGGGATGTCGACGGGGCGGTCGAGCACATCGGCCAGGATCTGGATGAGCAGCGGATTGGCGCGGGTAAGGCCGCTTGCCATCAGCACGCGCTCCGGCACGAGGCCGCTCTCGGGGAAGAGGTCGAAGATCGCTTTTGCGCCGAAACAGAGGCCTTCCAGCAAGGCGAGATAGATTTCGGCGGCCGTCGTCTGCCGCGTCAGCCCTGCCAGAAGGCCGGAGAGATTGCCATCGGCAAAGGGAACGCGGTTGCCGCCCCACCAGTCGAGGGCGATCACCCGTCCTGCTGCGGGCGCAAGCGTGGCAGCCTCCTCGTTATAGGCGCGAAAACTCTCCTGCATGTCGCCGCCGCGCGGGAATGTCGTGACGAACCAGGCGAGCGTATCGCCAAAACTCGGCTGGCCGGCCTCGTAGCACCAGAGCTGGCGCATCGAGCCGTCGAAGGCCATGCCCTCGATGCCGGGCGGCAGCGGGCGCTGGATGTCGCTGAGGTAGAGATAAGCGGCCGAGGTGCCGAGCGCGCCGACGAAGCAGCCCGGTGAAACGGCGCCGATCGCCGGCAGCACCACATGGGAATCGATGACGGCGACGGCAACGGTCGCCCGGCCGCGAATGCCGGTGAGGTCGCGCCATTGCGGCGAAAGCGGGCCGGCCGCGGACCCAACGGGAAGGGGCGTCGCGAGGCGTCGGTCGAGGCCTGCCACCACGCCCTGCGGATAACCCGCATCGCCGGAAAACTGCGCCTTGTAGGCGGCAAAGCCGAGGCCGCGCGCCTCCCTGCCGGTAAGTTGCCAGACCAGCCAGTCGCCGCCCTCGATGAAGCGGTCCGTTTCGGCCCAGACGGCGGGGGCCTCCGCGGCGATCTGCGCGGCCTTGGCCAGCAGCCATTCGCCGGAAAGCCGCCCGCCGAAATTGGCGAGAAAGGGTGCCGGGCCGGCGTTGATCGCGTCGGCATAGGCCTGCGCATTGTGTTTCCACAGCTTGACATAGGCATGCGGGTCGGAGGGGCGCAGGCGGGAAAGCGGCGCGCCATCGGCGCGGGCGGGCAGGGGGGAACTGGCGGTGAAACCGATGCCGATGCCCTCGACGGTGCGGTCCCGCCCCAGCCGCGAGAGGATCTCGAAGGCCGCTTCCGTATAGTCGTCTGCGTTCTGCAAGGCGAAATCCGCCGGCAGGGGCGTTCCATCGGGCAGGGTCCGGGTGAGGATGCCGTGCCGGTAGGCATGGACATGGCTTGCCATCTGCCTTCCGGTCGCGACCTCGATCAGCACGCCCCGTGCCGATTCCGATCCGTAATCCAATCCGATAAGGTAGGTGTCCAAGGGGCTTCTCCGTCTGGCCGTACGGAGAATATATACAAAATAAAACATAATTCGCAATCTTATGTATTATATTATACATAAGTGCGGAGGATGTTGGAAACTGCGGCTTTATCTCTCTGTGCTTTGCCGCTAAAGCGAGGAGGCAACAGGAGTTTTGCATGGGACGGCATGAGCAGGGGCATGAGGGGCCGACGCTGGACGGCGCGGGGGGCATTCTTTCCTTGATCGCGACGGGCCAGGCGTCGTCGAGGGCCGAACTGCTGCAGGCGTCGGGCCTTTCGCGTGTCACCGTCACCCAGCGGCTGAATGCACTCCTTTCCAGCGGATTGGTACGCGAGACGGAGGAAACCCTGCCGAGCGGCGGACGGCCGACGCGGGTTCTCGCCATCAATGCGGCAAGCGGCTTCCTGCTGGTCGCCAATATCGGCGAAACCCACATCCACCTCGCCGCCATGGACCTGACGCCGGCCATCGTTGCCCAGGCGACGCTGCCCTTTTCCGTGACGAGCGGGCCGGAGGCGACGCTCCAGCAGGTGGGGGATGTGTTCGCGTCGCTCGCGGCGGAGGCGGAAAAAACCCACGGCTTCTTCCTCGGCATCAGCCTCAGCCTGCCGACGCCCGTCGATTTCAAGCGCGGCTGCGTCGTTGGCCCCTCGGTGCTTCACGGCTGGGACGATTTCGACATCATCGGCCAATTACAGGCGCGTTTCGCGGTGCCGGTCTATGTCGAGAACGACGTGAACCTCATGACGATCTGCGAGTACAAGCGCCGTTTCCCGACCGTCGACGACATGCTGTTCGTGAAGGTGGGCACCGGCATCGGCAGCGGCATGATTGCCGGCGGGCGCATGTTCCGCGGCGCGCAGGGCGCGGCCGGTGATATCGGCCATATCCAGTTCCTGTCGGACGACGCGCCGCTATGCCGCTGCGGCAAGTTCGGCTGCGTGGAGGCGCGCGCCGCCGGCTGGGCGATCGCCCGGGACCTTTCCGCACGCGGCTTCCACGCCGAGACGGCGCGTGACGTGATCGACCTCGTCGAACAGCGCAAGCCCGAGGCTCTCATGCTGCTGCGCGCTGCCGGGCGCACCATCGGCGAAGTCATCTCCGACGCCGTCAGCATCATCAATCCGAGCCTCATCGTCATCGGCGGCACGCTGGCGCGCGGCGGCGATTTCCTGCTGTCGGGTATCCGCGAACTTGTCTACCAGCGCTGTCTTCCGCTGGCGACGCGCGATCTCTCCATCGTGCTTTCCACCGCGCAGGAGGACAGTGCCCTGTTCGGCGCGGCCTACCTGCTGCTGGAAGACATCTTTGCGCCCATAAAGGTCGACCGCCTGCTCGAACGGTTCGCCGCCAGGCCCGTCTAATTGGCGCTTTGCCAAATCAGCCGGCTGGCGATAAAGACGTGGTTCCCTTAAGCCGAGGCCCGTGTTGAAAACCATCGCGATCGATTTCGAAACCGCCAACGAACAGCGTGGCTCCGCATGTTCCGTCGGGTTGGCATGGATCGAGGACAACCGCGTGGTGCGCGTCGAGGAGCGGCTGATCCGGCCAAAGTCCATGCGCTTCTCGTCCTTCAACATCGCCATCCACGGCATCCGGCCGGAACATGTGGAGGATGCGGGCGAGTTTCCCGAGGTGATGGACGAGTTTGTTGACGATTTTCGCGATGCGACCATGATCGCGCACAACGCAGCCTTCGATTTCAGCGTCTGGCGCTCATGCCTTGATCTTTATGCCCAGAGCTACCCCGAACTCCAGTATCTCTGCTCGGTGAAAATGGCGCAGAAGGCCTGGCCGCATCTCGGGTCGCACAAGCTCAACATCCTGGCCTCCCATCTCGGCCTGACCTTTGCGCACCACAACGCCGCAGAGGATGCCGCGATCTGCGCGGAGGCGGCCATCGCGATTGCGCGCTCGCTTCGGGTCTCGCGCATTCAGGATGTGCCGGATGCGATCGGCATGAAGGCCGGCCGGTTGTTCGCCACCGGCTACCAGGCCTGTACCTGCCGGAAAAACTGATCGATCAGGGGAGGCGGTAGAATCTCCCGGCATCTTCCCTCATCTGCCGCCGGGAGGTGGGGTCGACGTAAAACATGTGCCCGCCACGGTAGATGTTGAGTTCGGTGCGCCCCGCCGCGAGGCTTGGCGGCAGGTGGTCCAGCACATAGCGGCTCGATCCGTAAGGGGTCAGCGCGTCGCTGTAGCCGTGATAGATCGCCAGCCGGAACCGCGGAATGGTCGAGAGAAGATCGCGCAGGTCGCCGGAGGCGCTGGCATTTGCCCGCCCGTCGCCACCCCTGCCGTCGTTCCACTCCCAGCGGCGGTTGACGCCTGTGTTGAGCAGGGAATAGGTCATGTCGGACTGAAAGCCGAGTTCGTCGCGGGCATAGGCTGCGAAGGCTGATCCATAGGCGCGGGTGAAGCCGTCGAGGATGGGGTCGTCGTTGCGGCTCGTGGTCGATTCCGGATAGGCGTCGGGCGCCGAATAGGCGGCGTCATAGGGGCTGACGACACGTCCGCTTTCGCCGGACAGCCTCGCATAGAGACCGTCGAGGAAACCGCGCGCCCGCGCGACATCCGCCTTCGCTATTCCGGTGAGGTCCGCAACGCGCTGATAGAACGCATCCGCCTGCGGACCGGACGGCGAGGGGCCGGCAAGGGTGACGAGATAGTCCGTCATGGCGAAGCGTTCGGCTTCGCGAAGCTTTTCCATGTCGAAAGCGTTTCGCCGCTCCATCTCGGCCGCCGCAAGGGCGGGAAGCTGGAGCGCTGCGTTGAGCGCATCATCCGCAGCGCCGAAGAGGAAGCGGCCTTCGATGAGCGGCGAGACCATCAGGACGCCGGAGACGAGAATGCCCTGCGTCTCCTTCAGCGCCGCGGCCACCTTCGCCGTGCGGAACCCGCCATAGCTCTCTCCCAGCAGATAGGCAGGGGAGGCGACGCGCCTGTTCTTCTGCATGTAGAGCGTGATGACCTTGGCCAGGCTTTCGGCATCCTGCCGCACGCCATAGAACTGGCCGGCCGCGTCGTCATTCGCTGCACGGCTCCAGCCCGTGCCCACGGGATCGATCAGGACGAGGTCCGTGAAGGCTAGCCAACTGTCCGGATTGTCCTTGAGGGACGGGCGCGTGCCGTCGTCGCGGCTTTCGCCGAATTCCAGGACTTTCGGGCCGACGAGGCCGAGATGCAGATAGGCCGACGCGGCGCCCGGTCCGCCATTGAAGGCAAACGTGATCGGGCGCGCCGGATCGCCCTTGCCGGCAACATAAGCGGTGTAGAAGACCTTCGCCGTGCGGTTGCCATCCTGCCCGTAGAGATCGAGCGTGCCGGTCGTTGCCGTGTAGGCAAGCGGTCCGTCCTCTGTCTGCAAAGTGTGTTCCGTGACGGAATCGCCCGGAATGAGGCTGAAGATGCCCGTCTCGGAGGCCGGTTGTTGTCGGCTCTCCGCGTCCGGCGTCTGAGCGGCGACGGAGCCTGTGAGGATGGCCAGGCACAGGCAGAACCCGACGACGAACCGGCTATGGGACAAACGCTCTCTCCCTTTTGCCGCCGCGGGCTATCCCCGCGGCGGTCATGGTTTGCGCAGACTATACGGTGCGTCGGCCCGTCTTTCCGCAAACGGCTGTTCAACTTCGCTTGATCGGATCGAGTCGTCGCCTCAACCGTGCCAATGCGAGCAGCGGATGACGCTGCAGAAATTGCCGCGATGGAAATGCGGTTCCTTGTCGGCGATGACGTCGGCCTTGACGTTTCCGAAGGTGGTTTCGGGCTTGTGCCTGATGCCGTCGTAGAAGGCCTGGATGATATCCTCCTTGAATTTTGGCGTGCGCGGAAAGGCGCCGACGATGGCCGTGCGCTCGGCTTCGGAATATTGATCGTAGGTGAGCCCGAGCACGTCCATCTCCACGCCGGCCGTCACCAGCGCGACGACGGGGTGCATGTGTTGCGGCACGCCGGGCGTGGTGTGCAGCGCGATGGCGGTCCAGACCGTATAGGCGTCCGCTTCCGGGATGCCGTGGCTGCGCAGGAAATCGCGGGCGGCATGCGCGCCGTCGACCTCGAAGCGCTCGTGCTTGCTGCTGTGGCTCGGCATCAGGCCGATGTCGTGGAACATCGCGCCGGCATAGAGCAACTCGCGATCGAATTTCAGGTTGCCGTGGACGCCGGCAAGCGCGCCGAAATGATAGACGCGGCTGGAATGGTTGAAGAGCAGGTCCGTCTCGGTGTCGCGGATGAATTCCGTGATGGCCTTGGCGAGCTTCGTGTCGGGAATGGCAGCGGCTTCAGGGATATGGGGCATGATGTTCTCCTGCTTTTTTAACTCGCCGGGAGAATAGAAGTGCGCTAGTTTGGCTGCAATTGACGTAGTACGTCTAAAAGAGACAAATCCCGGCCGAGACGGACAGCATGAAAGACAGGACAAGAACGATCGTGATGGTGGCGCTGCCCGGCGTGCAGCTTCTCGACGTCTCCGGCCCGCTGGACGTTTTTGCCGAGGCCAACAGCCAGGCGGGATACGAGGCCTATCGGCTGCTCGTTGCCGCGCGTGACCCGGGGCCGCTGCGAAGCTCTTCCGGTGTTCGATTGTTGCCGGATTGCGTGATCGGCAGCGACCTTGCCGAACCCATCGATACGCTCCTCGTCGCTGGTTGCCCGAATATGGCGGACGTGCCGATGGATAGTCTCGTGCTCGATTGGCTACGCCAGCGAGCAGGGGCGGTGCGGCGCTACGGCTCCGTGTGCAGCGGCGCCTTCTTCCTCGCGGCGGCCGGCCTGCTCGATGGCCGGCGCGTTACCACCCACTGGGCCGTGGCCAGGCAACTCGCCGCACGATTCCCGGCCGTGACCGTGGAGGAGGATGCGATCCACATCAGCGACGGGCCGGTGCGCACGGCTGCAGGTGTCACGGCCGGGCTCGATCTGGCGCTCGCCCTGGTGGAGGAGGATCTCGGCCGCGAGATTGCGCTACGGGTCGCGAGCCAGCTGGTGATGTTCTTCAAGCGGCCCGGCGGGCAGATGCAGTTCAGCCGCAAGGGCGAGGCCGCGCCGGCCGGCCGCGCGGCCCTTCAGGAGCTTCAGCGCTGGGTTGCCGCCAATCCGGCGCTCGATCACAGCGTGGCGAGCCTCGGCAAGCGTTTGGGCGTCAGCCCCCGCCATTTTGCACGCCTCTTCCGGCGCGAGGTCGGCGTTACGCCGGCGGTCTGGGTGGAGGAAGCGCGCGTCGATGCGGCGCGGCGCCTGCTGGAGCAGGGCCATGAGGCGCCCAAGCAGGTCGCGGTGCATTGCGGCTTTGCCGATGCCGATACATTGCGCCGCGCCTTTGCGCGCCATGTCGGCGTCACACCCGCGGAGTATCGCAAGCGCTTCGCCGGTCTTGCTGGATTGCCGAACGTTCGCCGAAAATGAGGACGATCCCGGCAAACCAAAATTATGCCGCAGCAGCGCGCCGGTCAGTTTGAGTATTAGCCGCCAGTGCTCTCGTCGCCTCGATACATTCGGCGGCGGCGTACCAGTAGCGCTGGTTCAGCTCGATGTTGAAGACGACGCCTTCGGGGAAGACGCATTGCTCCATGAGGGCCTGCCAGGGAACGTCGCCCCAGCCGACCGGCAGGTGCAGGTCGCCATGGCCATAGGCGAGGCGTTCGCCTTCCGTATACATCCAGATATCGTCCTGCCGGCCGAAGCTGTCATGGATGTGGAGGTGTTTTGCGTAGGGCGCCAGCGCGGCGATCTCGGCGACGAACGTATCGCGCGCGCCGTCGAAATCCATCTTCAGGTAGGAGTGGCTGAAATCGATGGTCGCCATGACATGATCGTGCGCGATGGTGGCGAGTTCCTTTGCGAGGCGCCTGGGGGAGGAGGCGTAGCCGTCGCCCTTGAAGTCGGCAAACAGCGTCTCGACGCAGACGACAAGGCCATGCTGGCGGGCGAGGTCGCCGGCCTTTGACAGGGCTTCGCGCTGCCGCTCGTAGGCGGCCTCGGTTCCCGTGGCCTGCTGGCGCGGCATCAGGCCGGAATGCATGACGTAATGTTCGGCGCCGATTTCGGCGGCCACGTCCAGCGAGGCTTTCAGCACGTCGAAATGGCGCGGCAGCCGCCAGGCGTCGTCCATGAAATTGATCGCGAGCGGGCCGTGAACGGAATAGCCGACGCTGCGGCCGCGGGTGGCGCGCAGCAGCGCATCGAGCTGCGGCCTGCGGACCTTTCCGCCGACGACCAGATCGAGATCGAAGGTCGGGATCTCGATGGAGTCCACGCCGAGCGCCTCGATCATGTCCAGCTCGGCGCCAAAATCCGAAAGATCGTGAGCCCTTTTGTGGGCGGAAATGCCGATGCCCTTGACGCCGCTGGAAACCATTTTTGCAGACCTTTTTTATCCGGAAACAATCGCCGGCAGAGTGGCCGGACGGAAGGGTTTGCGTTAGCGGATCTCCATGTCAGCCGGTCGACAAGTGCATGACATTTCTATGAAATTTCCGCTTTCCATTTTTCTCTTTCATTCTTGTGGCCGCGGCCGGAAGTGGTCGCATGGCTGTCATATGCCACGCCTATGAGCGAGGTCATCAAGGGGCCGATGGTGGTCGCCACAAGGAGTTTTCGATGACACATGTTAGCCGCCGTATCTTGCTGAAGGGCGCCGCCGCAACCGCGGGCTTTGCGCTTGCTGCGCCGTTCGTCTCGCGCACCGGTTTTGCTGCCGGCACCTCGGGCAGCGTCAACATCTTCGCCTGGGCCGGCTACATTTCCGACGACATGCTCGCCGCCTTCGAAAAGGACACGGGCATCAAGCCGGTCTATACGCCCTATGGCACGAACGACGAGCTGCTCAACCAGATGCGCGCCAGCAACGGCACCGGCTATGATGTGATCTGGCCGGCCGTCGACCGCGTTCCGAACTATGTCGAATTCGGCCTCGTGCAGCCGATCGACGAAAGCAAGGTCCTCTGGGACCGCGCCCTGACGAGCGCCGTGAAGGGCTCGGAAACCCTGGGCGCCGTCGTCGGCGGCAAGCGCTACCAGGTGCCGACCGACTGGGGTACGGAAGCCATCTCCTTCGACAAGAACACGTCACCGCTCGAATACGGCACTGCCTCCTACGGCGATATCTGGAAGCCGGAAATGGCGGGCAAGGCCACCGTTCGCGGCCATTCGGGCCTGGTCGGCCTCGGCCTCTGGATGGAAGCGCAGGGCAAGCTGCCGAAGCCGATGCGTGACAGCTTTAAGGACGAAGCCACGATGCGCGCCAACTACGATGCCATCATGGTCGAAGCCATCGCCCGCAAGGGCAACATCGCCCAGTTCTGGTCGAACGAGAACGAAGCCCAGGGCGCCTTCCGCGCCAATGGCGTGACGATCGGCCAGACCTGGGATTCGTCTGCTGCCGGCCTTGCCAAGGAAGGCCTGCCGATCGGTTTCGTCGCGCCGAAGGAAGGCGCACTCACCTGGATGGAAGGGGTTTCCATCCCGGTCGGCGCTGCCAATGTCGAACAGGCCTATGCCTTCCTGAACTGGGTGCTGACGCCGGAGGCAGGCGCGCTCTACGCAAACCACACGTCGATCAACACGACGGCCGTCGGCGCGGAAAAGTTCCTGTCGGAAGCCTCGCAGGCCTTCTTCAAGGCCGCCTATCCGGGTGATGCCCTCGAAAAGCTCTGGTGGTGGCCGGTGCAGGACAACTGGTTCGTCGCACTGCGCAACGAGTACCAGGACAAGTTCCTGTCGGCCTGATCGGCTTTCACCTCAATAAGAGCGGCGGGGCGATGACCCCGCCGTTGCGTTTCAAGGATCCTGCAGTCAATGACCCGCTCCGTCGAACTGATCGACATCGAAATGACCTTCGGCATCACCCGGGCGGTCGAAAAGCTCTCCGTCACCGTCGAGAGCGGCGAATTCTTCTCCATTCTCGGCCCCTCGGGCTGCGGCAAGACGACGATCCTGCGGCTGATTGCCGGCTTCATGCAGCCGACGGCGGGGCGCATCCTGATCGGCGGGCGCGATATGGTCGGTATTAGCGCCAACCAGCGGCCGACTTCGATGATCTTCCAGTCGCTCGCACTGTTTCCGCTGATGCCGGTGTGGGAAAACATAGCCTTCGGGCTCGAAGTGCGCGGCGTACCGAAGGCGGCGCGGCGCCGGCGTGCCGAGGAACTGCTCGACCTGATCGCGCTTCCGGGCTACGCCGACCGCATGGTGCACGAACTCTCCGGCGGGCAAAAGCAGCGCGTCGCCATCGCGCGGGCGCTTGCCGTGGAGCCGCAGGTCCTGCTGCTCGACGAGCCGCTTTCGGCGCTCGACCTGAAGCTTCGCCAGCATATGCGCTCCGAACTTCGATCGCTGCAAAAGCGCACTGGCGTCACCTTCATCTACATCACGCATGACCAGTCGGAAGCGCTCGCCATGTCCGATCGCGTCGCCGTCATGAGCGCCGGCATCCTGCAACAGGTGGCAACGCCGCGCGCGCTCTACGCCAATCCACGCACCGCCTTCGTCGCCAGATTCGTCGGCGAGACGAACGCGTTTTCCGGCAGGGTCGAGCGGATCGCCGATGGGTTGGCGGCGGTCGAGACGGAGCACGGCATGTTCCTCGGCCGCGGTGCGTCGGGCCTGAAGGCGGGGGATGCCGCCACGGTCTATGTTCGTCCGGAGGCGATATCGCTTGGCACCGCGGCAAGCGGCAACAGCCTCGACGCGCTCGCCGAACAGCTCGAATTCGAGGGCGCGACGGCGATGCTGCATGCCCGCACGGAGGGCGGCCAGCCTGTGATGGCGGCGCTGCCGCACCACCGCCTCACCGACGCGCCGCCGGCCGGCGCGCGCGTGCGACTGTCCTTCGAGCCCGCGCAGGCGCTGGTCCTCGCCCATGCATAGTCTCGTCCAGCGCTTCGGTCCCGGCCTCGGCAGCCTCATCCTCCTCGGCGTTGCCGTCTGGCTCGTGGGCATGGTGCTCGCGCCCAACCTGATGATGCTGGATTTTTCGCTGCGCCCGAACCTGACGCCCGCGCAGGTCGGCGGTCCGGACGATCACTATACGCTGGTGAATTTCAGCGCGCTGTTTGCCGATCCGGTGCACCGGGCCATCTTCTTCAAGACGATCTGGGCGAGCGCGCTCGTCATGCTGACGACGCTCGTCGTCACCTATCCGATGGCGTTCTGGCTCGCCAAGGTGGCGACGCACCGCGCCGTTGCCTGGGTGACCGTGGCGCTGATCATTCCGTTCTGGATCAACGAGGTGCTGCGCGCGCTAGCCTGGTACATCCTGCTTGCCTTCAACGGGCCGCTCAATGTGGCCCTTGTCGGGCTCGGCATTCTCGATACACCGATGCGCTGGTTCGGCGATGCCGGCGTGCTGGCGGGCATGGTCTATGCCTACATCCTGTTCATGCTGTTTCCGGTGTATAACTCGATTTCCACGCTGGATTCCGCGCAGATCGAAGCGGCGCGCAACCTCGGCGCCTCGACGATCCAGATCCATCGCCGGATCGTCATTCCCCATGCGAAGGCCGGCATCGCGACCGGTTGCGTGTTCACCTTCATGCTGGCGGCCGGCAGCTATGTCGCGCCGGCGCTGCTTGGCGCTCCCGGCAGCCGCTGGTTCACCGAGGTCATCTACAACTGGTTCTTCGAGGGCGGCAACTGGAACCGGGGTGCGGCCTATGCGCTGGTGCTGCTGACGCTCTGCATGGTGGTGGTGATGGCGGCGCTCAGGATTTTCAAGGTTAACCTTGCGGATGTAGCGAAATGACCATGACCCTCGAAGGCGCGGCAAAGCCACCGCGAAGCAACACGGCATTCGCCACCCTTCTGGCTGCCCTGCCGCGCATCATTTTCGCCGTCTACATGGCGCTGTTCTTCCTCTACCTGTTCCTGCCCCTGGTGGTCATGGGGCTTGCCACGTTCAATGCGAGCAAGTTCCCCACCGTCACGCCCTGGCTCGGCACCACGCTCGACTGGTTCGCCGCATTGTGGGCCGACCAGGCGATGTGGAAGGCGCTTCGCCTTTCGATCTTCATCGGCCTCGGCGTCATCGCCATATCGCTGCCGATCGGCACGGCGGCGGCGCTGTTCCTCAACAGCCTCCAGGATCGTTCCCGCAGCTTCTTCTATGCACTGATGGTCTCGCCGCTCCTCACGCCCGGCGTCGCCATCGGCATCGCCACGCTCGTTCTCTGGCGGCAGGCCGGCGTCGGCGGCGGCACGCTTTTGATCGTGCTGGCGCAGGCGAGCTTCATCACCGCCTATGTCATGCTGATGGTGGCGGCCCGGCTGCAAAGGTTCGACCGGACGCTGGAGGATGCCGCCATCGGCCTCGGCGCCTCGCGGCTCATGGTGTTCCGCCGCATCCTGCTGCCCTATCTCAAGCCGTCGCTTCTGGCGGCGACCTTCATCGCCTTCCTGCAATCCTTCGAGAACTACAACACCACGCTGTTCGTGCGTGGCACGGAGACCCCGTTGACGGTCTATATCGCGACGAAGGTCCGCACCGGCCTGACCCCGGCCGTCAACGCCCTCGGCCTCGTGCTGATCGCTCTGACGGTGATCGCGGCCGTCGCCTTCGAGCTCAGCCGCAGGTCGTCTCAACGAACTGCCAAGCCCTAACGAGCCCTGTTTGACGTGCTATGGCGCTCCCCCTATGACGGGGAGCGATGGGGTGGCGGTGAACATGGTTTCCAACCGAAATGAGCTTTCCGATCTGGCTGTCTTCCTCCAGATCGTCCGGCACAGAAGCTTCCGCAAGGCGGCCGATCAGCTCGAAATCTCGGTTTCGGCCCTGAGCCACCGCATGAAGGCACTTGAGGCGCGCCTTGGCGTCCGGCTGCTCAACCGCACGAGCAGAAGCGTTTCGCCGACGGCCGCAGGGTCTGCGCTGGCCGAGAAGGTGGCAGCCGGCCTGGACCTCATCCATACGGGCCTTGAAGAGCTCCAGGGACAGTTTCGCGGCATCTCGGGCAGCGTTCGCATCAATGTGCTGCGCGACGCCGTCGATCTCCTGTTGGCACCCGTCCTGCCGCTGTTTCGCGAGCGGTTTCCGAATATCGAGCTGGAAGTCGCGTCCGACGATTA
Source organism: Shinella sp. GW835-FHT14H05 (assembly GCF_058793575.1). Lineage (NCBI taxonomy): Bacteria > Pseudomonadati > Pseudomonadota > Alphaproteobacteria > Hyphomicrobiales > Rhizobiaceae > Shinella > Shinella sp. GW835-FHT14H05. The sequence continues at coordinate 584,461 of NZ_JBXAFY010000002.1, read as the reverse complement.
TTTCGTCGATGTCACCGCAGAAGGCTTTGACGCCGGCCTCCGATATGCCGGGACCATTCCGGAAGACATGATCGCCGTTTCGGTGACGGAGCCGCTGAGCTGGGTCGCCGTTGCCTCGCCGGCCTATCTGGACCGCTTCGGACGGCCCTTGAATCCCGACGATCTCCTGTCTCACAACTGCGTGCGCATTCGAACGGGGCGAGGGCAGATCTATCATTGGGAGTTCGACCGGGGCGACGAGCGGCGCCAGATTGATGTGCCGGGCTCCCTCATTTCCGGCTCGACCGACATTTCGATCTCGGCCGCACTTTCGGGGGTTGGCATTGCCTATTGCCTGCAAAGGCTTGTCGAGCGGCATCTGCACGCCGGCCGTCTGGAACTCGTGCTGCCGGAATGGTCTTCCATCGGCCCGCCGCTGGCCTTCTACTATTCAAGCCGCCGGCAGCTGCCCTATGGCCTGCAGATGCTGATCCAATGCATTCGGGAAGCGCAGCGAAAGGATCGTTGAGTTGAAATCAATGATCCGTTGAATTGGCGGTAATTGATTCAATGATCGCCGGTGCGTACCCATGGCACCGAGCAGCCGGACGCTTTTCACGCCGGCCGTACTGCAATGGAGACGACCATGTATCTCGCCAATCCGGACCGCTATGACGGCATCGACTATCGCCGCACCGGCCGTTCAGGTCTCAAGCTTCCGCCGATCTCGCTCGGTCTCTGGCAGAATTTCGGTGGCGCCGATGTCTTCGAGACGGGCCGCAGCGTCATCCGCCGGGCCTTCGACCGTGGCGTCACGCATTTCGACCTCGCCAACAATTACGGCCCGCCCTATGGTTCGGCGGAAGAGAATTTCGGCACCATCCTGAACAAGGACTTCCAGCACCATCGCGACGAGCTCGTCATCTCGTCCAAGGCCGGTTGGGACATGTGGGACGGTCCTTATGGACGTGGCGGCTCGCGCAAGCATCTCCTGGCATCCCTCGACCAGAGCCTTCAGCGGATGGGGCTCGACTATGTCGATATCTTCTACTCCCACCGCCCCACGCTGGACGTGCCGCTGGAGGAAACCATGGCCGCGCTGGTGCAGATGGTGCGTCAGGGCAAGGCGCTCTATGTCGGCCTGTCTTCCTACGGACCGGAGCGCACGCGTGAAGCCGCGCGCATCCTGCGCGCCGAAGGCGTGCCGCTCCTCATTCATCAGCCGTCCTACTCCATGCTCAATCGCTGGATCGAGGAGGGGCTGCTCGATACGCTCGGCGAACTCGGTGTCGGCTGCATCGCCTTTTCGCCGCTGGCGCAGGGCCTGCTGACCTCCAAATATCTCGGCGGCGTCCCGCAGGATGCCCGCGCGGCGCGGGGCGGGTCGTTCAACGAAAAACTGCTCAGCGACGACAATCTCACCCGCGTGCGTGCGCTCAACGAGATCGCCAAACGGCGCGGCCAGTCGCTGGCGCAGATGGCGATCGCCTGGGTGCTGCGCGATGCGCGGGTGACTTCCGCCTTGATCGGCGCGCGCAACGTCGCGCAGCTTGACGATTCGCTCAATGCGCTCGACAACTTGGCCTTCTCCGACGAGGAGTTGAAGGAGATCGACACCCACGCCACCGAAGGCAGCATTGACCTTTGGCGAGGCCTCATAGACGCAGTTTGATGCTATTTTCTCCGCTGCGTTTTGCCGAACCCATCGCAACCGCAGCCTGACTTACTCAAGGAGCGCGATAATGGAATACCGTTTGCTGGGCCGCTCTGGCCTCAAGGTTTCGACGATCACCATGGGCACGATGACCTTCGGCGGCGTCGGCTGGGCGAAGACTGTGGGAGACCTGGGCGTCAACGACGCCCGCCGTCTCGTCGATATATGCCTCGACGCCGGGGTCAACCTGATCGACACGGCGGATGCCTATTCCCAGGGCGTGTGCGAGGAAATCCTCGGCGAGATCATCGGTGGCCCGCGCAAGAACGGCGTGTTGATCGCCACCAAGGCCCGCTTTCCGATGGGTGACGGGCCGAACCAGAGCGGCCTTTCACGCCAGCATCTGATCGCCGCCTGCGAGGCCAGCCTGAAGCGCATGAAAACCGACGTGATCGACCTCTACCAGGTGCATGAATGGGACGGTCAGACGCCGCTCGAAGAGACCATGGAGGCGCTCGATACGCTCGTGCGCCAGGGCAAGGTGCGCTATATCGGCTGCTCGAATTTCTCCGGCTGGCACATCATGAAGGCGCTCGGCGTTTCCGAGCGCGAACGCTACCAGCGCTTCGTCAGCCAGCAGATCCACTACACGTTGGAAACCCGCGACGCCGAGAACGAGCTCGTTCCGATCAGCATCGACCAGGGTCTTGGCATCCTCGTCTGGAGCCCGATCGCCGGCGGCCTCCTCTCCGGTAAACATCGCCGCGATCAGGCGGCGCCCGAAGGCACGCGCCAGTTCGCCGGCTGGACCGAGCCGCCGATCCGCGACGAAAACCGTCTTTGGGACATCGTGGAGACGCTGGTGGAGATCGCCGATGGTCGCGGCGTGTCCGCGGCGCAGGTGGCGCTTGCCTGGCTGATCGGCCGCAAGGGCGTGACCTCGGTCATCATCGGCGGTCGCACGGAAGCGCAGTTCAAGGACAACCTTGCTTCCGCCGAGCTGAAGCTGACGGATGAAGAGCGCACGAAGCTCGACAAGATCAGCCAGCCCTGGCTTCAATACCCCTACTGGCACCAAAGGAATACGGCAAACGATCGCCTGAGCGATGCCGATCTCGCTCTCATCGGCCCCTATCTGAAGGACGCCTGAGGCGACGCGGGTAGTCCGCGATCAACCCACATCCTAACTCTCGTTCACGGCGCGTTTGCGCCGTGAATGCGTTGCGCCATGCCCAAACGCTGTGCCGAGGCGCGCGTTTGCCTATTACGACACCACCTTTTGGCTTAGAGGCCCCGGCGGCTTTCTATTTTGTCCATCTTTACCGGCATTTGCAGGGGATTAGGCTGGTCCTCTGCCTGAGGGAGGCGACCGGATGCGCATCAATGGGCGCCGCGGTTTCGTTGCAGAAAGGATGCCAGATGAGACAGATATTTCGAGCGCTTCGACGTGCGGGTTATCAGCTGCTTGAGCGCCTCCCCAGGTCGCCGTCAGACCTCAGCCTCGCCAACGAAGCGCAAAAATACTGGGAGGACCCGGCTCAAACGGCGTTTCACTCGAATTCGCACTGGAAAGGTGAGGGCGGGCTTCGCGAAGAAGTCTGGTCGGAGCTTGGCAAGCCCCATGTTCAGCTTCTCCAGGAGCACATGAAAATTCGCGGCCAGTCGGCTCCGCTGGAGCGGATCATCGAATGGGGATGCGGGGGCGGCGCGAATGCGGTGCATTTCGCGCCGCTTGCCAAGTCGTTCGTTGGCGTCGATGTGTCGAGCGCGTCCCTCGATGAGTGCGAAAACGTGTTGCGAAGCGTCGGGCAGGACAATTTCTCGCGACTGCTGGTCGATGTCTCGGAGCCGGAAAAATCTGCCGAACATCTCATCGCAACGGCTGACGTCTTTCTCTGCACCTATGTTTTCGAACTGCTTCCGTCCCAGGAATACGGCCAGCGTATCCTGCATCTTGCGTACAAGCTTTTGCGGCCAGGCGGGTTTGCGATCATCCAGATAAAGTATTCAACCCATGAACGCCGTACGCAATCACGAAAGTGGGGTTATCGCAGAAACCTGGCGAACATGACGACCTACCCGATCGATGACTTCTGGCGCCGGGCGGAAACCGCCGCGTTTACGCCGAGATACGTTTCCCTTCGACCCAAGGACGATCTGGTTGACGATGAACGCTATGCCTACTTCATCCTTGAGAAGACCGGGTCGGCTGTCAGCGAGACGGCAGAGGCCGGTAAAATGGAGGCGGACGCGGGCGGCAGCGCGTGGCGCCGTTATGCATAGCGGCCAAGTCTGAACTGGATGGATCAAGGCTCGGTTTGTTGAGCATGAAAGCTTTTGCCGGACAGCATGGCTGCTATCCGCTGCCATAGGTCGGCCTTGCGCCAGGCGTAACCGAGAGGCGGAAAGACGGCGCTCGTCGGGCGGAGCTTTAAAGCATATCTGGCGAGGTCCCACACGCCCGGTTCTCCCCGCAAGACATGCGAGACCGCGCACCAGTAGGCCCGGTCGCTGAGGCTTCGCCGTGCGAGTGCGAGAAGCTCATGCGCTTGCGGCAGGCTGCGACCGAAATCCGAGAAGAATGCCTCGAACGCTGCCTCCGACGCGACGTTCCAATGGTGCACGTTCGATACAACGGCGGATTGGTTCGAGCCGTGGATGCGAACGATGCTTTGCACATGGTTGATCTCGACGACGGCACCTATGGCCGCGAAGCGCAGCCACATTTCCATATCGTCCGTGTGCGGCAGGTCCCGTCGAAAATGCCCCGCCCGCTTCTGGGCGCTTGTTCGCACAACCGCCATCGGGCCGCCGATGAGGTTGCGCCCTCTCTCGCACGACGCTCGAAGGAAGCTCTCGCCGCTCCAAACGCGTTCGTCCGCCGGCAGCGTTGCCCTGTCACCGGGAGGAGGCGTTGAGCCATCTTCAAGGAAAAGCGTGTCGCCAAACGCCAGATGGGCCTCGGGATGCCGATCCAGTACTGCGACCGCCCGGCCCAGCGCGCCGTCCGGCAGGTAGTCGTCGGAGCAGAGGATGACGAAGTATTCCGACTGTGCCCAATCGACGGCGGTGTTGAAGGAAGCGTGCTGGCCGAGGTTTTCCGGACGCAGGCACAATTCGATCCTTGGATCTCTTGCCGCAAGGTCGCGCGCGATTGCGACGCTGTCATCCGTGGAGGCATTGTCGATGATGAGGATGCGAATGTCTTCGATGTCCTGCCGATAGACGCTTGCGATGCAGTCTTGCAGGAAACGGCCGTAATTATAGTTCGGTATCGCTATGTCCATGCGTGCCACGGCTCTACCCTCCTATGCTGGTGCGCTCGCCAACCTCTGAAGGCGCGCTTCGCAAAGACGACGGAGACCATGCGCGCAGCCATCGACTGCCATCTCCCATCGCCGCCAGGATCTCGTCGCGGAAGGGATGGGCCGTCAGCAGGATGCCTGCGAACCAGCCGACAGCGCCCAGAAAGCTGATGTAGATCGCCTCGGCGCCTGAAAAACTCAACCGGAACCCAAGACAGACTATGAGGATGACGGGGCCGGATATGGTCGCGAGCGAAACCACAAAACTCGGCCACAGGACCGCGAACAATTCCGACCAGGCGAAGTAGGCATGGCGGCGCACATAAATCAGCGCGAGCAGCATCTGCATGGGCAGGGCGATGAACTGGCTATAGGCGATGGCCATGAGCCCGAAGAAGCCGGCACCACAGATGATGATCGCGGACAGGGAGCGCGACACGATGTTGAAGGTGAAGGCCGAACGGTTGGCGCCGAGCCCGATCAGCACCGGATAGGTCAGCACGACGGGAAACCAGAAGACGGCCGACAGGGCCAAAAGGCGGGCGACCGGGATCACTTCGTCCCAGCCAGCACCAAGGAGAACCTCGGAGATGGGTGTGATCAGAAGGACCAGCATGAGAAGCGCGGGCCAGTAGACGACGGTAATGAAGCTGATAGCACGCAAATACGACTGCCGAATGTCGACCTTCTCGCGTACCGCGGCTGCCAGCGCCGGAAAAGCCACCGTGAAGACCGCCGACAGGACCAGGCGATCCGCCAGGCCCGAGATGGTGACCGCCCGGCTGTATTTGCCGACGGCAGCCGAAGGCATGATGCTGCCGAGAAGGATTTGCGGAAGGGCATCGTAAAAGCGGTCGACGACGTTCGTGGCGCCTTTGTAGCGCCCGAATTCACTCACGGCGGCAAGCGACTTCAGCGACGGCTTGAAACTCCACCAATCCTTTCTGGTAAGCAGCGTCAGCCCTGTCGTCGTGACACTGCCGGCGATCGCGCCCAGCGCGAAACTGACGACGCTCCAGTCCAGCACGGCAAACAGGATCGTGACCGCGGCATTGACCACCGCGGCAATGGTCTTGATGACCGTGACCTTGCCAAACAGCATGTCCCGCCGCAAAAGCGCCATCCCCGGAAAGGAGAGGCCTTCGATGGCTACGGCCAGAATCATCAGCAGAAAAAACGGCTTCAGCACGTCGCTCTTATAAAAACTGACAAGCGCCGGAAGGGCCATGAGCAAGGCGAGGGACAGAAAGACGGTCAGGATGACCATCACGGTCATGGCGGTCCGCACGTCATTGGTTTCGACGGTATCCAGCTGAATCAGGAAGTCGGACGTGGCGAATTCGCGGAGCGAGAAGATCATCGTTATGGCGCTGGCGCCAATGACCGAAAGACCGATCTCGGCCGGCGTCATCAGGTGGGAAACGACGGCTATGGTGACAAAGCTCACCACCAGCGCGAGATACTGCCCAAGCGTCGCCATCAGAAATGCGCTGCGAACACGTATCATTCTTGCAAGGCCCTCAATGGCTGCGAGCATGCCAGACTATATGAACTGGTCACAACGGGAACGCGGCCATAGGGAGTAGGGACAATAGTCGTCCGAGTAGTCGCTTCGTACGAAATCGCCGCCTGTAAGAAAACAGAATCAACGGGTTATGGCGCATTGGGCGCCAACTCCCCCGATACTATCGCACGCGCCCGGCCATTCGCCGAAAGGACAGGTGGTCATTTCAGCAAAGCCTCATTATACGAGGTGTTGCGCGCCACGAACGTGCTTGCCGACCGCAATGGCGAGTTTGTCGTTCCGCTTGGAGGTCGGCATGAAAATCGGGCTTTTCGGGCTCTTTGGATGCGGCAACAGCGGTAACGATGCATCCCTGGATTCGATGCTGATTTTCCTGCGCCGTTTTCGCCCCGACGATTCCATAACCTGCATTTGCCCGAATCCCGACGCGGTGGCCCGGGATCACGGCGTTTCCTCTATTGAAAGCAGCCCCGCCGGTTTTGCGACGTCGATATCCCGCTGGATGGACGCCCTGCTTTGGCATCTCCCGCGCCGGATCGTGGGCATGTGGTACGCCTTTCGATCCGCCCGCACCGTGGATATCCTGATCGTGCCGGGAACGGGCTTTCTGGACGACTTTCAGGATAACCCTTTCGGCTGGCCGTTCATGGCTTTCAAATGGTGCCTGGCCGCCTGGATATGGCGGCGGAAGATTTTCCTGGTCAGTATCGGGGCGGGACCCATTCGGCATCCACTGAGCCGGTTCTTCCTGGTCAGCGTGGCGCGTATGGCGAGCTACCGGTCCTATCGCGACAAGAATTCGCGACAATTCATGCAAAGCATTGGCCTCGATGTCAGCGATGACCGCGTGTATCCGGACATCGTCTTCAGTTTGCCGCCCGGCTCGGAGCGTTATCCTGCCAACGATCCCCGTGTCGTCGGCGTGGGCGTCATGTCCTATTTCGGTTGGCTCAAAGCAAATGTGAACGGCGCGGGCATCTATCAGACGTACCTGCAAAAACTGGAGGCGTTCATCGCCTGGCTGCTCGACCAGGGCTACGATATCCGCCTTTTGACAGGGGATGTCGGGGACTGGCCAGCCGTCGAGGACCTGCGCAAACGCATAGCGTTGTCCGACGCAATAACGCATTCAGGGCAGGAACGCGTCAAGGCGGTGCGAACCAGCGATCTGCGTGGCCTGATGGACGAGATCAACCAGACCAGCGCCGTCGTCGTGACGCGCTATCACAATCTGGTCAGCGCACTGAAGCTCGGTCGCCCCGCGATTTCGATCGAATATTCACTAAAGAACCAGGCCCTGATGGATGAAATGGGCTTGGGGGATTTTTGCCAGCATATCGAGGATCTCGACCTCGACCTTTTGAAGCAGCAATTCCAGCGGATGTTCGACGATCGAGCGGCCATTCGCGGCCGGATACTCGGCGCAAACGCCGATTTCCGCCAACGGTTGACGGCGCAGGAGAATATCCTCGCCGACCGACTGGGAGGGCTCAAGCCCGTTTACATTTCCCACGCGACGGTTGGTTGACAGCCATCGTCGCGGCCGCTTCTTCATCCAAAAGCGGTAGATGGGTTCCCTCAAAGGTGGATTCCATCTCCGTCATTCGCCGAGACCGTACCTGGGGTTTTGTCTGAGGCAAGTCCCTACGCCTGATGAGTAAGTTGCTTAACTCGGTGGTCATTGCCAGCATGGAGGCATCAGGGGTCGAGGGGCTGACATGGCATGGCTTGGCGTCGTTCTGTTGCTCTTCACGTCCATCGCCATGCTCGTCTCGGGTCTGTGGAGGCGCGGTGGGTTCTTCGATTTCCCCTTTCTCGCGGCCGCGATGTTCCTGACATTCGTCTTGCCGCAGATCCCGGGCCTGATCGACGACCGCTTCATGCCGCAGAATTCAGCGTTGTCTGGCGCCATCTTTTTCTCCTGGCTTTGCCTCGTCATGTGCTCTGTCGGGTGGCAGCTTGGCAAACATGCCAAGCTCGGGCCGGATCTGGTCTTCAGTGAAAAGCGCCTGCTTTATTATGCTGCCGGTTTGTCACTGGTGGGCGCCTACTTCTTCTACCGGTTCGGTCAGCTCGCCGACGAGGAGCGCCTTCGCGGCTTTCTGACCGGCACGGCGGTGGCCTATCTGTTCTTCGCCAAGATGCTGACCTACGGCCTTGCGATTGCGCTACTGTGTTACGCCCATCGCCGCTCCTCCCTCGCGCTCTGCATCATCCTTTTCGGTCTCGCTTTTTACTTCGACCGCATCGTGATCGCGGGCCGCCGCTCGGAAGCCGCCGAATTGGCGTTGATGGTTGCCCTTGCCATCTGGTTTCACCGGGGATGGGCGGTGCCGCGGTTTCTCGTGTCCTTAAGTCTGGTTTTCGCCATGGCCGGCCTGGTCAGTGCGGGGGAGTATCGAGCCGCGACCTATTACAACGGCGCGCCCGATTGGCGCGCGGTTCTGGAGATCAATCCCGTCGAGAATTGGCGAAAACTCCTGAAGCAGGGCGGTCCGGAGTTTCGAAACCTGGTGTTCTCCATATCGTCCATCTCCGAAAACCAGGCGTATGATTTTGGCGTATCGCACTGGAACTCGCTTGTGTTTGTGTACGTCCCCGCGCAACTCGTCGGAACGAAGGTCAAAGAAAGCCTCTACGTCGATACACCCGCGGTCTACTCAAAGGATTACGATCCCGCGCCGGGCACGACGCCGACTGGAATGATGGATTCCTTCGCCTCGTTCTCCTATTTCGGCTGTTTGAAATTTGCTCTGTTGGCGGGGGTTCTGAGCTGGATTTATTCCTGCGCCATGCAGGGCAACACCTCCATGCAGATCCTCTACATGCTCTCCGCCATGCCGGCGATGCTCGTCATTACGCATTTTACAAACGAGATCGTCATTGCCTGGGTGCACATGGCGGTGTTCCTCATGCCCGGCCTCCTCTACGCCGGCATGCGACCTGCGCACGGGCGCCCGGAAAACCCAAACGACTACGGCTTGGGGCGCGGAACCGCGCGTAGTGTGGTGTGAGGGATGACAAAGGCTGGTTGCAAATGCTGACGTCGTTTCTGAAATACGCATCCGTTGGTGTGCTGAACACGGCCCTTCACTGGACCGCTTTCTTTATCTTCCATGCAGGAGTTGGGATGCCGCAGAGCTGGTCGAATGTCTCGGCGTTCGCCATCGCAGTCACCTTCAGCTTCTTCGCGAATGCCCGGTGGACGTTCCATGCTGAATCTTCGCCCGCAAGGTTTGTTTTGTACTTCGGTTCCCTCGGTTTGATCGCCTATTCGGTGGGTGGCCTTGCCGACTATCTGGCGTTGCCTGCCATCGTAGCCCTGGTGATGTTCTCCGCAATAAGCCTGATCACAGGTTATGCCTGTTCTCGTTTTCTCGTGTTTAGATGAGGTGGCGCGTGTCTATTTCCCTGATTGTGCCGATCTACAATGAAGAGGCGACGATCCCGATCTTCTACGCGGCCGTCAGGTCGCAAGACGCGTTGAAGAACGAGTCGATCGAGATCGTTTTCGTCAATGACGGCAGTTGGGATCATTCTGCGGAAATCGTCCAGCAGATCATGAGCACCGACCCGCTGGTCCAGCTCGTCGACTTCACGCGAAATTTTGGAAAGGAGCCGGCACTCTTTGCGGGCCTGGCCTACGCAAAAGGCGATGCGGTCATCCCCATCGACGTGGATCTGCAGGATCCTATCGAGCTAATCCCGAAAATGCTGGAAAAATGGAGGCACGGTGCGGAAGTCGTGCTTGCCAAGCGCCAGGACAGATCCAGCGACAATTTTGTAAAACGAAGAACGGCGCAGGCGTTCTACGCTATTCACAACCTCATCAGCGACACCAGGATCGAAGAGAATGTCGGCGACTTCCGGCTGATATCCCGTCCGATCGTCGATGAAATCTTGCTCCTGCCGGAGCGAAACCTCTTCATGAAGGGCCTTCTCTCCTGGGTCGGCGGGCGTACCGAAGTCGTTGAATACAGACGAGCCCGGCGCGTTGCGGGAACGACGAAGTTCAACGGCTGGAAATTGTGGAACCTGGCGCTCGAAGGCATCACAAGTTTTTCGACCATGCCCTTGAGAATATGGACCTATATCGGCCTGTTCATCTCAACGCTGGCCTTCATCTACGGCACTTGGATCGTTCTGGACAAGCTTCTCTTCGGCAACAGCGTGCCGGGCTATCCCTCGATTTTTGCCGCGATCATGTTTTTTGGCGGCGTCCAGATCCTCGGTATCGGCATTATCGGCGAGTATATCGGCAGAATATACCGGGAAACGAAAATGCGACCCCGATATATCGTGCGGAAGTCGGCCACAAACCAAAGCGGACCAGTGTTTCCCGGAGGATTTCGTCAAAAAGTCTGACCGGTGAGCCGGCTGTGGCAAGGGGCGTAAAATGCGTGATTTTTCAACGAAGAAAACGGATTTTTTTTACCTGTTTTCGTTGGTGGCAATCGTCGGTTCCTGCATTCTGGTGATGATACTGTCGCTCACCTATACTTTTCTGGCGGAGGCCGCCGCGGACGACTATTGCAGCGCGGCTTTGTCGCAAACGGCGGGATTCTGGTATTCCTATGCGACGCTGCAATATTCGCAATGGACCGGCCGCTGGCTCGCAATGTCGATCTATCCTTATTTATTTCCACGCCTCGGGATCGATACGATAAATTACAGCGTGTTTTTGCTGCTAGCGCCGCTGATGTCCCTTGCCTCTTTTTACATCATGGCCCGCGTTATCCTTTCGCCGCTTATCAATAGAGCCACGTCGTTTTTCATCTCGCTCGCGATCACGGCGATATTCTGGGCCTATATGCCGTCCATCGGAGAGCTATGGTATTGGGCGACGGGCATCGTCGAATACCAGCTCCCGTTTTTTCTCCTGGTCATAGCGTCCGCTTCGCTTCTCGCCGTGACGAGAGGCCTTTATTCGAAAAACATGGACCTGCTTCTCACCGGCGTCGCGATGGTGAGCGCGGTCGCCTTGAGTGGCTTGAACGAGCTTCTTGGGCTTTACTTCGTTGCCTTCTGCGCGTTGCAACTGATCCTGGCGATGCTCCGGAGCGACAGGCGCGCCACCGTTCTATTCGCTATCGTGTTTTCAGCGGCAGTCATCGCCTGGTACATTTCCGTGTCCGCGCCGGGAAACGCCGTGCGCTCGGCGGGCGAGTTTCCAAATTCCATGCGTCTGGTGCCGGCAATTCTGGCGTTTCTTTATGATCCGGAGCACTCGTTCATCGCCTGGATCATAAATCCGGCGCTGATTTTCCTGACGGTCGCGCTGCTGGCGCATATGGGGAGAGAAGGCAGTCAGGTAAGCTCGGCGCCGGATGGGTCGAGCCCGGAACGCAAGATCCTGCATCTTCCCATTCTTTTTTGCGTTGCCTTGCTCGCGTGGTTCTGCGGGAGGTTCGTCGTGTCCTTCGCGCAGGGCACGATCTTGCCGGGCCGCGTGTCGAATGTGCTCTTTGCCGTGTTCATCGCCTCTGTTTTGCTCCTGCTCCCTCCCGCTCTCAAATGGCTGAGCGGTCGATCGGCGGGCCCCGCCAACTGGCCCAAACAGACGGCCGCAATCGCGTTGCTCCTGTTGTCGATGAGCCTGATTGCGGCACCGAATACATCGGCCGCGATCAATGATCTCCGGTTCAATTTTGCCGAATACCGCCCGGTCATCGAGGCCCGCAAAGCGGAGGTTAGAAATGCGCCCGATGACGCGGATCTCACCTTCAAGAGGCTGTCCCGTCCTCCGCGTCTGTTCTTCAAGCCTGAGCTTACCGGCGACCCGGACTATTGGGAAAACAAGTGCTACGCAAAATACTACGGGGTTAAGTCGGTCAAGGTCGTGGGCGAGTAGCGTGATGACGCGCCACCGTCTCCCAAGATAATCCCCCCGTTTTTGACGGGGGGATTTTCCGATCAGGTGGTCATGCCACCGTCCACCGTGAGGATCGTTCCGGTGATGTGGCGGGCGGCAGGGCTTGCAAGGAAGGCCACGGCGGCGGCCACGTCTTCCGGCGCGCCATACCGGCCAAGCGGGATCAGGGCGCGCTGAAAGTCGGCAAATTCGCCGTTGGAGGGGTTCATGTCCGTGTTCGTCGAGCCCGGCTGCACCAGGTTGACGGTGATATCCCGCGGGCCGAGTTCGCGCGCAAGGCCTCGGTTGAACGAGTGGAGTGCGGATTTCGTCATGAAATACACGGTCCCGGTATCGCCCACGATGCGTTCGGCACCGGCCGAGCCGATCGTGACGATACGACCGCCCGCCTGAAGATAGGGGATGGCAGCCTGTGAGGCGAGGATGGGCGAACGCACATTGACGCCCAGCAGCGCATCGATTTGCTCAGCGCTGATATTGGCGATCGTATCGTAGAGCGCGATGGCAGCATTGTTGACGAGGATGTCGAGACCACCCAGCGCTTCGGCCGCCTCCTGTACGGAACGCTTTACCGCGGCGGGATCGGCACTGTCCGCCTGTATGGCCAACCCTTTGCGGCCCTTCTCCTCGATTTTGCGCACGACCTCTGCGGCGCGATCGGCCGCGCGTTCATAGGTGATCGCTACATCCGCCCCTTTTTCAGCCAGCGCCAATGCGATCGCGGCACCGATGCCACGCGAGCCGCCCGTGACGAGCGCGCGCTTTCCAGACAATTCACTCATGGATCAAACCTTTCTGTAGTGATCGACATAGAATTAGCTAGGGATGCGGGTGCGGCGCGTCAAGGTATTTATGTATCGATCGGCACAATAAACGCGTAGAGTTGTCGAAATGGTTGGGGAGGTTTATATAATGATCGATGCAGAAATCGGACCAAGCCCCTGAAGTCATTGAATCCTCGCCGACCCGCGGGCGGGGGCGCCCGCGCGCCTTCGATCGAAAGGCCGCGTTGGCGCAAGCGACCCGGCTCTTCTGGCTCAAGGGTTTCGAGGCCACGTCGATGACGGACCTGACCGAGGCGATGGGGATCGGCTCACCCAGCCTCTATGCCGCCTTCGGTTCGAAGGAAGCGCTCTATGTAGAAGCGGTGGGTTTTTATCGCGAGAGCTACGAGGCTTACGTATGGGGTAAATTCCAGCGAGCGGAAACGGCCCGCGAAGCGATCTCGGCGTTCCTGCTGGATTCGGCCGCGGTCCTGACCGGCTGTGTCGAGGACATTCCCACCGGCTGCATGGTGGCCCTGTCGTCTGTCGGCAGCCAGGGCCATCTGGAACTGGGGGAGCTGGTCCGCGCCGCCCGTGCCGTCACCTTCGAGCGTATCGAGGCGCGTTTGGAACAAGCCGTGACAGATGGTGAAGTTCCCATCGCTGCGGACGTGCCGGCCCTGGCGCGTTTCATCCAGACCGTCCAGTTCGGCATGTCCATCTTGGCGCGCGACGGGGCCGGGCGCGCGGAGCTGGAGGCGGTTGCGCATGTGGCGATAACGGGTTTCGACGCCAGGGTGGCGGCGGCCTCCTTCTAGTCGAAGACGATGCGTGGGAAATAGAAGCTCACCACCCAGTTGGGCAGGTCGACGATCTCGCTGATCCTGAGATCGGCGCAGACCGAGCACAGCATATAGGCGTCGTTCGGATCGAGCCCATGTTCGGCGGCCAGCAGATCGACCATGCGCATGACGGCCTCGCGCGCGGCGGTCATCAGGTCGGGGCCGATGCCGGTGGTCACCTCATAGCCGGCGCCGTCGAGATGGCGGGTGACCGGGCCGGGCGTGGTGAAGCGCGGCGCGGGCGGGCGGGCATCCTTGACGAGCTCGACAGTCGCCTCGACATCCATGCGGCTTTCGATCGCTGTGCCGCAGACTTCGCCGTCGCCCTGCGCGGCATGCGTATCGCCGATGGAAAGCAGCGCGCCCTCCACCTCGACCGGCAGATAGAGCGTCACGCCGGCGGAAAGGTCGCGGATATCCAGGTTGCCGCCCACCCGGCGCGGCGGCACCACGGAATGCAGGCCCGGTTCGGCAAGTGCGACGCCGATGGTGCCGGCGAAGGGTTTTAGCGGCACGCGTCCTTTCGGCCCGAAGGCGGCAGGCGCCATCGTGCCTGAATCATAGGACCAGACATGCAGCGCGGGGTCCTTGAACTGGCCGGCGAGCAGGCCGAAGCCGGGGATGATGGCAGTCCAGCCCGCGCCCGAAGGATGGAAGGCGCGCAGCGTGATCTTCAGGGCATCCCCCGGCGCGGCCCCTTCCACGTAGACCGGGCCGGTGACCGGGTTGATGCGGGCGAAATCGAGCCCCGTCAGGGTTTCGAGCGTCGCATCGCGGCCGATCTGGCCGCCGGAAGAATCGAGGCATTCGAACAGGATCGTTTCGCCGGATTTCGCAACGATTGCCGGTTCAAAGTCCCGGCTCCAGCCGAAATAATGCCGGGTGCGGTGGATGGTGTGGGTGCAGGTGATGCACATCGGATATCCTTTCTGGCCTTCCGGATGCCGAGGGTCAATCCAGCGGAAAATGGCAGGCGACCTTGCGGCCCGCCGCAATGGTGGCGAGCTCCGGCCGCTGCTCGCGGCAGATGTCCTTCGTATAGGGACAGCGGGTGGAAAACTTGCAGCCGGGCGGCGGCGAGAGCGGACTTGGAATTTCGCCCGAAAGCAGGATGCGTTCGCGCTTGCCCCGGTTGTGGGGCTGCGGAATGGCGGAAAGCAGGGCGCGCGTGTAAGGGTGGTGCGGCCTTGCATAGAGCGCGTCCGTCTCGCCGGTCTCGGCAATCGAGCCCAGATACATCACCGCCACCCGCGTCGAGACATGGCGCACCACGGCAAGGTCGTGCGCGATGAAGACATAGGTGAGGTTCAGCCGCTCGCGCAGCTCGTCGAAGAGGTTCACCACCTGCGCCTGCACCGAAACGTCGAGGGCCGAGACCGGTTCGTCGGCGACGATCAGCTTCGGCTCCACGGCAAGCGCGCGGGCAATGCCGATGCGCTGGCGCTGGCCGCCGGAGAATTCGTGCGGATAGCGGTCGAGATATTCCCGGCGCAGGCCGACGAGTTCCATGAGCTCCTGCAACCGCTCCTCGACTGCAGCCCCTTCACGGATGCGATGGACGTGCAGCACTTCGGACAGCATGTCGCGGATGCGCCGGCGCGGATTGAGCGAAGCCGATGGATCCTGGAAGATCATCTGCATCTTGCGCCGCACGGGCTTCAAGGCTGCCGCGTCTGCCTTGGCGATGTCCTGTCCGTCGAAGGTGAGGTCGCCGGCCGTGATGTCGTAGAGCCGGGTGAGGCAGCGACCGAGGGTGGACTTTCCGCTGCCGGACTCACCGACAAGGCCGAGCGTTTCGGTGGGGTAGACGTCGAGATCGATGGCATTCACCGCATGCAGCACACGGCCCGAGCCGGGACGGATGGTCTTGCCGACGACGAAATTCTTGGTGAGCTTGCGCGCCGTGAGCAGCGGCTTTGGGACCGGCATTTCGGCACTCATGCGAGTTCCTCCTGCGGAAGGGCGGCGCGTCGGAGCGCGGGCCGTTCGGCGTCGTCGATGACGCAGAGCGCTGCCTGTCCGCCGACCTTCTGCAAGGGTGGCCGTTCGGCGCAGATGGGTCGGGCGAAGGCGCAGCGCGGTGCAAAGCCGCAACCGTCCGGAACGGTTTCGGGCGTCGGCGGCATGCCGGGGATCGAGCGCAATTTGGTGAGCCGTGGCCCGGTGAGCGGGGGAATGGACGCCATCAGCCCCCAGGTATAGGGGTGGAGCGGCGCGGAGAAGATTTCCTCGGTGCGCCCGCGCTCAACGATGCGCCCGGCATACATCACCGCCACCTGTTCGGCGACCTCGGCCACGACGCCCATGTCGTGGGTGATGAGGATGATGGCGGAGCCGAAATCCTTGCGCAGGCGAAGCAGGAGGTCGATCACCTGGGCCTGCACGGTCACGTCGAGCGCCGTGGTCGGCTCGTCGGCGACGAGGAGGACGGGATTGCAGGAGAGCGCCATGGCGATGACGGCACGCTGGCGCATGCCGCCGGACAGTTGATGCGGATAACGGTCGACCGCTTCGCCGGGATTGGACAGGCCGACCTCGCCGAGCAGTTCGATGGCACGGCGGCGGGCGGCGCGGGCGGATATGTTTTCGTGGGCGCGGATCTGCTCGGCGATCTGCCAGCCGATCGTATAGACCGGCGTCAGCGCCGTCATCGGGTCCTGCGAGATCAGGCCGATCTCCTTGCCACGGATCGCCCGCATCCGGCTTGCCGGCAGGTCGAGGATCGGCTTGCCGCGGAAGGAGACGGAGCCTTCCACGCGCGTGGCCTTCCGGTCGTGCAGGCCGAGAAGAGACAGCAGCGTCACCGATTTGCCGGAGCCGGATTCGCCAACGATGGACAGAATCTCGCCCTCGTGGACGCGAAACGAGACGTCGCGCACGGCCTGCACCAGGCCGCGGTCGCTGGCGAAGGAGACCGACAGCCCGTTGACGTCGAGGAGGATTGGTTTGTCCTGCTGCACCATGCGTCAGTTTCCCCTGACCCGTGGGTCGATCAGCACATAGACCACGTCCACCAGCGCATTGGCGACGACGACGAAAAAGGAGGCGTACATCACGGTGCCGAGGATCATCGGCAGGTCGAGATTGAGCAGCGCCTGGTAGGTGAGGCGGCCGACGCCGTTGAGGCCGAAGACGACCTCCGTCAGCAAGGCCGCACCGCCGACCAGCACGCCGAAATCCAGCCCGAACATGGTGACAAACGGTATGAGCGACGTGCGCAGCGCGTGGCGCACCATGACGCGCGCCGGGGACAGGCCCTTGGCGCGGGCGGTGCGGATGAAGTCTTCCTGATAGGCCTCGACGAGGTTGGCGCGCAGCACCCGGCCGTAGATGCCGATATAGAGGGCCGCCAGCGTGAACCACGGAATGACCAGCGTCTTGAACCAGCCGACGGGGTCCTCCATCAGCGGCTTGTAGCCGAGCGCCGGCACCCAGGAGAACATCCAGGTATCGTGGAAACGGCTCTGGCTGATCAGGTTCATCACCTCGCCCAGCCAGTAGACCGGCATGGAAACCCCGATCAGGGCGAGCGCCATCAAGCCGCGATCAATCAATGTGTCGCGCGTCAGCGCGGCGATCACGCCGACGAAAATGCCGCCGACGATCCAGAGTATCGCAGCGCCCGCAACCAGCGAGATGGTGACGGGTGCCGCAGCGACCACCGCCGGCACGATGCGATAGCCGCGGTTGACGAAGGAGGTGAGGTCCTGCGTCACGAAGAGCCGCTTCATCATGACGACGTATTGCACGGGAAGGGGCCGGTCGAAGCCGAACTCCTTGCGGATGGCCTCGACGGTCTCCTGCGAGGCATTGCGGCCGGCAAGGCGCGCAGCGGGGTCGGAGCCGGGGGTGGCGAAGAAGATGAGGAAGACGAGCGCGGAGATGCCGAACATCACGAAGAGCATCTGGCCGAGGCGCTGCAGGATGGCGAAAAACATGAAAAGCCTCCTCAGACCAGTTTCGTGCGCGGATCGAGCGCGTCACGCAGGCTGTCGCCCAAGACGTTGAGAGACAGCACCGTCAGCACGATGGCGATGCCCGGCGCCAGCGCAACGACGGGGCGCGTGTAGAGCAGCGTCTGCCCGTCCTGGATGATTGTGCCCCAGCTCGCATCCGGCGCCTGCACGCCGATCGACAGGAAGGAGAGCGAGGATTCCGTGATGATGTTGAGCCCCATCATCAACGGCACGAAGACGATAAGCATGGTCGAGACATTGGGCAGAATATCGTAGAGCAGGATGCGCCAGGCCGGGATGCCGAGCCCGCGCGCCGCCAGCACGAATTCGCTCTGCTTCAAGGACAGTACGCGACCGCGCAGCGGCCGCGCGACATAGGGCACGTAGATGATGCCGATGATGAAGATCGGCAGCAGCAGGCTGTCCGAGCCGATCTCTATCGGCCCGATGACGATGCCCTGTGAAATGAGCACGATGGAGAGCGAGATCGCCAGCAGGTAGACCGGAAACGCCCAGAGGATATCGAGGATGCGTGAGAGGATCTTGTCCACCCAGCCGCCGAAGAAGCCGGCGGAAATGCCGACGATGGCGGCAAGACAGAGACAGATGACGGTGGCGGAGGCGGCGATCAGCAGCGAGTTGCGCCCGCCATAGAGCAGGCGCGCGGCGACATCGCGGCCCTGCGTGTCGGCGCCGAGCAGATATTGCGGCCCCCAGGTCGGCCCGATCGGCGTAACACCGAGGCCGAGCCCCTCGGTCGAGGCCTGCATCACCTTCACGCGCTTGCCGTCGACCATGATGCGCGCGCTGAGATTGGAGCGGAACGGATCGGTGCCGGAGACGTAGCGCGCATAGAGCGGTGCCGCCAGCGTCGACAGGATGATCAGCACGAAGACCGCGGCTGCGAGCAGCGTCGCGCGGTCGCGCTTCAGGATATGCCAGGCGCGTCGCCACGGACCCGAGGAAGGGCGGGAGGAGACGGCTGGCGCATCGACGCGTATGGCCTCGGTAATATCGGTCATCTGTTTCCTGATCGGCTGCGGCAAGCGGGCGGCAATTGTCTTGCCGCCCGCGGGGCCTGTTTCAGGCGGGTCTTACTTCACCCAGGACTGCGAGGTGATCCAGCGGTTCTGCTTGTTGAACAGATAGTTGCCGAGCCGTGCCGAGGTGAAGTTCACGCTTTTCGGCGTGAAGAGCGGTGCGATCGGCGACTGTTCCATGAAGCCCTTGTCGACTTCCGCCCATTTGGCATTCGCCGCATCGGCGTCCGTCAGCGCAAGGGTCATCGCTTCCTTCATCTTGGCGTCGAGATCCTTGTTGCAATAGCCCGAAATGTTGATCGAGGCGTCGCTGCCCGGTGTGAACGATGCGCAGGAGAGCAGCACGTTGAGGAAGTTCGAGGCGGCCGGATAGTCCATGTACCATTGCGAAATGCTGATCTGGACGTTGTTGCTGGTGTTCTGGATGTAGGTGAACTGGATGTTCGGCGAGACGGCCTTCATCGAGGCGTCGTAGCCGAGCTCCGACAGCACGCTCTGGATATAGGTGCCGACGCCGCGCGAGGTGGCGTTGTCCTCGGCGATCACCGTGACCTTCTGGCCCTTCGTGCCGGATTCCTCGACGAGCTGCTTGGCCTTCTCCATGTCGGCGCCGATCCATTCCGGGCTCGCCTCCGTGGTGTAGAGGCAATCGTCCACATGGCCCGGGAAGTCCGGCGGCAGGATCTGGCAGGTCGGCTGGGCGAGAACCTCGCCGCCGAACAGGCCGACGAGCGCGTCGCGGTCAAGCGCATAGTTCACCGCCTGGCGCACCTTGATGTTGTCGAAGGGTGCGAGGTTGGTGTTCATCGGCGCGTACCAGAAGGCGGCCAGCGGGTCGATATGGATCTGGCTGGCATATTTCGCGCCGATTTCCGGCAGGCGGTCGGAGGGCGGCGTGTCGTACATCCAGTCGATCTGGCCGTTGATGATCGCGTTGATCATCGCCTCTTCGGTCAGGCCGAACTTGTAGATGATCTCGTCGGCATAACCGTCCGGCTGGGCATCCACGCTCCATTCCTTGAAGTGCGGATTGCGCTTCATGACGAGCTGTTCGGTGGGATTGTAGCTCTCGAAATAATAGGCGCCCGTGCCGGCAATCGGCGTGGTGCCGGCGTCAGTCAACGGCGCATCGGCCGGCAGGATGGAGGCGTGTGGAACGGCGAGCTTGGAGAAGATTTCCGAATCCGGCGCCGTGAGGTTGATCGTAACCGTACCGGCCGCATCGTCGCCCACGACCCCGCCGTCGAGCGTGCAGGTCGCGGCATCCGCGATGCATTTGTCGGAGCCGACGATGCCGTTGTAGAAGCTGCCGGTGGTCGGGCCTTTGACCTTGAAGATGCGCTGGAAGGAGGCGACCACGTCGGACGGCGTCACGTCCTTGCCGTTGGAGAACTTGATGCCCTTGCGGATCTTGAAGACATAGGTCTTGCCGTCGTTCGTCGGCTGGGGAATCTCCTCGGCGATCGCGGGCACGATCTCGAAGCCATCGGTGCCGCCGGCCTGCTTGAACTTGACGAGGCCGTCATAGGTCATCTGGTAGATCTGCCAGAACTGGGCGGTGTAGTTGATCATCGGATCGATCGTGCCGGCGGCCGAGACGGCCGCAAGCGTCATCGTGCCGCCGCGGTGCTTGGCCATCAGGTCGGCGCGCTCGTCGGCGAGTGCGGTGCTGGAGAGCGCCGTCTGTGAAAGCAGGATGCCGGCGGCGAGAAGACCGGCGCGGCGCATGGAAGGTTTCAGATATATCGTCATGATACGGTTTCCCTCTGGTTTTCTGGTGGTCGGTGATCGCGCCCTTGGGGCGCGCGGTTTCTTCTTCTGGAATGGTCAGGGTGCCTTTTCGTCGAGGAAGCCGGCGACTTCGGCCATGCAGGCCTCGCGCTCCTCGACATGCGGCATGTGGCTCGACTGTTCGAAGATGCGCCAGCGCACGTCCGGGATCTCGTCGGCATAGGGCTGCACGCAGGCTTTCGTCGCCTCGTCGAAGTGGCCGGAGATCAGAAGCGTCGGGGCTTCGATGGTCGAAAGCCGGCCGACGATCGACCAATCCTTCATCGTGCCGATGACGTGGAACTCGTTCGGGCCGTTCATGGTGTGGTAGACGGTCGGGTCGTCGGCAATGGCATCGAAGGTGCGCTTGACCTCCGGCGGCATGGGCACGACGCGGCAGACATGGCGCTGGTTGAAGACCTCCGTCGCCTCCATGTATTCCGCGCTGTCGGTGGTTTCGGCTTGTTCGTGGCGCAGCAGCGTCGCCTGAACCTCCGGCGGCAGGGCCTCGCGCAGGCGGTTGGCTTCCGATACCCAGGTCGTCATGGCGGCCGGCGAATTGGCGATGACGAGCGCCTTGAGGCCCGCGGGACGTGCCTGGGCGAACTCCGCGCCGAGCATGCCGCCCCAGGACTGGCCGAGCAGGCAATAGGCGTCGCGGATGCCGAGATGGTCGATCAGGTTGTGCAGTTCGGTGCGGAAGAAATCGACCGTCCAGAAATCCCCGCCCTTTTCCGGCAGGTGGGTCGATTTGCCGTTGCCCACCTGGTCGTAGTGGATGACGGCGCGGCCGGTCGCGGCTATGTCCTTGAAGCTGTCGACATAGTCGTGCGTGCAGCCCGGGCCGCCATGGGCGACGATGAGCGGCGGCTTGCCGGAGGCCAGATCCCCCGTGATGCGGTACCAGGTCTTGTAGTCCCCGTAGGGGGCGTAGCCTTCAGTGATCGACACGCGTCATGCTCCTTCTCCATTGTCCTTCAGGCGCCGCTTTTCGTGCGCCGGTCGTCGCGGCAGATTGCGTCTGCCGTCTCCTCGATGGTCATGCCCCAGTCCATGGCGATCTTGCGCAGACGCTTCCACGCGCCGGCCTCGTCGAGCCGTTCCTGCTGAATGAGCCGCAGGATCGCCCGCACGACGATCGGCCGCTGGCGCAGCCTGTCTTCGAGCGCACGGATATCCTCCGCCTGGCTGCGCGCCACCTGATAGGCATGCGTGGCGATCAGCAGCGCGCTATAGGCCCCGGTGGAGCCGATCGGCTTGAGCAGATGGGCGTTGGAGCCTTGCGCCAGCGCCCATTCGATGCGCCCGGGCGCCTCGGAGCCGATGAGCGCGATCATCGGCATGGGCGCGAAGCCGGGCGGCCACGGGAACTGGCCGTCATGGCCCATATCCGCATCGAAGAAGACGATATCGCTTGCCACATCGGCCTCGTCGATCTGCGGCCAGACGACGGTGACGCGGATATGCAGCATTTCGAGCTGCCGCTTCAGGGCATCGACGGAAGGGTGCTCCCGGTGCAGGATGACGGCGCGCCACGTCGCCAGGGAAGGGCGGTCCGCGCGGCTCATTTGATCACCTTCAGCATGGTGTCGGTGGTGGCTTCGCTGGCGGCAAGCGGCTGGCTGAGCGAATGCACCAGATAGGGATCGGCTTCGACCGGGCTTGCAGCGCTGTGGAAGATCTCGAATTCGCCGTCCGCGTTCGAGATCGCCAGGTGCGGGCGCAGCGCCGCATGGTGGGTGCGCGGATTGATGGCGATGGGGCCGAGCGGCGTATCGAAGAGCCGGGAGGTGACGACGCGGCGGATCGCGTCCGGCGCATCGGTCGCCGCGTCCTGCATCGCCTGGGCAAGGATCGACACGCTCATATAGGCGGCCACGAAAGGCGTCGTCAGCCGGTGGTCGCTGCCGTGGCGCAGCGCCATGCGCGCCTTGAAATCCCGGTTTTCGGCGGTGTCCAGCCGGTTGAAATAGGGCGATGCCGAAATGTGCCCGGCAGAGGCGGAAGGAGTGAGGCCGCCAAGCTCGATTTCACAAAGATTGCAGGCCACAACCGGCGGGGCGGACGGATCTCCGCCGCGCAGCACGTCATAGGCAGCCAGGAAAGCCGTGGCCGATTCCCCGACGAGGTTGCTCAGGATGAAGTCGGGCTTCTTCTGCGCGATTTCCGCAATCAGGTGGTCGACCTCGACGGAGCCGAGCGGAACGAAGCGCTCCGACACCACCTGCCCGCCGACCGCCTCGGTCATCTCGCGGGCAATGCGGCTGATTTCCCAGCCCCAGATATAGTTCGAGCCGACAATGAAGGGGCGGCGCCCATAGCGCGGCAACACATGGTCGAACAGCGGCAGCAGGTGCTGGTTGGGACAGGCCCCGAGATAGATGGCGCTGTCGCTTGCCTCGTAACCCTCATACGGAAAGGCATACCACAGAAGCGCGCCATGGCGCTCGATCGCCGGCAGAACGTCCTTGCGGCTCCATGAGGTGATGGTGCCGATGACATGGCGACAGCCGTTCTGGCGGATCGCCGCCTCGGACAGGAGCGCGTAGCGTTCCGCCCGTCCGGCAGGGTCGTCGATCTTCGGCTCGATGCGGAAGGAGAAGCCGGCATCCGCATTGATCTCGGATATCGCCGCAAACGCGCCGGCGACGGCCTGCCGGCCGACATCCGCATAGGCCCCGGTCGTCGAATAGAGGATGGAAACCGGCACCGTTTCGCGATTCATCGCGACTGCCCCTGCGGCACTGGCTGCCCGCGCCGTTTTGCGTTCATCGGCATTTCCCATGGCTGCATCGCCCGGTTCCCGTCCACGCTTCCACCTCGATCCATGAGGTCGGCCGAGTGCCCGAAACAAAAAAACCCCGCACCGCAGGTCATGCGGTATCGGGGCTCATTTGCCGTGGCAGCGTCTGCCGTTTTCGAAGAAAAAGCTAGAATACGGCTGCTTTGTAGTCAATTGTTTTCTTTGCATAAATAAAAGGCTGATTGCATCTCTTGCGAGCGCTGTTTTGCCTCGATATCGACCTGTGGCGATGCGCGCGCAAGGCCAGCCGCCAGATCAGCCCATCTTCTCGACGATCGGCGGGATCTGCACCACGGTGAGCTCGGTCGCCCCGGAATCGATGATGCCGAAGACGGCTTCCAGCATTTTCGGCACGTCCTGGCGCACCATCTCGATATGGTCGCCGAGCATGGCGACGAAGGGGTCCCAGTCGAAGCAGCCGAGTTGCGGCACGCGGTCGGCATAGTGGCCGGAGCGGCGGATCCAGCGCATTACGCCTTCCAGCGAAATGGTCGAATTGACGAACATGCCGCGCGGCAGCGGGCTCATGCGTTCGGCAAGCTGGCGCATGGCGTTTTCCGCCTTCTCGGGGGCATATCCGACGGTCTGCACGAGCGTGTCGTCGACGGCGACGCCGGCCTCCGCATGGGCGTCGCGAAAACCGCGCACGCGCTCCATCGTGTTGTGGTCCGTGCCGCGGCCGCCGACGAAGAGGAGAGGGGTCTTCTCGCCATATTCCTTCTCGCAATTGGCGAGCACGCGGCGCGTCAGCTCCAGCGCGCCGCCGTAATTGTCGGAGATGACGGAGGGCGCGCGGGCGCCGGGAAGGTCGAGGTTGATGGTGCGCACGCCGGCGGCGGCGCACAGTTCCATGACGCGGTCCGGGTCGGTCGCGCCGGTCGCGATCAGGCAGTCGACCTGATAGGACAGCATGGCGCGCGCGGCCTCCAGCTCCAGCGCCGGGTCGCGCATCGTGCAGGTGATGATCGGAAACAGGCCGCGTTCGCGCGCCAGCGCCTCGAACTGTTCGACGATCGAGCCGAAATAGCGGTTGTCGTATTTGGGCACGATCATGCCGATGATTTTCGACCGGTCCCGGCGCAGCACGCTCGCCTGCATGTTGAGCGCGTAGCCCTGCTCCTCGGCGAGCTTGGTGATCTTTTCGGCGAGCTTCGCGCTGATACGGCGCTTCTTCCAGTTGCCGTTCAGAACGGCGCTCACGGCGCTGGCCGAGGTGCCCGCCAGCTCCGCCAGATCATAGATGGTCGTCCTTTTCGTCTGCGTCGTCCGGTTCACATTTCATCTCCGTTTCGAGAGCCACCTTGACACCAATGGCGATTGGTGGCAATTCTTGCTTCATCGATTGAGCAAGCATGCTCCATCGATGAAGTTGCCTGAACAGCAAGGCTGACCCAAGGGAGGAGTCAGACGGAGCATCGACGAACCGGACGTTGCGGCATCCCCGCAGCGAACGATGATCCGCGCGCTTTGGTGCGCGGAAGGCGTCGGTCCTGTCGCCCTTGTCGGCTTGAGGACGCCGGCGAACATGAACTTGAAAAATCAACCGTGGAGGAACCCAATGAAGACGCTTACCCTTTTGCTCGCATCGACCGGTCTCGTCCTGTCGCTTGGCAGCGCCGCCCTTGCCCAGGAAGGCGCGACCGTCGCCTTCCTGATGCCCGACCAGGCCTCGACCCGCTACGAGCAGCACGACTATCCCGGCTTCAAGGCCGAGATGGAAAAGCTGTGCCCGAGCTGCACCGTGATCTACCAGAATGCCAATGCGGATGTCGCCCTCCAGCAGCAGCAGTTCAACTCGGTGATCGCGCAGGGCGCCAAGGTTATCGTGCTCGATCCGGTCGATTCCGCCGCGGCCGCAGCGCTCGTCGAGATCGCCCAGTCGCAGGACGTCAAGGTCATCGCCTATGACCGCCCGATCCCCGACAAGCCGGCCGACTACTACGTCTCCTTCGACAACCAGGGCATCGGCAAGGCCATCGCGCAGTCGCTGGTCGACCACCTGAAGGCCAAGGGCGTTGCGGATGGTGCCGGCGTGCTCCAGATCAACGGCTCGCCGACCGATGCGGCCGCCGGCCTCATCCGCGACGGCATCGACTCCGCGCTCGACGCCTCGCCCTACAAGACGCTCGCCGAATTCGACACGCCGGACTGGGCGCCGCCGAAGGCACAGGAATGGGCGGCCGGCCAGATCACCCGCTTCGGTGACCAGATCGTTGGCATCGTCGCGGCGAACGACGGCACGGGCGGCGGCGCGATTGCGGCGCTGAAGGCGGCCGGCGTGAAGGAAATGCCGCCGGTCACCGGCAATGACGCGACGATCGCGGCACTCCAGCTCATCATCTCGGGCGATCAGTACAACACGATCTCCAAGCCCTCCGAAATCGTCGCGGCGGCTGCGGCCGGCGTTGCGGTGAAGCTGCTCAAGGGCGAAACCCCGGAAGCGACCCACAAGCTCTACGAAACGCCCTCGCAGCTTTTCGTGCCGGCGGTCGTCACGGCGGAGAACATCAAGGCTGAAATCTTCGACAAGGGCATCAACAAGCCGGAAGAAGTCTGCACCGGCGAATATGTTGAAGGTTGCCGCAAACTCGGCATCATCAACTAATCTGCCCATACGTGTCCGGCCGTTTGACGCGGCCGGACACCCCGATCAGTCGAGGTCAGCCCTAGAGGTTCCAGAGGCCATGACAGCCACGCTTCAAAACATTCCCGCCAAGGGAGAATCCGTGCTGCGCCTTAGCGGCATATCCAAGAATTTCGGTGCCGTATCCGCCTTAACGGATATCGATCTCGACGTGAAGGCCGGCGAAGTTGTCGCCCTTGTCGGCGACAACGGTGCGGGCAAGTCGACGCTGGTCAAGGTGCTCGCCGGCGTGCACCAGGCATCCTCCGGCACCATCGAGTTCTGCGGCGAGCAGGTGACGCTCGACAGCCCCGCCAAGGCGCTGGATCTCGGCATCGCCACCGTGTTCCAGGACCTGGCACTCTGCGAAAACCTCGACGTCGTGGCAAACCTGTTCCTCGGCCACGAAATGTCGCCCTGGGCGCTCGACGAAGTCGCCATGGAAGTGCGGGCCTGGACGTTGCTGCGCGAGCTTGCCGCGCGCATTCCTTCGGTGCGCGAGCCCATCGCCTCGCTCTCCGGCGGCCAGCGGCAGACCGTCGCCATCGCGCGCTCGCTGCTGCTCAATCCGCGGCTCATCATGCTGGACGAACCGACGGCGGCGCTCGGCGTCGCGCAGACGGCGGAGGTGTTGAACCTCATCGAGCGCGTGCGCGACCGCGGCCTTGGCGTCATCATCATCAGCCACAACATGGAAGACGTGCGCGCCGTCGCCGACCGCATCGTCGTGCTCCGGCTGGGGCGCAACAACGGCATCTTCACGCCGGATTCATCGAGCCAGGAGCTCGTCTCCGCCATCACCGGTGCTACGGACAATTCCGTCTCGCGCCGCGCCGACCGCAAGTCCGGCCACATCCAGGAAAGCACCGGGGGAACCGCATGAGCCAGAACCCTTCCAACAAATCCACGCCGACGCTCGACCGCAGCGACGAGCGCGTGCGCCACGACGACAGCCTCGCCGCCATGGCGAAAGGGTTCATCGACCGCGTGCGCTCCGGCGACCTCGGCATGCTGCCGGTCGCCGTCGGCCTCGTCGTCATCTCCATCGTCTTTTCCGCGCTGAACCCCATCTTCCTGGCGCCGAACAACCTGGTGAACCTGCTGTTCGACTGCGCCACGGTCGGCGTCATTTCGCTTGGCATCGTCTGCGTGCTGGTGCTCGGCGAAATCGACCTCTCCGTCGGCTCCATGAGCGGGCTCGCGTCGGCCCTGGTCGGCGTCATCTGGGTCAATATGGGCTGGCCGGTCGCAGGTGCGATCATCGTCGCGCTGGTGGTCGGTGCGGGCGTCGGCATGCTTTACGCCATGCTCTATAACCGTCTCGGCATGCCGAGCTTCGTGGCGACGCTTGCCGGCCTGCTGGCGCTCCTCGGCCTGCAGCTCTACATTCTCGGCCCGACCGGCTCGATCAACCTGCCCTATGCTTCGCCGCTCGTGCGCTTCGGCCAGATCCTGATCATGCCGGACTGGCTGTCCTATACGCTGGCACTCGTGCCGGGCCTCGTGATGATCGGCCGGGGACTGCGCACGCGCACTCAGCGTCTTGCCGCGAACCTTTCCGCCCAGCCGATGCGGGCGCTGATCCTGAAGGCCGTCGTGCTGACGGTGGTGCTGGAAGCGGCCGTGTTCTACCTCAATCTCGGCCGCGGCATTCCGTGGATGTTCGCGCTGTTCATCGCGCTCGCCGTGATCCTCAACTATGCGCTGACGCGCACCAAATGGGGCCGCTCGATGTTCGCCGTCGGCGGCAACAAGGAGGCGGCGCGCCGCTCCGGCATCAATGTCCGCCGCATCTATATGAGCGCCTTCATGCTCTGCTCGACGCTCGCGGCGCTCGGCGGCATCCTCTCGGCCTCGCGGCTTGCCTCGTCCAGCCAGCAGGCCGGCACGGGTGACGTGAACCTCAACGCGATCGCCGCGGCGGTCATCGGCGGCACCAGCCTGTTCGGCGGCCGCGGCAGCGCCTATTCCGCGCTCCTCGGCATCATCGTCATCCAGGCGATCTCGAACGGGTTGACCCTGCTCAACCTCTCGTCGTCTCTGCGCTATATGATCACCGGCGGCGTTCTCGCCATCGCGGTTATCGTCGATTCGCTTGCCCGTCGCTCCCGTGTCAGCCACGGTCGCGCCTAACGCATATTGAATGGAGTTCTAGACCATGGCTGACCTCATGAAGGGCAAGATTGCCGCCATCACGGGTGCCGCATCCGGCATCGGCCTCGAATGCGCCAGGACCTTGATTGCCGAAGGCGCGAAGGTGGTGCTCGTCGACCGGGCGCAGGACAAGCTGGAACAGCTCTGCAAGGAGCTGGGGCCGAACGCCCTGCCGCTCGTCGTGGACCTGCTGAAGCCGTCCGAAGTGTCCGGCATGCTGCCGCGCATCCTGGACATTGCCGGCGGGCTCGACGTCTTCCACGCCAATGCCGGCGCTTATATCGGCGGCCCGGTAGCGGAGGGCGATCCGGACGCTTGGGACCGTATGCTGAACCTCAACATCAACGCCGCCTTCCGCTCGGTGCATGCGGTGCTGCCCTATATGATCGAGAAGAAGACGGGCGACATCCTGTTCACCAGCTCGATTGCCGGTGTCGTGCCCGTCATCTGGGAGCCGATTTACACGGCCTCCAAGTTCGCCGTGCAGGCCTTCGTGCACTCCACACGGCGCCAGGTTTCGCAGCATGGCGTGCGCGTCGGCGCTGTCCTGCCGGGGCCGGTGGTGACGGCGCTGCTCGATGACTGGCCGAAGGAGAAGATGGACGAGGCGCTCGCCAATGGCAGCCTGATGCAGCCGAAGGAAGTGGCCGATGCCGTGCTCTTCATGCTGACCCGACCGCGCAATGTCACGATCCGCGATCTGGTGATCCTGCCCAACAGCGTCGATCTCTAAACAAGCGGCGGGCGGCATGAGGCCGCTCGCCGGAAACATTCCCGATTTGCAGGCGGTAGACCCTATGAGCACCCCTTCCTCCGCACGCCCCGCGGGCGGCGAACGCTACCTGATCGGCGTCGATGTCGGCACGGGAAGCGCCAGAGCCGGCCTCTTCGATCTGACCGGCCGCATGCTGGCCTCCGGCAAGCGCGACATCTCGCTGTTTCGCGAGGCGGGCGCGATGGTCGAGCAGTCGAGCACGGAAATCTGGGCCGCCGTCTGCGCTTCGGTGCACGAGGCTGTTGCCAAGGCGGGTGTTGCGCCGGAACAAATCGCCGGCATCGGCTTCGATGCGACCTGCTCGCTGGTCGTGCTCGGCGAGGATGGCGTGCCGCTGCCCGTCGGCCCATCGGAAAATCCCGAGCGCGACATCATCGTCTGGATGGACCACCGGGCCGTCGATCAGGTCGAGCGCATCAATGCGCTGGGCCACGAGGTTCTGCGCTATGTCGGCGGCCGCATCTCGCCGGAGATGGAAACGCCGAAACTGCTCTGGCTCAAGGAAAACCGCCCGCAGGTTTTCGACGCCGCCTGGCAGTTCTTCGACCTGGCGGACTTCCTCACCTGGCGCGCGACGGGTGATCTCGCCCGTTCGACCTGCACGGTCACCTGCAAATGGACTTATCTCGCGCATGAGAAGCGCTGGGATCCGAGCTATTTCCGCGAGATCGGCCTCGGCATTCTGGCGGACGAGGATTTTGTCCGCATCGGCCAGCAGGTCGTCGAGCCCGGCACGCCGCTCGGCAACGGCCTGACGGCGCACGCGGCTGAAGAACTCGGCCTTGCCACCGGCACGCCGGTCGGTGCCGGCATGATCGACGCCCATGCGGGCGGCATCGGCACGGTGGGCGTCGATGGCCCGCCGGAAAACAATCTCGGCTACGTCTTCGGCACGTCCTCCTGCACCATGACCTCGACCCATGAGCCGGTCTTCGTGCCGGGCGTCTGGGGGCCTTACTTCTCCGCCATGGTGCCCGGCATGTGGCTGAACGAGGGGGGACAATCGGCGGCCGGTGCCGCGATCGAACAGCTTCTCTCCTTTCATCCCGCGGCTGGTGAAGCGCTCGCACTGGCAAAGACACGCGGCCTCGCGCTACCCGTTCTGCTGGCCGAACTGGCGGCCGAAAAGGCAAAAACGCTGTCCGCCGTGGTGGAACTGGCCGACGGCGTGCACGTCGTACCGGAATTCCTCGGCAATCGTGCGCCCTTCGCCGATCCGCACGCTCGCGCGGCGATCGTCGGACTCGGCATGGAACGTGACCTCGACAACCTCGTCTCGCTCTACATCGCCGGTCTCTGCGGTATCGGCTACGGCCTGCGCCAGATCATCGAAACACAGACGGCGGCAGGTGCGCCGGTTGACAAGATCGTCATCAGCGGCGGCGCCGGCCAGCTCGATCTCGTGCGCCAGCTTCTCGCCGACACAACAGGCAAGCCGCTGCTGGCAACGCGCGCCGAAGAACCTGTCCTGCTCGGCGCCGCCATTCTCGGCAGCGTCGCGGGTGGCGCTTTCCCGGATGTCGGTGCGGCGATGGCTGCCCTTTCAAAGACCGATCGGACTTATCACCCGGCGGAAGGCGAAACCGCGGCCCGTCACGTCAAGCGATACGATGCCTTCACCCGGCTGCAAGCGCTGAGCCGCGAAATCCGCTAGGCGGCGTCGGGTATCGCGGCCGCCTTGCGCTCGGCGTAGATCCGGGCGAGCCAGGCGCAGACCATCAGCTGGATCTGGTGAAACAGCATCAGCGGCAGGACGATCGCGCCGATCGGCTCGCCGGCGAAGATGACGCCTGCCATCGGCACGCCGCTCGCCAGGCTTTTCTTCGAGCCGCAGAAGACGGCGGTGATGCGGTCCTCGCGGTTGAAGCCGAACAGTTTTGCGCCAAGGCTGGTGATGAGGAGCACGACCACGAGCAGCAGGGCGTCCAGCGCGACGAGCATGGCCAGGTCCTGTGCCTCCAGCTGGTGCCAGACGCCCTCCGTCACCGCATCCGAGAAGGCGAGATAGACGACCATCAGGATCGAGCCGCGGTCGAAGGGCGTGAGCAGCGACTTGCGCGCGCGCACCCATTTGCCGATGAAGGGCTGCAAGAGCTGGCCGGCCACGAAGGGCAGGAACAGTTGGAGCATGATTTTCCAGACCATGTCGAACGACACGCCGACATGGCCGCCGGCGGAAAACAGCATGGCGACGAGGGCCGGCGTCAGGAAGATGCCGAGGATGTTGGAGGTCGAGGCGGCGCAGATCGCCGCCGGCACGTTGCCGCCGGCAATGGACGTGAAGGCGATCGACGACTGTACCGTCGACGGCAGCACACACAGGAAAAGCAGGCCGAGATAGAGCGGTTGCGGGATCAGCCAGGGCGACAGGACGCCGAGGCCGAGGCCGAGCAGCGGGAACACCACGAAGGTGGTCGCCAGAATGAAGATTTGCAACCGCCAGTGCAGGAAGCCGGCAATCACCACGTCGGTGGAAAGGCGCGCGCCGTGCAGGAAGAAAAGGCCGGCGATCGCGATATTGGTGGCAATGCCGAACCATGCCGCGGGCTCGCCGGAAATCGGCAGAAGGGACGCGAGGCCCACGGCTGCGATGAGAAGCAGGGTGAAGGTATCGGGGAGCAGGCTTTTCATGGGACGGTCCGGAATCCATCAGTCTCGACAGGCTGCCGATCTTTGATATCCTGATTCACAATGCAAGGAATAACAGTTATCGAGGATCGCGATATGCTTGACATGGTGCAGTTGCGCAGCTTCGTGACGGTGGCCCAGCTCAAGAGCTTCACGCTCGCCGCCGAGCGGCTGGACCTCGGCCAGTCGACCGTCAGCCAGCATCTGCAACGCCTGGAACGCAGCCTGCGCCGGCGGCTCGTCCATCGCGACACGCATACGGTTCGGCTCACCCCCGATGGCGAGGCCCTGCTGCCGCACGCCCGGCAGCTTCTGGCGCTGGAGCGCCAGGCCGTCGCGCAGTTCGAGGTCGACACGCCGCGCGGCGTCTTCCGGCTCGGCGTTTCCGAGGACCTGGTGAGTGGGCAACTGCCCGGATTGCTGGAGGACTTCATCGCCGATTATCCCTCCGTCGATCTCCAGCTTTCGGTTGCCCTGTCGAAGTCGCTCGCCGAAATGCAGGATCGCGGCGAGCTGGATCTCGTCATGGCCAAGCGTCGGATCGGCGACAGGCGGGGCGACGGGGTGCTGCGCGAACCGCTCGTCTGGCTGGCGAGCGATCCCGATGCCGTGCTTGCGAAACCCGTCCTGCCGCTGATCGTCTTCCCACCGCCGAGCCTCACCCGGATCCTGCTGATGGATGCGTTAGAGCGCAGCGGCACGCCATGGCGCATCGTCTGCTCGTGTCACAGCCTCAGCGGGCTGACCGCGGCGGCGCGGGCCGGTATGGGCGTGCTCGTCCAGCCGCGCAGCCTCGCTCCCGCCGGGCTTCGCGAGATCGTTCCGCCCCACCTGCCGGTTCTGGAGGATGTCGAGTTCGCGCTCGTCACCGCGGCTTCGGCCGACCGCGCCACCGTCTCGGCCTTCTCCCGCCGGGTGCGGGAGCGGTTCGTCAAAGGGTTTGTCCCGACGTCCAGCCCCGACTGACGATTTCGCCACACCCGGCTTGACGGCACATGTCTGTCAATGATTGGATAAGTGGATACAAAAATACTTTTTGGTCCCATGCCATGTCCGCAGGTTTCTCCAGCCAGCCGAATTCCGCCGCGACAGCGGAGGAGGAAGCCTATCGCCATATCCAGCAGGCGCTGCGTCTCGGCCGGTACAAGGCGGGCGAACGGCTGATCCCAGAGGATATCGCCGCCGAGATCGGCATGAGCCGCATGCCGGTTCGCGAAGCCTTTCGGCGGCTCGCCTCGGATGGTCTCGTGGTGTTGCGCCCCAACCGCGGCTGCATCGTCGCGGGCCTCACGCTCGATGAACTGTACGAGGCCTTCGAGATGCGCTCCGTGCTGGAAGGGCTTGCGGTGCGCCTCGCGGTTCCCCGCATCGACGAGGACGTGCTGGACGAACTTGAGCGGTTGCTCGCGCGCATGGAACGCGCCGGGCAGAGCGGCAGCAGCGACTGGGTCGTGCGCCACCAGGAGTTTCACGGCCGGATCTATGCGCTGAGCGGCCGGCCGAAACTTATCCACCAGATCTCGGCGCTGCATGTGGTCATCGAGCCCTACATGCGCATCTGGTTCGACTATGTCGACAAGCCGCTCTCCGCATTGGAGGAGCATGCGGCGCTGATCGCGGCGCTGCGTTCGGGCGATGCGCGCCACGCCGAGCAGGTGATGCAGGACCACATTCTCGGCACGGCACTCCTGCTGGCCGATTTCGCGACCCCGAGCCGGCGCTGACACCGGCCGCTGGCTACGAAGAGAGGAACAGCATGCGCAACTTCGAGAAGCCGACACGATCCGTCGCCGTGTCCCGCCAGGCGATGGCGGCGACATCGCATCCGTCCGCGACGCTGACGGCCTTGCAGATCATGGAGGCCGGCGGCAATGCCATGGACGCGGCCATCGCGGCGTCCGCCGTGCAATGCGCCGTCGAGCCGGGTTCGACCGGCATCGGCGGCGACTGTTTCGTGCTTTTCGCGCCGAAGGGCTCCGACAGGGTCGTCGCATATAACGGCTCCGGCCGCACGCCGGCGGCGCTGACGCTCGACTGGTTCACCGAGCGCGGCCTGACCGAAGTGCCCCGCCAGTCGCCGGCCGCGGTGACCGTTCCCGGCGCGATCGACGCCTGGGTGCAACTCCATGCCGATCATGGCCGACTTCCGTTTGCCGATGTCCTGGCCCCGACAATCCGCTTTGCCGCGGAAGGCTATGCGATCACGCCGCGGGTGCATCGCGATTGGTCGCTGGAGGAGGGGCTGCTGGCGGCCGATCCGACCGCCGCACGCATCTTCCTGCCCGCCGGTCGCGCGCCGAAAATCGGCGAGGTCCACCGCCAGCCGGAACTCGCCGAAACGTTGAGGGGGATCGCGGTCGATGGTCGCGACGGCTTCTACACCGGCCCCGTCGCGGAAGACATGGTCTCCCATCTCCGTTCGCTCGGCGGGCTGCACACGATGGAGGATTTTGCGACGGCGCGCGGGGCCTATGTCACGCCAGTCACCACGAACTTTCGCGGGTACACGATCCATGAATGCCCGCCGAACGGCCAGGGCATCGTCGCGCTCCTGATCCTCAACATCCTGAGCCGTTTCGAGGCGAAGGGCGATCCGCAATCGCCCGACCGGCTGCATGTCGAGATCGAGGCGACGCGGCTCGCCTATGCCGCACGCGACGTCTGGCTTGCCGATCCGGACAAGGCGGACGTGCCGGTGGAGGAGTTCCTGTCGGATGCGCTCGCCGACCGGCTGGCCGGCATGATCGACCTGCGTCGGGCGCTCACCGACCTCCCGCCCTTCGACATGCCGCTCCATTGCGACACGGTCTATATTTCCGTGGTGGACCGCGATCGCAACGCCGTCAGCTTCATCAACTCGGTCTTCGATAGTTTCGGCACGGGTCTGGTCGCGCCGCGCTCGGGGGTGGTCCTGCACAATCGCGGCCAGAGTTTTTCGCTGAAACCCGGCCATCTGAACGTGGTGGCGCCGCTGAAGCGGCCGCTGCACACGATCATCCCCGGCATGGTCACGCGCGCCGGCAGGGTCGAGATGCCCTTCGGCGTGATGGGCGGCTACTACCAGGCGATGGGCCATGCGCACCTGATTTCCAAGGTGTTCGACTACGGCATGGATCTGCAGGAGGCGATCGACCTGCCGCGCTTGATCCCGAAATCCGACGGCACGCAGGTCGAAGCCGAACATACGCTGCCGGCGGCGACCGCCGACGAACTCTGCCGGCGCGGCTTCGCGATCGTCCCGGCGGAGGACCCCATCGGCGGCGCGCAGGCGATCCGCATCGACTGGGAGAACGGAACGCTGACCGGCGGGTCCGAATCGCGCAAGGACGGCATCGCGCTCGGCCTTTGATGGGCAACGAGCGCCGGCCGGAAGATCGGCCGGCGCTCGCCGCTGTCTCAAGCCTTGAGAAAGCCCCTGATAGCGTCCGCAATCTCGTTGGCATGGGTTTCAAGCGCGAAGTGGCCCGTATCGAGGAACTGGACCTGGGCGTTCGGAAGATCGCGCTTGTAGGCTTCCGCACCGGGCGGCAGGAAGAAGGGGTCCTTGTCTCCCCAGATCGCCAGAAGCTTGGGCTGATGTTCCCGGAAATAGGCCTGGAAGGCAGGGTAGAGGGCGACGTTGCTGGCATAGTCCAGCATCAAGTCGAGCTGGATCTCATCGGCCTCCGGGCGCTGCAAGTAGAAGAGGTCGAGCGCGATGCCGTCGGGCGAGACCTGTGCGGGATTGGACACGCCGTGTTCGTATTGCCAGCGAATGGCGTCCTCGCCCAGCATGCCCCGCAGCGCCTCGCGGTTTTCCGGCGTCGGCGCGCGCCAGTAGCGTTCGATCGGGTTCCACCCGTCGCTCAGCCCTTCCGTATAGGCGTTGCCGTTCTGGGTAATGATGGCCGTTATGCGCTCCGGATGGGCCATCGCCAGGCGCAAGCCGGTCGGCGCGCCGTAGTCGAAGACATAGACGGCAAACTTTTCGAGGCCGACGACCTCGGTGAAGCGGCCGATGACATTGGCGAGATTGTCGAACGTATAGGTGAACTGGTCGCGCGAGGGGAGTGCCGAGCGGCCGAAGCCCGGAAGATCCGGCGCCACGAGATGGAAATCCTTCGCCAGCAGCGGGATGAGATCGCGGAACATGTGGCCGGATGTCGGAAAGCCGTGCAGCAGCAGGAGAGACGGCTTCGCCGGATCGCCGGCCTCGCGGTAGAAGATATCGAAGCCGTCGACATCGACGCTGCGGTAGGTGGGATGTGTCATGGTCGTGCTCCAGTAGGGTGATTTCGGTGGAGATGAAGCCGGCGCAATTCAGCCGGACCGGGCTTTCAGGTCGGCATTTTCCGTTTCCAGTTGTGCGAGACGATCGCGCAGCGGCTGGACTGCCTTGGCGATCTCGTCTTCGGTAAACCGCGGAACGATGTGCTGCGGGCAGTTCCAGTCGAAGGCTTCGAGCCGGAGACGGAAGATGCGCTCGAGCTTCGCCCTGTACGGGCCATCCGTGACCAGCTCGGTCAACGATGGGTCCTCGTCGAGCTCCAGCCTTTCGACGTGGGCATAGATCTTCAGGCGCGCCCGTCTCGGATAATCCATCAGGAAGAGGCAGGCGCGGTCGTTGGCCGCGAAGTTCCCGGTGCTGATGTACTGCCGGTTGCCGCGATAGTCCGCGAAGGCCAGGGTCCGGTCATCGATCACCTTGAGGAAGCCGCGCGGGCCGCCGCGGTGCTGGACATAGGGCCAGCCGGTCTCCGACACGGAAGCGATGTAGGCGCTGTCACGCTCGGCGATGAAGGCTTTTTCGTTTGCGCTGAACCGGTCGAATTCCCGATGCCCGCGAAAGTCTGACCAGATGCCATCGGCTCCCATTTCGGCCTGCACCGCGCGCACGCTCGGCGTCACTGCAATGTCCATAAATCCGTAGCCCATGGTCCCGCTCCGAGGATTGACTTCGATCACGTCAATTTAGTCATTTCGGTTTTTGGGATAATCGGCTATTTCTGGTTATAACCTGACCAGAATATGGGAATATGGATGGATCGTCTCGGTGCCATGTCCCTGCTGATCGACGTCGTCGACAGCGGCAGCTTCTCGGCGGCGGCAAGGCGGCTCGGCGTGCCGCTGACGACCGTCGCCAGAAAGATTTCCGACCTTGAGGCGGCCTTGGGCGCAAAACTCCTGGTCCGCACCACGCGCAAGTTGAGCCTGACCGATGCCGGGGTCACCTACCTTGCAGCGGCCCGGCGGATCATCGATCAGGTGGATGAAGCGGAGCGCGAGGTCTCGGGCGAATTTACCTCGCCCAAAGGCGAGCTCGTCATCACCACGCCGGTCCAGTTCGGCCAGCTTCATGTCCTGCCGATCGTGGCCGACTTCCTCGACCTGTTTCCCAACATCAACATCCGGCTGCTGCTGCTCGATCGAAACGTCCAGCTCGTGGAGGATCACGTCGACATGGCGGTGCGCATCGGCAGGCTTCCCGACAGCACGATGATCGCGACGACGGTCGGCTCGATGCGCACGGTCATCTGCGCGAGCCCGGAGCTGCTGGCCGTCCATGGCATGCCGCAAACGGTGGCCGCGTTGCAGGAGATGCCCTGCATCGTGCTCGATGGCCCAGGCTCCTCCGCCAACTGGCGGCTCACCGATCCGCAGACGAAGACAGCCACGCTGGTCGCAATGGCGCCGCGCCTTTCGGTCACGACCGTCGAGGCTGCCATTCGCGCAGCACTCCTCCATGTCGGCACCATACGGCTGTTCCACTATCAGGTCGCGGATGCCGTCAAGGCCGGCAGTCTGCGGATCGTTTTCGAGCTGTTCGAGCCGGAACCGGCGCCGGTGAACGTGGTGCATGTGGCGCGCGGCCAGATGCCGCTGAAAATGCGCAGCTTCTTGGATTTCGCCTTGCCGCGGCTGAGGCGCCGCTTGCTGGAATTCCAGGGCGCCAATGCCGACTAGTCAGGCTTGCAGCCGCCGTGGGGCGTGCAGCCGCCTTTTGCGCGTAACGCCTTTCAGGCGGAACTTGCCGAGATCTTCGAACGTCTCGCTTTCCGGCCTGGAAAGCA
This sequence comes from Shinella sp. GW835-FHT14H05, assembly GCF_058793575.1. Classification (NCBI taxonomy): domain Bacteria; kingdom Pseudomonadati; phylum Pseudomonadota; class Alphaproteobacteria; order Hyphomicrobiales; family Rhizobiaceae; genus Shinella; species Shinella sp. GW835-FHT14H05. Next base: position 546,721 of record NZ_JBXAFY010000002.1, on the reverse strand, counting down.
GGGCAAACAGGTCGTCTGAGATCAGCAGCGGACGATCGACCTTTCGGGTGGCGGCGACGATGCGGGAGGCTTCGTTGACCGCCGGCCCGATGACGGTGAAATCCAGCCGTTCGTCGCTGCCGATATTGCCGTAGAACACCTCGCCGACATGGAGCCCGACATGGACGGTCGTGGTGGCGAGCCCGGCGGCCTGCCGTGTCGCGTTGAGCGCGTCTATGCGCTCTGCGAGGTCGTGCCAGGCCTTGAGGCTCGCGGCTGCGGCTTCCTGCGGATCGGCGTGATTGAAGATGGCCAGCGTACCGTCGCCGATCAACTTGAGGACATCGCCGCCCGCCCCATGCACGGCGGAAATGACCGCCTCGGCATAGTCGCCCAGCATGGCGATCAGTTCGTTGCCGGGCACGCTTTCCGACAGCGATGTGTAATTCCGCATGTCCGAGAACCAGAGCACGGCGTGGATGCTATCGACCTTGCCCCGCTCGATGCGTCCCGTGAGCACGCGCCTCGCCGCATCGCGCCCCAGGTAAACTTCGGCAAGCGAGCCGGTGATCTGGCGAAGTGCTGTGGATTTCACGGCAAGCACCAAAGCCGGCACAACGCGCCGCAGACATGCGAGATTTTCTTCGCTGAAGCCGTCTGGCCGTTTTGTCGACCATCGCGAAAACAGGCCGTCGATCTCACCGATCGAGGCCGTGGTTCCCAGCCTGTGGAGCTGGACGAAATAATCGGTGTGGCCCGCCTCCCGCATGTCGTCCAGCACGGGGAACGTATAGTTCCCGTAGTTGGAGAGCAGCACGCGCACTTCATCGAGCCCGTTTTCCAGGAGATGATGGAAGGGGCTGTCGAGCCATTGCTGTTCGTAGCGTGTCGCCTCCAGCCGCAGAAAATCCCGCCGCCCGGCATTAGCCTCTTCCTTGATATCCCAGAAATAACCTTGGGATTCGAGAACGGGATGGAGCGTATCGATGAAAATCACTGCCTGTTCGAGCTCGATGCCTAGCAAACGGAGGCGGCGGCAGAAGCCCGCGAGCAGCTCGGCCGGGTCCGTCCCGTCCAGCCCCTGCTGCACGAGCCAGTCCACGATGTTGCCGATCTCTTGCTGATCCAAGGAAACACTCCGAAGGTGAGAGCCAGGCGCGAAGCGCCCGTCAAGCAAGATCGATAAAGGCGCGCGGCGCCGCAGGCAATCGCCTGAGGCGCCGATTGTAAAGATAGAGCCTTTGCTGCTCGAACCTAGCTTTCTTCGAATTCGACGAGCGCGCCGTGAAAATCCTTCGGATGAGCGAAGAGCACGGGCTTGCCGTGAGCGCCGATCTTGGGCGTGCCGTCACCGAGGATGCGTGCGCCGGTGGCGCGGACGGCCTCGGCTGCGGCGCCGATATCCGCCACCTCGAAGCAGAGGTGATGGATGCCGCCGGCCGGGTTCTTCTCCAGGAAAGCGGCGATCGGCGAGGCCTCGCCCAGAGGGTGGAGCAATTCGATCTTGGTGTTGGGCAGTTCCACGAAGACGATGGTGACGCCATGTTCGGGCAGGTCCTGGGGCGGGGAGACCTTCGCCCCCAGCTGGGCGTAGCGGTCGGCGGCGGCCGCAAGGTCGGGAACGGCGATGGCGACGTGGTTGAGCGCTCCGAGCATGGCTCTCTCCTATTGGTTCCGGATGCGGCCCTCGACGAGGTCGAGCACGGCATTGGCTGCGTCGAGCACGTTGGTGCCGGGGCCGAACACGGCCGACACACCATGCTCTAGCAGGAAGTCGTAGTCCTGGCGCGGGATGACGCCGCCGACGACCACGACGACGTTCTGCGCCCCGCGCTCGCGCAAAGCCGCGACCAGCGCCGGCGCAAGCGTCTTGTGCCCGGCGGCGAGCGAGGACATGCCGACGACCTGCACCTTCGCGCCGACGGCAAGGTCGGCTGCCTCCTCCGGCGTCTGGAAGAGCGGCCCCATCAGCACATCGAAGCCGAGGTCGCCGAAGGCCGAAGCGATCACCTTCGCCCCGCGGTCATGCCCGTCCTGGCCGAGTTTCGCCACCATGATCTTCGGCCTGGCGCCGTGCGCGGCAATACGCCCGGCAAGCGTCCTGTATTCGGGGTCGTCGCCATAGGCGGGACCGTAGATGTCGCCGACCACGTCGGGCACGGCGGCGTGGTCGCCGAAGGCGCGGCGCATGGCATCGGAAATCTCGCCCACCGTTGCGCGCGCCCGCGCCGCGGCAACGGCCGCTTCCAGAAGGTTGCCTTCTCCGGTTTTCGCGGCCGCTTCCAGTGCCCCGAGCGCTGCGGCCACGGCCGCGCTGTCGCGCCGACGGCGAATGTCCTCCAGCCGTCTGATCTGCGAGGCGCGTACGGCGCTGTTGTCGATCTCCAGAATGTCGATCGGCGGTTCGTCCTCCAGCCGGTATTTGTTGACGCCGACGATCACCTCGTCGCCCCGGTCTACGGCGGCCTGCCGACGGGTCGCGGCCTCCTCGATCAGGCGTTTCGGCAGGCCCTCGATCACGGCCTTCGTCATGCCGCCCATGGCCTCCACCTCTTCGATCAGCGCCCAGGCCTTTTCGGCAAGCTCGTGGGTGAGGCTTTCGACATAGTAGGAGCCGGCCAGCGGATCGACCACCTTTGTGACACCCGTCTCGTGCTGGAGGATGAGCTGGGTGTTGCGGGCGATGCGGGCGGAAAACTCCGTCGGCAGCGCAATCGCCTCGTCGAAGGAATTGGTGTGCAGCGACTGCGTGCCGCCGAGCACGGCCGACATCGCCTCGAAGGCGGTGCGCACGATGTTGTTATAGGGATCCTGCTCCTGCAAAGAGACGCCGGAGGTCTGGCAATGGGTGCGAAGCATGCGCGAGGATGCCTTCTTCGGCTGGAACTCGTCCATGACGCGGTCCCAGAGCAGGCGGGCGGCGCGCAGCTTGGCCGCCTCCATGAAGAAGTTCATGCCGATCGCGAAGAAGAAGGAGAGGCGGCCGGCGAACTCGTCGACGGAAAGCCCCTTGGCGATGGCGGCGCGGACATATTCGCGTCCGTCGGCGATGGTGAAGGCAAGCTCCTGCACCAGCGTCGCGCCCGCCTCCTGCATGTGGTAGCCGGAGATCGAGATCGAGTTGAACTTCGGCATTTCCCGCGCCGTATAGTCGATGATGTCGGCGATGATCCGCATCGAGGGCTTTGGCGGGTAGATGTAGGTGTTGCGGACCATGAACTCCTTGAGGATATCGTTCTGGATGGTGCCGGACAGATTTTCGCGCGCCACACCCTGTTCTTCCCCGGCGACGATGAAACTCGCGAGGATCGGGATCACCGCGCCGTTCATCGTCATTGACACGGAAATCTTCTCCAGCGGAATGTTGGCGAAGAGGATCTTCATGTCCTCCACGCTGTCGATGGCGACGCCCGCCTTGCCGACATCGCCGACGACGCGCGGGTGGTCGCTGTCATAGCCGCGGTGGGTGGCAAGGTCGAAGGCGACGGAGACGCCCTGCTGGCCGGCGGCGAGCGCCTTGCGGTAGAAGGCGTTGGAGGCCTCTGCCGTCGAGAAGCCGGCATATTGCCGGATCGTCCAGGGCCGGCCGGCATACATGGTGGCGCGCGGGCCGCGCACAAAGGGCGCAAAGCCCGGCACGGAGCCGAGATGGCCGGTGCCGGTGAGGTCGTCCTGCGTATAGACGGGCTTGACCGCGATGCCCTCGGGCGTCTGCCAGGTCAGCGTGTCGGGCGAGGCGCGCAGTTCCCTTTCCGCCAGAGCTTCCCAGTCCGCAAAAGTCTTGCCGGCCATCATTCGAACTCCAGGATCGTTTCGTCCACGGCAAGGCTTTGCCCGATCGTGACGGCGATGCGCCTGACCGTGCCGCGGCGCTCGGCCTTCATCGCGTTTTCCATCTTCATCGCCTCGATGGTGGCGAGCGTCTGTCCGGCCTCGACTGTTTCGCCTTCCGCGACGAGAAGCATGGTTATGACGCCGGGCATCGGGCAGAGCAACAGCTTCGACGTATCGGGCGGCAGTTTCTGCGGCATCAGCCGGGCGAGTGCGGCCACGCGGGGTTCCCGCACATGCGCCGTCACGTCCATGCCGCGCCAGCGCAGGCGGATCGCCGAGCCGACGAGGTCCACCTTCACGCCCATGCGCGTGCCGGCCACAGTAAAGATCGCGTGGCGGCGGCCGGGCGTCCAGTTGCCCGCAACGCCCAGCGTCTCGCCGTCGTCGAAATGCACGGCAAGACCGTCCTGGCCGATTTCCAGCGTCAGCGCATGCTCGCCGCCGGCAAGGCTTGCGACCCATTCGCGCCCGACGATACGGCGGTGGTTGCCGATCGTGCCGGAAATCTTCGCGGCACGTTCCTGCAAGGCCTGCTGGACGAAGGCGGCTACGGCGGCAAGTTGGCGGGCAGCCGAAGCGTCCGGCGCGACGCCGTGGAAACCATCCGGAAATTCTTCCGCGATGAACGCGGTGGTGAGGCTGCCATCGCGAAAACGCGCGTTGCCCATCACGGCGGAGAGGAAGGGCAGGTTGTGGCCGATGCCTTCCACCTCGAAATCGTCGAGCGCGCGCGCCATGGCATCGATGGCGGAAAGCCGGTCCGGTGCCCAGGTGCAGAGTTTTGCGACCATTGGGTCGTAATACATCGAGATCTCGCCGCCCTCGAAGACGCCGGTGTCGTTGCGTACGACGATGCCATCCGCCTGCCGGCCTTCCATCGGAGGGCGGTAGCGGGTGAGGCGGCCGATCGACGGCAGAAAATTGCGGTAGGGGTCTTCGGCATAGAGGCGGCTTTCTATGGCCCAGCCGTTCAGTTTGACGTCCTCCTGCCCGAAGCTCAGCTTTTCTCCCGCGGCGACGCGGATCATCTGCTCCACGAGGTCGATGCCGGTGATGAGTTCCGTGACCGGATGCTCCACCTGGAGGCGCGTGTTCATTTCGAGGAAGTAGAAATTCCGCGCCCCGTCGACGATGAATTCCACCGTGCCGGCGGAATGATAGTCGACGGCCTTCGCCAGCGCCACGGCCTGCTCGCCCATGGCCTTGCGCGTCGCCGCGTCGAGAAAAGGCGAGGGGGCCTCTTCCACGACCTTCTGGTTGCGCCGCTGGATCGAGCATTCGCGCTCGCCGAGATAGAGCGTGGTGCCCTGTTTGTCGCCGAGCACTTGGATTTCGATATGGCGCGGCTGCGTCACGAACTTCTCGATGAAGATGCGGTCGTCGCCAAACGCGCTCTTCGCCTCGTTCTTGGAGGACTGGAAACCCTCTCGCGCTTCGGCATCGTTCCAGGCGATGCGCATGCCCTTGCCGCCGCCGCCGGCCGACGCCTTGATCATCACGGGATAGCCGATACGAGAGGCGATCGTCACCGCCTCGTCGGCATCCTCGATTAGCCCCATATGGCCGGGCACGGTGCTGACGCCGGCCGCGGCGGCGAGTTTCTTGGAGGTGATCTTGTCACCCATCGCCTGGATCGCGCCCACGGGCGGGCCGATGAAGGCGACGCCTTCTTTTTCCAGCGCCTCGGCAAAAGCGGCATTTTCCGACAGGAAGCCGTAGCCCGGATGCACCGCGTCCGCGCCGGTCTTGCGGATGGCCTCGATGATCCTGTCGATGACGATATAGGACTGGGACGATGGCGCGGGGCCGATATGAACCGCCTCGTCGGCCATGGTGACATGCAGTGCGCCCCGGTCGACGTCGGAATAGACGGCGACAGTGGCGATGCCGAGTTTTCGCGCAGTCTTGATGACCCGGCAGGCGATTTCACCGCGATTGGCGATCAGGATTTTCTTGAACATGCAGTCTCTTACCTATCCGCCCGTCATCCTCGGGCTTGACCCGAGGACCCATCACGGCCGCGGGCATCAGAATGTGGATGCCCGGGTCAAGCCCGGGCATGACGGAGGGGAGGTTATAGCGGAATCGTGTCGTGCTTCTTCCAGCGCGTTTCCACCTGCTTGCCCCGCAGGGAGGCGAAGGCGCGGGCGATGCGGCGGCGCGAGGAATGCGGCATGATCACCTCGTCGATGAAGCCGCGCTCGGCGGCGACGAAGGGGTTGGCGAAGCGTTCCTCATATTCCTTCGTGCGGGTGGCGATCTTTTCCGGGTCGGAAAGCTCCGAGCGGTAGAGGATTTCGGCAGCGCCCTTGGCGCCCATCACCGCGATCTCGGCGGTCGGCCAGGCATAGTTCACGTCCGCGCCGATATGCTTGGAGGCCATCACGTCATAAGCGCCGCCATAGGCTTTTCGCGTGATCAGCGTCACCATCGGCACGGTCGCCTGGCTATAGGCGAAGAGCAGTTTCGCGCCGTGCTTGATGACGCCGCCATATTCCTGGGCGGTGCCCGGCAGGAAGCCCGGCACGTCGACCAGCGTCAGGATCGGGATGTTGAAGGCATCGCAGAAGCGCACGAAACGGGCGGCCTTGCGCGAGGAATCGATGTCGAGGCAGCCGGCCAGAACCATCGGCTGGTTGGCGACGACACCCACCGTCTCGCCCTCGATGCGCACGAAGCCGGTGATGATGTTGCGGGCGAAAGCTTCCTGGATCTCGAAGAAATCGCCCTCGTCGGCGACCGCCGTGATCAGTTCCTTCATGTCGTAGGGCTTGTTGGAACTGTCGGGGACCAGCGTGTCGAGCCGCGCCTCCAGCCGCGCCGGATCGTCGTGGAAGGGGCGCAGCGGCGGCTTCTGGCGGTTGTTGAGCGGCAGGAAATCGAACAGGGCGCGGACCTGCTCCAGCACTTCGATATCGTTTTCATAGGCGCCGTCGGCGACGGAGGATTTTTGCGTGTGGGTGCGCGCGCCGCCCAGTTCCTCGGCGGTGACGATCTCGTTGGTGACGGTCTTCACCACATCCGGACCGGTGACGAACATGTAGGATGAATCGCGCACCATGAAGATGAAATCGGTCATGGCCGGCGAATAGACCGCGCCGCCCGCGCAGGGGCCCATGATGACGGAGATCTGCGGGATGACGCCCGACGCCTCGACATTGCGCTTGAAGACATCCGCATAGCCGGCAAGCGAATCCACACCCTCCTGGATGCGCGCACCGCCCGAATCGTTGAGCCCGATCACCGGCGCGCCGTTGCGCACCGCCATGTCCATGATCTTGCAGATTTTCTGCGCGTGGGTTTCCGACAGCGAGCCGCCGAGCACCGTGAAATCCTGGCTGAACACATAGACCTGCCGGCCATTGATCGTGCCCCAGCCGGTGACGACGCCGTCGCCGGCCACCTTCTGTTCGGCCATGCCGAATTCCACCGCCCGGTGGGTGACGTACATGTCGTATTCCTCGAAAGAACCCTCATCGAGCAGCACGTCCAGGCGCTCGCGCGCCGTCAGCTTGCCCTTGGCATGCTGGGCATCGATGCGGCGTTGGCCGCCGCCGAGCCGCGCCGCCTGCCGGCGGGCTTCGAGTTGGTCGAGAATTGCGTGCATCCGGTCCGTCCATGGAAAGGGTCAACTCGATCCTGCTTAGGGCCGATGCCGGCAAAAATGAACGCTTGATCGGGTGCACATGTAAGCGTTACACATTTTGCAAAGTAAATTTGCAAAGTTGCAAACATGGCTGCGAACAAACTCTATATCGGCCGAAAGGTGCGCGACCTGCGCCAGGCGAACCGCACGACGCAGGCGCAATTCGCCGAGCGCCTCGGCATTTCCGTCTCCTATCTCAACCAGATCGAAAATAACCAGCGTCCGGTTTCGGCGGGCGTTCTGGTGGCGCTCGCGGAAAAATTCCGCATCGACCTCGCCGAGCTCTCCGGCGGAGAGGGCGACCGGCTGGTTTCCGCCCTGTCGGAGACGTTGACGGATACGCTTTTCGACGGCTACACGCCGAGCCTGCAGGAGCTGAAGCTCGTCACCCAAAATGCACCCGGCTTCGCCCACGCGCTGATCGCCGCGCACCGGGCCTACCGCCACAATTCCGAACAGCTCGCCAGCATCAACGACACGCTGGGCCGCAACCTCGCCGCCGTTGAAGCAACGCCCTACGAGGAGGTGCGCGACTTCTTCCACTTCGTCGACAACTATATCGGCGATCTGGATCTACTTGCGGAAGCGCTGGCGGCCGAGATCGGCATCGGCGATGCGGATCCGGGGCCGGTGCTCGCCGGCTATCTCGAACGGCACTATGGCGTGAGGATCGCGCGCGCAACGCAGAACGACGACCTCGTGCGCGCCTATGATCCCGAGGCGCGCCTGCTGACGCTCAATCCCTACCTGCCCGCGCCGACCCGCCATTTCCAGATCGCCCTCCAGATCGCGCAGCTTCATGCGGAGACGGTCGTCGATAGCGTTGCGGCCGGCGCGGGCTTCCGCACGACGGAAGCCTATGAGATCTGTCGCATCGGCCTGCACAATTATTTCGCCGGTGCATTGCTCCTGCCCTATCGCAGGTTCATGGCGGCGGCGCGCGAGGTGCGGCATGACCTTGACCTGCTCGCCGCCCGCTTCGGGGCGAGCCTTGAGCAGGTCTGTCACCGCCTGTCGACGCTTCAGCGGCCCGGCCAGAAAGGCGTTCCGATCTTCTTCGCCCGCATCGACCGGGCGGGCAACATCACCAAGCGCCACAGCGCGACCCGCCTGCAATTCGCCCGCTTCGGCGCGGCCTGTCCGCTGTGGAACGCGCACCAGGCCTTCGAAAGCCCCGGCCGTATCACCCGCCAGCTCGCCGAGACGCCGGATGGCGTACGCTATCTCTGTCTGTCCATGCAGGTCTCGCGTGGCGGGCGCGGATTCCGCCAGCCGCAGCAGCACTATGCGCTGGCCTTGGGGTGCGAGGTCTCCTACGCCGAAAATTTCGTCTATGCCGACGACATGGACCTCACCAATGCGAGCGCCTACGACCCGATCGGCATTTCCTGCCGCATCTGCGAGCGCACCCAATGCGCCAGCCGCGCCGTGCCGCCCCTCAAGGGCCGCCTGGTCATCGAGCACAATGTGCGCCGCACGATCCCGTACTCGATCCGTCCGGTAGGGGATGCGCCGCAGTCCTGACGGTGCTAATGGGCATCGCCGACATGGATTTCAGGCCGACATGGAAACTTCGCTTTACCTCCCGATCAAAACCTTTCTTGAGAATGCCGGTTATACCGTCAAGGGCGAGATCGGGGGCTGCGATCTCGTTGGATTAAGCGAGGGCGATCCGACCGTGGTGGTCATCGGCGAGCTGAAGCTCGTCTTCAATCTCGAACTGATCCTGCAGGCCGTCGACCGCGCCACGATGGCCGATGAGGTGTGGATTGCGGCCCGCATTTCCGCCAAAGGCAGGGGGCGGGAGAGCGACAAGCGGTATCGCGACCTCTGCCGCCGGCTCGGATTTGGCATGCTGGGCGTTTCGGATGCGGGCGAGGTGAGCATCATCGTGAGCTCCGTATCCCCCATGCCCCGCAGCAACCCGAAGCGCCGCACCCGGCTGGTCAAGGAGCATCGCAAGCGCGCGGGCGACCCGGCGCTCGGCGGCTCGACAAAGGTGCCGATCATGACGGCCTATCGCCAGCAGGCGCTCGCCTGCGCCGCCGCCATGGCCGATGGCCCGCAGCGGCCGCGCGATCTCAAGCCGATCGTGCCCACCGCCGGCCAGATCCTGCTCAAAAACTACTATGGCTGGTTCGAGAAGGTCGATAAGGGCATCTACAGGCTCAGCGATGCCGGCGCGCTGGCTGTGGAGAATTCGAGACGGACGACCGAGAGCGCGAAATAGGGGGCCACCGGCCTTCCGCGCGCTGGACAGACAGTAATAACATGACTATCACGCTCATGATATTTTCGTCGCCGCAAGCGAGCCGGCGCCTTATCAGAGGAGTGGTCCATGTCCCGCAGTTCCAAGACGTTTTCCGCACTGGCCTTGTCCCTGGCGCTCTTCCTGCCGGCGGCCGTGCACGCGGAAAGCTCGTTCGTCGATCACCGCGGAAAGACGATCACCTTTGCAAAACCCCCGGAACGGGTCGTCACGATCGTCCGCTCCGCGCCGATCATCTACCGCGCGATCGATGCGAAGGCGGACAGTATTGCCGGCATGAACAAGGATTCACTGGTGCGCTATTTCACCAAGGGCATCTATGCCGAGATGCTGCCGGAAATGGCCAAGATAAACGCCAGCGCCGCCCAGGATGGTTTCGTGCCGAATGTCGAGGCGATCCTCGCGCAGAAGCCGGATGCGGTCATCCAGTGGACCCATGATGAAAAGATCATCGAACCGCTGGAGCGCGTCGGCCTCACCGTGGTCGGCTGGCAATGCTGCACGGAGCAGGACCGCCTCGATTACCTCACGCTCACCGGCTACATGACCGGCCGCAACGACCGCGCACAGGCGATCCTGAAGGCGCAGGCCGATACGTTGAAGACGCTCGACGGCAAGGTCGCCAAGCTCGATGCGGCCGCCCTTCCGACCGTTCTGCACATCGACAAGGTGGCCGATCAGATCCAGGTCATCGCCAACGGTTCGCAGAATCTTGCGCTGAGCGGCGTGAGCAATCCGGCAGCGGACAATACCGGCGAGTGGTGGCGCACCATCGATTTCGAGCAGCTGCTCGTCTGGAACCCCGACCTCATCATCATCCCCGCCTATGCCGACGACCTCAACCCCAAGGATTTCTTCGACAATCCGGTTCTTGCGAGCCTCAAGGCGGTCAAGGAAAAGCGGGTCTACAAGCAGCCGGTCTTCGCCCGCACGCCGGATGCGCCGGAAATCTTCCTGACCTCGGAATGGCTTGCGGCAGTCGCGCACGGTGCGGACTTCGCGCCGGATTTCAAGAAGCAGATCGCCGGCATCTATGAGCTGCTCTACGGCGCCAAGCTGACGGATGAGCAGGTGAAGGCGATCCTCGAATCCGAAAGCAACGCCGCGGCGAACAAATATGCCGAACTCTTCGGCTGAGGCGCCGGCCGGCAAGGTGAGAACCGGCTGGCTTGGCCGGAAACTGGCTTCGGTTTCCATCCTTCCAGCGCTGATCACCCTGCTGGTTGCCGTCGTGCTCTATTCGGTGACGATCGGGCGCTACGACCTGTCGGTGCACGACGTCACCTATATCCTCATCGACAACGTCCATCCGCTGGTCACTCCCTATTGGGACCCGGTGCATGAGGTGGTCGTCGAGCAGGTCCGCCTGCCGCGCATCATGGCGGCCGTCATCATCGGCTTCGGCCTGTCCGTTTCGGGGGCTGCCCTCCAGGGGCTATTCCGCAACCCGCTGGTCGATCCCGGTATCATCGGCGTGACCTCCGGCGCCGGCTTCGGCGGCACGCTGGCGATCCTCATCGGCTGGCAGGGGTATCTCCTGCTGGCCATGGCCTTCCTCTTCGGCATCGGCAGCGTCTTTCTCGTCAAGCTGCTGTCGACGGTGCGGGGCCGCACCAGCATGCTGACGCTGGTTCTGGCGGGCGTCGTCATCTCGGCCTTCTTTTCGGCGGCGATTTCGATTGCCAAGCTGCTGGCCGATCCCTTCCAGAAACTGCCCGCCATCACCTATTGGCTGATGGGCAGCATCGCGTCCAGCAACTATCTGGACGTGCTGCTGGTCGCAGCCGCGGTGGTGCCGTCCGCCATCGCGATCTACCTGCTGCGCTTCCAGATCAACATCATGTCGCTCGGCGAGGAGAAGGCGCGCGCGCTTGGCACGAGGGTCGTGCTGGTGCAATGGATCATCCTGGTCGCTTCGGCGCTCATCTCGGCCGGCGTGGTCGCGACGTCCGGCATTATCGGCTGGGTCGGCCTCGTCATTCCGCATGTCGCCCGCGCGCTTGTCGGGGCGGATCACCAGCGGCTCTTGCCGGTCTCCGGCGTGCTCGGCGCGATCTACCTGCTGATGGTCGACAACCTGGCGCGCACGGTGACGACCGCCGAAATCCCGCTCGGCATCATCACCGCGCTGATCGGCGTTCCGGTCTTTGCAGTGATCCTGCGCCGCCTGCATGCCAAGGGAGGCTGGTCCAGTGATTGAGGCAAGCGACCTCACTGTCGAGCGCGGCGGCAGGATCATCCTTCGGGATTACAGCCTACGCCTGGAGCGCGGCCGGACCCTGGCCGTGCTCGGCGCCAACGGTGTCGGCAAGACCACGCTCATCAATACGCTGATCGGCTTGATAAAACCGAGGTCCGGACGGCTGTCGATCGGCGGACAGGTGGGCTTCGTGCCGCAGCTCTTCGAAGTGCCGTTCTCCTATTCCGCCCTCGATATCGCGCTGATGGGAAGGGCGCGCCATCTCGGCCTGTTCGGCGCGCCCGGCAAGCGGGATTACGAGATCGTGCGACACTATTTCCACATGCTCGGCATCGAGGATTTCGAGCCGCAGACCTTCAATTCGCTGAGCGGCGGCCAGCGCCAGCTGGTGATGATCGCCCAGGCGCTCGCCTCGGAATGTGAGTTGCTGGTGCTTGACGAACCGTGTGCCGCGCTCGACTACAAGAACCAGGACAAGGTCCTGAGCCTGCTCGAACACCTGCGGGACAGCCACGCCATGACGATCGTCTTTTCCACCCATATGCCGCAGCATGCGGTGGAGATTGCCAGCGACGTGCTGCTGATGACCAGCGGCAGCAGCTATGTCTGCGGGCCGACGGCCGATGCGCTCAATGCCGAAAACCTGACGGCGCTCTATGATCTGCCGATCGCGCGGGCGGATTTTTCCGGGCTTGCCAAGCATACCTACGCGCCGGTGTTCCGCCATGAGGGAGTGGTGATCGATGGCTGAAGCGCCCGGCAAACGCATCGCCTATATCCACTGGGGCAATAGCTGGCAGCTCAGGAGCTTCCAGGACTTTCGTTACTATCTCGACGATCTGATCTACATCCACGACCTGCCGAAGGTCGATCTTTCGTCCTATGCGGCGGTGGTCATGCCGGATGCGATGGATGCGGCCGCAGCGCTCCCCCATGCGCAGCAACTGAACGGTTATCTCTACGGCGGCGGGTTTCTTGTCGTGTGCCTCCAGGGTCATGCCGACTGGCTCGACATTCCGGGGCTGGAATGGACGCCCGGCAACTGCCGCGACTGGCTGTGGTGGACGAAGGGTGAAAAGCTGGAGGTCAAGTTCTCCGAGCCGCACCACCCCATCACCCAAAGCATGCCGCTCTCGCATATGAGCTGGCACTGGGGCGGCTCCTACAATGTTCCGGAGGGCGCACGCTCGATACTGGAGATCGACGATGGACGCGGCAGCCTGTTCCTCGACTTTCCATCGCTGCCGGGCGGCGGGCGCCTGCTACTGACGACGCTGGACCCCCACTCGCACAACGGCCAGCGCTTCATGCCGGCGACCACGCGTTTCTTGCAGTCGTTCTATCCCTGGCTGAACCGTGAGCTCGGCATCGAACGGCCCCAGCGCAACCGGTTCACCTATCTGCAATGCTCGCATGTGCCTTCGGAATGGCATCCCGAATGGATCGAGGAAAGCCTGGGGCAGGCGGGTTTCGAGACCCAATTCGCCCCCCTCTACCAGCTCGGTCCCGAATTGCTCGGGGCGACGGACACGCTTTACCTTCCCAGCAGCCATGACGAGTTTTTCCTGAAGAGCCGGGCCGAAGACTTGCTGGCATTTCTGGAGCGCGGCGGAAACCTGATCCTCTGCGCGGAGCCGTGCCAGCCGTGGCTGCCCTTCATGGCGCCGTTCCATGCCGTCCCGCCGCGTCCCTTCACGAACATCAAGGTCCGCTTGCGCGACGATCGCTTCGGCATCTTCTCCGACCTCGGAGAAGGGTTCGACGGATGGCAGGGCGTTTTCGGCCAATATGCCCGCGGCTGGACCGACCCACCGCCTGGAGCGATGTGGCTCACCGACATCGGCCCCGTGCACGACCCGAAACCAGCGGACTGGATCTGGCAATATCCGACGGTAACGGGCAGGGGCGGTTATGTCTTCATGCACAATGGCGACAACATGACCCGCTATCCCGATCACGGTCCGAAAAAGGAAGCGCTGGTCGCCAATATCGCCGTTGCGCTTCGAAAGCTGTCCATGGGCGAGCTGTTGTTCTAGCGGAAACCGTTATTCCAGCATAACGATGGCTTCGACCTCGAAGAGCATGGGGTCGATTGCAAGCTTGGGCACGGGAACAAGCGTCTGCGCCGGCAGCGTGTCCCCGAACATCTCCTTGACGTTCTTGGTCAGCACCTCAAGCTTGGACATATCGTGGTCGACCACGAAGATCGTGAGCTTGGCGACCTGGTCCGGCCTGGCGCCGAGCCCATCGTGGGCGGCGCGCAAATTGGCGTAGGCCTGCTTCACCTGAACGGCGAAGTCGGGCGACAAGCCTCCCGTGGCGTCCTGTCCGCCCTGTCCGGAAATGTAGGCCATCCGCGCATTGCTCGGCACGATCACCGCGGCGCTGTAGCCGTTCGGCGTCGGGTCGTAGAGGTTTTGCGGATTGACGATCGTCAGCTTGAGATTGTTCGCTTTCGTCACAGTGGAAACTCCCGTGGTCATGATGATAAGCCCTCCGATAAGCAGGTGCTGGATTGCGCGTGACATGGTTTCTCTCGGCTCCGGGGACGGCAGGCGACGTGTCCTCGCGGCCGCAGGGTTGAACTTCGACGGGTCGCTCATATGTTGACTCGTACGACGTACGATTTCATTGCATCGTACGTCGTACGAGTCAACCGGTCAGGATCGACATTCGCCGCGTCGTCGGGTTAAGTCGGCGCTCTGATCAGCAAGGAAGACGGATGGCAGCCAAATCCAGCAAACGATCTCAACGGACGGGTGCGTCCGCGCCCGAACCGCGCGGAGAACCGCCGCTCTCCCTGGAGCGGATCGTGGCGACCGCGGTGGAACTGCTGGATGCCGAAGGGCTCGACGGCTTGAAGATGCGCCGGCTCGCCGATCGCCTCGGCTCGGGCGTGATGAGCCTCTATTGGCACGTCGACAACAAGGAGGATGTCTTCGACCTGGCGCTCGACTCCGTGCTCGAATATCGCGGAACGGTCGGATCGGAAGACTGGCGCGCAGACGTCCTTCACATGCTCGAAGACTGGCGCGCCAGCATGTTGCGCCACCCCTGGTCGGCATCGCTGTTGCCGCGCCGCGCACTCGGGCCGAACATCCTCGCCCGCCTGGAACTGCTGAGCAAGACGTTGTCCGGAGCCGGTGTGGCGGACGCGGATCTGAACGTCGCGATATGGTCGCTCTGGAACTATGTGATGGGCGCCACGATCACCCGGTCGAGCTTCGACCTCTCGGATGCAGACAGGGCGAGCGGCCAGCAGCGCGTTGAGCATCACTACCCGACGATCGAGCGCTCGGGCCTGCTGTTGGACGACGACTGGGACGGCGTTTTCCGCAAGGGACTCGATTTCCTGCTCGACGGCCTCGCGCCGAGATAGCCTCGCCTAGCGGGCGACGGATCGCGCGACGTCGATAAGCTCCCTGACGAGCGGGTTGGCCGGATGTTTGTAGCCGATGGCGATAACGCATTCGTCCATGTTGGTGATGGTGCGGAAGGCGACGCCGGGGCGGGCGTAGAAGCGGGCGGTGCTTTCCGCCGTGATGCTGATGCCCTTGCGCATGGCGACCGCCTGCAACTCGGAATCCACCGTCGCCGCTTCGAAGACGACGCGGGCCTCGCGGCCGTTGCGGTACTGGCCGGCCAGCCAGTAGTCGCGCCAGATGCCTGAGCCTGGAGCCGCGATGAAGGGCTCGTCGAGCAGCTGCTCCACCTCGACGGTCTCCTGCAGGCTGAGCGGATGGCCATCGGGCAGGCAGGCGACGCACCGTTCCCGCGCGATCTCGACGATGTTGATATTGGTCGTGTCGACCGGCGGGCGAAAGATGCCGCAATCCACGCTGCCGGTGGCAAGGCCCGCATCCGGATTGTTGAAGTCGTATTCGATGAATTCCAGCGTGGCATTGGGAAAACGGCGCTCGAATTCCTGGGTGATCTTCGGGATGAATTCCACAGCCGTGCCAATAAGATAGCCGACCCGCAGGGAATTGTGCACGGAGAGCTGGAGCGACTTCACATCCCGGTAAAAACTCTCCATTGCCCGGTTGAGCTTCTGGGCATATTCGCAGAGCGCCTCGCCGTCCTTGGTGAGAGTGACGCTGCGGGTCGTGCGCTGGAAGATTTCGAAGCCCAGCGTCTCCTCGAGCTGGCTGATGGTTTGGGACAGCGCCGGCTGCGAGACTGCGAGCTTTTCGGCAGCGCGCGCAAAGCTCCTCTCGCCCGCGACGGCAAGCAGGCAGCGGACGTGCCGAAGCTGGATATTCATAAGCGCCATGAATTAATCCTTTCGCTAATCGTCCTTGTTGTCAACGCGCTTTCATGGGGTAATCGCGCTCATCGAAGGTGAGAGGAAACATCCCATGAATGTCGCACAAACCGCTGTAAAATCGGACGAATATCGGATCGAGGAGGGAAAGCGCTCGCTGATCCACGATCCGGTCGAAGGGGACAACACCAAGATCATGCTCGTTCGGGCACGCGGCTCCCATGTCTGGGACGACAAGGGCAATCGTTACCTTGATTGTACCTCGCAGGCCTGGTCGAACAATCTTGGCGCCAACGATCCCCGTGTCGTCGAAGCCGCGATCGCCCAGCTCCGGGAAATCACCCATGCGCGGCCGAACTTCAACACCAAGCCCCTCTTGACGCTGACGTCCAAGCTGCGCGAGATCTCGCCCGGCGACCTCAACCGCATCGGCTATGCGCTGCACGGCAGCCTCGCGGTCGAAATGGCCATGAAGCTCGCCTTCAAGAACCGTCCCGGCGCGCAGAACCTGATCGTCCTGCAGGATGCCTATCACGGCCGCTCGATCACCACGATGGCGGCAAGCTGGCCGCATCCGAACAATCCCTTCCTGCCGATCTCGCCGCGCTTCACCCGCGTGCCGCATCCCGATCCGTATCGCCCGCGCCTCGGGCTTGATCCCGAGACCGACGTCCAGCTCTGCCTGTCGCTGCTTGAAGATGCGATCGACAGGGGCGTCGATGGCGGCGTCGCGGCGATCATGATGGAGCCGATCATGGGCAATGGCGGCCATATCGTGCTGCCGCATTCCTACCTGAAGGGCGTTCGCGAGATCTGCGACCGTCGCGGCATCCTGCTGATCTGGGATGAAATCCAGAGCTGCTTCGGCCGCACCGGCAAGATGTTCGCAGCCGATTTCTACGGCATCGTTCCCGATATCATGACCTTCGGCAAGGGCATCGGCGGCGGCTTCCCGCTGGCCGGCATCTTCGCCAGCGACAAGCTGCAAAAGTTCGATTCCGGCGAGGATGCGCTCACCTTCGGTTCCTTCCCGGTGGCGATGGCCGCCGCGGTCGCTACTGTGGATGCGATCATCGGCGACGGGCTCTGCGACAAGGCGCATGCGCTCGGCGAATACGCCACCGGCCGCCTGCACGAGATGGCAGGACGCCGCAAGTTGATCGGCGATGTCCGGGGACCGGGCCTCTTCGTGTCGATCGAGCTGGTTAAGGATCGCGACAGCAAGGAGCCGGCGCGCGCTGCCGCCGCAGAGGTCTACCGTCGCGGTGTCGACCGTGGTGTGCTGTTCGGCGAAAGCCGCTATGCCGGCCTCGGCAACCTGATCAAGGTCAAGCCTCCGCTGGATTGCTCTATGGAGGATATGGCCCACGCGCTCGATGTGCTCGACGAGGTGCTGGGCTCGATCGAGGCGGATGGCATCGCCTGAGCGTCCAGCCCGCAAAAGCTTCCGGCGGTAAGCCTGCCGGAAGCACTGGAAATGAGAACTGGGAATGACAAGACGTGCCAAAGCACGCGACGCTGTTCAGCAAGACCAACAAAGGGGATCACGACAATGTTCGACAAGAAGTTCACACGCCGATCCATTCTCGCCGCCGGCACCACGGCGGCACTCACCATGCCCTTCATCCGGCCGTCCTGGGCGGCACCCGACCAGGTCCGCGCGCTGATGTGGGAGGCCTATCTTCTGCCCGACCAGATCACCGCCTTCGAGGAGACCAACAAGGTCAAGTTCGTTCCGACCTTCTTCGACGGCAATTCCGAGGCCTATAACAAGCTGCGCGTTGGCGGCTCCAAGGAATTCGACCTTGTCCAGGCCGACGGTTTCTGGCCGCAGCTCTACTATCGCGAAAAGCTGCTGCGCACGGTCGATTACGCCAAGGTGCCGAATGCCGGCGGCTACCTGCCGGAATTCCAGGCCGCGGCCTTCGACGTGCTCTCCGAGCCGGAAGCGGGCGGGAAGATCGGCTTTCCCTTCTGCTGGGGCGCCTATGGCATCACCTACGATGCCGGCAAGGTGGCGCCGGAAAAGACCGAGACGCTCGAATGCATGTTCAATGCCGATTATTCCGGCATGCTCTCGACCAGCTCCCGCTTCGAGGAAAACATCGCGCTCGCCGCCCTCCTGGTCACCGATCGCCTGGGCAGCCGCACCAAGCCCCGGCCGGATGGCAAGCCGTTCAATCCTTATGTGCTGACCGACGAGGAGCTTGCCGAGATCGAGAAGCTGCTCGTCCAGCAGAAGGCTTTGCTGCTCACCCGCTATCAGGACAACCCGACGCTTTTCCAACTGCTGCAAAGCGGCGCCGTGGTTGCCGCGACCGAGTTCGCGCAGGTCTTCCGCCAGTTGCTGACCGCCGAAAGCCAGGGCGCTCCGGCCGTCGACTTCCGCCATGCCTTGAAGATGAAGGAGGGCGGGCTCGGCTGGGTCGATACCTGGCTGGTCACGTCCGGCGTGGAGGACGGGCCGAAGCTCGACCTCTGCTACAACTTCATCGACATCATGATCTCGGCGCCGGTGATGAAGAAGATCGGCGAAGTGGCAGGTTGCTCGACCACGGTCGACCTGCGCGCCATATCGACGGAGGACGAGCGCAAGCTCTTCCTCATGGACCGTTCGAGCGAGATCGCCGACCTCTTCATGTTCGACCAGCCGTCCTCCCCTGAAAAGTGGGAACGCGTATGGTCGAACGTACAGGCGGCGTGACCTGCCCGTATTCCACCCTCCCAGATACGGCGGCCGGGGCGGCTTTCACGCCCTGGCCCCATCTCATGAGCACAGGTCCATTTCATGCGACAAAGCGATTCCTATATCCGGATTGACAATGTTTCGCGCCGCTACGGCGCGGTAAAGGCGCTGGACAGCGTCACCCTCGACATCGACAAGGAGGAGTTCATCGCCATCCTCGGGCCCAGCGGTTCGGGCAAGAGCACGCTGCTCCGGCTGATCGCCGGCCTCGACCGGCCGACCGAGGGGCACATCAGTTTCGAAGGCAAGGACGTCACCGGTCTGCCGCCGCACAAGCGCGGCATCGGCATGGTCTTCCAGGAGTTCCTGCTCTTCCCGCATCGGACGGTGCGCGAGAACCTCGCCTTTCCGCTGCGCATGCGCAGGGAGCCGCAGGCGGTGATCGACGAGCGGCTCGAATGGGTGGCCGGCGTCCTGTCGCTGACGAACTTGCTCGATCGTTATCCGAGCCAGCTTTCCGGCGGCCAGCAGCAGCGCGTCGCGCTCGGCCGCGGCCTGATCGCCCGGCCGACCTTGCTGCTGCTCGACGAGCCGCTGGCCAATCTCGACCGCGAACTGCGCCAGGAAATGGAGGTCGAGATCCGCCGCTACCAGAAGCAGCTCGGCATCCCCTTCATCTATGTCACGCACAACCAGGAAGAAGCGCTCAGCATGAGCGACCGGATCGCGGTCATCCACAATGGCCGGCTGGAGGCGCTCGATGTGCGCCAGGCGATCTACGACAATCCGCCGACCCCCTTCGTCGCCCGCTTCGTCGGCAAGTCGACGAAATTCCAGGGCACCGTGACGCCGGACGGCAAGACGGTGCGGCTCGCCCGCTACGACCATGAGTTTCCGCTGCCCCCGCAGGAAAAGTTCCAGCCCGGCGATGCGCTCGACGTGTTTGTGAAGAACGAGCGCTTCGACCTGACCCCGAAATCCGAAGGCGGCAGCGGCATCGTCTGCACGGTGTCCGATATCGTGCTGCGCGGGCCGTTTCTCGAATATATCCTGGAAACCGATCGCGGTGACACGGTGATCGTCGTCAAGCCGAAGCGCAACGATCCGCTGCCCATTCAGGAGCGCGTCCTGCTTTCCTGGGCGCCGTCCGATTGCCATATCTTCAAGGCGGGGAGCTGACGATGCCAAACGTTTCGCTGCGCCAGCGCCTGCTGCTCTACGTTCCGAGCGGCTTCCTGCTGTTCTTCTTCGTCTTCCCGCTTATCGCGCTCGTCGTGCTCAGCTTCTGGCAGACCGAGAACTACAAGATCGTGCGTGAACTGACGCTCAACAACTATGTCACGCTGGCGACGGAGGGGGCCTATATCACCTTCTTCCTGCGGTCGCTGATGATGGCGGTCGGCGTCTCGGTCACCCTTGTCGTCATGGCCTGGCCGATCGCCTATTTCATCGTGCGTTATGGCGGCCGCTACCGCATTATCCTGTCTCTACTGCTCGTCATCCCATTCCTGTCCGGCGAAGTGCTGCGGCTGATCGCACTTCAGGGCATGCTGGGGCCGGCGGGCCTCGTCAACGGCATGCTGGTGCGGATGGGGGCGGCGCCGCTGCGGCTCATCATGTATTCGAATGTCGCCTCGTTCATCGCCTTCATCTATCTCTACCTGCCGCTGGTGGTCACCACGGTCTATCTTTCGCTGATCAACTTCGATTTCCGCCTCGCCCATGCCGCCAATGCCTGCGGCGCCAACCGCCTCCGGGTGTTCACCGAGGTCGTCTGGCCGCTCAATCTGTCCGGCACGCTCGTCGGCTTCATGCTGGCCTTCATCCCCACGCTGTCTGCCTCGCTGGTGCCGCGCTTCCTCGGCGGACCGAACGGCACGCTCTACGGCATGTCGATGTCACAGCAATTCGGCGAGTCCGGCACCTGGGCGCTGGGTGCGGCCATGGGCGTCGTGTTGTTTTTGTTTTCGGCGCTCGCGCTCGCGATCCTCAGCTTCGGCGTCGATCTGCGCAGGACCGGATTTACCGGAATGGGGAGGCAGTAAGATGAGCCCGCATGTTTCCGATGCCATCGCCAAATGGCTGCTCGCAGCCTTCGTGATCCTGGTTTTCGCCTTCCTCTATATGCCGATCGTCCACATCCTCTTCGCGTCGCTGTCGAGCCGGCCGAACTTCCCCTATCCGCCGGAGTTCAACTTCGCGAGTTACGTGCGGCTCTCCAACAACACCGTTTACCAGAGCGCCTTCCTGAACAGCCTGCTGCTCGCCTCCTGCACGGCGGTATTGTCGACGGTGCTGGGGTTCCTTGCCACGATCGGCGTGCTGAGGTTCGGTGGCCGCAGGGCGCTGTTCTACGCCATCCTGTTTGCCGCGCCGCTCTTCGTGTCGGAGATCATGCTCGGCATTTCCAGCATGGCGCTCTACTACCTGCTGTTCGAATTGCAGGGGAACATGGTGACGGCGATCATCGCCAATGCGGTGCATTGTTTCAGCTTCTGCTTCCTCATCATGGCGGCCATGCTCTACAAATATGATTGGCGCATGAACGAGGCCGCCATCGTCTGCGGCGCATCCCCCGTGCGCTCCTTCCTGGAAATCATGCTGCCGATCACCTGGCCGGCGATCATGGGCAGCCTGATCACTGCCTTCGTGCTGTCGCTGAACGGTCTTGACATCTCCTTCTATCTGCTGGGCGCAACGCCAACGATGCCGTCGGTCGCCTGGGGCGCGTTGCGCTACGGCGTGAAGCCGGAACTCTATGCGCTCTCGACGCTGATCAACCTCGTCGTCTTCGGCCTGGTGCTCGGTTTGCTTGTCTCGATCAGGCTGAAGCGCAAGGATGCGTAGAGGAGGGCGGGGTCGCACTAGTGAATTCTAGGTCAACGCCTTGACATGCCGGAGGTGACACGGCATCCACGTGCAACGGCTGCACCATCAATACCTTGCGTAAACTGTTCCTGTATTAGGAACGACAGTGCCAGCCGATACAGATCAGCACTCACAGGGCGTTTTGATGGATATACTTCGTCTGCTTGGCCGCGTGCGGCCTGAAGGTTCTGTCCGCGTGATAGCGGTGGGACTGCTTCTCGCTCTCGGCCTTGCCGGCCCCGGTTTTGCAGCAGGCTGCGGCCAGCCCATTGCACCCGGCCAGATGGAATTCACGGTAAAGACCGGCGGCATCGAGCGGCCGGCGCTGGCGCATATTCCGGCTGCCTATGATGGGAAGAAAAAGCTCGCCGTCGTCTTCGATTTTCACGGCAGCAATTCCGGTCCGGCCGGCCAGTTTCGCCGCAGCGGCTGGGACGCGGTCGCCGAGCGCGAAGGCTTCGTGGCGATCGCGCTGCAGGGCAGCCTCGATGGCCAGTACAAGGGCACGCATGCCTGGAACGTGCCGGGCGTGACGAAGGGCGGCACGCACGACGACGAGCGCTATATCAAGGATGCCATCAAGACGGTGAAGGACACCTTCTGCGTCGACCCGACACGCATCTACGCCTCCGGTTATTCCGGCGGCGGTCGCATGCTGTCGCAATATATTTGCAATGGCCATCCGGACTTCGCCGCCGCCGGCTTTGTCATGGGCCTGCGTGCCGGCTATCCCGTGGAGCGCGATGGCGTCTGGCAGCCGGATGTCGCCTCCTGCAACCCCGGCAATCCGATCTCCATCATCGCCTTCTCCGGCATGAAGGACGTCACCAATCCCTTTGTCGGCGGCGGCAGGCCCTATTGGCAATATGGTGGCGAGGCTGCGCTGCGGCGCTGGGCGGAGCTGGACAAGTGCGAGGCCAAGGGCGACGTGCTCACCGATGCGTCGATGACGGCGCTGTCGTTCGATACCTGCGCCAGCGGTGCGCGCATCACATCCTATCTGCTCAAGGAAAACACCCACGACTGGCCGGCCCGCAGCGTGCTGTTCCGAACCTTCGATGCGAACGGCAAGGTGACCTCTGAACGCGACGCGACCGGCCGCATGTGGGAGTTCTTCAGGAACACGCGCTCTCCGGAAGAAACCCCGGTGACAGCGGGAGACGCCACCGGGCGCGCCGGGTAAGCCTGTCCAAATCTGTGCGTGGAGAGGCTTGCGCCCGGCCCTGCGTCGAAAAGCAGACAGACAAACATCGCCGCATTTCGTATAGCGGGCGAGGGTGCCGCAGGCCTAGAGCTCGCCGCACAAGGCAATCAACGTTGGGTCCGTTCATGCTCAGGCCGACAAAATCCGAAATCGAGGCCGGGATCATCGATCGGGCGGCCGCCCTGTTCGCCCAACACGGATTTGCGCATGCCTCACTCTCGCAGATCGCCGAAGCCGTCGGTTATTCGAAAGCCGGGCTGCTGCATCATTTCCCGAGTAAGCAGGCCATCTATGATGCGGGCATCAGGACGCTGCGCGAGCATGCCGAAGAGATGCTGGAAAGCGTGAAGGGGTTGCCGGTCGGGCGCGAGCGGGATCTTGCGGTGGTCGAGGCCTCGGTCACCTTCGCCTTCGAGCAGCCGGGCATTTCGGCGCTGGGCAACCGTATCGCGCTCGATCCGGATCCCAATGACCAGCAGATGAACGAGATCGGCTTCATCATGTACGAGGCGATCGGCATAGATCTTCAGAAACTGGAACTGGACAGGATCATTCGCGTGACCTGCGCATTTTCGGGCCTCGGTATCACGGCCAATCTTGCGGTGCGCACGAAACAGACGAAGGAATGGCGCGCCTCCATGGTTGCCGCAACGATGGATGCGCTGGGCCATCGCCAGCCGTAGTACCCCGGCCGGAGTTTTCCGGCCGAGGCTAGACAAAATCGATGATGCGGGCGAGGGCGATTACCGGGCGCGCTTCGGCCAATACGGGTCGTGCCGATCCCTCTGCCAGCCGCGGTCCCTGCGATCCCTATCCTTGTGCTTGTCCTTGTTGGCCTGCGAAATCGCATAGGCGCCGACAGCCGTTGCCGCAACGCCGACGGCAACCGCGGCCGCCGCCTGATCGGCCTTGCGACGATTTTCGGAATAGATGTTGCGCGTGCAGCGCTGGTGCTGCCAGCCGCCCGGCCGCATACCGCTATCGGCGCAGATATTATAGGCTTCGTCCATGGACTGGGATCTGGACTGGCAGCCGGAGGCGAACACCGCCGCGGCAAGTGTGAGGGCGAGAAGGGGTCTTGATTGCATGGAACTTCCTTTCATAGGCGCGCGTCATCGCAAGCACAGGCCATGTGCTTGGTGACCTCGTGGGTTTTGGGGGATGCGTCTGGGCGGGCGCGCCGAATGCCAGACGAGATTGGACTATATTTCGGGTCGGCGCATCGTGGCGCCCGTGCCTGGCACGAACGTCGCGAAGACGGCGACAGGGAGGTGCCTTCTGACAGCGCAGAGTGAGCCGTGTAAGATCGTCATTCCTTTGCCCTGACCCATGGCCGACCCTCGTTTTGCTTACCTACCGAATCGGTAGGAAGCAGACCGATTCGGTTTATAGGGGATTTTGCGGCGGGATCAAGGCGTACAGATGAGGTCATTTCTGCGTGGCGGTGAAAACTGCCAACTGAGCGTCGAAGGCACGTTTGTAAGCGGGTCGCGCCTGGCCACGGGCGATATAGGCGGAGAGGGTTGGGTAGTCGCCCAGAATATCCGAGCCTTCCAAGCGGCGCAGCACGGTCACCATCAGGAGGTCGGCGGCGCTGAAGGCGCCGTCGAGCCAGTCGGCATCGCCGAGCCGGATGGAAAGCTGGTCTAGCCGCTCACGGATGCGAGCCTTGAGGATGGGCTGGCGCGCCTCGTGCCAGGCCTCGTCGCGCTCCGCATAGTGGGCGGCTTCGCGCTCGACGATGGGCGGCTCCACCGTGCTGAGCGCGGCAAACATCCATGTGATGGCGCGCGCCCGGGCATTCGCATCCTCCGGCAGCAGGCCCGGATGGTTCTCTGCGATGTGGAGCACAATGCCGCCGGACTCGAACAGAGCCAGGTCGCCTTCCTCATAGGTCGGGATCTGTCCGAAGGGCTGAAGTGCCAGATGCGCACGCTGCTTCATCGCCTTGAACGAAACAAGGCGAACCTCGTAAGGCTGTCCTACTTCCTCAAGCGCCCAGCGAACGCGCATGTCGCGCGCCAGGCCCCTGCCGCGATCGGGCGAGCTTTCAAAGGCGGTGATGGTGATCGTCATTGTCGTTCTCCCTGGTCTGTCCGTCTTGAAGACGATCAGCCAAACGAGATTCCGACACTACATGTTTCAAGCCGCAAGCCTTAGCCCTGTGCGAGCTCTGCCTCCATTTCCGCAATGTCCTGGAACCGGTCGGCGATGCGGGCGTGCGGGCGGCCGCCATCGGCGGCTGCGATCGCGATGACGATCTCGTCGGGATGCGGCGCGTCGGCAATCTGGAAATTGGCGGTGAGGAAGTGGGAGCGCTTGCCGTTCTCGCTCTTGTGCATCATCGGCAAGGAGAGCAGGGCACCGGGCGCGTTGCGCGTATTGGCGAATTCCAGATAGTTCGTGCCGCCGATCGCATTGCGGAAGGGATTGCCGAAGCGCAGCGTATGGATCATCGCCGAGGCATGCTCGATTTCGCCGTTGACGCCGACCGCGGCCGCCTTGCCGCAAGCCTCGATTTTGTCCGCCGGCATTTGCGCCAGCAGCCGCCGGGTCATCTCCTCGCTCAGCGGCCCCGCAATGTCGATGATCTCGGGCCGCAGGTTCTCCACGAAGCCCTTGCCGGCCCAAGGGTTTTGAAGGATGGCGGCGACGACGACGATGTTGAGGGGACGCGGCGCAGCCTTGCCACCCTCGATGTCGGTTTCTTCGAGGAAGGTGCAGATCTTTCTGATGCCGAGCGCCATGTCTTTTCCGCCGTCTGTTGACCGTTTCCTCAACCTAGCGTGCAGCGGCTCGCGATCTTCCTATCGTTCCGAGGAAACGGAGCGGCGATGATCCTCCGAAAACAAGTAGCATTCCTGACCTTTGCGCCGCATTATCGCGAGCCTAGGATGGGAGTGCGCGGCCGGTTGGACCACAAATCACAGATACTTTCGCTTCGCGACGTTGCCAGCCAGATCAACAGCGGCGGCGACCTGACGACCGTGCTGCAGCATCTGATTGCGGCGGCCTGCCGGCATGCGAACTGGGCGCTCGGCTCCATCATGGGCATCGATGCCGCGCATGGTTATGCCCATGTCATCGTTCGGCATGATCCGACGCTCATCCAGCGCGACCTGCCTGATCGCTGGGAACTGGCGACCAGCCCGTCGCTGATCGCGCTCCAGCGCAACGAGCCGGTCTATCTGCGGGATGCGCGCGAAAGCGCGGAGTTTCCCGGCTACCGCAAGGAGGCCTTCGAGCGGGATTACCGCACCGTGCTGGTCATGCCGATGAACTGCGCCGATGCCGAGGGCCGGCCGATGGTGCTGAGCGTCATCGCCCGCACGGTGACGGAGGTCACGGAAGACGATCTCGCCTTTCTCGGAACGATCATCCATCTGGGCGCGATCGCAGTGGAAAAGCAGCATCGCCTCGCCGCGGAAAAACGGGCGTCCGATCGGCTGGACCGGGCGCTCACGGCGCATACCTCATTGCTGGAACATGTGCTGAGTGACGGCTCCGTCTCCTCGCTTGCCGCCATGGTCGGCCGGCTGCTGCCCAATCCGCTGGTCGTCGTCGATTTCACCGTCAACCAGGTGATCGCCGGGCGCTCGCCGCTTACGGCAGACTTTGACGATGCGGCATGGCAGGCCGCGGCCCCGACGGTTTTTTCCCGCACGCTCATCAAGGCGGCACGCGATGCCGTCGAGCGCGGCACCCTGGAAACGGCGGCAATCCTGCTGGATGACGGCACGCGGCGGCTGCGTGCCTCCGCGCGGATCGAAGCCCTGACGGTCGACCGGCAGCTGGTCGGCGCGCTCGTTATCTTTCCCGGCGCTGTCGCCGAGGGCGAGCTGGACCAGCTCATGCTCGACAGCGCCAAGTTTGCGCTGAGCGTGCAGATGATGCGTTCCTTCCTGCGCTTTCGTTTCGAGACGCGCACGCAAAGCGAGCTGTTTTTCGAAGTCGTCGAACGGCGCTGGCGCGATGCTGCGGATGTCACCCAGCGCGCCACGCGCCTCGGGCTCGATTTTTCCGCGCCACAGCAGATGATCGTCGTCGATTTTCCGGAGAAGGCGAAGGCCTTCGGCGGCGGGTCCATCGATGTGGAGCACACCCTGTCACGCATCCTGCGGCAGGCGTCGCTGGAAGCGGGCCTCGTCGCCATCGATGGCGGTGTCGTCTGCCTCGTGCCGCATGAGGCGGGGCGAAAGCAGGAGCGCACCACGAAACTCATGCGCCGCATGGCCGATGAACTGGGCCGCTATTTCGATGAGGCGCCGGTCATCGTTGCCGGAAACCGCTGCGCCGGGCTGGAGGACTACCCCGCGGCCTGGGAGCGATGCAGCCGGATGATCCGCATCGGTCGGTCGTTCGGGCTGACGGGGGCGCTCTCCACGCAGGATTTCGGTCCGCTGCCCATGCTCGTCTCCGCCGCCGATGTGGGCGACGTGCGCAGTTTCGTCCGCGAAAGCATCGGCGCCATTGCCGAACACGACCGGGAGAACGGCACGCCCTATCTGGAAACCCTGTCGGCCTATCTCGAAGAAGGCTGCCGCAGCCAGGCCTGCGCCGACCGCCTCGGCCTGCATGTGACGACGCTGCGCTACCGGCTCTCGCGCATCCAGGAGCTCTTCGGCATCGATGTCGAAACGGCGGAAAGACGCTTTTCCGTGGAGCTCGCCCTGCGTCTCTACGGTGTCATCGAGAACCACGCCTTCAGCGAACGCTGACGCCTTCGGGCTCTCCTTCGAAGCGCAGGAGAACTCTTTGCCACTCTCCTCCGCCTAGGAGGAAGAAGCAGCCGGCCGGCGGCGGTAGCTTCCTCTCAATGAACCGGAGAGGAGGTCGGGATGGTGGAGCAAGCGGCAGCACAGGATGCACCGATCGACCCGATCGCGCTGCGCCGGGCCTTCGGCACTTTCGTTACCGGCGTGACGGTTATCACCACGCTCGAAGCGGACGGAACGCCGCGCGGGATGACCGCGAATTCCTTCACCTCCGTGTCGCTCGATCCGCCGCTCCTGCTCGTCTGCGTCGCCAAGTCGGCGTCGAGCTATGCGGTGTTCAAGGCGGCGGACTGTTTTGCGGTCAACATCCTGCATGAGGGGCAGGTCGGCGTATCGGCGACCTTTGCCTCGAAGGCGCAGGACAAGTTCCAGTCGGTCAACCACGACCGGGTGCATACGGGTGCGCCGGTTCTGACGGATAGCCTGACCTGGTTCGATTGCAGCCTTCACAGCGCGGTGGATGCCGGCGACCACGCCATCCTGATCGGCCAGGTGCGGGCCTTCGGTACCAGCCCCACCGCGCCGCTCGGCTTCTGCCGCGGTCGTTATGCCAGCGTGAAGGACCCGCTGCCCACCGGCTGGCTCGCCTCGCACGGCATGATCATCGGCTATCTCATCGAGGCGGGCGACAGCCTGCTGCTGCGCTCGGATGGCAAGGGTGGCTGGGTGTTGCCGTCGGCGCGCCGGCGCAAGGCGGACAGCCAGCTGGTGCTCGACGGCGGCGATGCGCTGCGTCTCGTGCCGGAGGAAACCTTCCTCTATTCCGTCTTCGACGTCGCCGACAGCGATCCCGGTTATCTCGTCTACCGGGCGCGTCTCGCGGGCGAGGGCGCCACCGGCAATCTTCCCGCCGACCTTCGCTTCTTCCCCATCGATGACCTGCCCTACGACACGATCGCGACCCATGAGCTGCGCTCGATGTTGCGGCGCTATGGGCGCGAGCGGCTGGCGGGCCGCTTCGGCATCTACATGGATTCCGACGATGGCGGCCGTGTCGCGATGATCGACGGCGAAGCCCGTGCCTGGCTCCAGGCCTCCCAAGACCAAGGACAATGACATGAAGACGACAGTCAGCTCCATCGAGGGCTCCCGCCAGCTGCTGTTCATCGGCGGCCGGTTCGTGGCCCCGAAGAACGGCAACTACATCCAGAGCTTCGATCCGACGACGGGCGCGCCCTGGTACGAATTTGCCGAGGCCGATGCGGACGATGTCGAGGCGGCCGTCGCCGCTGCCAATGCCGCCTTCCGCAACCCCGAATGGCGACGCATGACGCAGACCGATCGTGGTGCGCTGGTGCGCCGGCTTGCCGAACTCGTGCGGGCCAATGCCGATGCGCTTGCCGAGATCGAGACGCGCGACAATGGCAAGCTGCTCAAGGAAACGCGGGCGCAGATGCGCGCCATGCCGGACAGCTACCACTACTTCGCAGGCATGGCCGACAAGTTGCAGGGCGACACGATCCCGATCAACCGGCTCGACACGCTGAACATCAACCTGCGCGAACCGCTCGGCGTCGTCGGCATGATCACGCCGTGGAACTCGCCGCTGATGCTGCTCACCGGCACGCTGGCGCCCTGCCTTGCAATCGGCAACACCATCGTCATCAAGCCTTCGGAACATGCGACGGCCTCCACGCTGGCGCTGGCCGAACTCATCCACGAGGCAGGTTTTCCGGCCGGCGTCGTCAATGTGGTGACGGGCACCGGCAAGAGCGCCGGCGAGCCCCTGACCCGCCATCCGGGCGTCGCCAAATACGTCTTCACCGGCAGCACGGCCACCGGCCGCCGCATCGCCGGCAACGCCGCGCAGAACCTCGTGCCCTGCTCGATGGAACTCGGCGGCAAGTCGCCCCATGTCGTCTTCGGCGATGTCGATATCGAGCATGCGGTGAACGGCGTCGTTTCCGGCGTCTTCGCCGCGGCGGGCCAGACCTGCGTGGCCGGTTCGCGCTGTTTCGTCGAGGCGAACGTCTACGAGAGGTTCATCGAGGCGCTGGTCGCCCGCACGCAGAGAATCCGCGTCGGCCTTCCGACGGGTGATGACACCGATATCGGCCCGCTGGCGCTCGCCGACCAGCTGTCCAAGGTCGAATCCTATGTCGCCTCCGGTGTGAAGGAGGGCGCGAAGGTCGCCGCCGGCGGACGGCGGCCGCAGAAGGACGGGCTTGCGCCCGGGGGCTGGTATTTCGAGCCGACCGTGATGGTCGATGCCGAAAACGACATGACCTTCATGCGCGACGAACTGTTCGGTCCAGTTGTCGGCGTCATGCCGTTCCGCGACGAGGCGGAGATGATCCGGCTCGCCAACGACACGCGCTACGGCCTCGCCTCCGGCATCTGGACGAAGGACATCGACCGGGCGCTGCGTTTCGCCAACGAGATCGAGGCCGGCACCGTCTGGGTCAACACCTATCGCTCCGCCTCCTTCATGTCCGCCAATGGCGGCTTCAAGGAAAGCGGCTACGGCCGGCGCGGCGGCTTCGAGGTGATGCACGAGTTCTCGCGGCTGAAGAACGTGATCATCGACTATTCCGGCGCGATGCAGGACCCCTTCGTCATCCGCCTCAAGTAACAAGCATCGAAAGGCAGAACCATGAAGTTCGCAGTCTCGCTCACGATGGAACGCTTTTCGCCGGATGTGCCGATGGCGACGGCGAAGAACAACCTGCTGACGCTGGCCCGCATGGCGGACGAGGGCGGCTTCGAGATGCTCTGGACCGCCGAGCATCACACGATCGAATGCACGATCTCGCCCAATCCCTTCCAGACGCTCGTCTGGCTCGCGCAGCACACCGAGCAGCTGCGCCTCGGCACCTCGACGCTGGTGGCACCCTACTGGGACCCGATCCGGCTTGCCGGCGAATCGGCACTTTGCGACCACCTGACGAACGGCCGACTGGAATTCGGCATCGCGCGCGGCTCCTACCAGTACGAGTTCGACCGGATGGCGGGCGGCATGCCGCAGCAGGAAGGCGTCGCCTACATGAAGGAGATCGTGCCGGCGGTGAAGAAGCTCTGGGCCGGCGACTATGCCCATGACGGGCACTACTGGAAGTTCCCGCTCGCCACCTCCGTGCCGAAGCCGTTGCAGCAGCCGCATCCGCGCATCTGGGTCGCCGCGCGCGATCCCGGCACCTTCGACTGGGCGATTGCGAACGGCGCCAGCATCCTGTCGACGCCGCTTTCGGCACCGGCTGCCGAAATCCAGGTGCTTTCCGACAAGTTCCACAAGGCCGTGGCCGACCATCCGGAAGTGCCGCGCCCGCGTTTCATGATGCAGCGGCGCACCTGCGTCTACGATCGGCCGGACGGCTGGGAAAAGGCCGTGCAGCACAGCATGGATTATGGCCGCGCCTTCGAGAATCTCATGCAGAATGCCGGCACCGTGCAGAACGGTTTTCCCGAGGCCGTGCCCTATGAGGCGGTGAAGGGCAAGGAGAACTACAATCCGGAGAACATCCGCAAGAACCTGATGTTCGGAACGCCGGACGAGGTGATCGAGAAGCTGCTGGTTTTCGAAGCGGCGGGTGTCGATCAATATTGCCTCGGCCTCACCTTCAACCTTCCCTTCGAATTGCAGAAGCGCACGATCGAGCTTTTCGTAAAAGAGGTCATGCCGGTCTTCGCCGCGCGCGAAAACGACCGGAAGCGGGCGGCTGCGGGGGGCTGATCATGGCGGAGGCACGAGAGCACACGGTCGGCGAGGTCACGCTCAACTATCGCATCGATGGCGATGGCGGCGAGCCGCTCGTCTGCATCCACGGCGTCGGCTCCTATCTGGAGGCCTGGTCCGGCGTGGTCGAACGGTTGAAGAACCGGTTCACGATCCTCACCTTCGACCTGCGGGGCCATGGCAGGTCAAGCCGCGTCAAGGGCCGCTACGAGATCGACGACTTCGTGGCCGAGACGCTGGCGCTTGCCGACAAGGCCGGGTTCACGACCTTCAATCTCGCGGGGTTTTCGCTCGGCGGGCTGATCGCCCAGCGTCTCGCGCTGACGCATCTGCCGCGCCTGCGCCGGCTCGTGCTGCTGTCCACGGTTGCGGGCCGCACGCCAGAGGAGCGGGAACGCGTCCTCGCCCGCCTCGCGGCGCTTCAGGCCGGAACGCCGGCGGATCACCACACGGCATCGCTCTCGCGATGGCTGACGGAGGCGTTTCAGGAGGAACATCCCGACGTGATCGCCTGGCTGCGGGCGCGCGACGCGGAAAACGATCCGGACTGCTACGCGGCCGCCTATCGGGTGCTGGCCGAGACGGATTTCGGCGGCTTCCTCGACCAGATCCGCTGCCCGACCCTGATCGCCACCGGCGAGGAGGATGTCGGCTCCAACCCGCGCATGGCCCGTTACATGCACGACCGCATCCCGGGATCGCAGCTCGCCCTTTTTCCGGGCCTGCGCCATTCCATCCTCATCGAGGCGCCGGGCATCGTGGCCGAAACCATCGATAATTTTGTGTCGAAGACGGAGGCCGCTCATGGATGAGACTTTGCGGAAAGACGGGGAGGCCGTCCGGCGGCGCGTGCTCGGCGACGACTATGTCGATCGCGCCAGGGCAGGCGCCGATGCCTTCTCCGCACCCTTGCAGGACCTGCTCAACGAATATTGCTGGGGCCTCGGCTGGACGGACGACGGCCTCGATCTCAAGCAGCGCAGCCTCCTGAACCTCGGCATGCTTGCCGCCAGCAACCGCATGCATGAATTCGGCATCCATTTTCGCGGCGCCATCCGCAACGGCCTGTCGGACAGGGAATTGCAGGCGGCCCTTCTCCAGATCGCGATCTACTGCGGCGTGCCGGCGGGCGTCGAGGCCTTCCGGGTGGCCCGTGCCATCCGCGCGGAAATGGGCGGGGAGGGCACGACTTGATTTCCGTCATTTCGATGAAGCCAGGGGCCGCGCGCTGCTTGGGAACGCCGGAAGACGGGAAGGGGCGACAAGCCCCAAGATTGATACCATCGGCAGGGAGAGGAACCCGCGCCGTCGACAGAAACGACAATGGACAGAGGGAACAAACACATGATGAAGACATCGACACTCGCGGCGCTCGTCGCCTCTCTCTCGCTTTCGCTCGCCGCCGTGCCGGCCCAGGCCGGTGCCGTTCTGGACCGGGTGCTCGCCGCCAAGACCCTGAAGGTCGCGACCGATGCCAACTGGGCACCGCAATCCTTCGTCAACGACAAGAACGAGATGGACGGCTTCGACATCGACGTCGCCAAGGAGATCGGCAAACATCTCGGCGTCTCCGTCGAATTCGTGACGCCGGGCTGGGACATCATCACGGCCGGCAAGTGGCAGGGCCGCTGGGACATGCATGTCGGCTCGATGACGCCGACCAAGGCGCGCGCCGAAATCTTCGATTTCCCGGCGGTCTATTATTACACGCCCGCCGCCGTCGCCGTGCACAAGGACAGCAAGGCGGAAAAGCTCTCCGACCTCGAAGGCAAGGTCGTCGGCGTGACGGCAACCTCGACCTTCGAGGCCTATGCCAACCAGGACCTGACGCTGGACGCCGCCGGCGCGCCGCCGTTCACCTATGAGTTCAAGGCGGGCGAGGTGAAATCCTACGCCAATTCCACCACCGCCTTCGACGACCTGCGTCTTGGCGACGGAACGCGCCTCGATGCCGTCGTTTCCACGCTGCCGAGCATTCTCGATGCGGAGAAGGCGGGCTACCCGATCAAGCAGCTCGGCAAGCCGGTCTTCTTCGAGCCCCTTGCCGTTGCCGTCGAGCATGGCGACAAGGAGCTGAGCGAGAAGATTGCCGAGGCCGTGGACGCGATCCGGGCCGATGGCACGCTGAGCAAGCTGTCGGTCAAGTGGTACGGTGTCGACTACACGGTCACGCAGTAAAAGACCCATCCGTTCGCGCGCGCCCGGAAAACCGGGCCGCGCCTTACATTCAGGGAGCGGAGATGCTGTATCCGGATACCGTCGAGTCCGAAGTGCTCGTCCACAAGCCGTGGTTCGTCGCGGTGATGTTTGCGGCGATCTTCGCCCTGTTCCTCACCTTCGATCTCTCGGGAACGTCGATGGGCGAGCTGATGCGCCCGGTGATCGGCGAGCCGCTGGAAAGCGGCATCTACGGTCGCTTCGCCATCGCCTTCGTCATCGCGGTGCTGTTCTGCCTGAACGTCGTCCTGATCGGCTTCGCCTCGCTGCGGGTGCAGATCACGATCGTCTGGCTTGAACTCCTGCTGCTGTTCCTCGCCTTCTTCAAGACGTTCAATCTCAGCCTGCCTTTCATGGCCGAGAAATTGCCCTTCCTCGTCACGCAGGGGCTTTTCACGACGATCTACGTGTCGGCGATCTCCATCGTCATCGCGTCCGCCATCGCCATTCTCGGCGCGGTGGCGAAGCTCTCGACGAACGGGTTCGCCTATGCGATCGCGAGTTTCTACACCTCGTTTTTCCGCGGCCTGCCGCTGTTGATGCAGGTCTACCTCATCTATCTCGGCCTGCCGCAGCTCGGTTTCATCATCGATGCGGTGCCGGCCGGCATCCTTGCGCTGTCGCTGTGCTACGGCGCCTATATGACGGAGATCTTCCGCTCCGGCATCCAGAGCATCGACCGCGGCCAATGGGAGGCCTCGCGGTCGATCGGCTTCGGCTTCGGCATCACCATGCGCAAGATCATCCTGCCGCAGGCGCTGCCCGTCATCATCCCGCCGACCGGCAACCAGTTCATCTCGATGCTGAAGGAC
The DNA here is from genome assembly GCF_058793575.1 of Shinella sp. GW835-FHT14H05. NCBI lineage: Bacteria > Pseudomonadati > Pseudomonadota > Alphaproteobacteria > Hyphomicrobiales > Rhizobiaceae > Shinella > Shinella sp. GW835-FHT14H05. The sequence continues at coordinate 512,294 of NZ_JBXAFY010000002.1, read as the reverse complement.
AGTTCGCTCGTCTCGGTCATCGGCGTGTGGGAACTGATGTTCCTGGCGCGCACGCTCGGCCAGAAGTCGTTCCAGCATATGGAAATGCTGATCTCCGCCGCGATGCTCTACTGGGGTGTCTCGATCTGCCTCGAACTCATCCAGTCACGCATCGAGCGTCATTATGCGAGGAGCAAAGTCCGATGAGCGAAAAGATCATCGACGTCCGCAACGTCTCCAAATGGTACGGCGCGTTCCGGGTGCTGACCGATGTGAACCTGACGGTGGAAAAGGGCGAGCGCATCGTCATCTGCGGCCCATCCGGCTCGGGAAAATCGACGCTGATCCGCTGCTTCAACCGGCTGGAGGCGCATCAGGAAGGCGATATCGTCGTCAACGGCATTCCCCTGCACGACAAGATGCGCAATGTCGGCGAGGTGCGCAAGAACGTCGGCATGGTCTTCCAGCACTTCAACCTCTTCCCGCACATGACCGTGCTGATGAACTGCATGGTCGGGCCGATGTGGATCAAGGGCGTCTCGCAGGCCGAAGCCCGCAAGACCGCGCTGCAATTCCTGGAGCGCGTGCGCATTCCCGAACAGGCGGACAAATATCCCGTCCAGCTCTCCGGCGGCCAGCAGCAGCGCGTGGCGATTGCCCGTTCGCTCTGCATGCAGCCGGCCGTCATGCTGTTCGACGAGCCGACTTCGGCGCTCGATCCCGAAATGGTGTCCGAGGTGCTCGACACCATGACCAGCCTGGCGCGCGACGGCATGACCATGGTCTGCGTCACCCACGAAATGGCCTTTGCCCGCGCCGTCGCCGACCGGGTGATCTTCATGAATGCGGGGCAGATCGTCGAACAAGGCAAGCCGGAGGAATTCTTCAAGAACCCGCAGCACGAGCGCACGAAGCTCTTCCTCAGCCAGATCCTGAAACATTGAAGGGCCGGCGATTGCCGGCCCGTTCAAGCATCAATCGGCCTTCGCCGCGGCAATGCCGTCAAGCCGCTGCATCGCTTCCGCCGGCAGCTCGATATCGGCGGCGGCAAGGTTTTCGCGCAGATGGCCGCGGGACGATGTGCCGGGGATCAGCAAGATGTTCGGCTTGCGGGCGAGGAGCCAGGCGAGGGCGACCTGAAGCGGGGTCGCTTCCAAATCCGCCGCGACCTCGGAAAGGGTTGCGGATTGCAGCGGCGAGAATCCGCCGAGCGGGAAGAAGGGAACATAGGCGGTGCCTTCCGCCGCCAACTGGTCGATCAGCGCGTCGTCTCCCCGATGGGCCAGGTTGTACTGGTTCTGGACGCAGACGATATCCGTAATTTTCCGGCCATCCGCGATCTGCCGGGCGGTGACGTTCGACAGCCCGATATGCTTGATCAGGCCCTGGCGTTGCAGGTCTGCGAGAACCGTGAGCGGCTCCTCCAGCGAGCCCTCCGCAGGCCCATGCACGTCGAACATGGCGCGCAGGTTGACGACGTCGATGGCGTCGAGGCCGAGGTTCTTCAGGTTGTCGTGCACGGCCTGCTTCAACGCTTCCTTCGAGAAGGCCGGGTTCCACGACGCATCCGCGCCGCGCGTCGCGCCGACCTTGGTGACGATGACGAGGTTGTCACCATAGGGATGCAACGCTTCCTTGATGATCTGGTTGGTGACGTGCGGTCCGTAGAAGTCGCTGGTATCGATGTGGTCGACCCCGCTCTCTATCGCTTCGCGCAGCACGGCGATCGCCTCCGCCCGATCCTTCGGCGGGCCGAAGACGCCTTTTCCTGCGAGCTGCATGGCGCCATAGCCGAGCCGCTTTACCGTGAAGTGGCCGAGTTTGTATGTGCCGGATTTGTCGAGATTGGACATGTCGTGCCTCCATTGTCTGGTCGATCCTGAAATAGGGCGGCTTGTCCGCAGCGAAAATGGGATATAATCCGCACAGCTTGTCCGCAATGGCGGACAGTGGTGGAGGACAACATGACGCTGGGCAGCTCGAACATGGCGGATCTGGGCGCCTTCCTGGCCGTGGCGCGGGCCGGCGGTTTCCGCGAGGCAGCCCGCGCGACCAACAGCAGCTCGTCTGCCTTGAGCGATGCCGTGCGGCGCCTCGAGACCGAGCTTGGCGTCCGGCTTTTCAACCGCACCACGCGAAGCGTCGTGCCCACCGAGGCGGGGCGCGGCCTCATGGAGCGCATCAGCCCGGCCTTCAGCGAAATCGGCGGCGCGCTGGAGCATGTCCGGAGCCTTCGCGGCCGACCGGCGGGAACGTTGAAGCTCAATGTCCCGGTCAGCGCGGCGCGGCTGGTGCTGCCGAAGATCGTGCCGCAGTTCCTAGCCGCCTATCCCGATATCCAGCTTGAAATCGTCACCGACGAGAATTTCGTGGATATCATCGCTGCCGGATGCGATGCCGGGATCCGCTATGACGAACGGCTGGAGCTGGACATGATAGCAGTGCCGATCGGCCCGCGCATTCAGCGCTTCGCCAGCGCCGCATCGCCGTCCTATCTTGCTGCGCGCGGCGAGCCCGAGCATCCGCGGGACCTGCTGTCGCATGCCTGCATTCGTAGCCGCTTCGCCGGCCGGTCGCTCGGCTCCTGGGAGTTCGAGCGTGACGGCGAGGTCGTGCGGGTCGATCCTCCGAGTTCGCTCATCGTGCAGGCGGGCGGCGGTTCGGACCTGGGCGTCATGGCCGCGATCGACGGAGCCGGCATCATATCGCTCTTCGAGGATTGGCTGAAGCCCCACTTCCAGAGCGGCGCCCTGGTCCCCGTGCTGGAGCCGTGGTGGCTGAGCTTTTCCGGCCCGTTCCTCTATTATCCCGGGCGCCGGCTGGTGCCGGCCCCGCTGCGCGCCTTCATCGATTTCATGAAGGTATTGCCGTCGCCCGACTAGCGGTCAGCTTTTCCAGAAGAGCGGCGTCAGCACAACGAGGACAGTCAGAACCTCAAGACGGCCGAGCAGCATCATGATCGTCAGAAGATAGAGCGCCGGATCGGAAATCGTCGAGAAGTTTCCGGCCGGACCCACGATGGGGCCGACGCCCGGCCCGACGTTGGAGAGCGCGGTGATGACGGATGATGCGGAGGTCAGAAGATCGTAGCCCATCGCCGTCATGGCGACGCTGCCGGTGGCCCACAGGAGGAGGTAGGTCACGAAGAAGAGGAAAACGTTACGTTGCAGATCGGGATCAACCGCCATCTTGCCATAGCGCACGATGTGGATCCCGTTCGGATAGATCAGCTTATAGAGGCCAGTGCGGATCGAATTGAAGAGGATGATGAACCGGTAAGCTTTTATGCCGCCGGCGGTCGATCCAGAACATCCACCCATGAAGGTCATGAAAAACGCCATCGTCACCACGAACGGTCCCCAGAGCGTATAGTCCTGGCTGGCAAAACCGGTCGTGGAGAGGATTGTCGACACGGTGAAGAACGAGTGCGTAAGCGCTTCATGGAACGGCACGCCGTTCTGGAGGCGTTGGTAGATTGCGATCGCCACGGAGAACAGCACGAGATAGCCGAGAAACACCCCGATCTGCGGATCACGCAGCGCATCAAGACGGCCGCGGACCATGAAGACGATCAGGATCGAAAAGGGTAGGCTGCAGAGCGTCATGAAGAAGGTGCCGGCCCACAGCAGCGGCAAGCTGTTGAAATAGCCGAATGACGCGTCATGGGTCGAAAAACCGCCGGTCGCCACCGTCGCCATGGCGTGGTTGACGGCATCGAAGCGGCTCATGCCGAGTGCGGCAAAAACCAGCGTGCAGGCCAGCGTAATCAACACGTAGATAAGGACAAACGCCCGGGTGAAGCTGGCGATCCGGGCGAACGGCTTATCGTTCGTGTCGGACGATTCCATTTTGAAGAAGGAGATGCCGCCGACGCGCAGGTAGGGCATGACGAAGAGGCCGAGGGCGACGATACCAATGCCGCCGAGCCAATGGAGGAGCGAGCGCCACATCAGGATGCCTGGCGGCGCATTGTCCAGACCCGAAATGACCGTCGAGCCCGTCGTCGTGATGGCGGAAACGGATTCGAACAGCGCCTTGGCGAAGTTCATGTCGAGAGACGACAACATGAAGGGCAGGGCGCCGACGAGCGAAAAGACCAGCCATAGGACGTTGACCAGCAGAAAGCCCATCTTCTTGTTGAACGGCGGCGGGCCGGCGCGTGTCGCTGCCGCGGTTACGGTTGAAAGGCCGCCGACCAGCACGGCCGACAGCATGAAGACCTTCCAGTCCCGATGGCCATAATAGATGTCGACAAGCGCCGGCACGAGCATGGCTGCCGCAAGATAGAGACCGCAGATTGCTGCGATATTGACGACGGCGCGGTAGATCGTGGCGTTCAACGGAAGGTGTCCTGCGTGCCGGCTATCGACTGGTTCGAAGGATCGAGCGGCCGCAGTCCGTTACTGCGATAGGCAATAACCTTTGCCGGCGTCAAACTCAAGGTCGGTGCGAACGGGCCATCGACGTTCGACGCGGTCCCGCTTTAGGTCGTTGTTCAGCTTTCTGCCGTAACGTTAGGTAATCTTGCTGCATGCGGGGATTTCGGAATGGGCGTCGTGACGCTGGACCAGGTGGAGCGCCAGATCGCGCGGGGCTTTCGGTTCTTGCGTTTTTCTCCGGATATCGAGGCCGCCTTCCGCAGGGACTATGTGGCGGAGCGGGTGCGGCTCGCCGTCATCTGGGGCGTGATCGGCACGCTGATCTACGATCTCGTCTATTTCGGCGACCGCACCATGATGGCGGATGTCTTCACCGCGCTGGTCTTCGCGCGCTTCCTGGTGTTCACGCCCTTCGTGATCGCCTGTATCCTGACCGTCCGCCGTTGGCGGAATGCGCTGCTCTACGATAGTCTTTCCGTCGCGATCGCCGTGATGGGCGTCACCCTGCCGATGCTTGCCGCCACGCAAAGCGCCAGCCCCTACCTTTTCGTCTACCAGAACGGCAACTCCGCCGCCTTTCTGTTCTTCGTCATCGCATTGCGGCCGCGTTTTCCCGCGGTACTTGTCGGGCTCACGCTGATGTGCGCCTCGCATTTCACCACCACGCAGATGACCGGCGCCTTCGACGCCGTGACCTATTCCGGCATCGTCACATTCTATGTGACGCTCTCGATCTTCCTGGCGGTGAGCGCCTATTTCCTGGAGCAGAAGGACCGGCAGAACTTTCTCAATCAGCTGCGAGCCGGCCTGCTCTACGGGCAGCTGGAGCGCAATGCCGAGCGGGACGAGCTGACGGGACTGCTCAACCGGCGCTCGCTCGCGCGGATCTGCGAAGGCCTGTGGAGCGGCGGAAAGCATAAAACCGTGGCCGCCATCCTGCTCGACATCGATCATTTCAAGCGTTTCAACGACGTTCACGGCCATATCGAAGGCGATGCCTGCCTTCGCGCCGTCTCGCGGTGCATCCGCGACACGATGGACGAGGCGTCTTTCGTGTTCCGCTTCGGGGGCGAGGAGATGCTGGTCCTCTCGGTTGATCGGGAACCCTTTGCGGCACTGGCGATGGCAGAGCGCATCCGCGTCGCCATCGAAGGCCTCGCCATGCGCCATCGCGGACTGGACGATGGCTGCGTGACTGTCAGCCTCGGTGTTGCCCTGGCAGCCCCTGCCGAGACGACGCTCGAACAGCTTCTGTGCGATGCCGACAGCGCACTCTACGAAGCGAAGCGCATGGGCCGAAACACCGTGGCGCTCGCGGGCGAAACGCTGATCGACGCCCGCGTCGCCTAGCATTCATTCGAGCTGGAGGTTCTCCTTGAGCAGGACCTCGATACGGATGCGCTCCTGGGAGGCCAGCAGTTCGCGGTGGTCGGCGCGGGCGCGCATGATGCGCAGCGCGCTTCTGACGGCGTGGCCGGGGTCCTGAGCGATCACGGCGTCGATGCGTTCATCCATCAGCGCCTTTTCGCTGAAGGGGGTGCGCTCGTGCGCGACGACGGTGAGGGGGCGGGAACCCTGCGCGTTCCAGACGGCCGACAGCGGCACCCTCGCCTCCGAACTCAGGACGTAGACGGCGACGGTGTCCGGGTTGTGCTGCAGGGTGCGCTGAATGATCAGCTCGGTGCGCTTTTCGTCCGCATAGGTTTCCAGCGACGGCAGGATTTCGAGATGCGGGAACTGGGTGTTGATGATGCTGTCGAAGCCGAGACGGCGCTGGATGCTGTCGAGCGCCATCATGGTTTCCGCCACCACCATGATCTTGCCGGGCTTCTCGCTGATGAAGCGGCCGGCGATCTTGCCGGCGGTGGCACCGGCGGCGAAATTGTCGACGCCGACATAGTCGGCGCTCTCCAGCCGTTCCTGGCCTGAGAGGAATTGCACGACCTTGACGCCGCGCTCGACGAGCCGCATCAGCGCGTCGCGCACCTGTGGCGATTCCGGCGCCATGACGGCCACCCCGTCGATGGCTTCGGGATCGATGGCGGTCAGGTATTTGGCGACATGGTGCGGGTCCGCCATGGGAATCTGCACGGCCTCTACCGCGATGGAATCGGCGCGCAGCGCTTCCTTCGCCTCGGTGACGCGGCCGATGAGTTCCTTGAGATACTGGTCGCCGGAGGTCGGCAGCACGAAGCGGAAGCGATAGGTCTTGTTGCGCGCCAGCGCGACTGCGGCCGGGTTGCGGACGAAGCCGATGCGCTCGATCGCCTCAGCGACTTTGCGCGCGGCCTTCCCGCTGACATTCGGGCGCTCGTTCAGCACGCGGTCGACGGTCGCCAGGCTGACGCCTGCGGCTTCTGCCAGGTCTTTTGCGGTTGGCCGCATGCTCCCGCTTTCCTCCTCCCAAGAGTCTGAATCGGATTTCTCTAGCAAAAGCAGGCGAAAAGCAAGAATTGAAGTGCGCACCTCAAAAATTGCTTGCATTGAGGTGCGCACCTCAATATGACTCTCTCCATGGCCGCGAGGAGGAACACCGCAGCCATGAAAATGGCGTGGAAGAGGGCAGGCCCATGGAGGCGTCCTTCCGCGCCTGTTGCCCGCCACGGGCGTTTTCACCTTTCGATGGAGGTCGGAAGGGAGGGGGAGGAGGCCCCAGCCATGAATTTTCATAAAGTCAGATCATTGACCGCTCTCGGCGCCCTTTTGGCCGCCGGCGTTGCAAACACCGGCCAGGCCGGCGCCGCCGAATTGACGCTGTGCTGGGCCGCCTGGGATCCCGCAAACGCGCTTGTCGAACTCAGCAAGGATTTCGAGGCCAAGAGCGGCAATACGATGAAATTCGAGTTCGTGCCGTGGCCGAACTTCGCCGACCGCATGCTCAACGAGCTCAATTCCGGCGGCAAGCTCTGCGATCTCCTGATCGGCGACAGCCAGTGGATCGGCGGTGCCGCGGAGAACGGACAGTACGTCAAGCTCAACGATTTCTTCGACAAGGAAGGAATCAAGATGGACGACTTCATCCCGGCCACCGTCGTCGGTTATGCCGAATGGCCGAAGAACTCGCCGAACTACTGGGCGCTGCCCGCCTTCGGCGACGTCGTCGGCTGGAGTTATCGCAAGGACTGGTTCGCACGCCCCGAACTCCAGGCGGAGTTCAAGCAGAAATACGGCCGCGATCTCGCGGTGCCGAAAACCTTTGCCGAGCTGAAGGATATCGCCGAATTCTTCCAGAAGCGCGAGATCGACGGCAAGACCGTCTATGGCGCGGCGATCTACACGGAGCGCGGCTCCGAAGGCATCACCATGGGCGTCATGGACGTGCTCTACAGCTTCGGCTTCCAGTACGAAAACCCCGACAAGCCCTATGAGCTGGAAGGCTACGTGAATTCCGCCAAGGCGGTTGCGGGCCTGGAGTTCTACAAGGAACTCTACAATTGCTGCACGCCGCCCGGCCATTCCGATGCCTACATGTCGGAAGACATCGACGCCTACAAGTCGGGCCAGGTCGCGCTGCACATGAACTTCGCCTTCACCTGGCCGGGCATCAACGCCGATCCCAATGTCGGCGGCGACAAGTCCGGCTACTTCCCGAACCCGGCAGGCCCCGATGGCGTCGCCTTTGCCCAGCTCGGCGGACAGGGCATTTCCGTGGTCGCGGCGTCCGAAAAGCAGGAAGAGGCGCTTGCCTATATCAAGTGGTTCGCCCAGCCGGAGGTCCAGCAGAAATGGTGGCAGATGGGCGGCTATTCGGCCCTGCGCAAGGTGGTCGAAGACCCGGGTTTTGCGACCAGTCAGCCCTATGCGCAGACCTTCCTCGACTCCATGGCCATCGTGAAGGACTTCTGGGCCGAGCCGTCCTACGCCTCGCTGCTGCAGGCGGCGCAGAAGCGCTTCCATGACTATGTGGTCGCCGGCCAGGGCACGGCGCAGGAAGCGCTCGACGGTCTGGCAAAGGACTGGACGCAGGTCTTCGACGACGAAGGCAAGTACTGACCGCCACGAGCTTTGTGCCCGCCGCCTCCCAGCGGACCAAGGCGCGGCCGGAGCCGGGGATTTGCCCCGGCTCTGTCGCCGCTCAGTTGAAAAACCAAGGGACATTCAATGCTGAAATCATCCGTGGAGCGGGTCGCCGAAGCGACGCCGCATGCCATTGCCAAACGCATGCACGGCCTGTCTGACCGCGCGCTTGCCTGGCTCTTCGTCGCCCCGTCGATCGTGCTGCTTCTGGCGGTCAACATCTTTCCGCTCATCTGGACGATCCGGCTGAGCTTCACCAATTTCCGGGTCAACCGCCCGAATGCCGAGGTCGAGTTCGTCGGCCTGAAGAATTACCTGAACATCCTGTCCGACCGTGACATCTGGCTGACCATGCAGGCGACCGCGCATTTCCTGATCTGGACCATCGTCCTTCAGGTGCTGATCGGTTTTTCGCTGGCCTACCTGATCAACAAGAAGTTCCGCGGCAATGATCTCTGGACGACGATCATCGTGCTGCCGATGATGCTGAGCCCGGCGGTGGTGGGCAATTTCTGGACCTTCCTCTACCAGCCGCAAATCGGCCTGTTCAACTATGCCGTCGGCTTCCTGACAGGCGCCGACCCGTCGAGCTTTTCCATGATCGGCGACGTGTCGCTGGCACCCTGGGCTATCGTCATCGTCGATACCTGGATGTGGACGCCCTTCGTCATGCTGATTTGCCTTGCGGGCCTGCGCTCCATTCCGCCCAGCATTTATGAGGCGGCCGAATGCGACCGCGCCAGCAAATGGCGGCAGTTCTGGACGATCACCATCCCGCTCGTGCTGCCCTTCCTGATGCTCGCCGTACTGTTCCGCGGCATCGAGAACTTCAAGATGTTCGACCTCGTCGTGCAGCTCACCGGCGGCGGGCCGGGCTCGATCACCGAGCTTACCTCGATCAACCTGAAGCGCGAGGCCTTCGAGAAGTGGCGCACGGGCTATGCATCCGCCTATGCCGTCATCCTCTTCGTCACGGTCTTCGGCCTTGCCTCGATCTACGTCAAAGCCCTGAACAAGGTGAAACAGCGATGAGCTATTCTGTTACCGAGCCGTCCCTGCGGCAGAAATGGTTCGCCGGCAGCCTGGTCGTGCTTTATGCGCTGATCACCATCCTTCCCCTGGTCTGGATCATCGCGACGAGCTTCAAGACGCCGGCGGATGCGATCGCCTATCCGCCGAAAACCTTCTTCACGCCGACGGTGGAAGGCTATGTCAACGTCTTCACCACGCGCACCCGCCTTTCGCCGGAACAGTTGCAGGCGCTCGGCGAGCCCACGACCTGGTACGACAAGCTGGTGCGCAAGGACGGGCTCGTCATCTCCGGCCCCTCGCGCTTTTCCGAACGCTTCACCAATTCGGTGATCATCGGCTTCGGCTCGACGGTGCTGTGCATCGTGCTCGGCACGGCGGCGGCCTATGCCTTCTCGCGCTTCAAGGTGCCGCTGAAGGATGACCTGCTGTTCTTCATCCTCTCCACGCGCATGATGCCGCCGATCGCCGTCGCCATCCCGATCTTCCTGATGTTCCGTTCGCTCGGCCTCAGCGATACCCATGCCGGCATGATCCTGCTCTATACGGCGGTGAACCTGTCGCTCTCGGTCTGGCTGCTCAAGGGGTTCATCGACGAGATCCCGATCGAATACGAGGAGGCGGCGCTGATCGACGGCTACACGCGGTTCCAGGCCTTCTACAAGGTCGTGCTGCCCCAGGCGGCGACGGGTATCGCCTCCACCGCCATCTTCTGCCTGATCTTCGCCTGGAACGAATATGCCTTCGCGGTGCTGCTGACATCCGGCAACGCCCAGACGGCGCCGCCCTTCATTCCCACCATCATCGGCGTCAGCGGGCAGGACTGGCCGGCGGTTGCCGCGGGTGCGACCCTCTTCCTCGTCCCGGTCATGGTGTTCACCATTCTTCTGCGCAAACATTTGCTGCGCGGCATCACATTCGGAGCAGTCCGCAAATGACAAGATTCTTCAACGGGTTGCTGCATCTGCGGCGCGGCGCCTGGGAAATGCTGGCATCGGTGCTGATCGCCATGGGCGTCGTCATGCTCATGCAGCCCTTCGCCCTCGTGCTCTATTCCTGGTCCTTCGTCATAACCTTGCTGGGTACGGTGATGTTCATCATCGTCAGCCATTTCCCGGAGTAGGCTGATGGCGCAAATCAGAATCCAGAACGTGCGCAAGGAATTCGGCGCCTTCACCGCGGTCCGCTCCTCCAGTTTCACCATCGAGGATGGCGAGTTCTTCATGCTGCTCGGCCCCTCTGGCTGCGGCAAGACGACGACGCTGCGCATGATGGCAGGCCTCGAACTGCCGACATCCGGCGAGATCTTCATCGATGGCGAGGAGGTCGGTATGAAGCCGGCGAGCCAGCGCGACATCGCTTTCGTCTTCCAGATGTTCGCGCTTTATCCCCATATGAATGTTCGCAAGAACATCTCCTATCCGCTGGTGAGCCAGGGCTTGCGTGGCGAGGATTTGAAGACGCGCGTCGCCGAGGTCGCCCGCATCCTGCGCATCGAGCATATCCTGGACAAACCCGTCGGCGGCCTTTCCGGCGGCGACCGCCAGCGCGTGGCGCTCGGCCGCGCCATCGTGCGCCGGCCAAAGGCCTTCTTCATGGACGAGCCGCTTGGCGCGCTCGATGCGGAGTTCCGCGAACACATGGCCGAGGAACTGCGCGCGCTGCACGACCGCATGGGCGCCACCACCGTCTATGTCACGCACGACCAGCTTGAGGCCATGCAGATGGGCGACAAGATCGTCGTCATGAACCACGGCGTCGTCGAGCAGTTCGGCCGGCCGCAGCAGATCTATGACTGGCCGGCGACGAAGTTCGTGGCACAGTTCATCGGCTCGCCGCCAATGAACTTTCTGGAGTTCGACGGCATGATAGGCATTGGCGGCGACAGTATCGATCTTGGCGGCGTGAAGGTGAAAGTGCCGGCCACGCGGGAGGGACGGGCCGGGCGGCTGACGCTCGGCGTGCGCCCGGAACATGTGCGGTTCGCCAGCGATGCCGCCTATAGGGGGCGCGTGATCGCCGTCGAATATCTCGGCACCACCCAGATCGTGACGCTCTCCACCGGGCATGGCGACCTGAAGGCACGCATCCCCTCCGGCCATGTCGTGCACGAGGACGAGTTGATCGGCCTCGATTTCGATGCGCGCACGCTGTCGGTCTTCGATGCAGAGAACGGCAAGGCGCTTATTTCCGAGGCCAATGAAGGAGTTCTGGCACATGGCTGAAGTCGTCCTTCAAAACGTGAGCAAGTCCTTCGGCAACACGCTGGCGCTCGACAATGTCTCGCTGACGGTTCCCGACGGCGCCTTCGTCGTGCTGCTCGGCCCGACGGGCGTGGGCAAGACGACGACGCTCAGAATGGTCTCCGGCCTCGACACGCCCGACAGCGGCGAGGTCTATATCGGCGGAAGGCCGATGAAGGGTCTGTCGCCGGCAGAACGCAACGTCGCCATGGTTTTTCAGCAATATTCGCTCTATCCGCATCTGACTGTTCGCCAGAACCTGGAGTTCCCGCTGAAATCCCCGCTCCTCAAGACACCGAAAGACGCGATCGAGCGCAAGGTGCGCGAGGTCGCCGAAACGCTCCAGATCGCCCACAAGCTGGACAACAAGGCGACGGCGCTCTCCGGTGGCGAGATGCAGCGCGTCTCCATCGGCCGCGCCCTTGTCCGCAACCCGCAGATTTTCTTGATGGACGAGCCGTTGAGCTCGCTCGACGCGAAGCTGCGGGCGGATCTGCGCATCGAGCTGAAGCGCATCCAGGCGAAAACCGGCGCGACCCTGCTCTATGTCACGCACGACCAGATCGAGGCGATGACCATGGCGACCCATGTCGGTGTGCTGAACGAGGGCCGGCTCGTGCAGTTCGGCTCGCCGCGCGAGGTCTATGAACAGCCGGTCAGCGTCTATGCCGCGACCCGCCTCGGCCAGCCGCGCATCAACGTGCTGCCGGCCGACATTTTCGCAGGCGCACCTTTCGGGGCCAAAAGCATCGGGCTGAGGCCGGAGCATATCGCCCAGGGCGAGGGCGAGGAGGCGCTTGTCAAGCGCGTCGAACATCTCGGCGACCAGACGCGCCTGCACCTCACCTTCCGCAAACACGACCTCATCACCGTCACGGATGCGCACACACCGCTCAAGGGTGGCGAAACCATAAAAATCCAGCCGTCGCGGCCGCTCTACTTCGACGCGGCCGGCATGCGTTTAGCTTAAGGAGAACAAAAATCATGGCGCAATTCATCAACAAGCGCGAAGACGTCGTCACCGAGGCGATCGATGGCCTGCTGGCCTTGTCCGGCGGCGCGCTCACCCGTCTCGACGGTTATCCGCATATCCGCGTCGTGCTGCGCAGCGATTGGGACAAGTCGCGCGTGGCGATCGTTTCCGGCGGCGGCTCCGGTCACGAGCCCGCCCATGTCGGCTTCGTCGGCGAGGGCATGCTGACGGCTGCGGTGTGCGGCGACGTCTTCGCCTCGCCCAGCGTCGATGCCGTGCTTGCGGGCATCCTGGCGGTGACCGGCCCCGCCGGATGTCTTCTCATCGTCAAGAACTATACCGGCGACCGGCTGAATTTCGGTCTCGCCGCCGAGCGAGCCCGAGCCTTCGGGCTCAATGTCTCGATGGTGATCGTCGGCGACGATATCGCGCTTCCCGACCTGCCGCAGGCGCGCGGCGTGGCCGGCACGCTGTTCGTGCACAAGATCGCCGGCGCGCTCGCCGAGCGTGGCGCCGACCTCGAAACGGTCACGGCGGCCGCAAAGCGCGTCATCGCCGGCACGCATTCCATCGGCATGTCGCTCGATACCTGCCGGGTTCCGGGCTCGCCGAAGGAAGATCGCATTCCGGAAGGCAAGGCTGAACTCGGCCTTGGCATCCATGGAGAAGCCGGCGTCGAGCAGATCGATTTCGCCGGCGCGCGCCCCTCCGTCGCGACCATGGCGGAGCGGCTCGCCGCCGTCATGGGCGAGGGGCCGCATGTCGCGCTGATCAACAATCTCGGCGGCACGTCCGAGCTGGAAATGTCCGTGCTGGCGCATGACCTGCTCGGCTCGTCCATCGGCGGAAAAATCGCCCATGCGATCGGCCCGGCGCCGCTGATGACCTCGCTCGACATGCAGGGTTTTTCGATCTCGGTCTTCGCCGCCGATGCGGCCGAGCTGGAACTCCTGAAGGCGCCGGTCTCGATTGCCGCCTGGCCGGGGGTTTCCGAAGTGCGGCCCATCGCCATCGCGGCCCTGCCGGACGGCCTGACGCCGATCACGCCCATGCGCTCGGAGCATCGGGCGACGCGCGAATTCCTGATCAATTGCTGCAACGTGCTGATCGCCGCCGAACAGGACCTCAATGCACTGGACGCGAAATCAGGCGACGGTGATACCGGCTCGACGCTGGCGGGTGCTGCCCGCGCGCTGATCAACGCGATCGACCGCCTGCCGCTCTCCGATCACACCCAGTTGCTGCGGGCCATCGGTCAGGAGCTGAGTCAGACCATGGGCGGCTCCTCCGGCGTGCTGCTCGCCATTTTCTTCGCCGCTGCCGGCGACGGGGCGTCGAGCGGCCTGCCGATGCGCGAGGCGCTGCGCGCGGGCCTCGCCCGCATGCAGGAGATCGGCGGCGCCAGCATCGGAGACCGGACGATGGTGGACGCCCTTTCCCCCGCCCTCGATGCGCTCGGGGAAAACATCGCCGCCGCCGCAGCTGCCGCAAGGAAGGGCGCGAACTTCACCGCAACACTCACTCGCGCCAAAGCCGGCCGCGCCGCCTACATCAACGCCAAGCAGCTCGAAGGTCACGTCGATCCGGGTGCCGAAGCCGTCGCGCGTCTTTTCGAGCATCTTGCGAGCTGACAGAACCCTGCTTCATCGATCGGGCTTTTAAGTATCAATAGCCCGCAAGCGTGTCGAAACGAACGACCTTGACCGTCTCGCCGGCTGCGGCCGCAGGAGCGCCGGCGGGGCGGAAGAGCAGGGCGTTTGACGCCGCGAGGAGGGCGAGCATCGAGCTGTCCTGTTCCGCGAAGGCTGCGACGGTGAGCTCGCCATCGCTGGCCGTGATGGTTGCGCGCAGATAATCGTCGCGCTCGCCCGTCTTGCCGATGGGGGAGATCAGCCGTGCATTCTCGAAGCGCGGTCCGGAAGCGTCGCCGCCGGTCATGGCGGCGATGGCGGATTTCAGGAACAGCAATGCGCAGACCAGCGCCGAGACGGGATTGCCCGGCAGGCCGAGGACCGGCATGTTGCCGAGCGCGCCGAACATCAGCGGCTTGCCGGGCCGCATTCGGATCTTCCAGAAATTGAAGCTGAGGCCGAGGGCCTGGAGGGCGGGGCGCACGCGATCGTGATCCCCCACCGAGGCGCCGCCGGTCACGAGGAGAAGGTCGGCGTCCAGGCCCTGGAGCGCCGTGGTGATGGCGGCGTCATCATCGAGGGCGATGCCGAGATCGAGCGGCTCGCCGCCCCAGGCTGCCACGAGGGCGAGGAGGGCGGGCCGGTTTGCATCGAATATCCGCCCGGCGCCGGCCCCAGCCGGGTCGTTCGCCAGTTCGTCTCCGGTGGAGAGCACGGCGATTCGTGGCCTGCGGCGGACAGTGACCATGCCGTGACCGGCGGCAGCCAACAGGCCGATGTCGCGTGCGCTGATCGTGCGGCCCGCCTCAATGATCTCGTCGCCCGCCTTGAAGTTCAGCCCCGCCGGGCGAATGTACAGCCCCGGTCTGGCCTGCGCCTGGAAGACGATGCGGCCGCCGTCCGCCTCGACATCCTCCTGGATGACGATCGCGTCGGCCCCGATGGGCACGGGCGCGCCGGTGAAGATGCGCATGCAGGTTCCCGGCGAAAGCGTGGGCACGACAGGCGTGCCGGCCCTGGATGCACCGGAAAGCGGCAGGCGCATGCCGACCGACGATATCTCGGCCGCCCGCACCGCATAACCGTCCATCGCCGAGACGTCGAAGGGCGGCGAGGTCGTCAACGCTTTCAATGGCGTTGCCGTGACGCGCCCGAGCGCTGCATGAAGCCCGATCGTCTCCTCCCCGACGAGATGCATGCCGGAATTGATCAGCCGGCGCGCTTCTTCCACACTGATGGCGCTTTTCCCGAAGGACTGGTCGAGACCCATGGCATGTCATCCCTGCTGCTGGCGGCGTGCACCCGCCGGTTTCGTTCACATCACTGTGACTGACGCTATATCTGTAACAATATAGCGCGTGGAGTCGTATCAGTCTTCGAGAGACGTTTTCGGATCGATACGGAGGCTTCAGATGGTTTCGAGACGGTGGTTTTTACTTCAGAGCGCCTGCGCGGCAATCCTGGCCGGGGCGCCGTTTCGGAAGGCGGTGGCGGCCGGCACGTTCGGCGTCACGCATTCGGACGAGGAGTGGAAAACGCTCCTGACGCCCGAGCAGTATGAGGTGCTGCGACGCAGCGGCACGGAGCGCCCCTTTACCAGCGCGCTCCTCAACGAGCACCGCCGCGGCAATTTCGCCTGCGCGGGGTGCGAGCTCGATCTCTTCTCCTCGACGACCAAGTATGACAGCGGCACGGGCTGGCCGAGCTTCTGGGCGCCGCTGGACAAGGCCGTCGGCACCGAGACTGACGCATCCTTCGGCATGACCCGCACCTCGGTGCATTGCAGCCGCTGCGGCGGGCATCTCGGGCATGTCTTCGACGACGGCCCGCAGCCCACGGGCCTGCGCTATTGCATGAACGGAATTGCCCTCAGCTTCAAATCGCTGGAAACCTGAAGGTCGCATGATGCTGCTTTTCCTGCTTGCCTATCTGGGGGGCGTGCTGACCATCGTCAGCCCCTGCATCCTGCCCGTGCTGCCGTTCGTCTTCTCGCGGGCCGACCGGCCCTTCCTGAAGAGCGGCCTGCCCATGCTCGCCGGCATGACGGTCACCTTCGCGCTCGTTGCAAGCCTTGCCGCCGTGGCAGGCGGCTGGGCGGTGGAGGCGAACCGCTACGGGCGCTTCGCGGCGATCGGTCTGCTCGCCGTCTTCGGCATTATGCTGCTCTTTCCCGCCATCGCCGAACGGGTCACGCGCCCGCTGGTGGATTTTGGCGCGCGGCTGTCGCGTTCGGCGGATGGCGGTATTGGCGGCTCGCTGCTGCTCGGCGCCGCGACCGGCCTGCTTTGGGCGCCCTGCGCCGGCCCGGTGCTCGGCCTGATCCTGACGGGCGCGGCCTTGCAGGGGGCCAATATCGGCACGACGGTGCTGCTGCTCGCCTATGCCGCGGGCGCGGCGACCTCGCTGGCGCTGGCGATCCTCGTTGGCGGGCGGGTCTTCGCGGCGATGAAGCGCTCGCTTGGCGCCGGTGAATGGGTGCGGCGCGGGCTGGGGGCTGCGGTCCTCGTCGCCGTCGCGGCCATCGCGCTCGGGCTCGATACGGGGCTGCTGACGCGGCTGTCGCTTTCGGGCACCGTCGCGCTGGAAGAGCGGTTGATCAAGGCGCTCGACGCGGAACAGCCGGTTGCCATGAGCGGCGGCTCGGGCATGCTGCAGGCCGATTCCGCCATGATGGCGGGTGGCTCGGCGATGATTGCCGGTGGATCGGCCATGATGGCGGCCAACCCACAGGCCAGCGCCACGGGCGCCCTGCCGGTCGAGGGCATCGTGCCGTCGCTCACGGGCGCGGTCGAATGGCTGAACTCGCCGCCGCTGACGACGGAGGGGCTCAAGGGCAAGGTCGTGCTGGTCGATTTCTGGACCTATTCCTGCGTCAATTGCCTGCGTGCCATTCCCTATGTCCGTGCCTGGGCCGAGAAGTACAAGGACCAGGGGCTGGTGGTGATCGGCGTGCACACGCCGGAATTCGCCTTCGAGAAGGACGTCGGCAATGTCCGCCAGGCGGCGGCCGATCTCGGCATTACCTATCCGGTCGCCATCGACAACGACTATGCGATCTGGCGTGCCTTCAACAATCGCTACTGGCCGGCGCACTATTTCATCGATGCGGAAGGCCGCATCCGGCATCACAAGTTCGGCGAGGGCGGCTACGACGAGTCCGAGCGCGTCATCCAGAAACTTCTGGCCGAGGCCGGCGCCAAGCAGGTCGCCTCCGACATCGTGGCGGTGAATGCGACCGGCGCACAGGCCGCCTCCGACACGGCCGACGTGCTCTCGCCGGAAACCTATATCGGCTATGAGCGGGCGCAGAACTTCGTCTCGCCGGGCGGCGCCGTGAATGACGTGGCCCATACCTATACCGATGGCGGGCCGCGCCTCAACGAATGGGGTTTCGACGGCTCGTGGACCATCGGCCGCGAGCATGCAGCGCTCGATGCCGCCGACGGCGCCATCGTCTACCGCTTCCATGCCCGCGACCTGCATCTGGTGCTCGGCCCGGCGGCGGATGGCAAGCCGATCCGCTTTCGCGTGACGCTGGACGGCGCGCCGCCGACGGAGGATCATGGCGTCGACGTCGCCGCCGACGGAACGGGTGTGATCACCGGCCAGCGGCTCTACCAGCTCGTGCGCCAGAAGGACGCCGCGCGCGACCGTACCTTTGAAATCCGCTTCCTCGACCCAGGCGTGGAAGCCTACGCCTTCACCTTCGGCTGAAACTCGGAGACCAGACATGGCCCATTCATCGACGCACCGCAGACCCACCTTCCGTTCCACCACGCTGATGCTTTTCGCGCTCGCCGGCATCGCCTCGGCCGCCCCGGCGGCGGCGCAGGAGGGCATCGCCATTCCGGCACCTGCCGAAGATATCGCGATGCCGAAGGATACCGCCGTCGCGGTCTTTGCCGGCGGCTGCTTCTGGGGCGTCCAGGGTGTCTTCCAGCATGTCGAGGGCGTCAGCAACGCCGTTTCGGGCTATGCGGGCGGTTCGGCGCAGACGGCGCATTACGAGATGGTCGGCCTCGGCGATACCGGGCATGCGGAGGCCGTGCAGATCAGCTATGATCCGGCGAAGATCAGCTACGGCAAGCTGCTGCAGGTCTTCTTCTCGGTCGCGCATGATCCGACGCAGCTAAACCGCCAGGGGCCGGACACCGGCACGCAGTACCGCACCGCAATCTTTCCGCAAGACGAGGCGCAGGCGAAGGTCGCGAAAGACTATATCGCCGAACTCAACAAAGCCCGGCTGTTCAACGCGGCCATCGTCACCAAGCTCGAGCCCGGCCAGTCCTTCTACCCGGCAGAAGGTTATCACCAGGATTACCTGACGCTCAATCCGTCGCAGCCCTACATCGTCTACAACGACATGCCGAAGATCGAAAACCTGCGAAAGCTCTTCCCCGATCTCTACCGGAACGATCCGGTGCTGGTGTCCGAGGCGAAGACGTCGAACTGAGCGGAGAGAAAAACAGGTTCCGCCCGCAGCGCTTTGACCCTGCTCCCAAAAGAGCAGGGTCAGACTGCATTACATCAGCATAAGCTTGTCATTCAGCGCCATCCAGCCGGCCGGCTCCTTGATCAGCGCCGCGGTGTCGTGTTTGCCGAATATGCGCGTGAAGCTGCGCTTGGTGAAGATTTCGTGGAACATCGCAGAGGCGGGGCCGACCGGGCCGCCACGGGCGCCGAAGGCACCGGCAATCACGGTTTCCTGATAGGCGCGCCAGTGGACTTCCATCGCGGTGCGAGCGACGAGCTTGCTCAGCGTCACCTTGATGCCGAGCTTGGCGACGGTCGTGGCGATGTTGGTCGCAAGACCGACCGCGGGGATCGGAATGGCGGCGCCTGCCAGGCCTACGCCGCGAACGCCGATCTTCGCGACTTTCGCCTTAAGCATCGCATCGACCCAGCGCGTGACCGTTTCGCTCTTTTTGAACCCCGTGCCGGCCGCCTTGATGCCGATCAGATGTGCAGCGGTCGTGCCAACAGCGCTTCCCTCGCGCAGAATGCTGCCGACGTCGACGGCCGTCACGCCGGATGCCAGGCCGCCTGCGAGACTGACGGCACTTCCGCCCAGTCCCTTGAAAGTGCGCCCGGTGAAATATTTGCGGGTCTTGGGTGACAGACCGTCGTGGCCATTGGCCAGGAAGGCCGGGTTTGGGATGACCTTTTCGTCAGCCTCCTCAGCGCCGTAGACCTCGCGCAGAAAATGAATGACGGAAATGAGATTCGAGGCCGTATCATCCGCACTCGCGACAGATTCAACGACGCACCAGCAGACGTCTTCCGCATCAGTCTTGTCGATCACACCAAAATTGAAACTACCAGGCACGATATCCCCCTTGGTCTAAAGCTTCGCGCGCGAAGCTATTCCAACGCCCATCAATTGATAGTTGCGATGTTACCGGATGAGGACTTTACAGCGCTTTAACTGAGCCTTCCAACGACGAGCACGGTGATGTCGTCGAATTGCGGCGCGCCGTCTGCAAAGGCATAGGCCGTCGCCAGTACGCTACGGGCGAGGTCGGTTGCAGACGCGCTCGGGCGGGCGGCGATTTCGGCAAGGATGGTTTCTGTTCCGAACTGCTCCTGATCAGCGTTCTGCATGTCCGAAAGGCCATCCGAGGTGAGGAAAAGGCGGTCGCCAACGGCGAGCACGAGCTCATGGTCGTGGAAGTCGAGCGCATCGATGACACCGAGCGCGGGATCGGGCGCTGTCGCCACTTCGGCGACGGTGTTTCCGCTTGTCCAGATCGGGTAGACGTGGCCGGCATTGCAGTAGGTGAGGCGGCCGGTGGCGACCTCCAGCAGGGCGTAGAATAGCGTGACAAATCGCGAGTTCGGATTGTTCTTGCCGAGTTCGTCATTGACGAGGGCGATGATTTCCGAGGGGCGCGGCACCCGTCCCGAAATGGCGTGGAATTGCAGGGTGCCGGCGCGCAGCAGGCTGCGCGTGCGCGCCATGAAAAGGGCGGCGGAGGCGCCCTTGCCGGCGACATCGCCAATCGCCAGTGCAATCAGGCCGGGCGTCACCTCGAAGACGTCGTAGAGATCGCCGCCGATTTCCAGCGCCGGGTCGATGCTGGCGAAGATATCGAGCTGCGCGGGATCGACGGGGAAGGTGGTCGGCAGCATGGATTGCTGGCAGAGCCAGGCTTCCGCCAGCTCCCGTTCAAGCCGTTCGAGCTGGCGCTGGTTGATATCGCGCAGGAGCTTCTTTTCCAGAACCGCGCCGACGCGGGCGGCAAGCAGCGCCGGGTTGAAGGGTTTCGGCAGGTAATCCTCGGCGCCGAGCTCGATGCAGCGCACCACTGTCTCGATTTCGGACGCCGCGGAGATCATCACGACGGACAGCGATTTGAGCCAGCCTTCGTCGTTCAATGCCTGAAGCGCATCGATGCCATTCATGCGCGGCATCATCACGTCGAGCAGGATCAGGTCGAAGGGCTCCGCGCGCACTTTTTCGAGCGCTTCGAGCCCATCGCCGGCCTGCACGGTGTTGACGAGGCCGAGCCGCCGGAGGCGGCGTGCCAGCACATCCCGGTTGTCCTCGATATCATCGACGATGAGGATACGTGCCAGGGAGAAATCCAAAGAGACCTCATGAATGCTGTGCTGTAGAACCCGCGATCGGCCGCCATCACGTTACGCCAATCGCCGGAGGTTTCAAAGACGGCTCAGCGTCCGTTGATGGAGAGCATGCCAGTGACGGGGTCGATCGCCGTGTTGAAGGTGACGGCCTCGCTGGAGCTGTCGGTTTCCATCAGGGCGTTGATCTGGAAGCGCAGCACCCGCTCCATCTGGTTTTCCGGCACGACCAGCACGACGGAAAGCTCACGGAAGCGCGGCTCGAAGCGGCGGATGACCTCTTCCAAGTGCTTACGGAACTGTTCCTGCTGGGCGGGTGAGGCGAGATGCTGGCTCTGTACCTCCGGCAGGCCATAGGTCAGGATCGACTGGCGCAGTTCCAGAAGTCTCTCGTCCTCGGGCAGGCGACCGGGACGGGTGTTGAAGAGAATTTCGAGATCACGCCGCACGGATTCGTGCATCTCTTGCATGGCGCGATCGACGTTGCGATCCGTCTCGATACTGTCGCCCTGTAGCAGCCGGTCGAAGAGGGGAAGCCGCGGAGGCGCTTTGTTGGGAAGGCGGGCCATGCTCTATCCTTCCTTGTTACCGCGACCGCATGGATTGCACTTCGGTCCGCATCCGGAACCCCGTCACGACCTGGTCGAACTGGAAATGCGGCTGGAGGTGCAGCACGCAGTTCATCACGCCGGGCCGACCGCTGACCTCGCTCATTTCCAATCGCGCGCCGGCGAGCGGATAACGCGCCTTCAGCTCCGCGCTGGCGTCGGTGTTGCCGATCGTGTAGTTGCGCAGCCATTCTTCGAGGTAACGTTCGAGATCCTGGGGTGTTGTGTAGGCGCCGACCCGGTCGCGCGCCATGATCTTCACGTAGTGGGCGAACCGGCTCATACACATGACGTAG
The DNA here is from genome assembly GCF_058793575.1 of Shinella sp. GW835-FHT14H05. NCBI lineage: Bacteria > Pseudomonadati > Pseudomonadota > Alphaproteobacteria > Hyphomicrobiales > Rhizobiaceae > Shinella > Shinella sp. GW835-FHT14H05. The sequence goes on along the minus strand of NZ_JBXAFY010000002.1, from coordinate 490,557 downwards.
TGCAGCATGGAGGAAAGTCGGCCGTTCACTTGGGCTGGAAGGTCGTTGTCACTCGGTGCCGCATAAAGCGATTGCGCGCCAAGGAAGACGACGGAGCGATCGAAATTGCACGGCGTGAGCGCGATGAAGCCGAGAGCTTCCAAAATCTTTTGCTTCTTGTCGGTCAGCTCGACTTCCAGCGGCCGCCGATAGGCGACCTTCTCGCCGGTCGAAAATTGCGCAACCGGCAGGTGGCTGATGACGCCGCCAAGATCGGCCTGCGGGCCGCGCGTACCACACATATCGGCAAACCAGCCCCATTCGCGAAACGCACGGATGGAGATCACGCCGAAGGCGAAGGCGGCATTGCCCCATAACCAGGAATCGACGCCCGCTCCGCCTTCGCTATAGCGGAAACCGTCCTGCCGTGAGGCGGAGTCCTTATAGCGGTCGCGCAACAGGATGCGCGGCATGGCGATCCCGAGGAAGCGGCTGTCCTCCAGGTCGCGGAGCCGGCGCCAGCGGTGATACTCGCCGAGCTGGAAACCGGCATCGAGCCGCTGCGCATAGGAGAGGTCGGCGAAAGTGGTGACCCCGAACAGTTCCGGTGCGGCACCAAGGATGCAGGGAGAAAACGATGCCGCCGCGACCTGCGCCAGGCCGGAAAGTGTGCCGACATCGTCCTGCGGGCCCGCGCTACCCGATGGCGCGCGGTGACGCACCGCATGGTCGCAAAGCAGCAGCCCATATGGCACGCCGCCTGGCATGCCATATTCCTCGCTGTAGACCTTGGCGAACAATGTGCTCTGATCGAATTCGATCGCGCGATCGAAATCGCGCGAGAGTTCGGACCATGTGACATTGAAGAGCTTGATGCGGACCTTGTCGTCGTTGCCGGTTTCCGACAGCAGCAAATCGACGCCGCGCCAAGTGGCTTCGAGCGCCTTGAACTCCGCCGTGTGGATGATCGCATCGACCTGGTCGCCAAGCAGCGGATCGATCGCCGCGATGTCTCGGGTTAGCACCGCCCGCCAGCCATCGCCGCCGCCGCGTGTGCCGAACCACAGGCGAAGGCACTCCGCCGGGTCGTCGCTCGCGATGAAACGGTCGAGCGTGGCGGAGATTTCCTCTCCGCCACGCTCGAGAACCGCATCGATGATGCGAAGCCGGATGCCGGCTTCGCTTTTTGCGCCATCGCCGTTGGAAGCGTCTTCCACGGCAATGGCTGCGTCGTGTTCCATGCCTGCGTCAGCCCATCTGCGGGATGCGCGCGACGAGGCGCATGGATGCGGTGAGCTCTTCCATCTGCAACCACGGGCGGAGATAAGCGACAGCGTTGTAGGCACCCGGGGAACCGGGGATTTCCTTCACCGTGACCTGGGCTTCGGCGAGAGGATACTGCGCCTTCATTTCTGCGCTCGCATCCGGATTGCCGTTGACGAAATTGCGGATCCAGTTGTTGAGCCAGTTTTCGCAATCACGAACTTCGAGGAACGAACCGATCTTGTCGCGGCCCATGACCTTGAGGTAGTGCGAGAAGCGCGACGTTGCCATGATATAAGGCAGACGGGCAGAGATCGCCGCGTTGGCCGTTGCATCGGGCTTGTCGTACTTCTTTGCGCGCTGCGTGGTCTGCGCGCCGAAGAACACTGCGTAGTCCGTGCTCTTGTAGTGGCAGAGCGGCAGGAAGCCGAGCTTGGAAAGCTCTGCCTCGCGGCGGTCAGTGATGCCGATTTCCGTCGGGCATTGCTGGTCGGCGTCGCCGTCGTCGCTGGTGAAGGTGAAGGTCGGCAGGTTCTCGACCTTGCCGCCGCCTTCCGCACCGCGGATTGCCACGCACCAGCCGTACTTCGAGAAGGCTGATGTCAGGCGCTCACCGAGCGCGTAGGAGGCGTTCATCCAGGTAAAGTCGTTCGACTCCATCTTGCTGACAACGCCATTGGCGTCGATCGGAGCTTCCTCGAACTTGAACTCGTCGATCTGCTTGCCCTGCGAGCCAAAGGGAACGCGGGCGAGCACGCGCGGCATGGTCAGCGTGACGAAGCGGCTGTCTTCGCTGTCACGGAAACCGCGCCACTTGATGTATTCCGAGCTGTCGAAGATCTTTTCGAGATCGCGCGGCTTGGAGAGTTCGGTGAAGCTTTCCAGGCCGAACATTTTCGGGCTTGCGGCCGAGATGAAGGGCGCGAAGGAGGCTGCAGCGACATTGGACATGCCCTGCAGCACTTCGAGGTCTTCCGTGCCGGAGCCGAACTCGAAGTCGCCGATGAGCGCGCCGTAGGGCTCGCCGCCGGGTGTGCCGAATTCGTTTTCGTAGAGCTTCTTGAAGGTCTGGCTCTGGTCGAACTCGACTGCCTTGGTCAAGTCCTTGTGCAGTTCCTTCTTCGACAGGTTGAGAACGCGGATTTTCAGCGTCGAGCTGGTTTCCGAATTCTTGACGAGGTAGTTAAGGCCACGCCAGCTGCCTTCCAGCTTCTGGAATTCTTCATTGTGCATGATGGCGGTCAGCTGCTTCGACATCTTTTCGTCGATTGCGGCAATCGCCTTGTTGAAGGTCTGCGTCAGGTTCTTGCTGAACGTGACCGTGCCGGAAAGGGCTTCCGACGTCAGCGTGCGCAACAGGTCCTGGATCTCGTCCGGCTCGGCGGTCTTGGTGACCTGGATGGCCTGGTCGAGAAGGCTCAGGGAGCCGGTTTCTTCTGCGACGGCTGTGCTGCCGGCTGTTTGGGTCTCGGCGCTCATTCGACTACTCCTTCGCTTTCTCGGCGCCAAGCTCGTTGGCAAGGGATGCAAGCTTGTCGGTGTTCTGCAGGACCTCCTCCAGGAGGCTTTCGAGTTCTTCCGACCGGTCCACCTTCGACATCAGGTCGCGCAGCTTGTTGCGAACGGCGAGAAGCTTGCGAAGCGGCTCGACCTGTTCCACGACGGCGCCGGGCTCGAAGTCGTTGATCGACTTGAACTTCAGCGAGACCGGCATCAACGTATCGTCGCCGGCCAGCGTGTTCTCGACCTTGAATTCCGCGCCGGGCGTCATGCGCTGCATGACGTCGTCGAAGTTGTCACGGTCGATCTGGATGAACTTGCGGTCGCGCAGCGGCTTCAGCGGCTCGTAGGGCTTGCCGGAGAAATCGCCGATGACGCCCACGACGAAGGGCAGTTCCTTGCGGACCTGTGCGCCTTCCGTTTCCACGTCGTAAGTGATGTGGACGCGCGGTGCGCGCACCCTTTTGAGCTTCTGTTGAACGCTTTCTGCCATGACGGCCCCCTCTTCAAGCGGTGAATGGTTGCGGATATGCGATAGGGAATTAATAACCTTGTTCGGTCGACGGCGGCTTGATGCCCGCCGCCAACAGGATGCGCTGAAGGTGGGCCGGGTCTTCGACCAGTTCCACCAACAGATCGGGTAGGCTCATGCGCGCACGCCGGACGGCGTCTTCAAGCGTGTACGACATGGGCGAATGCGGTTCGGTTTTGCGAAAGTAAGCGGAAATGCGCGTCAGTTCCGCCAACGCCTCGTCACGGGACTGGTAGCCCTCGATCTTGCGGACGACGACGGTGCCGGACACCTGCTGACCGCCTTCACCTTGCTGGCCCGCGTCGCCGGCGGAAACTTCCTCGCTGTCGGCAGAATAGTTCGCGACTGCAAGTTTGTCCGCGGCGAAGTGGGCAATCGAGCGGGAGATTTCCTCCAGCATTTCGCGAAGCGCTGAAACGGGCGGTGCATCGACACCAGCCACCGCATCGAAGGCTGCAGACATCTCCGCCAGCGCCGCCAGCGTCTCCACGATGACGGCCTGGGTTTCGGCGAAGAAGGCGACGGATGTATCCGCCACGCTTTCCAGGAATTGCTCCATGGTCACGGCGCCGTTGTCGATGCGCTCCTGGCGGCGGTCGGGATCAGTGACCTTCGCGAGGTCGCGCGCCTGCTCGTAGTTCCAGAGCGAAAAGCTCCATTGCGAGCCGCGCGTGATCGATACAAGCCGGATCGGCTGAATGAGTGTTCCGACCGCGCCCGAACCGTTGAGGCCCGCGACTGCGGAAACTTTTCCTTCCACACCGTCTTCGTCGAGCTCGGGGAAGCAGGTTTCCCAGAAGCCGTTGACGATGCCGGTGAGCACCTTCATGCCGTCGCGCAGGCCGGCAAAACCTTCGGTTCGCAAGAGAGCCTCAACGAGCCAAGCGGCGATTTCGAGATCCTTGCCGTGGGAAGCGAGGATCGTCATCGCGGTGTCGGCGACGGTGTCCCATTCCTCGGGCGATGCACCACCGGTCTCGACGGCGGCGCGTTCCGCGGAGCGGGCGGCGTTGCGGGCGTCCTTGGTGCGGTAATAGAGCGAGGCAGGCGAGCTATCGGCGCGCGGATCTGTCCCGGCAGGCGCCTCTTCCGAGATCGCCTGGAGCAGAGCGTCGATATCGATGACCTGCGGCAGAGCCATGGGTAGATATCCTCCTGCCCTTGCGGGGCCTGGTCGCTTGGAAACTTTTACTCGGATACCGCTACACGCGCGGAGCTGGCAGAAGAATGCTTAGCCCCAAATACTTAATCGATCTTGAAACGAATCTCTCGATTCGGCTGGGATCAATTGCTTCCCGTCGGCCGCTCGCCCGGCAACCAGCCGTTGCCGCCATTGGCAATGTTCACCCCTCGTGTCACCGCTGTCTCGAAGCGCTCCACAAGGTTCTTAGCATCTCCTGCTGTAATCGACAGCAGCACCGACGCCCCGGCACCGATCGGCCCCAACCGAGGGTCGGCGTCTGCGTCCGGCATGCCTTCCGGCGCAAGGCTTCCGCCCGACCAGAAGACCGCGAGTGCCGCATAGGCCGCAGCCCCCTTGAACTTGGCCGATTCGGCGCACTCCATGCAAGAGCGGCGGCGGGAATCGTCCGGCTCGTAGACCCAGGCGGCCGTACGCTCCAGGCACAGCAATTCCAGCTCCGTCGGTGCCGGAATGCTGGTTTTAGCGACGACATAGCACCACCAGATCGCCTCGCGGATCGGCAAGGTGAAGGCGAGGAAACGTATGGCGTCCCCAATGTTTTCCGCCTCGACCAGAAGCGACAGGAAACCCTGTGGCGACAGGGTGGGCAATAGAAAGGGGAGGGCCTCGGCTGAAAGCTCCGCCCGGCCGCAGATATCCTGTGCCGTCTGGGCTGTCACCTTGCGAAAGGCTTCCGTCTGGATTTTCACCATCTACCCCTAATTGATCTTGACCATGCCGCCCTTGACGATGGCCATACCATCGCCCGCGACATTGACAATCGGGCCCTTGATCTCGCTTTGGGCGGAGCCTTCGATCGACACCGTGACACCTTTGATGGTGATGCCGGCCTGGGTGAGCTCCACTGTGCTGCTACCGCATTTCAGCGTAATGCCCTGCATCGCCTCGAGGGTAATCTTGCCGGCGCTGGCCTTCGTTGTCTGATTGCCCTGGGTAAGGGTCAGGGTGTCGCTGCCCACGTTCAACGTCACCGCCCGGTCGCCTTGCTTGAGCGTCAGCGTGTCGCCACCGGTGGCAATTGTCACCGTGCGCTTGCCCTTGTCGATGTCGAGCGTCTCGTTTCCGGTCTCGATCTTCTCTGTCCGGTTGCCCTTCTTGATCGTGAAGGTCTCATTGCCTTCTGTGATCTCCGTGGTGCGATCGTTCTTGATCGTGCGTTTCTGGTCGTGGTCGACGGTCAGCGTATCGTCGTTCTCAACCTCGCGCAGAAAGTCCTTTTCGGCGTGGAAGGTGATCTTCTCCTCGCCCTTCTTGTCCTCGAAGGAAAGCTCGTTGGCATTCGCCGTCTGGCCGGATTTGCTGCTGCGCGTCAGCAGACCGCTTTTCGTCATGTTGGTGGGCAGAGCCCAGGGCGGCATGTTGTCGGCATTGTAGACGGCGCCCGTTACCAACGGGCGGTCCGGATCGCCGTCAAGGAACTGCACGACGACCTCCATGCCGATGCGCGGCACGAAGACGGAGCCCCAGTTGCTGCCGGCGAGCGATTGCGCCACGCGCACGAAGCAGGAACTTGTCTCGTTCTTCTTGCCGTAACGATCCCAATGGAACTGCACGCGGATGCGTCCGTATTTATCGGTGTGGATTTCCTCGCCGGAAGGCCCGACGACGAGGGCGGTCTGCGGACCTTGCACGATGGGTTTGGGCGTCGGTAGCGGATTACGGGCGATACGCGCTGCCGGAATGCAGGAAAAGGTGTTGCGATAGTACGGTTTGCCCTCCGTGCCGGGCCGGATGTTGAAATACGCGCGGTCGAGAGCTTCATGACGTATCTCGGTCAGCGTCATGCGGCGGTTTTCGCCATCCACGGGGTGAGCCTTCAGCGTGAAGGCATGACCGCTCGTGAAGCTTGCGCATGTGCCGCCTCCGGTCGTCGTCTCGAAGCCTGCCTCGGCGGCGTCGATGGCGACGGTGGCGAAACGCTTCAGCGTGTCAGACTTGACGGAATTGCCGGGAAAGCGGAAGTGCTCCCATTTCTTTCCGGCTGCCGGCTGTTGGCTCGCCTTGCGCTCACCCTCGATCGTGTTTGCCGGCTTTTCGAAGTCGTAGTCCTCGATATGCCACATCGCATCGGTGAGGCTCGCCCCGCTGTCGAAGGTGTGGACTCCGTCTACGGCCTCCTCCTGGCCCTGCCGGTATTCGACCGTATCCTGCAGGCATTCGGCGTAGGCGGAAGCATTGTCGGCCAGCACCAGCGTGTGCTTTCCGTCCTCGTGCTTGAAAAAATAGAAGATGCCTTCCTCGGCGAGAAGGCGCTGGAAGAAGTCGAAATCCGTTTCGCCGAACTGCACTCGGTATTCCGAAGGATCGTAGGTAGCGTTGAGCTTCTTTTCGAAGGTGATGGCGCTGTCCGCCAAAAGCTGCTCGACGATCTCGACGGCGGTCTTTTCCTGGAAAACCTTGTGATCGGACGTGCGCTTGAGAAGCCACAGGCTGGGTGAGATGACGAGTGTATAGAGCCGGTAATCGTTGCGCGTGAAAGCGCCGGCGGAAAAGGCGGTGACGATGCCGTTGACATAGCGGCGCGTGCTGCGGGGCCTGGCCATGGAGAGCGTCACGCTCTTGCCCAGCAGATCACTTGGATCGATCGTCGCACGGGTGGACAGGGCGCTGATGGTGAATTCGAAGAGGTTGGAAATGCCTTCCTTGCCGCGCGCTTCCGTCGCGAGAAAGGCATCTTTCCCAAGAGGAGTCTCCAGGGTGATCCAATGGTCCTCTTGAGCTAGGGTCGTCGCCATAGAGTCTTGCTACCCGAAGGATGTGTGCGCGGCACGCATCGACGTCGTTTGAATAGGACGGAGGCGGGCAAGCCGCCACCGTCGAAGCCTACGGCGCGGCCCGCTTTCGCGAGAAGACCGCGCCGCGAAGGCAAATCTACCGACGTTAGATCTTCTTGCCCGTGGCAATGTTGTAACCGACAACCTTCGGGCTGGCAGTCTTGTTCTTCGCGTCGAATGCCGTGAACTTGAACTCGATCTTGGTAAAGTTGATGGAGATCGATTCCGTCGGACGGTCGCCGCCAGACGAGACGCTGTAGCCCGAGATAAGTGCGTCGGTCAGCGTGTATTCGACATAGGTGTCGCCCGGGTCGCCCGTATTGACGAGGTGGATTTCAACCTTCTTGCCTGCCGTGCCCGTTACGGACTCGGCGAAGATCGCCGTCGAGGAACTGTCGAGCGTCTTGGTGACGACGACTTCGCTGACGCTTGGCTGGCTGGATTCGCGGTTCGTGCTGGCGCCGGTGGGCGTGGAGATGCCGCGGCCAACGCCGAACTGCAGGGACTGCACGTCAATCCATTTCTTGTGGGCTTCGTGCGTCGCTTCCCCTTCGATGCCTTCGTACTTCAGATAGACTGCCATAGTTAGCTCCCTTGGTATCCTGATGGAGGTGTTGTCGATAGACGAGGACTATTAAGAATCGCCCCGGATTGCCTTCATTGTGCTGCCACGAATTCCGGCGGTTGGTCCGGCTGCACGACCGTATCGCCCGAAGTTTGCGCGTGGAATTCGAACTGGCCGTTTTCATCGAGCACGGCTTTCAATCCGCCGATCTGGCCGCCATCCGCCATGACGGCGAGAACATGCGACGAAAGCCGCGGCAGAAGCCCACGCGACAGAATGTACTCGATGTTTCGTGCGCCGCTTTCCACCTCGGTGCAGCGGCTGGCGATCGCTTCGACGAGCGTCTCGTCCCAGGTGAGCGTCGCGTTGTAATTCTCCGCGAACCGCTTGCGGATGCGGTTGAGCTGCAGCGTGACGATCTTGCGGATCACGTCGTCTGCGAGCGGGAAATAGGGCACGACCGAGCAGCGCCCGAGGAAGGCCGGCTTGAAGCTCTTGAGCAGCTCCGGCCGGATTGCCTCCGTCAGCTCCGTGACATCCGGCCGCTTGGCCGGATCGGCGTAGAGGCGGTGGATGAGGTCGGTGCCGGCATTCGAGGTCATGATGATGACGGTGTTCTTGAAGTCGATGTCGCGGCCTTCGCCGTCGCGCAGCATGCCCTTGTCGAACACCTGGTAGAACACGTCCTGCACGCCCGGATGGGCCTTTTCCATCTCGTCGAACAGGATCACCGAATAGGGCCGCCGGCGCACGGCTTCCGTCAGCACGCCGCCTTCGCCGTAACCGACGTAACCGGGCGGCGAGCCGACCAGCATCGAGACCTTATGCTCCTCCTTGAATTCCGACATGTTGATGACGGTGAGGTTCTGCTCGCCGCCATAGAGCAGGTCGGCCAGCGCCAGCGCCGTCTCGGTCTTGCCGACACCGGACGTGCCGACCATCAGGAAGACGCCGATGGGCTTGCGCGGATCGAGCAGTTTGGCGCGCGAGGTGCGGATCGTCTCGGCGATCGCTTCCAGGGCATGCGACTGGCCGATGACGCGTTCGCGCAGCTTGTCGTTGAGGGCGAGGATCGTCTTGATCTCGTTGGAAACCATGCGGCCGACGGGAATGCCCGTCCAGTTGCCGACCACCTCGGCGATCGCCTGGCCGTCGACCGTCACGCGCATCAGCGGCGTCTCGCCCTGTAGTGCTTCCAGCTCGGCCGTCAGCGTCGCCAGTTCGGCCTTCATCTCCTCGGGGGTCTTTTCGCCCGCAGGTGCGTCGTCCGGCCCGGTCAGTGCATCGTGCAGCGCGCGAATTTGCCCGACCAGGTCTTTTTCACGGTTCCACTGCTCTTCGAGCTTTTCGAGTTCTTCGGAAACGCGCACCCGCTCGTCCTTGAGATCGGCAATACGCCCGGAATGGTCCGTGCCGATCTTGGTTTCGCGCGTCAGCACGCCAAGATCGGTGTCGATCATGTTGACCCGGCGGCGGCGATCCTCGACGACGGCCGGAACGGCGTTGCTCGCGATGGCGACGCGCCCGCAGGCCGTGTCGAGCAGGCTCACCGCCTTGTCTGGCAGCTGGCGGCTCGGAATGTAGCGGCGCGACAGCCGGACTGCGTCCTCCACGGCCTCTGCGAGCACACGCACGCCGTGATGGCGTTCGAGCGTCGGGATCAGGCCGCGCATCATGGCGATGGCGGCCTCGTCGCCGGGCTCCTCCACCTTGACCACCTGGAAGCGGCGCGTCAGTGCCGGGTCGCGCTCGAAATATTTCTTGTATTCCGCCCAGGTCGTGGCGGCGATCGTGCGCATCTCGCCGCGCGCCAGCGCCGGCTTCAGGAGGTTCGCGGCGTCGTTCTGGCCGGCGGCACCACCGGCGCCGATCAGCGTATGCGCCTCGTCGATGAACATGATGATCGGTTTCGCCGAGGCCTTGACCTCCTCGATCACCTTCTTCAGCCGGTTCTCGAATTCGCCCTTCATGCCGGCGCCGGCCTGGAGCAGGCCGAGGTCGAGCGAGAGCAGTTCCACGTCCGCCAGCGCCGGGGGCACTTCGCCGGCAGCGATCTTCAGCGCAAAACCCTCGACGACCGCCGTCTTGCCGACGCCGGCCTCGCCGGTGAGGATCGGGTTGTTCTGGCGGCGGCGGGTGAGGATATCGACGATCTGGCGCGTCTCGGAATCGCGGCCGAGCACCGGGTCGATCTTGCCGTCGCGTGCACGCGCCGTCAGGTTGATCGTGTATTGATCGAGCGCGGAACCACTTACGACACCAGAGCCGGACGATGCGGGCGCGTCACCGGAAGAAGAGGTTGCCTTGCCGCCCGAGGCGGACTGGCCAGCCTCGCTGCTGCCCGACACGATCTTCAACAGGCCGGTCTTCAGCACCTCGGCATTGATTCGGGTGAATTGCGAGGACGCGTCACGCGCCAGAGCGGACAGCGCATCGTCGCCGAGTAGGCTGACGAGCAGGTAGCCGCTGCGGATGGATGTGTCGCCGGATTGCAGCGAACCATAGATCCAGGCCTCGCGGATCCATTTGACGACGTTCGGCGTCAGCGCCGGCGAGCGGCTGTTGCCGGTCTTCAACCGGTCCAGCACCTTGGTCAGATCCGCCAGCAGGCGGCTCGAATCGATCTCGAAATGCCGCAGGATGGCCGCGACGTCGCTGTCGGGCGCCTCTACCAGCTTCGTCAGCCAATGTTCGATTTCGACATTGTAATGGGTGCGCGAAAGCGTCAGCCCGACCGCGCCTTCGAGCGTCGAACGGCAAAGTGCGTTCAGACGCCCCACGAGTGATTGCAGATCTACGTTTAGCAAAGCGGCCCCCCAGCTTTTGCCGCGCCGACGCGACAATCCGCACCAACGCAAAAAGATGACTAGAATCAATTCATATAGGCAAGATGACGGGCAACTCTAATTCCTAGTTCCCGTAAAAGTCTACCGCCCTATCGGCCTTCAGCCGGAGAGTGCGGCATCTACGTTGGCATAGATTGGGAACAACCTTAAGAAACCACTCATTTCGAAGACCAGACGGATACGACTGTTCAGCCCGGTCAGCGACATGCGTCCGCCTGCCGCGCGAACCTTTTTTGCTGCGGAGAGAAAGGCGGAAAGCCCAGTGCTGCTGATATATTCCAGGCCCGCCAGGTCGATGATCAGGTTCACGTCGCCCCGTTCGATGATGGCGGAGAGGTGCCTGTCGAAAACCGGAGAGGTCTGGCTGTCTATCCGCCCGGTGGGCGCGACGACGAGGCTGTTTGCCTGCCGCGTCTCGGCAATGTTCATGATGATATTGACCTCGGGCTTCCTGTTGATCACTTTGTGGCGTGATGATTTCAGAAAGTTATACGACTTGCCAGAAGGTTTTTTGAAACGCTTTGGGGTGACGACGTGATGGCAGTGTCGGATGAAGCCCTTGTCGCGCATCTGCGCGCGTCGCTCTCGCCGCAGCGTTTCCCCGTCCGGCGCGAGGCCGAGCTGGAGGGCGGCGCCGGCGACGGGCGTGGGTCGATCTCCTTCTACGATCACCATTGGCCGGCCCGCTCGGTGCTCGCGATCAGCACGGCCCGCGTCGCGGGGGGCGATATCGACGCGGCGCTGCGCGCGACAGGCCTGCGCCAATTGTTGCGCGCGGTCGTCGCGACGACCCTGAGCGCGGGGCAGGCGCTGGAGGCGCTTGCGGCACACGTCGACACAGCCGGCCTCGATATCGGCCTGCTCGTTCTCGACGTGGTGTCCGGAAAGGTGTCTTATGCGGCGCGCGGAAAGGCCGTGGTGACGATTTCCGGCCGGACGAATCAGCGGGAAATGGTGTCCGGCGACGTTGCCTGGCTTGCCGCCGGCGATATCGATGCGCCAAAAGCCACTGCACCATCGAAGGACATTACCGGGCTCATCCGCGACGGCATCGACCGCAGCCGCTCCGGCGCCGCCTGCGCGCTGCTGTTCAAGACGCCGGGGCGCCTGGCGCAGGAGACGATCTTTTCCATCGGCAACAGCCATGGCGACATCCAGGTCGCGGCCGAAAAGGTGCGGCGCTTCCTGGAAATGCACGGCGTCGGCGAGGAGGACGTCACGCGCATCGACGTCGCGCTCGACGAAATCCTCACCAACGCCGTCAATTACGGCTTCGAGGACGGCGAGGCGCACGAGATTCTGTTGTCGCTGTCGATTGCCGCCGATCGCCTGGCGATCGAAGTGCAGGACGACGGCCGCCCCTTCGATCCGCTCGGCATCCCCGAACCCGATCTCGACGCGGACCTCGAAAGCCGGCAGATCGGCGGGCTCGGCATGCATTTCGTCCGCACGCTGCTTGACAGGGTTTCCTACTGCCGTCGTAATGGCTGGAACGTGTTGAGCCTCGAAAAACAGTTGGCCAGCAGGACGGATAGGGCATCATGAACGCCGCGCGTATGGGGGATTTGGTCAAGCAGGACGCGCCGCATTGCCATGCGCCGATCCATCCGGCCGCCCTTGTTCCGACACCCGTGCCGCATCCGGCCTTGCCGCTGGCGATCATCGGCGGCTTGCCGACAGTGCTGATTGGCAACATGCCTGCCGCAAGGGTTACGGACATGACCATTCTGTGCTCCCTGCCAGGCTGCGTTCCTGGCGGGCCGGGCATGATCAGCATGGGCTCCGCGACGGTCCTGATCGGAAACCTGCCCGCAGCGCGAATCAATGACATGACAATGCATGCGGCCTGCGTTGCGCCGATCCCGAGCCCCGTAGGGAAAATCCTGCCGCCTGGCTGCCCGACCGTGATGATTGGCGGCTGACGTGCGCCTGTCCCATTTCGAGAAACTACGGCCGGTCTGCCCCGTCTGCCGCCTGAACGGGCGGGACGCGCCGCTGGTGTTGAGCGTCGTCGAGACGGAGGCGCATGGCGATGTCGCCAGCGGCATCCTCGGCTGCCAGGCCTGCGGTTCCGAATTCCCGATCATCGACGGCATGCCGATCATCGTGCCGGAAGTACGCCGCTTCGTGCAGGACAACCTGTTCTACCTCTTGGCGCGCAACGACCTCACGCCCGCGGTCGAGAGCCTCCTTGGGGATGCGGCGGGGCCGGGCAGCGGCCTCGAATCGATCCGCCAGCACGTCTCCTCCTATGCCTGGGACCATTGGGGCGACCAGGATCCCGTGGCTTTTCCCCCGGTGCCGGGCGGCGGTGTGCCGGGAGCGGTGTCGCGCAATCTCGCGCAGGCGCTCGACATGCTGGGCGACGGGCTGCCTGATGGCCCGGTGCTCGATATCGGCTGCGCCGCCGGGCGCACCGTCGTGGACGCCGCCGAACGGCTCGGCCGCGACGTGCTCGGCATCGACCTTTCCGTGCCGCTGGCCCGCACCGGCCGACAGGCCGTGGTCGGCGGCCAAGTCAATTACGGCCTGCGCCGGATCGGTCTGGTCTATGATCGGCGCACCTATCCGCTGCGCCAAGGGGCCGAGGGCCGCGGCGACGTCTGGCTCTGCGATGCGCTGGCACTGCCCTTTACCGCCGGCACCTTCGCGCTCGCCATCGGCATGAATGTCGTCGATTGCATGCGCGATCCGCGCGCTGGCCTCGTCGAGATCAGCCGCGTGCTGGTGGACGAAGGCAGCGCCGTGTTGTCCGTGCCCTTCGACTGGGCGGGGCAGGTGACGCCGGTGGAGGCCTGGCTTGGCGGTCATTCGCAGCGCTCCGTCCATGCCGGCAGCCCAGAGGCCATCCTCGACCTGCTGCTCTCCGAAGGGCCGCTCGCCGCCGGCAGCCTGCGGCGCACGGGCTCGGTCGGAGAAGCACCCTGGCATGTCCGGTTGCACGACCGATCCTGCATGTATTATTCCGCATATCTGGTAGTCGCTCGTAAAACGGTGGGGTAACATCCGGCCAAGCCAGCGATTCCGTGATTCCCTGCGAGGCGGGAAAACGGGTCGCCGTCGGGGGTAGGCTATGCAATTGCGACTCGTACTCAAAGGCCCGGAGCGCCTGGCGACCGGCCTGCGGGAAAGAACCGTCGAGACGGGAGCCCTCGTCATCGGCCGGTCGGAGGATGCCGACTGGGTGCTGGCGGATCCCGAGCGTGTCGTTTCCAAGCGGCATTGCCGGATCGAGCGGCAGGCCGGCGGCTTCCTGCTCACGGACATGTCCACCAATGGCGTGCTGGTCAACGGCGTGCCGCTGGGGCGTGAAGCCTCCCGCACGCTCGTTGACAAGGATGTGCTGACGCTCGGCGATGCGATCATCGCGGTCGCAATCGAGACGGCGGCGCCGGGCGTCGCGCCGCTGCCCGTCGCGGACGATCCCTTCGCGGAGGGGCCGTTCGGCTTCGACGAGCAGGCCGCGGAGGCCGTGAAGGCGGCGATCCTGCCGGATACGGCGGCAGAGAATGCCCGGGACAAGGTTGCGGTCCTACAGGACTGGTGGATACCCACGGCTGACGGCCGGCATGGCGAGCCGAAACCTGTGGATATCTCCGGGGGCATGGGGAATGCCTCGATTGCGCGTACCAATGCGGCGGGCGAGGCGGTAGCCTCGATAGCCGATACTGGGACGAATTTCGCTGCGGAGGCCCTCGGGCTGGATGCGGCGGTGTTTGCTAAGGCTGTTGAAACGGCGATGTTGGTTTTGTCCGTAGAGGAAAAGCGTAGGTTCGAGGGGCGTTTGGTTGAACTTCTTCGCAAGGAGAAGTCAGGTTGACGATCGAGCACTCTCCGGCGGGGCGGTGGTCGATCGGGATGCGCGCGGTTGTCTCGCGCCTCTTCGTCCTGTTGTGCCTGTGCCTGTTTGCGTTCGCGCTGCCCGGCTGTGGCCTCATGCCGAAGAAGCCGCCGCCGAAGGAGATCGAGATCAAGCCGGCGCCGGCGGAAGCCAGCATCGACGTCATCGCGGTCGCTTCGCCGCTGGTCAATCCGGGGCCGGACGGCCTGCCGCAACCCGTCGTCATGCGGCTCTACCAGTTGAACGCCGAGACGGCCTTCGCCAATGCCAGTTTTCGCCAGCTCTGGGAGGCGGATGCGGAGACGCTCGGGCCGACCATGCTGGGCAAGACGGAACTCTATCTGGCGCCGGCGGAGGTGCAGCGGATAAAGGCCAATATGATCGAGGGCACGACGATCATCGCGGTGGTCGTCGGGTTCCGCAATTTCGAAGAGGCAAAGTGGCGCGCCATGGTCGGGCTTCCGGGCGACAAGAAATTCAAGCTCAAGGTGGACCTGAAGACACTGTCCGTGGAGATGGGGCCACAGGACTGAGACGGTTCGCAGAGAGGGGCAAGGTCGGTCGCGACGCGGGGATGGACCTGCGCCGCCGGCAGAGGGAAGGGTATGCATGTCGTTCGATGACAAGGTGATCTGGTCGGAGGGGATGTTTATCCGTGCCCAGCATTTCCAGCAGGAGGCTCGCCATTTCGAGCGCCAGCTGAGGGCCCGGACGAAAGCGCTCGTGCCGCATGGCTGGGGCCTGACGGAGCTGCGCCTGAACCGCGAGCTTCTTTCGATCGGCCAGTTCGCCGTCGAGCGGGCGGCCGGCGTCTTTGCTGATGGCACGCCGTTTTCGCTGCCCGACGACAGCGTGCGCCTCGCGCCGCTGATGCTCGGCGAGAACGTCCGCAACGCGGTACTCTACCTCACCCTGCCGCTGACGGAGCCGGGCGGGCGCGAGGCGGCCGACGCCGAGGCCGAACTGACGACCCGCTATACGCTCGCCGAGATCGACGTGTCGGATGCCAACAGCGGCGACGTGTCGGCGGCCCCCATCAATGTCGGCAAGCTGCGCCTGCGCTATGCGCTCGATACCAGCGACCGCAGCGGCCTCGTCGGCATCGGGCTCGCGCGCATCGTCGAGGTGCGCAGCGACAATTCGGTGGTGCTCGACGAAAGCTATGTGCCGCCGGCGATGGATTGCGCCGTCTCGCCGATCCTGTCCGGCCTGCTCACCGAAATCGTCGGCCTGCTCAACCACCGCGGCGAGGCGATCGCCGCGCGGCTGGCCGGCACCAATGTCGGCACGGCCGCCGAAATCACCGACATGATGATGCTCCAGACCATCAACCGCTGGCAGCCGCTCTTCACCCATATGGCGTCGGCCACCTTCGTCCATCCCGAACGGCTCTTCACGTCGATGATCGGGCTTGCCGGCGAGCTTGCCACCTTCACCGCAGCCGGCCACCGGCCGCGGCCCTTCCCGGTCTACGACCACGAGCGCCTGCAACTGGCCTTCGCCCCGGTCGCCGCGGCCGTGCGCCAGGCGCTGAGCGCGGTGCTGGAGCGCAGCGCCATCACCATCCCGCTCGTCGAGCATCGCTACGGCATCCGCGTCGCCGACGTTTCCGACCGCTCGATCTATTCGAAATATTCCTTCATCCTCGCCGCCAAGGCCGACATGCCGGCCGAAGCCCTGGTGCGCCGGCTCGTCGGGCAGTTCAAGATCGGCGCGGCGGAGCAGATCACCGAGCTGGTCAATGCCGCCCTTCCGGGCATCATGCTGCGTGCGCTGCCGGTGGCGCCGCGCCAGATCCCCTACCATACCGGCAAGGCCTATTTCGAACTCGACCGTTCCAGCCCGATCTGGAAGCAGGTCGCGGCCGGCAACGGCCTCGCCATCCATGTCGCAGGCGACTTCCCGGCGCTTGAGCTCGACCTTTGGGCCGTGAAGGACTGAGGAGGCGGGCGTGAACGATCCATTTGCCGATTTTCCGAGTGCCGACGATACGATCCGCAGGCCGCTGGGCGGGCAGCCGTCGCGCCAGTCGACGACCTTCGGGCAGGAAAGCCTGCCGCGCGGCGGCTTCGGCGGCGGCGATGGCGGGTTTTTCGGCGGCCGTCCTGCGGCCAGCGAGAAGGACGATCTCGATTTCGGCCTCGACGCCTTGCCCGTCGAGCGCGCGCGCCATCGCGGCGATCCGGCGATCGAAAAGGCGTTCGAGCTTGCGGCGGTCAACCCGCTGGTGGGCGCAGCCTCGCCGCTGCTCTGGCTTGCCGGCCGGCTCAACGAGAGCGCGGCCCCCGACGATATCGCCGAATTTCGCCGCCGGGTGCTCGAAGAGATCCGCAATTTCGAGACGGCGGCGATGGCGCGCGATACACCGGACCGGCTTGTGCGCGTGTCGCGTTATGCGCTCTGCGCCGTCATCGACGACATCATCCTCAACACCCGCTGGGGTGCGACGACCGGCTGGGCGAGCCAGAGCCTCGTTTCCATCCTCTATAACGAGACCTGGGGCGGCGAG
Organism: Shinella sp. GW835-FHT14H05; assembly: GCF_058793575.1. Taxonomy (NCBI): domain Bacteria; kingdom Pseudomonadati; phylum Pseudomonadota; class Alphaproteobacteria; order Hyphomicrobiales; family Rhizobiaceae; genus Shinella; species Shinella sp. GW835-FHT14H05. Next base: position 473,544 of record NZ_JBXAFY010000002.1, on the reverse strand, counting down.
CGCTTCTATGACCTGCTCCAGCAGCTTCTGCAGCAGCCGGAACAGAATATCGACGTGCTCGAACTGATGGCGATCTGCCTGTCGATCGGCTTCAGCGGAAAATACCGGGTTATGGATGGCGGGCAGGGACAGTTCGCCCGGCTGCGGCAGGATCTCTACCGCGTCATCCGCCGGGTGCGCGGCCCCTACGAGCGCAACCTTTCGCAGGTCTGGCAGAGTGCGGCAGCACCGCACCGCGCGCCGCGCAGCATGGCGGCCCCGTGGCTGGCCGCACTTGTGCTGCTGGCGCTTCTCGCCGTCGTCTGGGCGTTCTCCTCGATCAGCCTGCGCTCCAGCATGGAGCAGACCGCATCCGAGATCGCCGCACTGGTCCCGGCCATCCCGCTTCTGGTGGAACAGGCCGGCATCCCGACCATCCCCGACCCCGTGCCGCCGGTGCGCAAGACGCAGGTCGAGCGGCTTTCGGAAGCACTGGCGCCGGAAATCGCCGATGGCCGCGTCGAGGTCGCAAGCGTCGGCGAGCTGGTGGTCATCCGCATGCTGAAGGCCTCCTTCCCCTCGGGTGGCACCGACCTCTCACTCGGCGAGGAGCCGCTGATCACCCGCATCGGCGATGCGCTGAACGCTGAAAGCGGGAAGATCGCCGTCGTCGGTCATACGGACAATACGCCCGTCGGGGCGGGAAGCCCGCTCGGCGACAATATGGCGATCTCGCTTGCCCGCGCCCGCTCCGCCGCGCAGATGCTGCAACGCCATGTCGACGACCCCGCGCGGGTGAGCTTCGAGGGCCGCGGCGCGAACGACCCGCTAATCGCGAATAACAGCCGTGAGAACCGGGCGCGCAACCGCCGCGTCGAATTCCAGATCCCCGCGGAAAAGACCCCATGAGGCCGTGGCTGCTCATTCTCTGGCTTCTCGGACTTGCGGCCGCTGCGGCCGCGAGCTGGTTCCTGGCGAAGCAACCTCTCGTCGCCGATCCCGATCTCGGGCTTCTGCTCTCCCTTTTGCCGGTGGTCGTCTGGGCGCTGCTGCCGGTCGTCTTTTCGCGCCTGTTCTTCCGTCGCTCGACGCCGGAAACGCCGGCATTGCGCGATCTGCGCCGCCAGGTCGGCGCTTTCCTTGCCGATCGTGGCCTGAAGGGCCGGCGCGGGCGCTATTCGGTGCCGTTCTTCCTGATCGTCGGCCCGGCCGGCAGCGGCAAGACCTGCCTGCTCGAAAGCGCGGAAATGCGCCTCGGCATGCCGAAGACCATCGGTCCGGCCAACTGGTGGGTCGGGCCGGATGCGGTCTTCGTCGAGGCACAGGTGTCGGACGACGCCGGCGAACTCTTCCGGCTGCTCCGCGCCGTGCGGCCGAAACTCCCCGTCAACGGCATCATGCTCGTCGTCAGCCCCGCCGATCTCGTGCTGGCCGACCAGCTCGAACAGCGCATGACCGCCGAGACGATCGCCGCCTGGTTCCGCCAGGCCGACGAGATGCTCGACCAGACGCTGCCCGCCTATGTGCTCCTGTCGCGCACCGATCTCGTGCCCGGCTTCCAGGAGATCTTCGAGCGCATCGAGCCGGCCGACCGGGCGCAGCCCTGGGGTTTCGCCCTGCCGCATGACGCCAGGGAGCCGAAGACCGTCGACGCGCTGCATGCGGAGATCGATGCGGGTTTCGGCGACATGGTCGAGACCATGCGCAAGCGCCATATCGAACTGCTGTCGAAGGAATCCGAGCCGATCCGGAGCAGCCACATCCACGGTTTTTCCGCGCAGATCGCTGCGATCCAGCGCATCGTCATGCCGCTCATCGACGCGATGACGCCGCTGGGCAACGGCACCTGGCGCGGCGTGCTGCTGCGCGGTGTCTTCATGACGAGCGCGCGGCAGGAAATGCTGTCGATCGACGCGCTGCTGCCGGAACTGTCGCGCCGTTTCGCCATGCCGCGCAGCGGCATGCTGCCGCCCGATCTCGGCGTGGATGACGAGCTGAACCACGGCTATTTCATCAGCGGTGCCGTGAAGAAGGCGATCCTGCCGGAGGCCGGCCTGGTGCTGAAGGACCGGCAGGGTGCCTCGCGGTCGGCCCTCTACTGGCTGCCGATCGCCGCGACAGTCATTGCCTGCGCGGCCGGCGGCTATGTGCTGTTCTCGACCTTCGACAACGAGATCCGCCTGCGCCGGCAGGTGCAGGAGGCGATCGGCGATGCAGCACCACTGAAGGGACCGCTGCGCCGGGCCGATGTGCCGGTGCTGCTCGCCGCCCTGCAACGGCTCGATGCCGTTGGCGTGATGCTCGACGGCCAGCGCCCGGTTCCCGCCTATGCATTCTGGCTCGACAAGCGGGCGATGCTCAGCGACGGCATTGCGGACGCAAAACGCGCCGTGCGGGCCAATGCGCTGTTGCCGGAAATCGCCGCCTGGCTCCAGGCCGATCTCGTCGACGACAACAACGACACGGCCGCCCTCAAGGACCTGATTGCGCTTGCCGACAATCCGGCATCGCCGCAGCTCAAGACCTGGCTCGAAAAGCGTGCGCCGACGATCGCCGGTGATCGTGACGGCGAATTCGTGGCCCGCGCTCTGGAGGCGATCGACGAGGCGGGCGGGTTCACCATCGACCGGGCCTATGTCGACGCGGCGCGCAGGCGCATCGCCTACCGGGAAAGCCTGACGTGAGCGTGCGGGCGAGATTGCGGAAATTCGGGCGCACCCTGCGCCGCCCGAGCGTCATCCTGACGATCGTCGTCCTGCTTCTGGCGCTTCTCATCTGGTTCATCGGCCCGCTGATCGCCTTCGGCGAGGTGCGCCCGCTTGGATCGGCCGCCGCCCGCCTCACGCTGCTCCTGCTTCTGGCGCTCGCCTGGGGTGGCCTCGGCTTCCTGATGCGCACCAAGCGCAGCAGCGAGGAGGCGGCGCTGATCGCGGCTTTGCGCAAGCAGGAAGAAGAGGCGGCGGACCGGACGGACCGCAACCGGGCGGCGGTCGACGCCGAGATTTCCGCCTTCCGCGATGCCGCAAGCCGGGCAATGAGCCTGCTCCGACGCGGCCATGGTGATCTCTTCGTCAGCGCGCGGTATGCGCTGCCCTGGTACATGCTGCTTGGCGCGGACGGTGCCGGCAAGACCTCGCTGGTGCGCGCCAGCGGCCTGACGCTGCCCTTTGAGAGCGACGGCGCGGTGGAGGCCCCCTCCGCCCGTTTCCACATCAGCGACCAGGCCGTGCTGGTGGAGTTTTCCGGTCGGCTCACCGGCAGCGAGGCGCCCGAGGCGCGCCAGCTCTGGCAGCAGGCGCTGCAACACATCCGCCACCTGCGCTCGCGCCAGCCGGTCAACGGCATCGTCGTGGCGTTCAGCGTCGATGAACTGCTGGCCATGCTGCCGGAACAGGCGGTCGCCTATGCCACGGCCATCCGCCAGCGGCTCGACGAGGCCGTCCAGCATCTGCGCGCCAATGCGCCGGTCTATATCGTCGTCACCAAGCTCGACCGGGTCGTCGGTTTCGAGGAGATTTTCGAGGACCTGACGACCGAGGAGCGCGCGGCCGCCTTCGGCATCCCGATCGCGCCGGATCTCGGTGGTGATGCCCGCGGCCCCGCCGAAGCGCTCGACCGGGGTTTTGCCGGCCTTGTTGAACGCATCGCGCAGCGCCAGTTCGTCTGCCTGCAGGAGGAGCCGGACGAGCTGCGCCGCCGCCGCACCTTCGAATTCCCCGCACAATTCGCCCTGTTGCGCGAGCGCATCCAGCCCTTTGTGCAGCAGCTCGCCACGCTGCACCGTTTTGGCGCGGCGACGAACATGCGCGGCGTCTTCTTCGTTTCCTGCCGCCAGACCGGCGACAATGTCGATGCGCTCGCTGGCTCGCTCGCCCCGCTGTTCGGCCGCAGCCCCGCCACACTGGCGCTTGCGCCGGATCCGGGCGCGCGGCGTGTTCGGCCGTTCTTCCTCTTCGGGCTGCTGCGCAAGGTCATCCTGCCGGAGGCCGATCTCGGCGGCCTGACGCGGCCGGCGCTGGTGGCCGCCCGGTTCAAGGATCTGGCGATCAACGCATTGCTCTGCATCGCGGCTTTCACCGTGCTCGCCTTCTGGTGGCTCGGCTTCAGCGACGGGCGCGCCTATGTGGCCAGCGTCACAGACCAGACGACGGCGGCGCGCGGGCGCATCGCCGAGGCGGTGCCGGCCGGCAGCCTCTCGACACGTTTCGAGCCGGTGCTTGCGGTGCTCGACCGGTTGGCGACCCTTGCCAAGGAGGAGCCGCGCGGCGCGACCTTCGGCCTCTACAGCCCATCCTCCGTGCAGGGCGAGGCGCGGAAGGCCTATGACAAGGCACTCGCCAACCTGTTCTTCCCCTTCGTCTGGCAATATCTGCGCCAGGGCCTGGCGAACCAGCAGACGCCGGCCGCCCTGCGCTTCACCCAGCTGAAGTTCTACCTGATGCTGACCGGCGAACGCCCGCCCGGCCGCGAGACCGCAGCGCTGCTCGGCCCCGATTTCGCGGCGAACTGGATGCTTTACGACCGCAGCGACGCGGTCGACCAGCGCATCGCCGACCACTTCTCCGAGCTCGCCTCGGTCGCCATTCCCACGCCCTCCTCCGATGGTGCGCTCATCGAAAACGCGCGCGCGCGCATCACTGACTACAGCCTCGCGCGTCTCGCCTACGACATGGCCGAGACCTACCCGGCGGTGAAGGGGATGGCGATGTGGCGGCCGGTCGACCATATGGGGCTGGCCGGCCCCGAAGCATTGGCGCGGGTGAGCGGCGCGAGCTTCTTCGACGGCATCGAGGGCATCTATACAAAGAACGGTTTCGGCGTGATGATGCGCGCCTCGGGCGATGCGGCACTGGCGCTCGCCGCCGACCTCTGGGTGATGGGCAAGCCGGACACGGCGCTCGACCGCGAACGCGAGGCCGGCCGCATCCGCGATGGCCTGGCCGATCTCTACCGCGTCAACTACATGAGCCGCTGGGACAGCCTGCTCGCCGATCTCGGCATTGCCGGCGAGACCGATCCGCGGCGCCTCGCCGATGCCGTGGCGATCGTTGCCGGCAACCCGTCGCCCGCCAAGGAACTCTTCGTTGCCATCGCGGCCGAGGTGGACCTGACGGACCTGACGTCGAGCGCGGCAGGCGCGATCGAGGCCATGGTCGCCGAGCAACTGACGCAGGTGACGAAGACCGTCCGGGCGCCGCGCCGCGTCGTCAACGTGCCGCAGTCGGTGACCGATCATTTCAAGGTCTTTCGCGAGGCGGTCGTTGCCAAGGCGGAGGGCCAGCAGACGCCCGTCGACGACATGCTGGCGGCGCTGGAGCCACTCTACCGGCAGCTCAACCATGTCGCTGCCGGCGGCGACGTGCTGGAACTCGGCACCGAGCCGCAGACGCTGCTCAGCCAGCTGACTGACCGCAACGGCAAGCTGCCGCCGAGCATCCAGCCCTTCTTCGCCCGCATCCTCAGCCAGGTCGGCGCGGTGACAGGCGGAAGTTCGCGCGAGCGGCTGGCGGAAATCTGGACCTCCACGGTGCTGCCGCTCTGCACCGCGACGACGATCGGCCGCTATCCCTTCGACACCGAGAGCATCAACGACGCCTCGCTTGACGATTTTTCGCGGCTCTTCGGGCCGCAGGGCGCCATTGCCGGGTTCCGCAACGACTACCTGAAACCCTATATAGACCGGACGACGAAGCCCTGGCGCTGGAAGGCCGGCCAGCAATTCGGTCTCGGTTTCCCCGATGCCGTGCTCGCGGCCTTCGAGAAGGCGGACGATATCGAGACGGTCTTCTTCGCCGGGCAGGAGAAACCGAATGTCGATTTCACCGTCGAGGTCGGCAAGCTCGATGCGACCGCGCGGGCCTTCCTGCTCGATATTGGCGGCAAGGTGGCCAGTTACAGCCACGGCCCGCCGGCGGGCACGCAATATCTCTGGCCGCCGGAAAACCTGGTGGCGGGCGCCTCCATGTCGATGACGCCCGAGGTCGCCGGCCAGCGCAATATCCTGACGGAGCAGGGCGCCTGGGCGCTCTTCCGGCTTTTCGACCAGGGCCGCAAAGTCGACAAGAACCCGACCGACGTGGTGACCTACCAGTTCCGCGTCGGCAACCGCGCGGTTCTCATGCGGCTGACGGCGCCCGCGACCCGCAATCCGTTCGCACGGGACACCCTGTCCGATTTCACGTGCCCAACCCTATGACGAGGCCCCGACGGTTCCTTGACAGGGTGAGAAGGAGTACGCCAATGTCCGCGCAACCGCCGGGATACCGTTACGAATCGACAAGGCGTTGGAGAGGGGTTCGGCCAGCCCATGTCGGATGATCTGCTCGTCCATTATAACCGCGAACTTCTCAGCATCCGCAGGGCCGCCGCCGCCTTTGCCGCGGAAAACCCGCGCATTGCCGGCCGGTTGCGGCTGTCCGAGGATGCGATCGAAGACCCGCATGTCGGCCGGCTGATCGAGGCCTTCGCCTATCTCACCGCCCGCGTGCGGCAGAAGATGGACGACGATTTTCCCGAGCTGACCAATGCCATGCTCGGCATCCTCTATCCGCATTTCGACCGCCCGATCCCCTCCATGTCGATCCTCCAGCTGGATCCGAAGGTCGAGCTTCAGGAACCCCATCACGTGCCCGTTGGCACCCTGCTCGATACCGAGCCGGTCGATGGCGAGCGCTGCCGCTTCTCCACCTGTTTCGATGTCACGCTGCACCCGGTCGTGGTGCGTTCGGCAACGCTGACCGGTCGCCCCATCACGGCGCCGGAAACGCCGCAGGCGCACAATGCGGCGGGCTGCCTGCGCCTCACGTTGGAAATGGCGGGCGAGGGCCTGGATTTTTCGAGCTACAATCCCGGCCGCCTGCGCTTCTTCCTGCGCGGCCAGCCGCAGCTCGTCTATCCCCTCTACGAGCTTCTCCTGAACGATGCGGTGGCCGTTGCCTTTGCCGAGGGCGCCAACGACCGCAATCCGGCGATGCTCGATGCCTCGGCCCTGTCGCCCGGCGGCTTCGGCCAGGACGAGAGCATGTTGCCCTATCCGCAGGCCTCGCACCCGGCCTATCGGCTGCTCACCGAATATTTCGCCTTCCCGGAAAAATTCCTGTTCGTCGATCTCGCCTTCCCGGACGTGGCCCGTCTTGCCGGCAAGGGCCGCACCCTCGACGTCTTCATCTATCTCAACCGCTCCGTGCCGAGCCTTGAGCGGTCGCTGACGGCCGCCGCTTTCGCGCTCGGCTGCACGCCGATCGTCAACCTGTTTCCGCAGGCGGCCGAGCCGATCAAGCTCGACCGGACCGTCACCGAATACCGCGTCGTGCCCGATAGCCGCCGGCTGCATGCGCTGGAAGTCTACAGCATCGAAGGCGTCTCCACCGTAACCGCCGAAGGCGACGCGCGGGCGCTGCTGCCGTTCTACGGAATCCGCCACGGCGCCGATGGCGAGGCGCTACGCGGCGAGGAACGGTCGGCCGCCTGGTGGCTTTCCCATCGCCGGCAGGCCGAGGAAGAGAACCCCGGCAGCGAGGTGTTCCTCTCGCTCTCCGATCCGGATTTCAACCCGAAGGCCATTGCCGACGACGTGCTTTCGGTGGAGACGCTCTGCCTCAACCGCAACCGGCCGGAACGTTTGCCCTTCGGTGGCGGCCAGCCGCAGTTGCGCATGGTCGAGCCGGTGCCGATGGTAAAGACCATGCGGCTCCTCACCGTGCCGACCCCGACGATCCGGCCGCATTACGGCCAGGGCGGGCGCTGGCGGCTGATCTCGCATCTGGCACTCAACCATCTCTCGCTGGTATCGGATGGCGGCGTGGAGGCGTTGAAGGAAATCCTGCTGCTCTACGATTTCCGCAATTCCGCCGAAACCCGCGCCCTGATCGACGGCATCACGGCGCTGTCATCGCAAAGCGGTACGGCGCGTGTCAGGAGTTTTGGCCAAAGCGCTTTCTGCCGGGGGGTCGATGTGACGATGACCTTCGAGGAGAGCAATTTCTCCGGCAACGGCGTCTTCCTGATGGCCAGCATCATCGAGCGCTTCCTGGGTCTCTATGCGAGCGTCAATTCATTCTCACGGCTCACCGCCCTGGTGAGGGGGCGAAGCGGAAAGCTGAAGACATGGCCGGCACGGGCAGGCGATCGAATTCTTCTCTAGTTGCGAGTGTCTTTGAGGCACCGCAGGCTTTCGAGCTCTTCCAGATGGTTCGCCTGCTGGAGGCGCTCGGCGCCGAGGAGGGGCGTGACGTTTCGCACCAGCCGGTCGATCCCGTCGGGCAGGGCGTGGATCCAGAGCGCGCGGCGCTAAAAATCCGCTCGTCGGTGCCACTCGGTTTCGCCTCTGCCGAGGTTCTCTCCGTGCGCAGGCCACGTGGTGGCGGGCCGGTCGAGATGACGCAGACGCTGGTCGGCCTCACAGGCCCTTCGGGCGTGCTGCCGCATGCGCTGAGCGAACTCGTGCAGGTGAGCGTGCGGGAGCGCAATTTTGCGCTGCGCGAATTCTTCGACGTCTTCAACAACCGGCTTTCCGGGTTGCTTTACAACGCCTGGGCAAAATACCGTCCCGCCATCGAGCGCGAGCGGGCGGCCCAGCTTGGCACCCCCGCCACCATCGACCATGCGTTGAAATCCCTCGTCGGGCTTGGGCTTCCGGCGACAGCGAACCGGACGCATATCGGCGATCACGCCTTCGTCTTCTTCGGTGGCCTGCTTGCCCGGCAGGGCCGCTCCGCCACGGCGATCGAGCGGGCGCTCTCCGGTGCGCTCGGCCATCGGCTGCGCGTTGAGCAGTTTTCCGGGGAATGGTATCCGATCGCGTCTTCCGACCGCACGCGCCTGCCTGACCGCGCCCAGCCGAAAGGCGCCTTCGCGCGCCTGGGCGACGACGCGGTGATCGGCACCAAGACCTTCGACATCCAGTCCGCCGTGACGATTTGCCTGGAGGCGCTGGATTATCCCTCCTTCCGTTCGCTGCTGCCGGATGGAAAACGCGCGCGCCTGCTGACGGACCTTGCTGCGGGTGCGCTCGGCGCTGACAAGATGTTCAACATCCGCTTGGAACTAAAGCCCGACCAAGTTCCGGCGTTGCAACTCGGCGGGCATCGCGAAGAGCCGAAGGCAAGCCGGCTCGGCTGGAATACCTGGCTCCAGCCCGCCCGCCCGCGCCAAAAACCCGCTTCCATCCAATTCCGCCCGCCGCCACATTTGCGCTAGTTAGGATTTTTCATGAACGACTGGACCAACGGCTACGTCTCCGACATCGAATATCTGCCCGGATTTTATGTCGAGCAGACGCCAGCACATATGGATGTGGCATGCCTGTTGCGCGGCATCGAGCCGCCGGTCGAGGAGGGCGCGCCCTTCGCCTATTGCGAGCTGGGTTGCGGGGTCGGCGAGACCGCGCTGACGATCGCCGCGGCCAATCCGCAAAGCAGCGTCTGGGGCTTCGATTTCAACCCGGCCCATATCGCAAGAGGCCGCGCTCTTGCTGACGCCGGCGGGGTAGGCAACATTCGCCTGGAAGAAGCGTCCTTCGAAGACCTCGCCGATGGCGGTTACGCTGGCCTGCCGATGTTCGACTATATCGCGCTGCACGGCGTCTGGAGTTGGGTCAGCACGGAAAACCGTGGCCATATCGTTCGCTTTGCCGCGCGTTACCTGAAGCCCGGCGGGCTGCTCTATGTCACTTATAATGCCCTGCCACGCTGGACGTCGTCGATGCCGATGCAGCGGCTGGTCAGCCTCACGGCATCGCTCGACAATGATCGCAGTGACCGGCGCGTGCTGCGCGGGCTCGACATGGCGCGCGCCTTTTCCGCCGCCGGCGCCGACATGATCTCGATCGACATGCTCGACCGGCTGGATACGGAGCGGGCGGATGGCACCGCTTACCTCAGCCACGAATATTTGAACGCGCATTGGGCGCCCTGCTACCAGATCGACGTTGCGCGGGATCTGGCGGAGGCGAAACTTTCCTTCGCTGCGACCGCCAATCTCTTCGAGAACTATCCGGACCTTTCCATGACTGCCGAACAGCGCAGTCTCGTCGAGGGTTTCCCTGAGGCCTATGCCGAAACCGCCAGGGATTTTTTCCTTGTCCGCAGCTTCCGCCGCGACATTTACATGCGCGGTGCCCGACCAATCGCGCCACGGCGGTTGGAGCAGCGGCTTGCGGCCCGCGGGCTCTGCCTCGTCGTGCCACCGTCTGAGATCAAGCTGGCAGTGAAGGTGCCTGTCGGTGAGGCGGCTCTCAATGAGAGTTTCTACCGCCCAGCCCTGGATGCCCTTGTCGCACGCCCGATGACGATCGGTGAACTCAGGAGCCTGCCGGAGGCGGACGGTTCGAGCGCTACTGAGCGCGAGGTACTGGGTATGCTGATCGGCTCGCGCCAGGCGATGGCACTGCCGAATGCTGTGACGGAGGAGGGGGTGGCCTCGGTACGGCGTTACAACCGCGCCCACCTGCGCATCTGCGCCGACGAGGCGCGTGCCGTCTGCGCGCTGGCCGCCGCCGGTCTTGGCTCCGGTATCACAGTGCGCCTGTTCGAAATGCTGGCCTACGAGGTGCTGGTCGATGGCGCCGAGCCGGAGGCCGACGCGGTGACAACTGCCATTCACGCCCTGTTGCAGGAGCGCGGCGACCGTCTGCGCAACGGCGGCGTGCCGATCGAGGACGATGCGCAGGCGCTGCGCGTCATCCGGGAGAATGTCGAAATGATCATTGCCGTGGCCCTGCCGATGTGGCGGCGGGTCGGCGCGATCTAGCGCCATGGGCGACGGCGTGCCGCCGGTTGGGGAGGTGCTGCGCGGGCGTGGCCCCGTCCTGGTCTACCGGTCGCGGATCGGGGAGGGCACGCCCGTCGTCGTCAAGCGGGTGGTGGAGGTGCAGGACACCGGGGCCCTGCGCCGGTTCGAGCGGGAGCGCCGGTTCACGCATCTCCTGCCGCATCCCGCGCTGCCGCGACTTCTTGGCGAGGGCGAAAACTGGATCGCCTTCGAAGCGCTGGAAGACGCGCTGCCGGAGCCGCCGGTCGTGCCTTCCGTGGTCGCGGCATTGCTTTCTCGCCTGGCCGATGCGCTTGCCTACATCCACGCTCGGGGCGTGGTGCATCGCGATGTGAAGCCCGCGCATGTGCTATTTCGCGGCGAGATGCCGGTGCTTATCGATTTCGGCATTGCCGGAACGCCCGGCGACGATCTCCAGCGTGAAGAGCTTTCCGGCACGCCGGCCTGGATGGCGCCCGAGCAGCTTACGGGCGGAGCCGTCGGGCCGGAAGCGGACCTATGGTCGCTCGCAGCCCTCGGCCTGTTCCTGCTGACGGGGCAGAAACCCTATTCCGGCGATGCGGAAGCTGTGGTGTGCCGGCGGATCGCCGGAGAACAGCCGGCATTCGCGGTTCCGGATGCCCTGGAACACGACGAGCCCGACCTGCTGCGTCTGCTGCGGGCCGGGTTGGAGGAAGCGGCGAAACGTCCGTCCGCCGCAGATTTCGTGCGGCTGCTGGCGGTCAGGCGATTACCAGGTTGACGGCGGGATGCAGCTTCTTGAGGTTCGGCAGGGATTTCGACTGCCACGGAATCTGCGTGCTGCCCTTGACCATCAGGCCGGTGCCCGGCTGCTTGCGCACGTCGATGGTGAATTTCGCGAGCAGGTTGATGCCGGAGGAGTTCAGAAATTCGAGCCCGGACAAATCGAGCGTGATGCTCTCCGGCTTCTCGTCCAGCACCTGTTTCATGAGGTCGAGGATGGGCGCATAGGCTTCCGTACCGGAAAGGCGCATCGTGCCTTCGTAATGGATCGCCGAACCCTCGCTCCAGACCCTATATTCGTTTGTCTTGATTTCCATTTTTTACAATCAACTCCCGGTAATATCTGCTCAAACGATCTCGAGGGCGGCGTAGGTTTCGAGGCGCATTGTATCCGGCTCAGTCGCCGGTTGAAAACGCCAGCCGAGACGCGCGCCATAGTCGCTCATTAAGGTGAGCAGGCCAAGGCCCGAGCCACTCGAATTCATGTTCTCCGCATTTTCTTCGATGCGTTCGATGAGAAGCTCGCCCGGATCGCGCGTCGTCAGTTCGGCGAGCAGCGCCTGGAATTTTCCGGCCGTCTCCTGGGTAATCACGTTGCTAATACGGATCTCAAAGGAGGCGCCGTCAAGCGAGGCTTCCAGCGTGATGCCGTTACCATGGCGGAATTTCAGCGCGTTTTCCAAAAGCTCGTTCGTCAGGTAGCCGATCGAGTGACGCGCTTCGTTATAGTCGCCGCCCTTCTCCACCCGTTGCAGGGCGAAGAAGTCGCCCAGGAACTCCGAGGTAACGCCGCAATGCTGCCAGGTGAGGTCGAGCGGACCGTCGGCAAGACGGATGCGGTTCTTCAGCGCGCCGGCGCCATTGGTGAATTCCACCTGTCCGAATGTGGCTTCCATGACCTTACCTGTGTTTCATGACGACGAGCGTGATGTCGTCGTGGATTTTCTGCGTGCCGATATGCGCCATGAGATCCGCGATGATGCCATCCTTGATCTCGTCGGCGGTTTCCCTGCGGCGTTTCTTGGCGCTCTCGCACAGCCGGTCGAACCCGAAGAGTTCGCCCCCGGGGCTTTCCGCCTCGGTAACACCGTCCGTATGCAACACGATGACATCGCCGGTATCGAACGGGAATTCATGCGTGGAGATGAATGGGCCGATGTCACTTTCAAGGCCGATCGGGAAGCCGAGGTCGACGGTATCGATGCGCTCGACCTCGTCATTGTCGCGCAGCACGAGCACTTCCTCGTGCTGGCCCGACAGGGTCATCTTGCGATCTGCGTAGTCGAGGAAGGCGAGCGAAAGATGTTTGTCGGTCTTGGTGCGCTGGATGTTCTTGAAGACGGCGCGATTGAGGACTTCCAGGAATTCGCGCGGGTTCTCGTCGCCCTGTTCCTGGAGCGCGCGCGCCACCGACTGCACCATCAGCATCAACACGCCGCTTTCGAGCCCGTGGCCCGTCACGTCGCCGATGCCGACCTTCATGCGCCGATCGTCGTGCAGCACGTCGAAATAGTCGCCGCCCACCTCGTCAGCCGGCTCCATGTAGCCGGAAACGTCGATGCCCTTGATCTCGTCGAGCTCGTCGCGCCGCGGCAGCACCATCATCTGGATCTGCCGCGCGACGTCGAGCTCGGCGCCAAGCCGCAGATTCTCGCTCTTCAGCTTGGCATTCAGCGCGTTGATTTCGCCATTGGCGGTTTCGAGCGCTTTCGTGCGCACAGCCACCAGGTTTTCAAGATTTTCCGTGTGGTAGCTGATCTCTTCCGCCATGCGGTTGAAGGCGATGCCGACCGCGGCCACCTCGTCGCGCGCGGGAATGGCCACACGGACGGAGTAATCCTTGTTCTGCAAGCGCTGAGCCGCCTCGACCAGTGCCCGAAGGCCGGCGGTGATTCGGCCGGAAATCGCGAAGACGGCGCTGAGAACGACCAGCAGTGAAAGGATGACGGTGCCGATCTGCCAAGTTACGACCTGGCGCGTCTCGTCGGAAATGCCCTGCTTGGCTGCAATCAGCGAGGCATAGATCTCGTGTTCCGGAACCATGAAGCCGAGCGACATGACTTCGCGGGTGACGGGGACCTTGCCGGTATAGAGGTTCTCCGCCTCGAGTTGCTTGAGCAACACGACATAAGGCACGTCCTCACCGTTCTCCTTCAGCGTCACATTGGTGAGCACGGTCTCGGTTGTTGACGGCATGGCGAGCGAAGCGATGGCGGCCTGATTGCTGTGCGCCAGCCGCCGGTCGAAGCCGCTTTCATTGTTTATCTTGACGCCGAGCGTCTTCTCGCCCTGTTCGGTGACGGCAAGCACGTTGCCGTTCGACATGGTGAGGAACGCGAAGCCCGTCTCTGCGATCTTGACGCTCTTGACGATATCGGCGAGCTGGTCGAGCGTCAGGTCGACGCCGACGATGCCGTTCAGGTCCTTGCGGTCGGGTGTCGCCAACGGCTGGAAGAAGCTGACGATGATCTTGCCCGTGATGCCGTCGAGATAGGGCGACAGCATGGTGATCTGGCTGTCGACGGGGCGCTCCGTCGGCGTGGCGAGCCACGACTGCCACGTCTCGTAGAGGCCGGGGAAGTAGAAGTCCCACCAATTCGTCTCGTTGTGGCCCGGATAGACCTTGTCGAAGACCGAGCCCTGGTCGTTGTAGGGCGTCGAGCGCAGGATCGGGTTTGCGCGGGGGCCGATATAGTACATCTGCAATTTCGGCGGACCGGCCGAAAGGAAGCTTGGGCCGACGAGGTTGAAAATGGCGCTTTCGCGCACGGTTTTCATCGCCTCCGGGGTCGGCTGCTTGTTCTCGTCGAGCAGATAACCCCAGACGGTGACGGCCGAAGCCTCGCCTGCCTGGTTCTGCCACCAATTGCCCGCCTGGTTATAGGTGAGCGGGGTGGTCACACCATCGGTTTGAAGCTGCTGGCCAAGCTTGTCGGACAGCGCAGGATTGTCGATGAACGTCTGCATCGACCCGGCAAGGCCGGTCACTTCCGCATGGTAGCGGTCGAGCAGGAGGTCGGTGCGCTCGACCGTCGTCTCGAGATAGTTCTGCAGATATTCGATGTTCGCCTTTTCGAGACCGCGACCGACCTCGTCCATCGCATTGGTGGAGAGGCGATTGACGTTCCATAGCGCGATGCCGCCGGCAACCAACAGGTCCACCAGCACGGCGCCGCCGACGACCAGCACGAATTTCGCGCGGAACGACGTCAGTGAAAATCCCCAACGCGAGGGTGGTGTCCCTGCAATCTCGCTCATCGCGGCTTGCGTCCAGATGCCACCCAGACGGGCCAGCCGGCATAACCGCCGGGATGAAGGGCAGCAGCAATGTGATCTTCGAAGCCGCGGCGGAATTTTTCGACGAAGGCGGCGTCATCACCGCGTTTTTCCGACATGCCGCCTGCGAACATTTCTTCCCACGCCATGATCATGTCAGCGAAGGCTTGTGCGTCCCCGTCGCGGTTGGTCACCATGAAGCTTTCGATGCGAAGGTCCTCAAGACCGGCACGTTGCAGGGCCTGGTAGCTCTTCGGACCGAATTCGAGGTCCATGTCGAAATCCGCGAAGAGTTTCGAGAGTTGTTCGTAGGTCCACTCGATGGAGGGACCGCGCGGTTCGCCGAGGCACTGGGAGATTTTTTCGTTGGTGACGTAGACACGGCCGCCCGGCTTGCAGATGCGCACGAGCTCATTGACGATCATTTCCGGCTTGTTGAAGATCTGCAGTGCGTGGCGGCAAGAAACGAAATCGAACTGGCCGTCTTCCAGCAGCATCTCGGCAGCGTCGCCGTAGATATACTCGATGCCGCCGATGTCGAATTCACTGGCGACCTGGCGGGCATAGGCGAGGCTCGACTTGGAATGGTCGAGTGCCACGATGCGCGACGGCGAAAACTCCTTGGCGACCAGCACCGCGAAGTCGCCGATGCCGCAGCAAATGTCGGCCATGGTCATGCCGGGCTCCAGCCCATGACGCGGCAAGATGGCGCGTTCGTGCTTCCAGGTGAGCTTCGTCTGGGTGCGTAGCACCGGCACAAAGCCGCCTTCTTCGAGGAAAGCCTGGCCGGGATAGAACTCGCTGTCATATTCCTCGACGACGATTTTCGGGTTCTTCGCCGTGAGTGTACCGAATTTCTTCGTTGACCAGCCGATCACGCTCGACGTGATGATGGTGATCTTGATGTCCGGCCGTTCTTCCGCCGCTTTCAGCAAGGCACCCGCAAGCGAATGGAATGCCACGTTGTTGAGGCGCACGAGGCGTTTCACGTTGACGTAGAACGTTCCCCTGATCGAGGCGAGCGACGTTTCCAGAAGCTTGACGCAATCGGCCATCTCGGCGGCGCGCTGCGGCCGCATCGAGCCTGCAAGTGCGAGCTCCTGGTTGTTCTGGTCGAAGGAAACCTTGTAGGTCTGGACAAGCTTTTCGGCGATCATGGTGCACTGGCCTCGAGCGTGAGTTCGGCGATGAGACGGATGGCGTTTCCGTCGGCTGGTTCAATGGAGAAGCGGGCGGCGTAGTCGACTGCGAGTTCGAGCAGGCCGATATTCGGCTGCAACGGCCCGTCGGAAAACAGCGCGTTGTGGTAGCGCGGCGAAACGTCGCCACCGTTGAGGACGACGACCGCATCCCGATAAAAACCTTCTGTTTCCGTATCGACCGGAATGGTGAGGGCGATCCGGTCTTTCGCGCCATTGCGCGAAACGGAGCAAACGAAGCTGCCGGTCGGTGCATGGAGACGGTACACGGTTTCCAGAAGCTCGTTGAGCGCCGAGGAGAAAAGATTGGAGTAAAGCAGCGAATCACTACGGTTGTGACTGATCATGCGCGCGAAATAGGTCGACAGCCGGTCGCAATATGACCAGTTTGAGGTGAATCCAGCCATATCCATATCGAATTCCAGAAGCAGCGTGAATTCGCCTGCCTCCGTCTGCCCTGCACCCAGATCCATTCGCCCCTGCCTCATGATTTCGTAAGGGGGCATCACGGCCGCGCGCTTACATATCTTTCAGGAAAAACCTAAACTATGTAATGTCCGAAGTGCGGGCGATGCGCATGGCAGCCAGCGGAGATCGACGTTAGCGATATGATATCGCGGGTTGCGCCGTCCCCTCCGAACTCAAGAAGAAAGCTTTCCATACAATCATGAAGGATTTGTCAAACTCAACCGTTGCTTCTTCAGCAACCCCTGCGGGCGATGACGCCGCGGAACTTGCCCGGGTGCGCCTCGATTTCGCGCAGCTCCAGGAGGAATATGACGACCTGAAGCTTCTCTACGAGGCGATGATCGAACATGGCGAGGCCGTGGAAGACCAACTCGCTGAACAGAATCTGCTGCTGGAGCGAACGCAGGCGCGACTCGACGAGGAACTGAACGATGCCGGCCGCTACGTCTTCTCCATCCTGCCCGACAAGCGCATTGCCGCCCCCGCGACAGACTGGCTACTGGTGCCCTCCACCGAACTCGGCGGCGATTCCTTCGGCTACCATCAGATCGACCACGACCATTTCGCCATCTACCTGCTGGATGTCTGCGGCCACGGTGTCGGCGCCGCTCTGCTTTCCGTCACTGTTATCAATGTGTTGAGGGCGTCAGCTCTGTCGAATGCGGATTTCCGCGATCCCTCCACGGTCCTGAAGGCGCTCAACGATACGTTCCCGATGGAAAAGCAGAACAACATGTTTTTCACCATCTGGTACGGCGTCTACAAGGCGAGCACCGGCGAGTTGCGCTATGCGACAGGCGGCCATCCGCCGTCGATCCTGCTGCGCGGTGAGAACCGGCCGGAAGGCACGCCGTCGCGCGAACTGCTCATCACCGTCGGCGGCGTCGCGATCGGCGCGCTTTCGGAAATGGACTACGACAGCGACGTCACGCGTGTTTTCCCGGGCGACCGGTTGCTCGTTATAAGTGATGGAACATTTGAGGTGAATGGTCCCGGCGACGAGATGCTGAGCGTCGAGGCGCTGGCCGAGCACGCGGAGAAGGAAGGATGCGGTCCCAAGGGCGTTCTCGCCTGGGTGCGTTCGTTCAACGCGGAAGGCCCGCTGCCGGACGACTTCTCGCTGCTCGAAATCCGTTTCTGATCGAATCAATTGCCGGTTGCCGGGGAGCTTAATTCCGCTATCTTTGCAGCATGCTGGAGGAGGTGTGGTCATGGTCTCGTTCATGAAATGCGGCCTGGCCGCGCTCTTGGTTCTCCAGATGCTGTCCGGGAGCGCCGCCGCTACTGAGGCGGCGCCGGCCGACCTTGCGATCGCGCGCAGCCTCGCGACCATGCTGCAATCGGCGCGCTCGGTGATTTCCGTCAACCAGGAGCGGATCAACGATCCGGCGCTGGGCGACAAGGGCTTGTCGGGTGCGGCCGTCTTGGAAAAGGCCATCGCCAATTACACGCAGGCCACCGGCCGCGACCCGAACACTATCGATCCGGCCTCCTATGAGGGGCGGCTCATCCGGGCGCAGATGGATGCCGTGGTCGAAGTGATGGACGCCAACCAGGCGACGATCAACGCCGAGGGCGAAGGCTTCAAGGGCTTCATCCCCGCCACCTTCACACGCCTGGTCACCGAGGCCTTCCAGGCCCGCGTCGGCGAGGAGGCGAGCATGAAGTTCACCGCGCCGCCCGTGTTGATCCGCAACCGCAAGGCACGCCCGGACGCCTTCGAGGCGGCCGCGATCCGCGATTATCTGGAAGCCGCCGACTGGCCGAAGGGGCAGATCTATTCGGCGCTGGTTTCGGCGGACGGCCAGGAGAGGGCACGCATCATGGTGCCCGAATATTACGTGCCGTCCTGTCTCACCTGTCACGGCGACCCGGCCGGCGAACTCGACATCACCGGCTACCCGAAAGAAGGCGCGCATGAGGGCGATCTCGGCGGCGTGATCAGCATCGGGCTCATTCCGCAATGAGCAGCGCCTCCATTTTCTCGCCGCGGCGCCTGTCGATCCGGCTGCGGCTGATCATCCTCGCGGCGGTGCTGCTTCTCGCAATGCTCGGCAGCAGCCTGTTCACCCGCGGCGAACTGTTTCGCGCGCTGGAATCGGGCGACGAGGCGAATCGCATCGCCCAGATCAGCACGCTGTCCGATGATGTGCGCGAAGCCTTCAACAGCCTGCGCTACTGGCAGACCGACCTCGCCGTCAGCCTCCTCACGCTGGCCGAAACCCGCGCCGAGGAAGCCCGCACCCGCCTTCGCGAACGGCTCGACAGGCTGGCCGAGCACCGGCCGACCGAGGCGGCGGCTATACGTGAGGGGGTCGACCGCTTCGATGCGCTCGCCAACCAGGCGGTCGAAGCCTATACCGACGATCAGCGCGTGATCGGCAACACCCGCTTCGCCGAGGCGCGGCGCTACGGCATCAGCGTCGAGGAAAATCTTGCGGCCCTCCAGGCCGATCTCGCCCGCCAGTCCGGCACCGCGCGCGCCAACATCCTGCGGCAGTTCGAGCGGGCCTCCAATGTCGCCTCGCTGCTCTCGGCCATCGCCGCCATCATCGGCACCGCGCTGACCGTCGTCATCCTCGGCTCGATCCTGAAACCGCTCGGCGAGATCGTTTCGGCCGTACGCGGGCTGACCGCCGGTGACGCCCAGGTCGTCGTGCCTCCGGCCGGCGGCGATGAACTCGGCAAGGTCAGCGAGGCCCTGCAACTCCTCAAGGAGAACCAGGGCGAGCGCGACCGCCTGACCCGGGAGGCCGAACACCAGCGGAAAACCCTTGTTGATGCCATAGAGAGCATCGCCGAAGGGTTCACGCTCTACGGCCCCGACGAGCGCCTGCTGATCATGAACCAGCGGTTTCGCGACATGCACCCCGTCCACAACGAGATGATCGCCGGCACGTCGACCTTCCGCGACGTCATCGAGGCGGCCGGACGCCACATCGTCGAGCTCGACCGGCCCTTCGATGACTGGCTCGCCTCGCGGCTCTCCCTGCACGATCACAGCGCCACCCGTGTTACCCCCTTTAAGGATGGCCGCTGGATGCAGGTCAGCGAGCGGCGCACCCATGAGGGCGGCTTCACTGTCGTCTATGTCGACATCACCGAGCTGCGCCAGCGCCAGCACGAGCTGGAACTCGCGCGCGACGAGGCGCAGCGGGCGACGCAGGTGAAATCGGAATTCCTCGCCAATATGAGCCACGAGCTACGCACGCCGCTCAATGCCATCATCGGCTATGCGCAGATCCTCCAGGAGGATGCCGAGGACACCGGCCAGACCGAATCGCTGCCTGACCTCAAGAAGATCGAGAGCGCCGGCAACCACCTGCTCGGCCTCATCAACGGCATCCTCGACCTGTCGAAGATCGAGGCCGGCCGCATGGAGGTCTACCGCGAGCGCTTCGATATCGGCGCGCTGATGAACGATGTGGCCTCGCTGATCCGCCCGCTCGCCGCCAAGAACGACAACGAATTCGTGGTCCATTGCCCCAGCGATATCGGCACGATCGAGACGGACGTCACCAAGGTCAAGCAGGCGCTGCTTAATCTTCTGAGCAATGCCTGCAAGTTCACCGAAAAGGGCACTGTTTCGCTCGGCGTCGCGCGACAGGGCAACGGCGCGGATCGTCTGCTGGTGATGACCGTCACGGATACCGGCATCGGCATGAACGAGGAACAGCTCGGCCGGCTCTTCCAGGCGTTTTCCCAGGCCGACAGCTCCACCTCCCGCAAGTTCGGCGGCACCGGGCTGGGTCTCGCGATCAGCCGCAGTTTCGCGCAGATGCTCGGGGGCGACCTGACGGTCGAAAGCCGGCCGGGCGAGGGCTCGCGCTTCATCTTCGTCCTGCCCGATCCGGAAGAGGCGGCGGCAGGCGCGGAGACGACCGAGGGCGACGATCCGTCGATAGCGAAGCCGGAGCAGAGCGAACGGCCCGCCGTGCTCGTCGTCGATGACGACGAGGCGTCGCTGAACATCATCGGCTCGCACCTGAAGCGCGAGGGCTACCGCGTGCTCTATGCCGGCGCCGGGGAACAGGCGCTGGAAATGGCGCGCAAACACCGCCCGGCCGCCATCACGCTCGATATCCTGATGCCGCAGATGGACGGATGGTCGGTGCTCGTCGCGCTGAAATCCGATCCGGAGCTCGCCGCCATCCCCGTCGTCATCGTCAGCATCAGCAACGAGAAGGCGCTCGGCTTCACGCTCGGCGCCGCCGCCATGCTCACGAAGCCGGTCGACCGCGGCGAACTCAGCGATTTCATCGCCCGTATCACCGGCGGCAGCCAGGGCGGCACGGTGCTCGTCGTCGAGGACGACCAGGCTACGCGTCTTCTCATCCAGCGAACGGTCGAGCGGCTCGGGCGCGCCGTCGCGCTGACGGAGAACGGTCGCCAGGGCATGGCCTGGCTTGCCGCCAACGAACCGCCGATCGCCATCCTGCTCGACCTGCAGATGCCGGAAATGAACGGCTTCGAGTTCCTCGCAGCGCTCCGCGACCGGGAGGAATGGAACGCCGTGCCGGTCCTCGTCGTTACCGCCAAACATCTTTCCAATGCGGAACGCGATCTGCTCAGTGCCCGCACGACGCAGATCATCGGCAAGGGCAAGGGCGCGCATATCGAACTCACGCAGGCGCTTCGCGACGTCATCATCTCGGGTGCGCCGAAAGGGACCGGGAATCCATAAAGATGGTGAAGATCCTGCTTGTCGAAGACAATGAAATGAACCGCGACATGCTCTCGCGCCGGCTGGAACGCCGGGGCTACGAGGTCATCTTTGCCCATGACGGCGAAGAGGCCGTCGCGCGGGCGGAAGCCGACGCCCCCGACCTCGTCCTGATGGACATCGGCCTGCCCGGCATAGACGGCTGCGAGGCGACACGCCGCATCCGCAGCGGCCCCGCCGGCACCAGCCTGCCCATCATCGCCCTCACCGCCCACGCCATGAGCGTCGACGAAGCCCGCGCCCGCGAAGCCGGCTGTGACGACTTCGACACCAAGCCGATCGACCTGCCGCGGCTGATCGGCAAGATCGAGAAGCTTCTTCCCGACGCGGGCTAAAGGGCCAGGGGAAAGCAGCTCGCGGATCACAACCGGAGCTTTTTTTTGTCTGTCGATCGCGCGCGGCTGGATTTCATTCGAGATTCACTGCAGCCGGGACCAGTGGCCGTAGCGCGTCGATCAATGTGGTGGTGCCATGCCGAACCTCGCCCATGCCGGGCTCGACGTCGATGAGACCGCCTGTGTTATGTGCGTCGCAAAGGTTGATCAGCAGCTTGGTGGTGCTTGCGCTCACAACCCGCTCCAGGCTTTCCTGCCATTGCGCACGAGGCAGCGCTTGTGCGGTGATCGTGCGTCCGCGCAATTGACTCAGAACCGCGGCCACATCGGCAGCGCTGTAGCGACGCGGCCCTTCGGCGTGGACGATCTGCACGTCGGATCCTACGCTTGGGCGAAGCAGGAGGTCCGCGGCCATCAAGCCGACATCTGCCGCTGAAACCGTCGGAAAATCCATTTCGACCGGGTGGTGCAGGCTGGGCAGGATGCCGGTCGTGATCGCCATTGGCACGAACGTGCCCCAGCCTTCCATATGTTCTGCCGATCGCAGGAAAATCTTCGGCATGTCCAGCCTGCGAAGGCGCTCCTCGAAAATGCGAAAGAGGGTGGGCATCCCGATATCGTCGCCGATATGGGCGCCATAATCGGAAATCGCCAGGACACGTTTCGGCCGCGCCCGCTCCAGCGCCACGGCCATGCTTTCGATTGAGCGGCGCATCTCGCCAGGTGCATCCTCGGCCTGCGTCGGCGGCGGAAGAATGACCTGCACGGCATCCGCATTCGCGATCGCCCAACCGAGGGCGGCGGGGTCTTGCAGATCGGCGAGCGCGATATCGCAGCCGATTTCGCTGAGCCGGCCCGCCTTTGCCTCGTCGCGCAGGATCGCCCGGACGGGCATGCCGGCCTTGCGCAGTGCCAATGATGTAGAATAACCGACCTTACCGGCGGCTCCGACGATTGCAAACATGGTGCATTTCCTTGCTGAAGATGGGCAAGGAGTAGGGAGCGGTACAGAATTCGTCGCACAGATTCAGGCGGATTTTTGCAGATTCGGGCGGAATTCGTTCGCCTGCCGGGTGATCTCGCCAGGGGTCTGGCCGAGCAGCCGGCGCATTGTCGAGGTCATATGGCTTTGATGCGCGAACCCGGCGGCGACCGCGATCTCACTTGCGGGCATCGTTGTTGTGACCATCAGGGCACGCGCATATTCGGCGCGGCGGCGGATGACATATTGATGCACCGGGGCGCCAGTGCTGTTGCGAAACAGTGTCTTCAGGCGCGTGACGCTGACGCCTGCGACCACTGCCAGATCGGCAAGCCGGAGTCGTTGATCGAGATTGGCCTCGATGAAGTCCGTCAACATGCGAAGCTGACGCGCCGAGAGTTTCGGCTCGCTGCGATCATCCCGCGCCCGAAAATCGCCGCTGGCGGTCTCGATCAACCGGACGGCGAGCGCGTTGGCGAGAAGATCGATGAAGAGAGGGTCGGATGGCGTGTCGGCCTCGAGATCCGCCTTGATGGCAAGGCCAATGCCTTCCAGGCGGGCGTCGCGAACCTGAAATCTCGGCAGCAGCTCGATCTTGCCGGCGTCGCGTCCTAGTTCCCCGGCAACCTGATCAAGCAGCGAAGGGTGGAGGCTTAGTCGCAGGATCCGGCAGTCGGCATCATCCTCCCACGAACCATCCATGCCCGCTGGAACGATGTCGATATCGCCCGGCTTCTGCCCGGCGCATGCGCCGGCCGCCGATCGAACAATCGGCCTTGACGGGCGGACCGAAATGCATGCCCAGGCTGTGCAGTTTTCCGCCCGGCACATGCGACAGGCCGCGGGGGATATGCAGGAAATCGGCGTCGAGTCCGGTCCAGTTCCTGCCGGCGCTTGTCAACAGGATCTGTGCTGCATGAGGCGCCATCGGGCTAGGCTTTCGAAAGGTTGGCGGCGAGATTATCGGGCAATCATCCGTTTAACAACCGCCCGCAGACCGTCGCCGATGTCGCGCGCAAGTTTCACCGGCTCTTTTCTGCCATGCGCTCGACGATCATTTCGGCGATCGGGATTGCCGAGGTGGCGGCGGGGGAGGGGGCGTTGCAGACGTGCAGCATGCGGTCGGTCTGCGCGAAGAGGAAATCGTGGATCAGGGCGCCGTCCTTGCGGACGGCCTGGGCGCGGATGCCGGCTTCGTGCGGGAGCAGGTCGGTGAGGTCAAGGTTTGGGCAGTATTTCCGGCATTCTTCCAGGTAGCCTGGTTTCCAGAGAGAGTTTTTGAGTTCGGTAACCGCGGATTTGCGGTTGGCGAATACGGTTTTCCAGAAGCCGGGAAACAGCGCGTAGTCGGCCATGTCGGCGACATTGACGGAAAGGCGTGGGTAGCCTTCGCGGGCAAAGCCGATCACGGCATTTGGCCCGACCGTCACGCTGCCGTCGATCATCCGCGTCAGGTGCACGCCGAGGAAGGGCAGGGCGGGATCGGGGATCGGGTAGATCAGGTGTCGGACGATGTCGTTCTTGGCTGCCGGCAGGCGATAATATTCGCCGCGGAAGGGCACGATGCGGTGCTCGATCGAGAGCCCGGCGAGCACGGCCAGCCGGTCCGACTGGAGGCCGCCGCAGACCACCAGCTTTTTCGCCTGCCAGTTTTCGCCGGCCGATGCGATATCGACGGAACCGATTGATTCGCGGATGCCGGTGATGCGCGTCGAAAGGCGGATTTCGCCGCCGAGCGCCTTGATGCGCCGTCCCATGGCCTGGCAGACTTCGGCATAGCTGACGATGCCGGTGGAGGGCACGAACAGCGCGCCGCGGCCGCGGATGTTCGGCTCCCGCTCCTTCAGCTCGCCCTCTCTGATGCGCTGGACCTCGATCGTGTTCTGTTTCGAGCGTTCGTAGAGCGCTTCCATGCGCTCCACTTCGAGATCGGATGTTGCGACGAGCAGCTTGCCGCAGACCTCGAAGCGGATGTCGTTCTCCAGGCAGAAGGCCTTGGTGGCCTCGGCGCCTTTGCGGCAGAGTTCGGCCTTCAGGCTGCCGGGTGGATAATAGATGCCGGCATGGATGACGCCGCTGTTGTGGCCGGTCTGGTGCTTGCCGAGCGCATCCTCCTTCTCGATGAGGATCAGGCTGCTGCCGGGCTGGCCTTCCAGAAGCCGCATGGCCGTCGCCAGCCCGACGATGCCGCCGCCGATAACGCAATAATCGAAAATCATCTGTCCTGCCCCTGCCTGGCCGATTATGCGCCCGCAGCCTGGCGTTCGCCATAGCCGAAATAAGCCTCTTCCAATGCGTGGCCGTCGGCAAGCTCACTTGCTGAACCCTCCAGCGCCACATGGCCGTTGCGCAGTACGTAGATGCGGGAGGCAAGGTCGAGGATGCGGGCGGTGGACTGTTCGACGACGAGCAGCGTCAACCCGTCGGCATTGAGCTGGCGCAGGCTGGCATAGACCTGGTCGATGACGAGCGGTGCAAGGCCGAGCGAGGGTTCGTCGATCATCATCAGCGAAGGGCGTTGCAGGATGGCGCGGGCGATGGCGAGCTGCTGCTGTTCGCCGCCGGAAAGGTGGCCGGCGACACCGCGATAGCGTGCCTTCAGGATCGGGAAGATGGCCAGCACACGCTCCAGATCGGCAGCGGCCTCGGCCTTGTCCTTGCGGATCATGCCGCCGAGCAGCAGGTTTTCCTGCACCGTCAGCGTGCGGAAAATGCTGCGGCCTTCCGGCACCAGCGCCAGGCCCTTGCGGCACAGCTTTTCGGGCACCTGGCCGGCAATCGGCTCGCCATTGAAGGTCATCGTGCCGCCGGTCGGCGCCATGAGCCCGGAAATCGTCTTAAGAAGTGTGGATTTGCCGGCGCCGTTGGGGCCGACGACGAAGACGATCTCGCCCTTGCGGACCTCCAGATCGACCGATTTCAAGGCAGCAAGCCGGCCGTAGCCGGCGGTGAGGCTGCGTATTTCGAGCATGTCGTTCCCCTTTAGCGCGGTTGAGGCCGTCGATCGAAATCGGAAAGGCTCACCGTTTTTTGCCGTTGACAAAAAAAATCTAACCCGCATTCTGTCTTCTGTCCACAGAGGACTATGTGCAAAAATTATGGCGATGCATCGTTCATCGCCAAAGGGGAACGACGATGAAATCTGTTGCTGTGGCCGCCTCGGCCGCAATCGCCCTCCTGTTGCCGGTGACCAGCGTTCAGGCCGAAGAGCCGATCAAGATCGGCTTCGCCATCGCGGAATCCGGCTGGCTTTCGAACTACGACAGCGCGCCCTTTAAGGCCGCGGTCATGAAGATCGAGGAAATCAACAAGGCCGGCGGCCTCTTGGGTCGCCAGATCGAATATTCGGTCATGGACACCAAGACGGAGCAGGCCCGTGCCGCGACGGTCGGCGCACAGCTCGTTGACAGCGGCGTCGACATGCTGGTCGTTTCCTGCGACTACGATTTCGGCGCACCGTCGGCGCTTGCCGCCAAGCAGGCCGGCAAGATCGCCTTCAGCCTCTGCGCGGCCGATCCGAAGATGGGCGTGCAGGGCGTCGGCCCGCTTGCCTTCACCGCCAACAGCGCGGCACAGTCGGAAGGCATCGCCATTGCCGAATATGGCAACAAGAAAATGAACCTGAAGTCGGTCTACGTGCTGGAAGACCTGACGATCGAATACAACAAGTCGGCCTGCGCCGGCTTCCGCGCGGCCTGGACTGCAAGCGCCGGCGCGGAAACGATCCTCGGCAATGACACGTTCAAGAACGACGACCCGTCGATCGCCTCGCAGATCACCCGCCTCAAGGGACTGGCGACGCAGCCGGATGCGGTCTTCGTCTGCTCGTTCACGCCTGGTGGCGCTTCGGCCGTGCGCCAGCTGCGCGCCGCCGGCATCGACCTGCCGATCCTCGCCAACACGGCCATGGTCGACAATTACTGGCTGAACGCCGTGCCGGGCCTCAAGGATTTCTACCTGCCCGCCTTCATGTCGCTTTACGGCGATGATCCGCGGCCGGAAATGAACACCTTCCTCGAAAGCCACAAGGCGCGTTACGGCGAGCCGCCGGTCTCCTCCTATTCGGTTCTCGGCTACAGCCTCATCGAACAGTGGGCCTATGCGGTCGAGCAGGCGAAGACGACGGAATCCGAAGCCGTGGTCGGCGTCATGAACACCTTCAAGGACCAGCCGTTCACCGCCGGCCCGACATCCTTCACCGATCAGCTGCATATCCAGGTCGATCGTCCCTGGCTGATCATGAAGGTCGAGAACGACTCCTTCCGCGCCGTCGAGGTCTACCGGAACTCGTTCAAGCCGGACATGAAGCTCCTGTTCCGCGTCGGTCAGTAACCGGCAGCGACCCGTCGGCTGCATGGCGGTGCAGCCGGCGGAACCAAAATCTCCAAGCAAATTCATAGCCGAGCTTACGAATAGGTCTCGCCCGATATGTCACGTCCATCGAAAGAACGGCTGGAAGCCCGCGGCGTTGCCGTCGCCTTTGGCGGCATCCGGGCCTTGAGCGGGGTCGACCTCGAACTCCGGCGCGGCGAGGTGCTCGGCCTCATCGGTCCGAACGGCGCCGGCAAGACGACCATGGTCAATGTGCTGAGCGGCTTCCAGCGCCCGACCAGCGGCAGCATCAGCCTCGACGGTATCGACGTTTCGAAGCTCACGGCCCGCAAGATCGCCCAGGCCGGCGTCGGCCGCAGTTTCCAGGGGGCGCGTCTCTTCCGGGCGATGACGGTGGAACAGAACCTTTCGGTCGCCGCGATCGGCAGCGGACTTTCGCGCAAGGCGGCCCGGGAGCGGGCGCTCGAAATCCTCGACTGGATGGGTCTCGCCAAAAAGGCGGACCACCGCTGCGACAGCCTTTCCTATGGCGACGAGCGGCGTGTCAGCATTGCCCGGGCACTCGCCTTGCAGCCGTCCTTCGCGCTGCTCGACGAGCCGGCCTCCGGCATGAACGATGCCGAATGCGAGGCGCTGATGGAAGTCATCGCCGAACTGCCGGCGCGTTTCGGCTGCGGCGTGCTGCTGATCGAACACAATATGAAGGTGATCATGGGTGTGTGCCAGCGCATCCATGTGCTCGATGGCGGCCAGAGCCTCGCCGAGGGCTCGCCCCAGGATATCCAGAAAAACCCCGCCGTCCGCCGCGCCTATCTCGGCGAAAAGGCGGCTGACAGCACCCTCGCGATCTAGGAACCGGACGCCATGGCCAACATCGTTCAAGTTCTCGTCGATGCCATCGCGCTGGGCAGCCTCTATGCCCTCGTCGCGCTGGCGATCGGCCTCGTCTTCGGCGTCATGCGGCTCGTCAATTTTGCGCAGGCCGACTACATCACCATTGGAGCCTATGCGCTGGTGTTGCCGACCGCGAGCGTCACGCCCCCGCTGCTGCTCGGTGCGCTGCCCTCGGCCCTGATGATCGGCGGCGTGCTCGTCGTCGTCATGGCTCTGGCGCTTCTGACGGAGCGTGTCGCTTTCCGTCCGCTGCGCAATTCCAATCCGTCGACGCTGCTCATCTCCTCCTTCGCCGTCAGCTATTTCCTGCAGAACCTCGTCATGCTCATCCATACCGGCCGGCCGAAATCGGTCGGCATAGGGCAGGGGCTGGCCAATGCTGTGGAGATCGGCGGCGTGCGGGTTCCGGGCGTGCAACTCCTCACCATGGTCGTCACCGCCGGCCTGCTGGTCGCCCTGGTGCTCTTCCTCAAGAAGACGCCGCTTGGCATCCAGATGCGGGCTGCGGCAGAGAATTTCCAGATGGCCCGCCTGCTCGGCATGCCGGCAAACCGGGTGATCGCGCTCGCCTTCGCCATCTCGGGCCTGCTTGGCGGCGCGGTCTCGCTGCTGCTCACGATCCAGACAGGCACGCTCGACCTGCGCATGGGCCTGATGCCCGTCGTCTACGCTTTCTTCGCCACCGTCATCGGCGGCATGGGCTCGCTGCCGGGCGCGGCACTCGGCGGGTTCCTCGTCGGCGTCGCCAGCGTGCTCCTGCAAACCTATCTGCCGGCGGACCTGCGACCCTTCCGCGATGCCGGCGTGTTCATGATGGTCATCCTGATCCTCCTCGTGCGCCCCCAGGGCCTGATCGTCACCAGCGCCGCGAAGGAGCGCGTATAATGAAGAGCGATACCATGTCCTTCGCAACGATCGGCCGCTTCTGGTTTCCGGTGCTCGCCCTCGTCGTACCGCTTGCGATCATCGTGGTGGTCACCGGCCAGTTCGGCGGTCTCTCCATCCAGCGCACCGTCATCGAGATGCTGATCAGCATCGTCATCGTCGTCGGGCTCTACGTCTTCGTCGGCAATTCCGGCATCATCTCCTTCGGCCATGCCACCTTCATGGCGATCGCCGCCTACGCTTCCGCCTGGCAGACCTGCTGCGAGATGCTGAAGCCGATCACCATGTCCGGCCTGCCGCCGTTCCTGCGCGACCAGAGCATTCCGCTGCTGCCATCGGCCGTGGTCTCGGTGCTGCTTGCCGGCGGTGCCGCCTTCCTCACCGGCCTCGTCATCATGCGGCTCACCGGCCTGGCGGCCTCGATCTCTACGCTCGCCGTGCTGTTCATCCTGAACGTCGTCTATTCCAACTGGGACAGCGTCACGATGGGTTCCGCCTCGATCGTCGGCCTGCCGACCTATGTGACGGCCTGGCTGGCACTCGGCTGCGCCGTTGTCACCATCGTCGTCGCCTATCTCTACCAGGTCTCCGCCTTTGGCCTCGCTATCCGGGCGACGCGCGAGGACGAGGTGGCGGCCGCAGCGTCGGGCATCTCGCTCTACTGGTCGCGGCTGATCGCCTTCACGCTCTCGGGCTTCATGGTCGGCCTCGGCGGGGTTTTGCAGGCCCACTATCTCGGGACTGTCTCGATCAACAGTTTCTTCCTGAGCTTCACCTTCCTGGCGCTCGCCATGCTCATCGTCGGCGGCATGGGCAGCCTTGCGGGTGCTGTGGTCGGCGTCGTCGTCATCACGGCGATGGTCGATATCTTCCGTCGCCTCGAAGGCGGGATTTCGATCGGCGGCGAGCAGTGGTCGCTGCCGGCGGGCACGCAGGAGCTTATCATCGCGGCCTTTATGCTGTTGATACTGGTCTTCCGCAAAGACGGAATCATGGCAGGGCGAGAAATGACCCTGCCGGAGCAGGAACATCGCGAGAAAGGGCTCATCAATGGCTAACAATCTACTCTTCAATACCGACGAGCCGATTGGCATCATCGACCACCGGATGCTGTCCGACCAGGTTTCGACCTTTCTCGTGCGCGAACTGATCTTCGGCCGGCTCCAGCCCGGCCAGCGCATCAACGAGGCGGAACTCGCGCGCCAGCTCGGCATCAGCCGCAACCCCATCCGCGAGGCGATCCGCCGGCTGGAGGAGCGCGGCCTGCTCGTTGCGGTTCCCCGCAAGGGCACCTTCGTTCGCACCTTCCTGCACAGCGATATCGACGAGATCTTCTCGTTCCGCGTCGTGGTCGAGCGCTTCGCCGTCGAGCAGGCGCTGCCGCAGATGACCGACGCCGACATCGAGCGCATTGCCGGTTTCGTCGATGCGATGGTCGCGGCCGCCAATGCCAATGACGAGATCGCGCTGGTTGAAAACGACCTCGCCTTCCACCTCGAAATCTGCCGGCTCTCGAAGAACCGCCAGACGCTGCACGCCTTCACCAACATCCAGGCGGAAGTGCAGATGCTCATCACCATGGCCGAGCGCCAGTTCGAGAGCCAGATGGCGGCGGCCGTCGATCACTGGCCGGTCGTCGAGGCGCTGCGCACCCGCAACCCCGAAAAGGCGATGGACGCCATCCGCGATCACATCCGCGATTCCTGGCGCCACCTGCTTGAAGCTTACGAGCGGGAAAAACCCCGCTCGTCCTGACCCTATCCATGAGAAAAGAGGGAACAATGCCTGACAGAAAAATCATCGGCATCGATATTGGGGGAACGTTCACCGACTTCGTTTCCTACGATGCGGCGACCGGCACCATCGAGAACTGGAAGAACCTGACGACGCCCTCCGAACCGATCGAAGGCGTGCTCCAGGGGCTTGGACAGGTGGAAGATGTTGCGAGCGTCGACAAGATCCGTCTCGGCACGACGATTGCGACCAATGCGCTCCTGACGCGCCGCGGCGCCAAGGTCGCCTATGTCACGACCACCGGCTTTCGCGATGTTCCCTTCATCCAGCGCGGCGACCGCCGCAGCCACTACGACATTACCTGGATCAAGACCAAGCCGCTGATGAAGCGCGCCGACACCTATGAGATCGGCGGGCGTTTCAGCGCCAAGGGCGAGCTTGTCACGCCGCTCGACGAGGCGGCCGTGCGCGAGCTTGCCGCAACGATCAAGGCCGATGGCACGATCGAGGCGATCGCCGTCTGCACGCTGTTCTCCTATATCGACCCGAGCCACGAGCAGCGCATCCGCGATATCCTTGCGGAAGAACTGCCCGGCATGCCGATCTCGATTTCCTACGAGGTCCTGCCGAAGTGGAAGGAATACGACCGCGCCTCGACAACGATCGCCGACGCCTACCTGAAGCCCATCGTCTCCGACAATTTCCACCGCATGCAGAAGCGCCTTGACGCCATCGGCATCGGCGACCGCATTGGCGTGATCAAGTCGAACGGCGGTGAATCGACGCTAAAAGGTGCCGCCGAAGCGCCGGTGCAGATGACGCTGTCCGGCCCGACCGGCGCGGTCGTCGCCACCCGCGTTCTCTCCGAACTAACCGGCATCAAGAACCTCGTCACCTTCGACATGGGCGGCACCTCGACCGATTGCTCGACCGTCGTCGACGGCATGGAGCATGTGACGACGAGCTTCGAGATCGAATGGGGCTTGCCGATCCAGATCCCGATGATCGACATCCACACGATCGGCGCCGGCGGCGGCTCGATTGCCTGGATCGACAAGGGCGGTATGCTGCGCATGGGCCCGCAATCGGCCGGTGCAGCACCTGGTCCCGCCTGCTATGGCCGCGGCGGCGAGAACGCCACCGTGACGGATGCGAACGTCGTGCTCGGCCGCATCAACCCCGACTACTTCCTCGGCGGCAAGATGAAGCTCGATGCCGGGGCGGCGCATCGCGCGGTGAAGAAGATCGCCGACCAGCTCGGCCTTGAAGTCGATGCCGCTGCCTTCGCCATGGTGCAGATCGCCAACAACAACATGCTGGGCGCGCTGCGCGCCGTCCTGCTCCAGCGCGGCCTCGATCCGCGTGATTTCTCGCTCGTCGCCTCGGGCGGGGCGGGTCCGGTGCATATCTGCGACCTGATGGATATTTCCGGCATCCCGCAGGGCATCGTGCCGAACTATCCCGGCCAGTTCTCCGCCTTCGGCTTCATCATGACGGACGCTCGCGTCGACCGGCACCGCACCGTGCAGCAGATCTCGAAATACTTCGACGGCGCCCGCGCCACGGCGGCGATGACGGAGCTGGTGGATGGCGCCATCGCCGAGCTGGTCTCCCAGGGTTACCAGCAGAAGGTGGAGATCTACCGTTCCATCGAGGCTCGCTACTTTGGCCAGAACCACGAGCTGGAACTGAGTTTTCCGGCCAACCAGTTCACCGAGGAAACCATCGCAAGCCTCTGGGAACGCTTCCACGAGGAGCACCAGAACCGCTTCGGCTTCTCCATTCCCGGCGAGACCATCGAGACGGTCAATCTCAAGGTCGTGGCCGTCGCCGTTTCGGAAAAGCCGAAGATGCGCGAACTCGAAAAGGGCGAAGGTACGCCTGCTTCCTCCGGCAGCCGCAAGGTGCGCTTCGAGGACGGCTGGCACGAGGTGAAGACCTACGACCGCGGCACCTTCAGGCAGGGCCAGACCGTCACCGGTCCCGCCATTGTCGAGGAAAACGCCTCCGTCACCATCCTGCAGCCGAAACAGACGCTCCGCGTCGACCGGCTCGGCAATCTGATCATTTCGGCCTGAGGAGTACCGTCATGGACTTCGTTACGATGAACATCCTGGAATCCAGCATGGTCTCTCTCTGCAAGGAGATGGGGATCGTGCTGATGAAGACGTCCTATTCGACGATCTTCAACGAGGCGCTCGACTTCACCTGCGGCCTCGCGGACATGAATGGCGACATGATCGCCGTCGCCGACTATTGCCCGGCGCAGATCGGCGGCATGCCGCTGCTCGTCAAGTCGTGCCTCAAGGAAATCCCGATCGACGAGATCGAGGAGGGCGACGTCATCCTCCACAACGACCCCTATCGCGGCGGCCTGCACACGCCGGAGCACACCTTCTTCAAGCCGATCTTCGTCGACGGCGAGATCATGGGCTTTGCGGTGGCGATCGGCCATATCGCGGAAGTCGGCGGCATGGCGCCGGGCGGCTTCTGCGGCGAGGCGACGGAAATCTTCCAGGAGGGCCTTCGCATTCCTCCGGTGAAGATCAAGAAGCGCGGCAAGGACAATATCGAGGTCTGGAAACTGCTTCTCGCCAACGTGCGCACGCCGCGCGTCAACTATGGCGACCTTCGTGCCCTCATCGCCGCCGTCGATCTCGGCGAAAAGCAGATGACGCAGATCTACAAGAAATACGGCAAGGAGAAGATCAAGGAGACCGTCAACGACCTGCTGCTTTATTCGGAACGGCGCATGCGCGCCGAACTGGAGGCTATCCCCGACGGCATCTATGCCTTCTCTGACACGATCGAGAGCGACGGCATCGACGCCGAGCGCACCTATACGGTGGCCGTGGAAGTGCACAAGCGCGGCGGCGAGATCATCGTCGATTACCACGGCTCCTCGCCGCAGGCTTCCGGCCCGATCAACGCGACGCTCGGTGTGGCCACCTCGGCCGCCTACAATGCCGTGCTGCACATGACCGACCCGACGATCCCGCGCAATTCCGGCTGCTTCCGGCCGATCCGCGTGATGGCGCCCCCCGGCACCATCGTCAACGTGGATTTCCCGGCACCGGAAGTCGGTGGCAACACTGAAACCCACCCGCGCATCGTCGGCACCATCCTTGGCGCCATGGCCCCGGCCATTCCGAACCGCGTCATGGCGGCGGAAGGGGCGACGCACTGCAACTTCGTCTTCGGCGGCGTCGATGCGGATACGGGCGAATATTTCGCCTGCTACGACCTCGAAGCTGTCGGCTGGGGCGGCCGCGCTTTTGCGGACGGCAATGACGGCGTCGATTCGATCAACGGCAATTGCCGCATCACGCCGGTCGAAGTCTACGAGACGCGCTTCCCCTGGCGCATCGAAAGCCTCGCCTTCAACGTCGATGCCGGCGGTGCCGGCGAGTACCGCGGCGGGGTCGGCTATTCCAAGCAGATGTTGTGCCTCAACGACGAGATCATCTGCTCGCAGATGACCGACCGCCACCTGCTCGCCCCCTGGGGCCTCAATGGCGGCACGGAAGGCGGCGTCGGCGCGACGCTGGTCATGAAGAACGGCCGCGACGACTGGCAGACGATGCGCGAAGCCTATGGCAAGGCTTCGACCAGCCGCTACTCCAACGTCTCGATCCGCCGCGGCGACCGCGTGCGGCTCGTCACCCCGGGCGGTGGCGGCTACGGCGAACCGGCAAAGCGCGACCCGGCAGCGGTCGCAGAGGATGTCCGCGAGGGCTACGTCTCCAAGGCGGCCGCCCAGAAACATTACGGCTACCAGGAGGCCTGAGACCATGAAGTTTTCGCTGAACGGGCTTTACATCGAAAGCTACACGAAATGCGCCAATTGCGGCGTGCTGATCTACGAGGCCTCGGCCGAGGATTCCGCCCGCAAGAAGGTGCATGACGGGAGCATTTACTGCTCCGAGGAATGCGTCGACTGGAAGCTGGCCCGGGACGCCCGCCGCGCCAAGGCGGCCGTCTAGGAATTGATGCGCCGGCTCCGTCCGAGAGGGTGGGGCCGGCCAATTTGAAGCGCCGCGATTAGCGCCGCGCCATAACAAACTGTCCAAGGAGACATCCATGTCCACGAACGCTGCCTTCACGGCGCGGCGCGCTGCCGCTATTCCGGCTGGCCTGTCGAAACATCTCGACGTCTATATCGAGAAGGCGGAAAACGCCGAACTGTGGGACGTCGAAGGCAAGCGCTACATCGATTTTGCCGCCGGCATCGCCGTCAACAATACCGGCCATCGCCATCCGAAAGTGGTCGAGCGCGTGCGCAACCAGCTCGACAAGGTCACGCACACCTCGTTCCAGACTACGCCCTATATCGATTATGTCGCGGTCTGCGAGAAGCTGAACGACCTGGTGCCGGGCGACTTCCCGAAGAAGACGTTTCTCGTCTCCACCGGCGCGGAAGCCATCGAGAACGCCGCCAAGATCGCCCGCGCCGCGACCGGCCGATCGGCCTTTGTCGCCTTTTCCGGCGCCTTCCACGGCCGCACGCTGATGGCGATGACGCTGACCGGCAAGACCGCGCCCTACAAGGCCGGCTTTGGCCCACTGGTGCCGGATGTCTTCCACCTGCCGTTCCCGATCCCCTATCACGGCATTTCCGAGCAGGAATCGCTGACGGCGCTCGACCGCTTCTTCCGCTCCGAGGTCGATCCCACCCGCGTCGCCGGCATCTTCGTCGAGCCGGTGCAGGGCGAGGGCGGCTTCTACCCGGCGCCCGTCACCTTCCTGCGCACGCTGCGCGAGATCTGCGACAAACACGGCATCCTGCTCATCGCCGATGAAATCCAGACGGGTTTTGCCCGCACCGGCAAAATGTTTGCGATGGAACATGCCGGCGTCGCCGCTGATATCGTCACCATGGCGAAGGGGCTTGGCGGCGGCTTCCCGATTGCTGCGGTCACCGGTCGCGCCGATATCATGGACAAGATCCCGATGGGCGGCGTCGGCTCGACCTTCGCCGGCAACCCGCTCTCCTGCGCGGCCTCGCTTGCCGTGATGGAGATCATCGAGGATGAAAAGCTGATCGATCGCGCCAACGAGGTCGGAAGCCGGTTGAAGGCGGTCTTCGAGGACTGGCAGGAGGGCAACGAATTCGCCTGCATCGGCGAGGTGCGCGGCCTCGGCGCCATGGTGGCGATCGAGTTCGTGCGCGACCGCGAGACGCGCCAGCCTTGGCCGGAACTGGTGAAGGCGATCACGCACACCGCCGCCGAAAAGGGCCTGCTGCTGCTCTCCTGCGGCGTTCACGGCAATGTCGTGCGTGTGCTGACGCCACTCACCATCCCCTTCGACCATCTCGACGAAGGCATCGCTATCCTGAAAGACAGCCTGCGGGCGGCGCTGGAAAAGGTGGAGGCCGGGCAATGACGCTCGCGCTGCTGCATGACCGCGCCTTCATCGATGGTGAGTGGGTGGGTGCGGATGGGGGCGCGACCTTCGAGGTGCGCAATCCGGCGACGGGCGAGGTTCTCGCCCGCGTCGCCGACCTCGCGGCGGCTGACGTCGAGCGCGCGATCTTCGCCGCCGAGCGCGCACAGGTGGATTGGCGCGAGCGCCCGGCCAAGGAACGGGCAAAGCTGCTGCGCGCCTGGTTCGACCTGATCACCGCGCATACGGAAGACCTTGCCCGGCTGATCACCGCCGAGCAGGGCAAGCCGCTCTACGAGGCGCGGGGCGAGGTGGCGTTCGGCGCGTCCTTCGTCGACTGGTTCTCCGAAGAGGCCAAGCGCGTCTATGGCGACGTCATCCCGTCGGCCGGGCGCGACCGGCGTTTCGTCGTGCTGAAACAGCCGATCGGCGTCTGCGCCGCCATCACGCCCTGGAATTTTCCTTTGGCGATGATCACCCGCAAGGCGGCCGCAGCGCTCGCCGCGGGCTGCACCATGGTCGTCAAACCCTCCGAGGAAACGCCGCTGACGGCGCTGGCCATGGCCGAGCTTGCCCGGCAGGCCGGCATTCCGGCCGGGGTGCTCAACATCGTGCCGTCGAAGGACGCCGCCGGCATCGGCCGCCTGCTCTGCGAGCATCCGGTCATCCGAAAGCTCTCCTTCACCGGTTCAACGGCCGTCGGCAAGTTGTTGATGCAGCAGTGCTCTGACACGTTGAAAAAGGTCTCGCTGGAACTCGGTGGCAATGCGCCGTTCATCGTCTTCGGCGACGCCGACCTCGATCTCGCCGTCGCCGGCGCCATCGCGTCAAAGTTCCGCAATTCCGGCCAGACCTGCGTCTGCACCAACCGCATCTATGTTCAGGACGGTGTCCACGATGCCTTCGTGGCGAAGCTGACGGAAGAGGTTGCGAAGCTGAAGGTGGGAGACGGTGCCGCGCCGGAGGTGGTGCAGGGGCCGCTCATCAACGCCAAGGCCGTGGCGAAGGTGGCGGAGCTGATCGGCGACGCCGTGGGTCATGGCGCCAGCGTCGAAACCGGCGGCAAGCCGCATGCGCTGGGCGGCACCTGGTTCGAGCCGACGGTGCTGAGCGGCATGCAGGCCTCGATGCGGCTCGCGCAGGAAGAGGCTTTCGGCCCGGTCGCCCCGGTCTTCCGCTTCAAGGACGAAGCCGAGGTCATCCGCCTCGCCAACGACACACGCTATGGCCTGATGGCCTATTTCTACGCGCGCGACGTCAACCGCATCTGGCATGTGCTCGAAGAGCTGCAATTCGGCATGGTCGGCATCAACGAGGGCCTGATTTCCACCGAACTCGCGCCCTTCGGCGGCATCAAGGAAAGCGGCTTCGGTCGCGAAGGCTCCAAATATGGTATCGAGGAATATGTCGAGCTGAAATATGCCTGCTTCGGCGGGCTGAAGAGAGCGTAAGGGGCAGCATGTCGCAAAAGGTGGCGTTGATCGTCGGAGCATCGCGAGGCCTCGGCCTGGGTCTCGCGGGAGCCTTTCAGGCGCGCGGATGGGAAGTGATCGCGACCGTGCGCAACGAGCGTGGTCGCGCGGCTCTCGAAACGCTGGCGGGGAAGGGCACCCTCTCGATTGTGGCGATGGACATCACCGTCGCCGAGGATATCGAGCGTGTGCGAAAAACCCTGTCCGGGCGCAGGCTGGACGTGTTGTTCGTCAATGCCGGCATCGCCAATGATCCTGCATCCCCCATCGAGAGCGTGCCGGAGCAGGATTTCCTGGATGTCATGGCCACGAATGCGCTGGCGCCTTTGCGCGTCATCGGCGCGCTGCACGGTCTGATGGCGCCCGCCGGCGTCGTCGCCGCCATGTCTTCGAACATGGGCAGTGTCAGCGGCAATGCCGGCGGCGGATGGGATGTCTATCGCGCCAGCAAGGCTGCCCTCAACCAGCTGATGAAGAGTTTCGCCGCCCGGCATGCGGACGGCAAAACCTATCTCGCCGTTTCGCCGGGCTGGGTTCGAACCGACATGGGCGGTGATGGCGCACCGCTCGATGTCGAGACGAGCGCCGCCGGCATCGTCGGCACGCTGATTGCCCGCGCCGGCAGCGGTGGCGTGCATTTCGTCGATTATCGCAACGAGACGATCGCCTGGTAGGCTGAGCCGGCACACCGGGGGCGTGCCGGCTCCAACTCAGATGCCGAAGCCGAGCTGCGCGAAGCGATCGGGGCTTGCGCCCCTGAGGCGCGTGGCGAGCAGGA
Organism: Shinella sp. GW835-FHT14H05; assembly: GCF_058793575.1. Classification (NCBI taxonomy): domain Bacteria; kingdom Pseudomonadati; phylum Pseudomonadota; class Alphaproteobacteria; order Hyphomicrobiales; family Rhizobiaceae; genus Shinella; species Shinella sp. GW835-FHT14H05. The sequence continues at coordinate 435,588 of NZ_JBXAFY010000002.1, read as the reverse complement.
TGCCGATGAGGGCCGCCGCCGGGATCAAAGCTGGAAGCGCCACGGCAAGCACCGAACTCGCCCCGGTCAGCACGCCAAAATTCACCGTCACGAAGTAGATCATCGCGGCAAGCGTGACCGCCACCGCGAGCGGCGCGATCGTCGTGACGAAGACACCGTGCTTGAGCTGCGGGTTCTTGCGGAAATAGCAGAAGATCGCCACGGCGGTCAGCGCCATCAGCACCATGACGGCGAGCGTCGCCAGCATGGTGAGCCAGGCGAAGAGCGCCAGCACAGGATCAAGTCCCGCAATCGCAAAATAGGCGATGACCACGACGGCGATGACCGTCTGGACCACCGAGCCGACATGCGGGCTCTGGAAGAGGCCGTGCGTGGTGCCGCAGATTTTCGGAAACAAGCCCTCACGGCCGCCGACATAGACATAGCGAGCGACGGCATTGTGCAGCGCCAGAACAGCGGCAAAAAGGCTGCTGATGAAGAGCAGGCTCATGATCGGCACGATCCAGCTACCGACATAACGTTCGGCCAGCGCAAAGAGGAAGGTGGTCGGATCGGCGAGGCTTTGCAATTCCGGCAGCAGCTTCGCCTCGCCGGCGCCGATGACCATCAGCCAGGAGGTGAGCATGTAGAAGATGCCGATGGTGAGCACGGAGACATAGGTCGCGCGCGGCACGGTCTTCAGCGGATCGCGCGCTTCTTCGCTGTAGATCGCCGTCGCCTCGAAGCCGACGAAGGATGCAAAGCAGAACAGCAGGCCGATCGCCGGCGAGCCGGAGAAGAAGGCGGCGGGTGTGAACGGCGTGAAGGTGAAGCCGGAATCGCCGCCGCTCACGAGAATGGCAACATCGACGATGATCACGACGAGGAATTCGAGCAGCACGAGCACCGCCAGGATCTTGGCCGAGAGGTCGACATGGCGGTAGCCGCAGACGGCGACGATGGCGATGCCGGCAAAGGCGCAGGCCCACCAGGGCAGGGTGATGCCGAGCGTTGCGAGGAAGCCGGCCGTCGCCGCGCCGAACAGGCCGTAGACGCCGATCTGCATGGCATTATAGGCGAGGATCGCGACGAGCGAGGCCGCCCCGCCGGCAATGCCGCCGATGCCCTGCGAGGCATAGGCATAAAAGGCGCCGGCATTGCGCACGTAGCGCGTCATGGTCACGTAGCCGACGGAAAAGAGCAGCAGCACGGCGACCACGACGAGAAATGCGGCTGGAATGCCCGCGCCGTTGCCGAGCAGCATCGACATGGGCACGCCGCCCGCGGTGGCGGTGAGCGGCGCTGCCGCCGACACCACGAGAAAGGTGATGGCGCCGACGCCGAGAGAATCCGGCCTTAGCCGGTTGGCGGGCGTATCTGCGGAGGCTTGCTTTGACATCTGGTTCCCCTTTTTTGTCGTCAAGCAAAGACCGGCCTAGAGGCCGGCGAAATAACGCTGGAATTCGAAATCGGTGATGTGCCGGTCGAGCCAGGCCTTGAAGGCCGCTGCCTCGAAATGGCGGCTCGCCGCATAATGGGCCTGGAACCCGGCGCCGAGTGCCTCGGTCACGAAGGCGTCCTTTTCGAAGAGCGCGATCGAGCCTTCCAGCGTATCGGGCAGTTCCCGGTCGGCGATGGCATCCGGATCGATGCGGTTCTCGATGCCGTCGAGGCCGGCGGCGAGCATCATCGCGACGCTGAGATACGGGTTGATGTCCGAGCCCGGGACGCGGTGCTCGAAACGGGCGGCCGGCTCCGACGGGATGATGATGGCGCGGATCGATTTTGTGCGGTCCTCATGGCCCCAGCCGATCGTCGTCGGCGACCAGGCGCCGCGGTCGAAGCGGCGGTAGGAGTTGATGTTCGGCCGGAAGGCGAGGTGCGAGGCCGGCAGATGTTGCAACAGGCCGCCGAGATAGTGCCGGCCGACTGCGCTCAGCTGGTTTTCGCCGGTTGCAGTGACATTGCGGCCATCCTTCCAGAGGCTCTGGTGGTGGTGCGCGCCGGAAGCGCTGTGCGTGCCGAGCGGCTGGAAGCGGGCCATGAAGGTGGCGGTGAGGCCGTGCTCCAGGCAAAGTTCCTGAAGGACGATCTTGGCACGAACGGCATCGTCGGCCGCCTCTAGCGGCGATTTCGGGCCGAGCGCATATTCGTACATGCCGTAGCCGTATTCCGTCGTCACCGCGGCCAGCGTGATGCCGATGCCCTTCAGCCGGCGGATGAGCTCGGCGAAGAAGGCCTGGAATCCCTTGGAGCGCATCAGCGAATAGTTGATGTCGCCATGGCCCCAGGGTTTGAGGTCGCGGTAGTGCCCGGCCCGCATCTTCTCCTCGTCGATCTCGAAGATGCCGAACTCGTATTCGAGCGCGAACTTCACCTCGTAGCCGAGGTCGGCGGCCCGCTGTTCATGGCGCGCAATGATGCCGCGCAGGTCGAGCGGATTGCGCCGGCCGCCGATCTCGAAGGAATCGACGATCGCCGAGGCCCATTCCGGTGCCCATTCATGCTGGCGCACCGTCGCGGGGTCGATGAGGCCGCGCATGTTCGGAAAACCGTTCGTCTCGCTGGAGACCTCGGCCGGGAAGAGCGGCTCCAGCAGCGGCGCGCCTTCGCCGGGCGCGGTGCAGAAGAAGTTGCAGTTCACTGCTTCGCCTTGCGAGGAGATCTTGAAGGGCGCGATCTTGGTGCGGAAGTTGCCGTTGATATCCGGCAGGTGGACCTGGATGAACTGGGCGCCGTTCTTCGCAAGCGACGCCTGGAAGTCGTCGAGGGCGGGCGCCCTTTCGGCGCGGGCGGTTTCGTAATCGTTGGACACGCGGGTTCCCCTTTTGGCTTATAGATGTGCCTTGATGTGATCGGAGGCCTTTTCTCCGATCATGATCGAGGCTGCATTGGTGTTGGCGCTGGGCAGCGTCGGCATGATCGAGGCGTCGGCGACGAAGAGGCCGGACAGGCCGTGCACGCGCAGCGTTTCGTCGACGACGGCGCCGCCATCGCGCCCCATGCGGCAGGTGCCTGCGGGATGGCTGAAACGCATCGATTTCTGGCGCAGGAACGCGTTCCAGTCCTCGTCGCTGCGCGTCTCAGGCCCCGGCTTGACCTCCCGTTCATAGGTCGCGGCGAAGGCGGGCGCGGCAAGGATGTCGCGGGCCATCAGCGCGCCGTGCCGCAGTGTGTCGAGGTCTTGCGGGTCGCCGAACATCGGATGGTCGATGACGGGAAGCGCGTGCGGATCGGCGGAGCGCAGGCGAAGCGCGCCGCGCGACAGCGGGCGGCAGACATTGACGGCCAGCACGATCGCCGGAAACGGCAGCAGCATCGGTCCGTCGCCATCGGTGTTGTAGCCGATCGGCGTGAAGGTGATCTGCACGTCGCCCTCGGCAAGCCCTTCGCGCGTGCGGGCAAAGGCGACGGCGTGGCCGATTGGCGTCGCACCCGGCCCGCGGCCGCGCAACATCCAGTTCAGCCCGTGTTTGACGACGCTGAGCGGGTCCGTCTCGACATTGTATGTGCGTGTGCGAACGGCCGCCGTGACCAGCACGCCCGGATGCTCCTGCAGGTTCTCGCCGACGCCTGGCAGGTCTGCGACCACGTCGATGCCATGCGCGCGGAGATGATCGGCCGAGCCGATGCCCGACAGCATGAGGAGGCGCGGGGAGGCGAGCGCACCGGCGCTGAGCACGACGGCGCCCGCATGGATGCGGTGCGTCGTGCCGCCCTGCACATAGTCGAGGCCGGTGACCTGCCCGCGATCGGTCAGGATGCGGGTGACCTGCGCCCGCGTGCGGATCGTCAGGTTGCGCCGGAAGAGGGCTGGCCAGAGGTAAGCCCGCGCCGCGCTGTGCCGCCAGCCGCGCTTCTGGGAGGCCTGCAAGGGGCCGACGCCGAGCTGCGTCTCGCCGTTGACGTTCGGATTGTAAGCGTGGCCCGCCTGCTGCGCGGCCGCGATGAAGGTCTTGACCAGCGCGTGCGGCGTGCGCACGTCGGAGACGCTCAAAGGGCCGTCGGCGCCGCGAAAGGCATCGCCGCCACGGGAATTGTGCTCCAGCCGTTTGAAGTAGGGCAGCACACTTTCATAGTCCCAGCCCGCTGCACCCGCCTCGGCCCAGGCATCGAAATCGCCGCGGTTGCCGCGCAGAAAGATCATGCCGTTGATCGAGGAACTGCCGCCGAGCACGCGTCCGGACGGCCAGTTCTCCTGCCGTCCATCGCGGGTGGCGTCCGGTTCCGTCCGGTAGGCCCAGGCATAATCGGGGTTGCCGATCGCCTTCTCCTCGCCGGCCGGCACGCTGAACACCGGCGACCAGTCCCAGCCGCCGGCCTCCAGCAGCAGCACGCGCCGCGTGCCGTCCGCCGAAAGGCGGTTGGCGACGACCGATCCGGCCGAGCCCGCGCCGATGACGACAATGTCCGTGGTCCTGGTCGTCATCGTTTGTCCTTGATGTCTTTCGAATAGGTGCGCAACAGGTCGCACATGAAGAGCGCGGCCGGCGACAACGGCACGGCGGAGCGTCGCAGCAGCCAGTAGCGGCTCGGCTGGAGCTTTTGCTCGAAGGCGAGGCTGACGATGCGGCTTGCGACATGCGGCTGGTCGATCAGGGGTTCCGGCAGGGCGGAGACCATGTCGCTGTTGGCGATGATCGAAACGGTGGCCGGCAGGCTCACGCATTCGACCAGCTTCGGCGGCATGGCGAGGCCCGCTTCCTGCATGAAGGCATGCATCGGGTCGGAGGGATCGCTTGGCTCCTGCGGCAGCACCCAGACCGCATCGGCAAGCTCCGCCGGGTTGCGGATCCCGGCCAGCGGATGGCCGCGGCGCAGCGCGATGCGCTTGTTGACGCTGAGCAGGAATTCGCAGGCGAGGTCGCTGGCGGTTGCCGGTTCCCGGCCGGCGCCCACGACGGCGAGGTCGAAGGTGCCGTCGCGGATGTCGGGCAGGGAGCCCGGCAGCGACGCCTCGTGGATGACCAGCCGCACGCCGGGCATGCGGGTGCGGAAATGGCGGATGATCTCGGACAGCACCGTCTCGATGATGGTGGGCGTCAGGCCGACGACCAGCTTGCCGCCGGTGCCGGCATTGAGCTGGCGGATATCGTCCTGCGCGGCGCGCATCTGCTCGACGAGGAGATGGGCGCGCGCGGCAAGCTGCCGGCCGCTCTCGGTGAGCACGACGCCGCGGGCGCTGCGCAGCAGAAGCGACACGCCGGCCTCGGCCTCCAGCTCGCGGATCGCCTTGGTGATGGCGCTTTGCGTCAGGCCGAGCGTGCGCGCGGCCGCCCGGATGCCGCCGGCGCGCGTCACGGCCTCGAAGGCGCTGATCTGGTGGAATTTCATGGCTGCACCTCCTCTTTCGAGGAGACGAGAGCCGTAAGCGCATCGGCAAGGCAGGCTGCCACCTGCTCAACGCCGTCCGCCGTATCGATGATGTCGTTGCGCACTTCGATGATGATGGCCTCGACGTCGACCGCGGCCTGGATGCGGGTCGTCGTGCCCGGCGCCACCTTGCGCAGGTCATAGGGATCGTTGTCGCCGATGACGAAGCGGCCGTCCTGCTTCAGCCAGTCGAGCATCGCCTGGCCGGTCCGGCAGCCGTCCGCGCGCAGCACGCCAATCTCCGTCCGGCGCGCCTTGCCGTCATAGATGCCGGAGAAGCTGTGGATGCCGACCAGCACGTCGCCCGGCTGCAGGCGGTGGATGACCGCCCGGTCGAAGGGCTCGCGCACCAGCGCATCGCGAAAATCCCGTTCCGCATCCGTCAGGTTCTGGTTGCCGGGCACGGGAATGCCGCCCATGTCCGGGCGAATGCAATCCCACGAGCGCGAACCACGGTTGATATCGTAGAACAGCCGCGAATAGCGGGCGAGGATCGCAGGTGCGGAGAGCTGGGCGCTGAGCGCGCGGGTAAGCTCCGCCGCGCCGATATCGTGCGAGAAATGCGTGTCGAAATAGTCTTCGCCGAGGCCGAGCCGGTTCCATGCTTCCGGCACCTCGCGCCCTGCATGTTCGCAGATCAGCACGAGGCCCGAACGACGGCCACCGATTTCCTCGATCGACGTCTCGTCGGACTGGGGATGCGAAAAATGCTGGTCTGCGTTCATCAAGGGTGCCCGGCTCGGATATGCTGGCAGCGACGCTAGGCCAACGGCACCTTGCGCATAAGACATCCAATTGCATCGAGTGATCACCAATGGTCGTCTCCCTGCGGATGGATGCACATGCTTAAACGGCATGGGATTATTCAAGGACACCGACCTCATGCTGCCTTCCCTTTCTCCTGATTTCGACACTGCTTTGAACGCGCTCGCGTTCCCCGTCCAGCCATTCATCGACGGCGCCTTTCGTCCGTCAAGCGCGGGGAAGACTTTCGAGCCCGTCCACCCCGCTGACGGCCGTCGGTTGCCGGCCGTGGCGGCCTGCGGCGGGCAGGATGTTGACAGCGCGGTCCAGGCCGCGCGACGGGCCTTTGTGGATGGCCGCTGGCGGTCGCTCGGCCCGTTGCGGCGCCAGGCGATCCTCAACCGTTTTGCCGATCTCGTGCGGGAGAACACGGAGACGCTGGCGCTTTTCGATACGCTGGAGATGGGCAAGCCGCTCGCCGACGCCCGGTTTGACGTGTCGATCGCCGAAGGCCTGATCCGCTTCTTCGCCGGCGCGGTGGACAAGACGGAGGGCGCGGTCATGAGCGCCGATCCGCGTACGCTCGCCTTTTCGCGCGACGAGCCGCATGGCGTCGTCGGCGCGATCACCCCCTGGAATTTCCCGCTGGTCAACGCCGCCCTGAAGATCGCGCCAGCACTGGCGGCGGGCAATTCGATCGTGCTGAAGCCATCCGAGATCGCGTCCTATTCGACGCTGAAGCTTGCGGAGATCGCGGTGGAGGCCGGCGTGCCGGAGGGCGTGCTGAACGTGGTGACCGGGTTCGGCGCGGATGCCGGCGCGGCGCTCGGCGGGCATGCGGATGTCGACCTGATGAGCTTTACCGGCTCGACGGTGACGGGCAGGGCGCTCATGATGCTTGCCGCGCAATCGAACGGCAAGCCGCTGCTGCTCGAATGCGGCGGCAAGTCGCCCGCCCTGGTGTTCGAGGACATGGCCGGCGATGTCGAACGCATTGCCGCAAGCATCGCGCAGGCGGGCCTCTGGAATGCCGGCCAGCTCTGCGTCGCCCGAACCCGCATCCTCGTCGCGGATGCGATCGTCAAGCCTTTTACCGAAGCGCTCGCCGCGAAGGTCGATGCGATGCGCCTGGTCGCGCCGTTTTCCGGCGAGGCCGGGCTTGGGCCGCTGGCCAGCGCATCGCAGAAGCGGCGTGTTGACGGATACATCCTGTCCGCCCTCCACGATGGCGCACGCCGGGTGACGGCCGGGCAGGTGGCGCCTTCGGCGGAGGGCAGCTATGTGGCGCCCACAGTCTTCGACGGTGTCTCGCAGGGCATGCGCGTCGTGCAGGAAGAAGTCTTCGGGCCGGTGCTGACGATCCAGTCGTTCCGCACCGCCGACGAGGCCTTCGCTTTGGCGAACGATACGGTCTACGGGCTTGCCGCCACCGTCTATACCCGCGACCTGATGATCGCCATGGAGGCGGCCCGCACGATCCAGGCCGGCAAGGTGGTCGTCATGGGCGACGACGCGGCCAGCGAGGGCTCCGGCTTCGCCCTCGGCTCCGCGCCCTGGAAGCAGTCGGGATTTGGCATCGAAAGCGGCATGGCCGGCATCGCATCCTATAGCCGGCGAAAGGCGGTCGAGATAAGGGCCTAGCTGTCACCACGGATACGGCCCATCCTCCGTCAGGTGGATTGCGACGGTGCTCCGGGCGCGGGATAAGCGATCGAACAGATCTATTCCGCAGGAGTGTTGCCCATGACCGCCTATCCGATCGACCTGATCCGCGCCGCCTTTCCGGCCTTGCTCCAGTCCCGCACCGCCTATCTCGACAATCCGGCCGGAACGCTGGTTCCCGAACAGGTCATCACAGCCGTGGCCCATGCTATGGCGACGGCATCCTCTAATCTCGGCGGGCGTTTCGCCGCCTCGCAGCGGGCCGATGCGATCTGGCGGGCGGCGCATGAGGCGGCGGCGGAATTCGTCAATGCCGCTTCCTGGCAGGAGATGGTGATTGGCCCAAACATGACGACGCTGGCCTTCCAGATGGCGCAGGTCATCGGCCAGACGCTTTCGCCCGGCGACGAGATCATCGTCACGCGCATGGACCACGAGGGCAACATCTCGCCCTGGCTTGCGATGGCCGAGGCGCGCGGCCTGGTGGTGAAATGGCTGCCCTTCAACAGGGAAACCTGGCGCATCGAGCCCGAGGATCTTTCGGCCCTCCTGTCGCCGCGCACGAAATTCCTCGCGCTCAACTATGCCTCGAACATGACCGGCAGCGTCAACGACGTCACCGCGTTGACGGCGCTGGCGCGGGCTGCAGGCGCGCTCGTCTGGATCGACGCAGTACAACTGGCGCCGCACAGGCTGCCGGACGTCCAGGCGATCGGCTGTGATTTCCTGGCCTGCTCGTCCTACAAGTTCTTCGGCCCGCATCTCGGCATCCTGTGGGGGCGCGAGGCGCTGCTGCGGTCGCTGCCGCCGCACCGTGTGCGCTGCGCGAGCGACGATATTCCGGACCGCTTCTGCACCGGCACGCCGCAGACCGAGCTTCTTGCGGGCCTGACCGCGACGATCGACTACCTGGCCTGGGCCGGCGAGGCGACGGGCCATGCCGGCACGCGGCGCGAAAGGATGGCGGGCGCCTACAACGCCTTTGACGCCTATGAGGCCGGCCTGACCCGCCGGCTGATCGGCGGCCTGACGGCGCTGCCGGGTGTCAAGCTGATGGGGATCGCCAACCCGAACCTCTTTGCCCACCGCGTGCCGACCATCTCCTTCACCCACGAAAGCGTCTCGACCCATCGCTTCGCCGAGGCGCTGGCGGCCGAGGACATCAATGTCTGGTCGGGCCACAATTACGCGCTGGAGCCCGCCCGCCATCTCGGCCTTTCCGAGGAGGAAGGCGTCGTGCGCATCGGCATCGCCCATTACAATCGCGAAGACGAGATCGAGCGCACCCTGGCGGTCATCGAGCGGCTTGTCTCATAGGCCGCCATGCCCTAACCATGCGGGCAAATAGCCGGTTTCCCTCAGGAATTTGACAGATGGCCCCATGTCGGAACCCCTCGCTGCCAGCTGGATAGCGCCCTTTGCCCACGCCCTCGACCGCTATGACCAGCCGGACGCCGCCTCGGCGCTTCTCGCGGCGATCGGTTCGGTCGCGCGGTTTCACCTGGCGCTATCGGTGGTCCACCGGCGCAATGGCGGGCCGAGCTATGTCTTCGATACCTTCTCCGGCCCGCGCGCCAAGCGGGCCGTCGCGCTGTTCATCGCCGGCACCTATGTGCTGAACCCCTTCCACAATGCCTATCTCGGCGGCCTGTCGTCGGGTGTCTACCTGATGCGGGATCTCGCGCCCGACAACTACCTCGCGTCGGACCTGTATCGCGGCCTCGATATCCGCCGCCATGAAGACGAGGAGCTTGGATACCGCACCCATGGCTGGCCGGAGGGCATGGAGGAGCTGCTCATCGCCATCGACCTGCCCGGCGGAGAAATGGCGGAAATCAGCCTGTCGCGCATCCGCAGCGAAGGCGGTTTCGATGAAGCATCCGTCGCGCGGCTTCGGGAGGCGCATGCCCTGATCGCTGCGATCTTCCGGCGCCTTTGGGCGCATCTGTCGCGCGGCGACGCGCAGCCGCAGACGCGCGCCATCGACCATCTGTTCACCGATTTCGGCCGCGGGCTGCTCAGCCCGCGCGAGCGCGAGGTGGCCCTTCTCATCCTGAAGGGCCACTCCAGCGAATCGATCGGCTACCATCTCGGGATTTCGATAGCGACGGTGAAGACCCACCGGCAGAAGCTCTACGCCAAACTCAATCTCTCGACCCAACAGGAGCTGTTTTCCACGTTTCTGCGCAGCCTCAATCTGTAGGCCGCCCCGCTCAGTCCGTGAGGCTCTCGCGGATGGCGGCGGAGATCGCGGCAAGGCCCAGGCGCAGTTCGTCTTCGGTCGGCCAGGCATAGCCGACGCGGAAATGCCGGTCGTCCTGCTCGAACCAGCGGCCGCGGCCGACATAGGCGTGGTGCTCGCGATAGAGCCGGTCGTGGAAGGCGGCGAGATCGACATTCGCCGAGGGCACGATGCGGGGGAAGCAGACGCAGCCGCCGGACGGCTCGACCCACTCGACCAGCGGCTCGCCGACGATCCAGTCCTTGACGATGGCGAAAGCGCTGGCGATGCGGGCATTGTTGAAGGCAAGCCATTCGTCGCGCTGGCTGAGCGCGACGTAAGCGATATATTCGTCAACCATGCTGCCGGAAATGCCGATTTGCTCGCGCGCGGCGAGGAAGGTGTCCATCAGCGTGGCATCGCGGGTGATCAGCCAGCCGATGCGAATGCCGGGAATGCCATAGGTCTTCGACAGCGAGGAGACGCTGATCACCCGGTCCGACAGGCTGGCGGCGACCGGCAGCATCGGGCCGAAGGTCATCTCGCGATAGGTCTCGTCGAACAGCAGGTAGATGCCCTTGCGCTCCACCAGCGCGACGAGCGCATCAAGCTCGGCCGGCGACAGCATCACGCCCGTCGGATTGTGCGGATAGGTGACCGAGACGTATTTCGTCTCCGGCCGGATCGCCGCTTCGATTTTTCCGAGGTCCAGCCTGTAACCCTCCTCGAAGGTCAGGTCGATGAGGCTCAGTTCGCAGCCGATGGCGCGGGGCGTCTCGATATTCGTGGCGTAGTTCGGCCGCACCACGACGATGTGGTCGCCGGCCTGCAGCAGGGAGGTCGAGATGATGAACAGCGCGCCCGCGGCCCCCGCCGTCACCAGCACGTCGTCCGCCGCAAGCCCTTCGCCCGTGCCGGCGATCAGGCCGCGCAAGTCCGGCGCGCCGCGATGGTCGCCGTAACACAGCAGGATGTCGTCGAGCTTCACGTTGAGTTCGCCGAGGCGCCGGTCGGCGACCGAACTCTCCGACAAATTGTAGCGGATCGTGTCGTAGCCGAGCTGTTCGGGCGATTCGAGTTCGATGGGCATGCGGACATATTTCATGGGCGCTCTCCTTGCTGCTCGCCGGCATGCAACAGGCCTAAAGCAAGACCACCGCGCTTGCCATCCACCCGGAAGGGGATGGCAAGCCTCATCCTTCGGTTCGCCTTCGCGACAAAGGCGGCGCCGTTCTGATGTCTTTATGCCGCTGCCTGAAGCCTCGGTTCCACTTCGCGGAGCGTCACCAGCCTCTTGGAGGCCTCGTCCCAGAGGATGAGTTTTACGCATCGCAGGCTGTCCCTGAGCGTGATGCGTCCCAGGTCGCCCAGTTCCGGGTGATCGCGCATGACCTCCGGAAGCCGGTAGAATGGGACGCGGCTCGACAGGTGATGAATATGGTGCAGGCCGATATTGCCAGTCATCCAGCGCAGGGGGCGCGGCAGGTCATAGTGCGAGGCGCCGTGCAGGGCCGCGTGCTGGAAGGTCCATTCCGGCGGCTTCGACCAGTGCGTATCCTCGAACTGGTGCTGGACATAGAACAGCCACACGCCGGCCGACCCGGCAATCAGCACGATCGGCAGGTGGATCAGCAGGAAAGGCACAATCCCGACGCACCAGATGACGAGGGCTGCCAGTACGAGGATGGCGGCGTTCGTTGCCATGGTCGAAATCCAGGGCAGCGCGCCGGATCGCATCATGCCGAACGGCAATCTTTGCTGGAAGAGAAAGAGCCAGGCAGGGCCAATGCCGAACATGACCAGGGGATGCCGATAGAGGCGGTAGCCGAGCCGTCCCCGGGGCTTCAAGGCACGGTATTCCGCTACGGTGAGGGTGGTAATATCGCCCACCCCACGTTCATCGAGGTTGCCCGCCGAGGCATGGTGCTGCGAATGGGCGCGGCGCCAGTAATCGTAGGGCGTCAGGGTGAGAACGCCGATCGCCCGGCCCGTCCAGTCATCCAGGCCGCGCCGGCCGAACAGCGAGCCGTGCCCGCAGTCATGTTGCAGCATGAAGAGGCGCAGCAGAAAGCCTGCGGCCGGGACGATCAGGATCAATCCGAACCAATAGCCGAAATGCATCGAGGCCCAAGCGGCGGCCCAGAGGAGCGTAAACGGGATGAGCGTCACCGCCAGTTCGAACACGCTGCGGCCTGTACTTGGCTTGCGATAGGCGGCGAGGATCTTGAGCCAGGCTTTTCCCGGGTCGCCGCCATCATGGGCGGTCGTTTTTATGGCAGTCATAGGTGTGGGGTGACTTTCGGTTCTGCAGTGCATGCTGCTCGGCGCCGATGGCGTAGCCTGCCGACGCCTCCTGGGCAAGCGATAGATCCTCTTTTTCGTGTTCCCAACGTGTTTGTGAACGGGCGTGCGCATCGTGGCAGGATCGATTGCATCTGGCGGGACAATGGAACAATGCTACGATCCGCACGGGCGCGATCAACGGCCTCGTGGAAAAGGAAGAAAGATGGAGCAGTCCGCCCTGATCGAGATCGGTTTGCCGATCGCCGTGTTCGTCATCATGACCGGCATCGGCATGACGCTGGTGCCCACCGATTTCCAACGGGTGGTGGCGCGGCCGAAAGCGCTGATCTGGGGCATCGTGGCCGCACTCTTCCTTGTCCCGATGGCGGGCATGCTGATTGCCGTACTCCTGGGCCTGCCGCCCAAGATCGCCGTCGGCCTCGTGATCGTTGCCGCATGCCCGATCGGCACCACGTCCAGCCTGTTTTCCTATTTTGCGCGCGGAAACGTCGCCCTGTCGATCGCATTGAGCGCGGTCGGCAGCCTCGTGGCGATTGCCACGCTGCCGCTGTTTGCCAACTTCGCGATCGAGCGCTTCAGTGATGGCGATGCGCGTGTCTACCTGCCCGTGCTGCGCACGATCGGCATCATGGTCGGGCTCATCCTGCTTCCTGTCATCGTCGGCATGGGCATCCGGCACAGGATCCCGACGTTCGCAGCGCGCGCTGAACGGATGGTGGGGGCATTCGGCGCGGTCGTGCTGGTGGTCCTGATCGTCGGCATCGGTGTTTCGGTCTATGGCCGCTGGGCGGAAATCCTTGCCAGCGCCGGGCCTGCCGTCATCGCCCTGGTTTTCAGCGGAATCGCCATCGGTTTTCTCGGCTCCCGCATTCTCGGCCTTTCCGGTCCTGAAACTGTGACCGTCGCCCTGTCGATCAGCATCCGAAACGCCGCGATCGGCATGTTGCTCGCGATCACCATGATGAATTCGCCCGAGATCGCCGTTCCGCCCGCGCTGTTCGGCCTGCTCATGTACGTCGTCGGCTTCAGCCTCGTCGCCTATGGCCGCATGACCATAAAGCCATCGCCCTGAGGCTCAGTCGACGAGGCGATCACGCTTTCGCAATTGCGGGAATATGATCGCCCAGGAGAGCGAGACGCGAAGCGTGCCGGCGGCGCAGATGACGATGGCGCCGTCCCACAATCCCGCCGACCATAGAAAGCGTGTCGGCGGGGATTGATTCTTCCAGATCCAAGAAGGCCAGCAGCACGCGTTATCGCGCGAAGTCGGTTGAGACCGAAACGCTCCGCCAAGCTGCCAGGATTTCGGCATCGGAGGCATGTTTATTCTCGATCGCCGCGATCGTGTCGCTGCCGAGAGGCAGGCGGACCGGCGGATTGGGAGCATCGACGAAGTCGATCAGCACGTCCGCCAGTTTCGAGGGATCGCCTGGCTGGTTGTGGCTCACTTCGGCGGCCAGCCGCCGGACGGCGCCCGCGGTGCCGTCATAGTCTTCAATGATCGGCGCGCTGACGGAGAGCGATGAGGCATCCAGGAAGTCCGTGCGGAAATATCCGGGCTCCACGGCGGTGACGTGGATGCCGAGCGGGGTGAGCTCCGCATGCAGCGATTCGCTGAGGCCCTCGACCGCGAACTTTGCCGACGAATAGACGCCGAAGCCGGCGCCCGCCCGATACCCGCCGATCGACGAGATGTTGAGGATGTGGCCCGAATGGGCCTTGCGCATGTGCGGCAGAACGGCGCGCGTGACATTGAGGAGGCCAAACACGTTGGTGCGGTAGATCGCTTCCACCTCGGCCGCGGTTGCTTCCTCGATGGCGCCGAGCAGGCCGAAGCCGGCATTGTTCAAGAGGACGTCGATGCGCCCGAAGCGCTGGATGGCCGAATGGGCGGCGGCGATCGCCTGGTCTTCATTGGTGACGTCGAGCGCCACCGCGAGCAGGTTGGCATGGTCGCCGAAGCGGTCGAGGATGGCTTTGGGGTTGCGGGCCGTAGCGACGACATTGTCGCCCTTGGCAAGCGCACGTTCCGTGATGAGGGCGCCGAAGCCGCGCGAGGCGCCAGTGATGAACCAGGTTTTCATAGGAATGACCTCAGGTTTGAATTTGAGCGGCCATCGTTGGCCGGCAAGATGAATTTAGGCCTTTGCCATTCCGCCGATTAGCGAGATAATATTGTCGATCATCATGAATCTGGCTCAGCAATGCGCGCGACCGACCTTTCCGAACTCGCAGCCTTCGAGGCTGTCGCCCGCCATCGCAGCTTCCGAAAAGCGAGCGAGGAACGCGGCGTGACTGCTTCGGCGATCAGCCATGCGGTGAGCAACCTGGAGGCCCGCGTCGGCATCCGCCTGCTGAACCGCACCACGCGAAATGTTTCCGCCACCGATGCAGGCGCGATGCTCCTTGCGCAGCTTTCGCCGGCCCTGCGCGATATCGGTTCGGCGCTCGATGCGCTCAACCAGTTCCGCGAGACGCCCTTCGGCAAGGTCCGTATCAATGCCCCCAATTCGATCGCGCCCTTCGTGCTGGGGCCGGTCATGGGCGAGTTGATCCGGCACAACCCCAAGCTCGAACTGGAAATCGTCGCGACCGACCGGCTTGTCGATATTGTCGAGGACGGGTTCGATGCGGGCATCCGGCTGGGCGAAAGCATTCGCGAAGGCATGGTGGCCGTCAAGATCAGGCCGCGGCTGCGCTTTGCCGTGGTGGGATCTCCCGGCTACTTTGAAACGAAGCCTATCCCCCGGTCGCCGGCCGACCTGACGGCCCATGTCTGCATCCGAAACATGTATCCGAGCGGCGCTTTTTATCCTTGGTCTTTCGCGCGGGAGGGCGAGGCGATCGATGTCGAACCGCGTGGACCGCTGGCCTTGCATGACCACGAATTGATGGTGGAGGCAGCCCTTGCCGGCATAGGGCTTGCCTATATCTGGGAGGCGCGCGCCAAACCCTATGTCGAGAGCGGCAGGCTGGTCGAATGCCTCCAGGAATGGTGCCCGCCGGAGGATTGGCTCTATCTCTACTACCCGACGCGCCGGCACATGTCCGCGGGCCTGAGAGCTGTCATCGACGCCATGCGGGTGTGATATACCGAGGCGTATCCGTCTTTATGAAATCCATATTCGTTCCGCCCTGTTTCCCAATCGAGAAGTTATGCCGGCGCGCCTAACTTGGGATCGCAGTCAGCAATGGATGGCTGCAATCTCTTGTGAGGTGCCGCCATGCGGAACGATTTTCCGAAACACCCGCTTCCACCATCGACGCGGATGATCTTTCTTCATCACCGCGTGCGGATGCACCATCGTTTTCACCACGGCAGCGCGGGAACGCAAAGCCCATCGTTTGCCGTGCGTCTTTCGCTCCTGGCGCTTGCCGTCACTATCGTGGTTTTGATCGGTGCCTTCCATGCCTAGGGCCTCCACGTCCGACACGCATCGTTTCCAGGGCGGCGAGGGTGCGTTGACCGCCGCGGATGAACTCGCGGAACGGATCAGCGCCGCCCGGCGCCTGCGTGAACATCACCTGTGGGAAATCCTGCGCTCCTTGCCCTCGCTTGCCGAAGCGCGCGACGACGTCGTCTTCCGGCGGCAGTTCCGCGCGCTGATGGAACGCGATGACCTGGAGGGTGCAAGCCGTGCGCTGGTCGATGCGGCCCGCCCGAGGCGCCATCTGGACCGCCTGCAATCCATCGACGGCAACTGGATCGCCCGCATTCTCTCCCGCGAAGCCTCGCCGTCCCGCTCCGTCGCCGTCCATGTCGATCGTGTCGCCGCCATCATGGCGGCCCTGGTTGCGGCGGACCGGCGCGCTGCTGGCCCCGCAAAACACTGAAAAGGATTTGCATCATGCAGGATTATCGACGCCGTCTCCCCGCGCAGGGACTGGTCTGCGACCTCGTCACGCCCTTCCGCGGAGATATCGTGGATCATGACGGCCTAGCCGCGCTCGTGCACTGGCAGATCGCCAGCGGCGTTTCGGGGCTCTCCGTCTGCGGCAGGATCGGCGAGGGCGGCGCGCTCAGCCGCGCGGAGCGCCGTGCCGTGCTTGCCACGGTGGTCCGGGCGACGGGCCTTGCCGTTCCGGTTCTGGCCGCTGTCGGCACCTATGCGATGGAAACGACCGTCGGCCTCGCGCTGGATGCGGAAGCGGAAGGTGCAGACGGCCTGGTCGTCACGACACCCTATTACAGCAAGCCGACGCAGAAAGGCATCATCGCCCACCTGCGCGCTGTTGCGGAGGCCACCACGCTTCCGGTCCTGGTTCTTGCGGATCCTGCCGCAACCCGCTCGGACGTCACGGCCGAAACGCTGCGCGAACTCGGCGCGATCCCCGGCATCCACGGCTTCATCGACGCCTCCGGCGACATCGCGCGGCTCGCAGTGATCGACCGGCCGTTGCGCGAGCGGCTGGCGCTCTATTCCGCCCACGACGCGACCGCCTTCGCCTTCAACGTGCTCGGCGGATGCGGAACGCTATCGCCAGCCGCAAACCTCGCCCCGCGCATGACGAGCGCCCTTCACCAGGCGCTGCGCACCCGCAATGTCGATCTCGCGCTCGACCTGAAGGACCGGCTCGCCCCGCTCTTCGCCGCCCTTGGCGACATGCCCGATCCCGCCATGCTCAAGCACGGTCTCGCGCCCTTGCTGGGCGTGGACGAAGCGGTGCGGCTGCCGCTGGTATCCGCCTCAGTGCCGGCCGGTGCGACGGTGCGCCAAGCGCTCGCGGGCCTGCCGGAATGCGCGGCACAGCTCGCCAAGGCAAGCTGATTCGGAGGCCACGATGAAACGCAAAAGGAAGAACCCCAAGGCTGTCGCAATCGCGACCACCATGCCGTCGCCCCGAGCTGAACTTCCGATGCCGGCACTGGTGTTGCGCGTGGTCCTGATCCTCGCCGCTGCCGCGCTCGCCCAGCATTTCCTGCCGCACCCCTGAGCCACCTCTCTCCATTGAAGAAAGGAAGAACCATGCATCCGCATGCCAGAAAGCCGCGTCCTCCTCGCGTGACGAGCCGGACAGAACCACCCCGCTTCACCGTCGGCCGTGATTGCCACGGCTGGTGGGTCGTCGATGACCGCCTCGGCCGCGTCGGCGGCATCTTCGCCAGCGAAGACGCCGCGATGCATTATGCGCTGGAGGAGAGCAACAGGGACCGGAACGCGGTGCGCTGCCAACGCCGCGGCAAACCCGTCGAGTTCCGACTTCCTCTGGCTCCGCCGTCGCGTGCCAGGGGCTGATCAAGACATGATCAGGCCACCATCCACATTGATCGTCTGCCCGGTGATATAGGCCGCATCCGGCGACGCCAGGAAGGCGACCAGGGCGGCGACTTCGGCGGGCGTGCCGGCGCGGCCCATGGGGATGCCTTCGACCCATTCGGCCATCAGCTCGCCCGGGCCGTATTCGCCGAGCATCTGGCCCCAGACGCGGTCGTTATAGTCCCACATCTCGGTGTGGATGATGCCGGGGCAGATGGCGTTGGCGGTGATGCCTTCGCGGGCGAGTTCCTTGGCGAGGCTCTGCGTCAGGCCGACGACGCCGAATTTCGAGGCGGCATAATGCGGGGTGTAGATAAAGCCCTGGCGGGCCTGGCCGGAGGCGGTGTTGACGAGGCGGCCCTTGGTGCCGCTGGCGCGGAAGCGGCGGATCGCCTCCTGGCAGCACAGGAAGACGCCCTTGGTGTTGACGTCGAGATTGAGATCCCATTCGCGCTCAGTAAGGTTCTCGACCTTGGCGATGGTGATGACGCCGGCATTCTGCACGGAGACGGACAGGGCGCCGAGCTTCGCTTCGGCCTCGCCGTAAGCCTCCTGCACGGCCTTGGCGTCGGTCACGTCCAGCGCGAGGCCCAGCACCTCGGCGCCGGTTTCCTGTGCCAATACCGCGGCCGCCTCGACCGTATCCTTCTCGATCGCGGCGATGGCGACCTTTGCGCCTTCTTCCGCGAAGCGCTTGGCGATGCCGCGCCCGATGCCCTTGTTGCCCCCGGTGACGAAAACCGTCTGGCCTGCAAAACGTCTCATGGTCTCTTCTCCATAATGCGCAGCAGGCTGGCGGCTGAAATCAGGCCGTCAGCCGCGCTGCTGTGAACTTGTCGGTGACAAGCACATCGATGACACCCAGTTTCAGGGCGCCGGCGATGGCCTGGGTTTTCGATTCTCCGCCCGCGAGCGCCATGACGCGGTTCGTCCGGCGCAGGTCCTCCAGCGAGATGCCGATGACACGCTCGTTGAGCGGCGTTTCGACCGGCTTGCCCTGGCTGTCGTAGAACCGGTAGGAAATCTCGCCGACCGCGCCGGCCTCGTGCAGCATCACCATTTCCTGGCGGGAAAAGGTGTTGCCGGAACGGGCGAGTAGTTCGGACGGCTCGACGGCGCCGATGCCGATGATGGCGAGGCTGAGGCGGCCGAAAAGGTCCATCGTCTCGCGCACCACCGGGTCGGCCAGCATGACGAGCTTGGCTTCGCGTGAGGAGGTGATGCCCTGCACGAGCAGCAGCCGCGGCTCGCCGCCGGTGAGCCTTGCGAGGCGCGCGGTGAGCTGCGTGGCGTGGGTCTGCACGGATGCATCGCCCATGCCGCCGAGGATTTGCGCGATGTATTTGGCCTTGGCGTTCTTCAGGGGGTGGATGTTGTCCACCATGCGCAGGATCGTCTGGCTCCAGCTCGAGACGCCGATGATCTCGTCCTGCTGGAGGGTGACTTCGAGGAAATGGGCGGCGGCCTCGCCGATGCGGGCCATGATGGCGCCGTCGCGGTCTTCCGAACAGTCGATGACGATGGCTTCGGTGAGGCCGTAGCGCTCGCGCAGCGCGTTTTCAAGGTCCGCGAAGGTGCCGGCGGGGGGGATGACCGTGGTGCGCACGATGTCTTCCTGCTCGGCCCGCTTCAGCATGCGCGAAACGGTTGCCTGCGACATGTGCATGGTCTCGGCGATCTCCGCCTGCCGCTTGCCCTCGATATGGTACATCTGGGCGATGCGGGCGATCAGTCGCAGCTCGTTCAATCGTCCCATGCAGTCCTCCATTGGTGAATTTTTATTCACTCATAGTTGAAGGACCCGAAACGGTCGAGCGGTAGATTGCGTCCTGCCAGACCGCAAGGCGATCCACGGTATCGGCATTGCGCGGCACGATGGGATTGCCGGCGCGCGGCAGGGCGGCGATGGCGGCAAGGTCGGGCCAGAGGCCAAGAGAAAGGCCAGCGAGATAGGCGGCGCCAAGGGCCGAAGCCTCCGGCGCATCGCACTGCGTGATGACGTGGTTCAGCGTGTCGGCGACGCATTGCATCAGGAACGTGTTCCGGCTCGGCCCGCCATCGGCATAGAGGCGGCCGAGCGGCGTCGGCGATTGCGCGGACATGGCCTTGAAGACGTCATGCACCTGGAACGCCATGGAATCTGTCACCGCGCGGGCCATCTGGGCGCGGGTGGTGGTGAAGGTGATGCCGGAAAACAGCGCCCGCGCATCGGCCTGCCAATAGGGCGCGCCAAGGCCGACGAAGGCGGGCACGAAGCCGGGGCCGCCGGGCTGGGCGGTCGCGGCGAGATCGGTGAGGGCCTGCACATCCGGCAGGCCGAGCATCTCGGCCATCCAGGGCAGGGCGGCGGCGGAGACGAGGATATTGCCCTCGAAGGCATAGGTCGGCTTGCCGCCGATCGACCAGGCGATGGTCGTGGTGATGCCCTGCTCGGGCGCGATGAAGCGGGGCAGCGTCGTCATGATCGACGAGCCGGTGCCGAAGGTCACCTTGCCGTCGCCGGGATTGAAGGCACCGTGGCCGAAGAGCGCGGCATGGCTGTCGCCGATGGCGGAGGCGATCGGGATGCCGTCCCGAAGACCGGGCACATTCTTCGTGACGCCGAAATGAGACGCGCTGTCGCGCACCTCGGGCAAGGCGGATTTCGACACGCCGAACAGGGTGCAGAGTTCGTCGCTCCAGGCCTTCTGATTCAGGTCGTAGAGCTGGCTGCGCGCGGCATTGGCGGCGTCGCAGGCATGCACCGCACCGTCCGTGAAGCAATGGATGAGCCAAGCGTCGATCGTGCCGAGCCGGACCGCGCGGCCGGCCGGCACGCGGTCGAGCAGCCATTTCATCTTGGGGCCGGGGAACATGGGGTCGATGGGGAGGCCGGTGAGCGCCTGCACGCGCGGCGCATGGCCGGCCGCGATCAGCTCGGCGCAGGCCGGCGCGCTGCGGCGGCACTGCCAGCTCACCACCGGGCCGAGCGGTTCGCCGGTCTCGGCATCCCAGACCGTGACGGATTCGCGCTGGTTGGAGATCGCGATGCCGAGGATATCGACTTCAGGACCGGCTTGCAGGCAGGCGGCGATCGCTTCCTGAACCGATTGCCAGATGCGAACCGGGCTCTGTTCGACCCAGCCAGGCTGCGGATGCTCGATGCCGACCGACGAGGCGCCGCGCGACAGAATTTCGCCGGTCGTGGAGACGAGCACGGCCTTGGAATTCGTGGTGCCCTGGTCGATGGCGAGGATGGCGGTCGTCATGGCGGCTCCGGCAGGGAGAAATGGGGGGCGCGGCGAAAGGGAGGCCTTGCCGCGCCCGGCACGTCATCTAATCCGGCGCGATCACGCGCGGGAAGACTTCCGTGCAATCAAAGCGACGGCCGCCTCGGCGATTGAGGCAGGCGACATGCCGAATTCGTCGAGCAGGAACTCGGCCGAACCGGTGGGGGCGAAGATGCCGGGTACGCCGAGGATCTTCATCGGCACGGGCGCTTCCGTCACGACATATTCGGCGATCGCCGAGCCGAGGCCGCCGATGGTGGAATGTTCTTCGGCCGTCAGGATGGCGCCGGTTTCGCGCGCGGCGGCCACCACGGCCTCGACGTCGATCGGGCGGACCGTCGCCATGTTCAGCACACGGGCCTCGATGCCCTGCTCGGCGAGAAGTTCGGCCGCCTTCAAGATGCGGTGAGTCAGTGTCCCGTTGGCGATGAGGGTGACGGCATCGCCGTCACGCAGCAGGTTCGCCTTGCCCAGCTCGAACTTGTGGCCCGCCGGCAGCAGGTCCGGCACGCCGACGCGCGAGAGGCGCAGGAACACCGGTCCGTCATAACGCGCGGCCCATTCCACGGCGGCGGCCGTCTCGATCGAATCGCAGGGAGCGACGACCGGCAGGTTCGGCAGCACGCGGGTCCAGGCGAAATCCTCGATGGAATGGTGCGTCGGGCCGAGTTCGCCATAAGCCATGCCGGAGGAAATACCGATCAGCTTCACATTGGCGTTGGAATAGGCGATGTCGGCCTTGATCTGCTCCAGCGAGCGGCCGGTCAAAAAGCACGCGGCGCCGCAGACGAAGGGCAGCAGCCCGCCATTGGCAAGGCCGGCGCCGACGCCCACCATGTTCTGCTCGGCAATGCCGACATTGACCAGCCGTTCCGGCCAGCGGGACTTGAAGCCACCGAGCTTAGAGGAGCCGACGGAATCGTTGCAGACGGCCACGATCTTCGGATTGTCCGCCCCGAGGTGTTCCAGCGTGGCGACGAAGGCGTCGCGGCAATCGTGTAGCTTGGGAGAGGTCATCACGTCTTTCATCACAGCGTCTCCGAAAGCTCAGCCACGGCAATCTTGTATTGTTCGGCATTCGGCACCTTGTGGTGCCAGTCCACCGTGTCCTGCATGAAGGAGATGCCGTGGCCCTTGTTGGTATGGGCGACGATGCAGTGCGGGCGGCTGCCCCGCTTTTCCAGCGCCGGCACGATCTCGTCCATCACATTGCCGTTGATCTCCGTGACATCCCAGCCGAACGCTTCGAGCTTGGCCGGGAAGGGCGCGAGGTTGTTGGTGTCCTTCAGCGATGCACCCTGCTGGAAGCGGTTGTGGTCGATGATCAGCGTCAGGTTGTCGAGGCCGAACTGTGCGGCGGCCGCAATTGCCTCCCAGTTCGAGCCTTCCTGCATTTCGCCGTCGCCGGTCATGACATAGGTGCGGTAGGCGGCCCCCGTCAGCTTGGCGGCCTTCGCCATGCCGACCGCGACCGGCAAGCCATGGCCGAGCGGCCCCGTATTGGTCTCGACGCCCGGCACCTTGTTGCAGTTCGGATGGCCGTTGAGGCGCGAATGCGGCTTCAGGAACGTCGCGACCTCTTCTTCCGGAATGAAGCCGCGCTTGGCGAGCGTCACGTAAAGCGCCAGCGCCACATGGCCCTTCGACAGCACGAAACGGTCGCGGTCCGGGTTTTTCGGCTGGTCGGGCCAGATGCGCAGCACGCGGAAATAGAGCGCGGTCAGGATGTCGATGGCCGACATCTCCCCGCCAATGTGTCCGGCGCCGGCTTCGAAAACCGCTTGCAGATCGCGAAGGCGGATCTGGCGAGCGATGCTGTCGAGATCGTTCGGCTGCATGAAACCCTCATAGTGAATAAATATCCAGTTGCCTATATACACGCACGGAGATCAGGCAAGTCAAGCGGAAATCGCGGATGGTAGCGCAAAAATTAGCTGACGGGATTGTATTGACAGGACCCGGATCGATCATATACGAATTTACACACGGTAATGAATATTTATGCGCGCCGCCAATCTAAGGTGGCTGGCTGACCGGGAGGAGCGCTCATGCTGGTTGCAGCGAAGGAAAAACAAGGCATCGTGGGCGGGCTGCTGCCATCCCTGCGCGGGGCCACCGGGCCGCTGATCGGCCTGATCGTGCTGTGCCTCTTCCTCACGTTTGCGACGGACAAGTTCCTGTCGATCCGCAACTTCCTCAACGTGCTCGACCAGATCACGGTGCTGGGCGTCATGGCCGTGGGCATGACGCTGGTCATCCTGATCGGCGGCATCGATCTTGCGGTGGGCTCCGTCATGGCGCTGGCGATGATGGTGCTCGGCTATCTCCACGTCGTTGCCGGCGTGCCGATGGGGCTTGCCATTCCGCTCGCTTTGCTCGTCGCCTCGCTGAACGGGCTCGTCGCGGGGCTATTGATCACGCGCTTCAACGTGCCGGCCTTCATCGCCACGCTCGCGATGATGTCGATTGCGCGCGGCCTTGCGAACATGATCACCGACGGCCAGCAGATCATCGGCTTTCCGGCCTGGTTCAACATGATGGCGATCGTGCGTTTCGGCGGCTTCCTGACGCTGACCGTCGCCGTGATGGTCGTGGTCTTCATCGTCGGCTTGCTCTACCAGCGCTATCGCCACGGCGGGCGCGTGCTCTATGCCATCGGCGGCAATGCGGAAGTGGCGCGGCTCGCCGGCATCAATGTCCAGCGCGCGACCGTGCTCGTCTATGTCGTGTGCAGCTTCCTCGCCGGACTTGCCGGCATGGTGCTCGCCGCACGCCTCGACTCCGTCCAGCCGTCGTCGGGCGTTTCCTACGAGCTCGACGCCATCGCGGCGGTCGTCATCGGCGGCACGTCGCTTTCGGGCGGCACGGGCGGTATCGGCGGCACCATCATCGGCGTTCTCATCATCGGCGTGCTGCGCAACGGCCTCAACCTGCTCAGCGTCTCGCCCTTCATGCAGCAGGTCATCATCGGCGCCGTCATCGTGCTCGCCGTCACGGCCGAAACCTATCGCAAGCGCAAATAACGCTTTTCACCCCGCGGCCACGTGGCGGGGTGCGGAAAACGGTCGGCAATGGTGCGGACCGGCAAAAGGGAAGGTGGTCTCCGGCAAACGGAAACCACCGGGAAACTCGGAGGAGAAACCATGAAACTGTCCAAACTGCTGATGGCGGCAACCGCGGCTGCGGTCCTTGCCTCTCCCGCGGCCGCCGCGGAGGTCAAGACGATCGGCCTTGCCGTGCCGAACCTCCAGGCCGACTTCTTCAACCAGATCAAGCTCGGTGTTGAAAAATACGCCAAGGAAAAGGGCCTCACGGTCATCGTCGTCGACGCGAAGAACGACACCGCCACGCAGGTCAGCCAGGTGCAGGACCTGATGACCCAGGGCATCGACGCCTTCATCTACATCCCCGCCGGTGCTGCCGCTGCCGCCGTGCCGACCCGCCTTGCCCGCGAAGCCGGCATCCCGGTGATCAACGTCGACCGCGTTCCGGATGGCGCACCGGGCGATACCTTCATCGCCGGCGAGAGCGTCGAATCCGCTTATGCCGTCTGCAAGCACATCATTGAAAAGGCCGGCGGTTCGGGCAAGATGGCGATCATCCACGGCCAGAAGGGCACGACGCCGGAAGTCGACCGCTTCACCGGCTGCAAGCGCGCCATCGACGAGAACAAGGGCATCGAGCTGGTCGACCAGCAGTGGAGCAACATGTGGTCGGCCGACGAGGGCTTCACGATCGCGCAGAACATGCTGCAGGCAAACCCGGACATCACGATCATCTTCGGCCAGGCTGACGGTCTTGCCATGGGGGCTGCCAAGGCCGTCGACGTCGCAAACCTCTCGGACAAGGTGATCATCGGCGGTTATGACGGCGACGTCTCGGCGCTGGAATACCTCGCCAAGTGCAACGGTCCGTTCATCGCCACCGCAACTCAGAGCACGCAGAAGATGGGCGTCCTCGCCGTCGAATCCGCGCTCGCTGTTGCCGCCGGCCAGAAGGTCGAAGAGCGCCAGACGCCGAATGCCGTCCTGACGACCTGCGAAAACGCGCCGGAATTCGTCAAGAGCCATCCGTAATCCGGACACGAAAGGCAGCAGCGCCATGACGACACGCTCTCCCATCCTGTCGCTCCGTGGGATCCAGAAATCCTATGGTCCGGTCAAGGTTCTCCATGGTGTCGATCTCGACATCCATCCGGGAGAGGTCGTGGCGCTGCTCGGTGAAAACGGTGCCGGAAAATCGACCCTGTCGAACATCATTTCCGGCACCGTTCAGCCCTCCGCGGGCGAGATGACCTGGCTCGGCAAGCCCTATGCCCCCGCCAATCCGCGCGCCGCGATGGACGAGGGCGTGGGCATGATCCACCAGGAACTGAAGCTGCTGCCAAAACTTTCCATCGCCGAAAACGTCTTCGTCGGCCGCTATCCCATCAAGGCCGGCCGCATCGACCGCAAGGCGATGGAGGAGCGGGCGAGGAGCGGCCTCAAGCGGCTCGGCCTCGACATTTCGCCCGATCGCCTCGTCGAGGGCCTTTCCACCGGAAAACAGCAGCTCATCGAAATCGCCAAGGCGCTGACGCTCAACGCGCGCCTGCTCATCCTCGACGAGCCGACCGCCGCACTTGGCGGCGAAGAAGCCCAGCTTCTCTTCCAGCAGATCGAACGGCTGAAAGCAGAAGGCGTCGGCATCGTCTATATTTCGCATCGCCTCGAAGAAATCCGCCAGATCGCCGACCGCATCGTCGTCATGCGCGATGGCGCCAAGGTGCAGGAATTCGACAGCGGCGACGTGCCGGTCCGCACCATTGTCGAGGCCATGGTCGGGCGCTCGCTGGAGCGCATGTTCCCGACGCTTCCAGCCCCGACGGAGGAGGTGACGCTGGAGGTGCGCAACCTCACATCGCCATCCAATACGTTTCGCAACATCAGTTTCTCGGTCCGCAAGGGAGAAGTCTTCGGCATTGCCGGCCTGATGGGCGCGGGGCGCACCGAACTCGTGCGCGCCATCACCGGCGCTGATCCGATTTCCGGCGGCGAGGTGCTGCTGCGCGGCAAGGCCGTCACGCCGCGCTCGCCAATTGATGCGATCCGTAACGGCATCGTGCTGGTGCCGGAGGACCGCAAGCTCCAGGGCGTGGTGCTCGAACATTCGATCGCGGAGAACATCGGCTATGCCAATCTCGGCGAGATTTCCCGCAACGGCTGGCTTTCCTCGCGCCGCATTCGTGAGTTCGCCGAGGACTATATCAAGCGCTTCGGCGTGAAGGGTCGGGGCGGGCAGAATGCCGGCGAGCTTTCCGGCGGCAACCAGCAGAAGGTGGTGCTCGCCAAGTGGCTGGCGCGCAAGCCGCAGGTGGTGGTGCTCGACGAGCCGACGCGCGGCATCGATGTCGGCGCGCGCTCGTCGATTTACGATCTCATCATGGACCTCGCCCGTGCGGGCGTTGCGGTCATCGTGGTCAGTTCCGACCTTGAAGAAGTGCTCGGCGTCTCCAGCCGCATCATGGTCATGGCGCAGGGCAAACAGGCCGGCATCCTGGACCGCGAGGACGCCAACGACGTCTCGGTCATGGAACTGGCGACGATTTGAACAGGAAAAGCATTATGTCCGAAATCACACTCAACGCACCGAAATTGTTCGACCTTTCCGGAAACGTCGCCTTCGTGACGGGGGCCGGCAGCGGCATCGGCCAGCGCATCGCCATGGGCCTTGCCCAGTGCGGCGCGGATGTCGCACTGCTCGACCGCCGCACCGATGACGGCCTCGCGACCACCGCCGATTTCATCGCCAGGGCAGGCCGCCGCAGCATCCAGATCGCGGCCGATGTTACCAGTGGTGCAGCGCTGAACGACGCGGTCGCTCGTACCGAGGCGGAGCTCGGTTCGCTCACGCTCGCCGTCAACGCGGCCGGCATCGCCAATGCCAATCCGGCGGAGGAGATGGAGGAGAGCCAGTTCCAGACGATGATGGACATCAACCTGAAGGGCGTTTTCCTCTCCTGCCAGGCGGAAGCGCGCGCCATGCTGAAGAGCGGCCGCGGCTCCATCGTCAACATCGCCTCCATGTCCGGCGTCATCGTCAACCGTGGCCTCAGCCAGTGCCACTACAACGCCTCCAAGGCGGGCGTTATCCACATGACGAAGTCGATGGCGATGGAATGGGTCGGCCGCGGCATCCGCGTCAACACGATCAGCCCCGGCTATACCGCAACGCCGATGAACACGCGGCCGGAAATGGTGCACCAGACGAAACTGTTCGAGGAGCAGACGCCGATGCAGCGCATGGCCAGCGTCGACGAGATGGTTGGCCCCGCCGTCTTCCTGCTGTCCGGCGCGGCAAGCTACGTGACCGGTGTCGATCTCCTCGTCGATGGCGGCTTCTGCTGCTGGTGAATGTCGACTTCCTCTGACGCCTACTCGATGGCAGGCGGCATCTCACCGTCTTCGCGGCCGCGCAACGGCTTTTCCGGCATGAGTTGGAAGATGACGAGCGACAGCGCCATCGTGACCGCGCAGGCGAGGAATATGTAGGTGAAGGGCAGCGCGGACGTGACGTCGGTGCTCACCGTCTGGATGGCTTCGCCGCCGAGCGGCAGGCCGTTGCCGAGCGCGATGGCGCCGAGGATCGCGACGCCGAGCGCGCTGCCGAGCGAACGCAGGAATGTCAGGACGCCCGTCGCCACTCCGAGATGCGCCTGGTCGACTGCGTTCTGCACGGAGACGGTCGCCACCGGGAAGGTCATGCCGGTGCCGAAGCCCACGCCTGCCGTCAGAACTTCCAGCACGAGCAACGACGTGCGCCCGGCGAGAAATGCCAGCGCGATCAGGCAGAGGAAGCTGATCACGCCGCCGACAAGCGCGATCCTCTTGTAATGGGTGAAACGCGGGATCGTGCGCCCGCTGGTCGTTGCGCCGAGCACGGTGCCGAGCAGCAGGCCGAGCAGGGCGATGCCCGAGCCGCTGGCGGAAAGTCCGTGGAATGACTGCACATAGACGGGGATATAGACCGAAAGGCCGACATTGGCGGCCTGCACCAGGAACATGGCCAGGGTTCCGTAGCGCACGATCGGATTGCCGAGCACTTCGAGCGAGATCAGCGGCTCGGCCGTCTGCCGCAGCCGCAGGGCAAAAATCGCCCAGATGACGGCCGAAGCGCCCAGCAATCCGACGATCACAGGCGAAACCCAGGAATAGCGGCTGCCGCCCCAGTTGAGGGCGAGCAGCAGGAGCGTCGTCGCGACGATGAGCAATACCGCGCCGGCACCATCGATGCGGTGTTTGCGCGTGATGGCGGGCAGCTTCTTCAGCGGGTTGTTGATGATCATCATCGCCGCCAGCCCGAGCGGGATGTTAATCCAGAAGATCAGGGACCAGTGGAGATGCTCGGCGAAGGTGCCGCCGAGCAGCGGCCCGGCGATACAGGCCACCGCCCAGGTTCCGGATATCCAGGCGGCATAACGCGCGCGTTCGCGCGGTGGAACGAGATCGCCGATCACCGTTTGCGAGAGCGCGAACAGGCCGCCGCCGCCAAGCCCCTGCACGGCACGGCCGATGATCAGCGTCAGCATGTTGGGCGCTAGCGCGCTGATCAGCGATCCGACGAGGAAGATGATGATGGCGGCGAAGATCGTCGGGCGTCGCCCGTGCACATCGGCAATCTTGCCGTAAAGCGGCGCCATCGCGGTTGCGGTCAGGAGGTAGCCCGTGACGATCCAGGGCAGGTAGTCGCTGTGCCCGAGCGCCCGACCGATCGTCGGCATGGCGGGGGCCACGATCGTCTGGTCGAGCGCGGCGAGCAGCATGGAGAGGAGAACACCGGCGATGATGACGTTTTTTTCCGGCTCCGACAGGGCGGGTATCGCCGTTACCGTTCCGCTCGGGTGACGTGCTTCATTCATTCCTGCAATTCCGATATCGACAGCTGGATTTTGGCCCGTCGGCTCTGGCGAGTCGGCCGCCTGTTCGTGCGTGGACACCGGTAAAGCACCTTCCTTGCCGTCAAGTCCATCGAATAGAGTATATTAGTGGCACGATGCAGGCGGGCTTTGCTGGCCTGACGACAGGCAGCCCCAGCACAATCAGCGGTATTTCCTTAATCCTCTTGCAAGCTGCCACTGGCACTGTGCGGGGATGAGAATCACCACGATCACCAACTGGGCCTACGGGATCACCGTCGTTCTGACGGCGCTTTCCGGTGCGTCCTTCATCATGTCGTCCCGCAGCGCCCTTCATGAACGGGTCGCGGTGGAGGAACACCTGACACTCGACACGCTTGCCGAGGAACTGGCACTCGGCGCCGAGGTGCGGAGCGACGAGGCGCGGCTTTACGTGATGCGCGGCGAGGAGCGCCACCTGCAGGCGTTTCATGCCGAAGAGCAGACGGAGCGGCGTCGTGAGGATGCTGCGGCGAAACTCGCGGCGCAGAAATTGACGCCGGCCGAAGTGGCAGCCTTGGCGGATGTCGCGAGGGACGCGGAGGAACTGGACAAGATCGAGGTGGCTGCGGTCGAGGCGTTTCAGCGCGGGGACAAGGTCGCGGCGCAGGACGTTCTCTTCGGCGCGGAGCATGAACGGGTCCAGAAAGCCCTTCTCCAGACGGTGGCCCATTTCCGCGACCTGACGGCGACGCGCGCGACGTCGGAGCTTGAAGCCGCCCGCGCACGCAGCGACTGGTGGAGCCTTGCCGCCGAGATCATGCTTGCCGTAACGGGCGCGCTGTTCGTCGCCGTGCTTTATTTCGTTTTGAGGCGGCGGGTGGCGATGCCGCTGATGCGCATGACGGGGATCGTCAGCCGGCTCGCCAAGCAGGATTACACCGTCGAGCTCCCAATCGACCGGCGGGGCGACGAAATCGGCGAGATGAACGAGGCCATCGATGTCTTCCGTACAAACCTTATCGAGCGCGAGCGGCTCGATTCCGAGCGGCGCGCCGACCAACGCACCAAGGACCTCATTCTCCAGATGATGCACCGCGTTCAGGCGTGCCAGAACCAGGCGGAGCTGACCGACGTCGTCGTCCGGTTTGCCCCGCAGATCTTTCCGGGCCTTGCCGGCGGCCTCTATATTCTCAACGAGGGCAACACGTCGCTGGTGCGCACGGGGGCATGGCTCGACCCGCAACATTCGGCGGCGGTCTTTCCCGCCACCGCATGCTGGAGCCTGCGGCGCGGCCGCTCGCACCAGAGCAGCGCCAACGGCTCCGATGTGCCCTGCCAGCACCTCGATCCGCCCGGCGTGACTGCGCTCTGCGTTCCCCTGACGGCGCAGGGCGACATGATCGGGCTTCTCTCTCTCGAAGAACGGGACGAGGATGCGCTGGGACCGTTGGGCGCGCGGCTCTATCTCGAACTGATCGCCGAAAATGTCGGCCTGGCGATCGCGAACCTGCAACTGCGGGAGAAGCTGACGACGCTTGCGGTGCGCGATCCGCTGACCGGCCTCTTCAACCGCCGTTTCCTGGAAGAAACCTTGCAGCGGCACACCAGGGACCATGCGGGCGAGCCGCTTGTCTGCCTGATGATCGACATCGACCACTTCAAGCGCTTCAACGACCAGTTCGGGCATGATGCGGGCGATCTCGTCATGCAGTTCGTGGGGCAGACGCTGCGCGAAACCTGCGCGCCGGCCGGCAATGCCTTCCGGTTCGGCGGGGAGGAGTTCACGGCCCTCCTGCCGTTCCTCGGCGAACAGGAGGGTATCGAGCTCGCAGACACCCTGCGCGACAAGATCAGCAGCGTCGCGCTCTCCCATGCCGGCCAGATCCTCGGCACGGTTTCCATCTCCGTCGGGGTGGCGGCGTCGCCGGGGGAGGGCTCAGTGGAAACCCTTGTCACGCGTGCCGATGCGGCGCTGCTGCAAGCCAAGGCGGAAGGCCGCGACAGGGCGATTGCCGCAAGCGCGATCCACAGGAAGAGCTGATACGCGGCCTCAAACTCCGGGCGCACCCGCGGTGTTCAACCGGCGCACCAGTTCCGGACCGAGCGTGTTTCGCGCATAGTCGATCAGGATGGACTTGGCCTCATGCAGCGGGAGGTCGATATCCGCATGGCCGCGGCGCAGCCAGAGGCCGTCGATGAGAGCTGCAAAGCCACGGACGAAGTGGTCGATCTCGGTGGGGCCGAGATGGGGCTTCAGGATATCCGACACATTGGACTTGAGGCGGCGGTAATAGGGGCGCAGCAGCCGTGCATAGCGCTCGTTGTGCGAGGCTTCGGAATAAAGCGATATCCAGGCGCTCGCCGTCGGCTGGTCGAAACGCTGTGCGGGGAAATTCCCGTCGATGAGGGCGATCAGGCGCTCCCAGCCGCAGCGCGAGCGGCGCAGGTTGCCGACGATCTCGTTGGCCAGGATGCGGTTGTTCATCCGCACCATCTCGAAGAGAACCTCTTCCTTGTCCTTGAAGTAATAGGTGAGGATGCCCTGCGAGAGGCCGGCCTCGGCGCAGATTTTTGCGCTCGTCAGGCCGCGCAAACCCTCCTTCAGGAAGATGCGATGGGCGGCGTCGATCAGTTCGACGCGCCGGACGTCCTCGATGCGGGTGCGCTGCTTCTTTGGCTTCTGCTGCATAGTTTTCCCTAGCAGATCAAATTTTTGTACGCTTTAACAATTTTTTGCTTGTCTTAAAAATTACCGTCCGTATCCTTTGTGAAAACCACAAGGGGAACGCCAATGAACAGGACAGTTTTTGCGATGATCGTCGCGGCCGGTGCCGCATGTCTGCCAGCCCATGCCGCATTCGCGGTCGATGCGCCGGAATGCAAGGCGGTGCGGCTTTCCGATCTCGGCTGGACGGATATCGCGCTGACGAACACGACGGCCGAGATCATTCTTGGCGCGCTCGGCTACGAGCCCAGCCAGACGCTGCTTGCCCTCAACATCACCTTCGATTCGCTGCGCAATGGCGACATCGACGTGTTCCTCGGCAATTGGCGTCCCGTGCAGGATCTCGATTACAAGCCCTATTTCGACGACGGCTCCGTCATCCCCGTCGCCACCAACCTGACGGGCGCGAAATACACGCTGGCAGTGCCGAAATACGTTTTCGACGGCGGCCTGAAATCCTTCGACGACCTCCAGAAATTCGCCGACAAGCTCGACCACAAGATCTACGGCATCGAGCCGGGCACCAACAAGCCGCTGCTCGACATGGTCGAAGCCAAGGCGCATGGCCTGGAGGGCGACTGGGAAGTGGTGGAATCCAGCGAGGCCGCGATGTTGACGCAGGTGCAGCGGGCGGCCGAGGCCAAGGAATGGATCGTCTTCCTTGGCTGGCAGCCGCACCCGATGAACGTCAACATGGAAATCGCCTATCTCGCTGGCGGCGATGCCGAGTTCGGCCCGGATTTCGGTGGTGCTACCGTGCGCACGCTGGTGCGCAAGGGCTATCCGGAGCTGTGCCCGAACGTCACGGCCTTCTTCAGCAACCTCGTCTTCGACATCGACTATGAAAACACCGGCATGAACATGATCATGACCGACGGGCTGGAAGCGAAGGACGCGGCCATAAAGATGATGCAGGCGTATCCGGAAAAGCTCGATGCCTGGCTCAAGGACGTCGTGACGCTTGACGGCAAGCCGGGACTGGCCGCCGTCAAGGCGGAGCTCGGCATCCAGTGACATCCATGCCCATGATGCGGGCCGCCGTGCTGGCGGGCTATGGCGAACCCTTGCAGATCCGTCAGGTGCCCCGGCCCGTTGCCGGACGCGGCCAGCTTCTCGTCCGCCTGAAGGCCTGCGGCATCTGCCATTCCGACGTGCACATATGGAAGGGCGACGTGCTGCCGCCGCATGCGCCGGAGCCGTTCATCCTGGGCCATGAGGGCGTGGGCGTGGTCGAGGCGGTCGGCGAGGGCGTCGAGGGCTGGGCGGCCGGCGACACGGTGGGCGTGCCCTGGCTGCACGACACCTGCCTTCGCTGCGATGAATGTTCGGATGGCAATGAGGCCTTCTGCCAGCACCAGCGGGCGCATGGTCTGAACGTGCCGGGCGGCTTTGCGGACTATGTCGCGGTCGACGCCGCCTTCGCCGTCGCACTGCCAGCCGACGTCGACCCCTTGGCAACCGCGCCGGTGATGTGCGCGGGTGTCACCGCCTATGGCGCGATCCGTCGGGCAGGGGTGGTGGCGGGTGAGCGACTTGCGGTGTTCGGCTGCGGCGGCCTCGGCCTTTATGCGGTGCAGATCGCCGCGCGCATGGGTGTTCATGTGCTGGCCGTGGACCGCGACCCCGCCAAGCTGGAGCATGCACGCTCCTATGGCGCGGCCGAGGTGATGACGGCGGGTCCGGATCTCGACCGTCATCTTGCCGGCGGCGCGCGCTATCATGCGGCGATCAACTTTGCCCCGACCCCCGCCACGTGGGCGGCGATCGTGGCGTCGATCCGGCCGCGCGGTCGCATCGTTGCGGCGGCGCTGGTCTCAGAACCCGTTCCATTGGTTCAGGAATGGCTGACGGCGACGGGCGTCACGATCACCGGCACCAGCGTCGGCACGCGGCAGGAGATGCGGGAGGTCGTCGCGATGCATGCGCGACAGCCGCTCCTCAACCCCATCGAGGAAATAGACCTCGCCCACGCCACCGAGGCGCTGGAGGCGCTCGCAAGCGGGCAGGCCAAGGGCCGTTACGTCATACGCTATTGACGATCCGTCATTCGAACAGGCCGGGGTGATCGGCCTCGATCTGGGGCAGGTCGGCGAGGATGCCATTGAGGTGGCGGCGCATGGCGGCCGCGGCGGCATCGGCATCGCGCGTGTCGATGGCGGCGATGATCGCCTCGTGTTCGGAAATCAGCCGCGTCATGGAATCGGGGTGGCGGAGCTGCAGGTTGCAGACCCGGTCCATATGCGCCTTGATGTCCGAGATGGCGTTCCAGGCGAGGCCGCAGCCGGCGCCTTCCGCAATCGCGATGTGGAACTGCTCGTCTTCGCGGCGGAAGGCGTTGTGGTCGTGCGCCTCCATCGCCGCCGTCTGGCGAGCGAGGATCGTATCGATCTTGCGCCGCGTCCACGCGTCGAAGGTCTCGCTGGCGCGCCGCGCAACCGCGGTCTCGATCGCCTCGCGCACGAAGCGCGCTTCCATCATCTGCCGCGCTGAAATCCTCACGACGACCGTGCCCCGGTTGGGGCGGATGTCGACCAGCTTCGACTTGCCGAGCGCGATCAGCGCCTCGCGCACCGGCTGGCGGGATACACCCATGCGGGTCGCGATTTCCTGTTCCGAAAGCCGCGCTCCAGGGGCGAGTTCGAGGCGGATGATCGACTCCCGCAGGTCGCGCTCGACCTGCGCCGCCGCCGTTTCGCCGGTGTCGATCTTCAGGGATTCAAGGTTCATCTCTTTCGCCGCCGTCATGCGTTGACATCCAATTTAAACCACCATACAGTACCATACAGATCAAACGCAACAGAAATCCGGTGGCCTGAAAACCGGATGAACAGGGAGGGGCCGGCGCCATGTGTCCGGCCTTGGAGAGATATTGCTGTCCAATTTTATTGCACCCGATTCCAGTGATCCCCGCCTCGGCATTAAATCCCGCTACCGGATGCTTGTCGATGGCAAGTCTGTGGATGCGGCTTCGGGCAAGACGATCGATCGGGTGAGCCCCGGCCATGCCGGCATGGTGGTCGGCACCTGGCCGGAGGCTTCGGCGGATGATGTGCGGCTCGCTGTCGCCGCCGCGCGCCGGGCCTTTGATACCGGCCCGTGGCCGCGCATGTCGGGCGCCGAGCGCTCGCGCCTGATGTTCAAGGTGGCGGACCTTATCCTTGTGCATCAGGAAGAACTGGCGCTCGCCGAGAGCCTGGAGGTCGGCAAGCCGATCAACCAGGCCCGCGGCGAGATCGGCTTCTGCGCCGATCTCTGGTCCTATGCGGCAGGACAGGCCCGGGCGCTCGAAGGCCAGAGCCACAACAATATCGGCGACGACCGCCTCGGCCTCGTGCTGCGCGAAGCGGTCGGCGTCGTCGGCATCATCACGCCCTGGAACTTCCCCTTCATCATCGCCTCCGAGCGCGTGCCGTGGGCCATCGGCGCCGGCTGCACGGTGGTGCTGAAGCCCTCTGAATTCACCTCCGGCACCTCGATCCGCATGGCGGAACTGGCACGCGAGGCCGGCATTCCCGACGGCGTGTTCAATGTCGTCACCGGCTATGGCGATCCGGCCGGCCAGTTGCTGGCCGAAGACCCTGGTGTCGACATGGTCGCCTTCACGGGCTCCGTGCGCGTCGGCACCAAGCTCGGCGAGATCGCGGCCCGCAGCGTCAAGCGCGTCGGGTTGGAGCTCGGCGGCAAGGGGCCGCAGATCGTCTTCGCCGATGCGGATCTCGATGCAGCGGCCGATGGCATTGCCTACGGCGTCTACCACAATGCCGGCCAGTGCTGCATTTCCGGCAGCCGGCTGCTGGTGCAAGAGGGCATCCGCGATGCGCTGATGGAGCGCCTGCTCGACATTTCGCGCAAGGTGACCTTCGGCGACCCGCTGAACGAGCGCACCAAGATCGGCGCGATGATTTCCGAAGCGCATGCGGAAAAGGTGCACTCCTATGTGGAGGCCGGTATCGCGTCGGGTGCGGAACTGCTGCTCGGCGGCGAAAGGGTCGGCGGGGAGGCCGGGCTCTATTACGCGCCAACGGTCTTCGGCGGCGTGACGCCCGACATGTCGATTGCCCGGGAGGAGATCTTCGGGCCGGTGCTGTCGACGCTGACGTTCAAGACGGCGGACGAGGCCGTCGCGATGGCCAATGCCAGCGAATTCGGCCTGTCTGCTTCCGTCTGGTCCACCAATCTCGAAAACGCGCTCCAGAGCATCCGCCGCATCCGTGCCGGCCGCTGCTGGATCAACAGCGTCATCGACGGCACGCCGGAACTGCCGATCGGCGGCTACAAGAAGAGCGGCCTCGGCCGCGAACTCGGCCGCTACGGCTTCGATGAATATTCCCAGTTCAAGGGCGTGCATGTCACGCTCGGGCGCCCGGCGCCCTGGTTCGGATAATCCGCTGCAATCTGTAGCGAGAGGAGGAAAATCTCGGCTGGCGTGATCTTTGGTCGGAGCCCGCCAGCCGAGACTTGGGTCTTTTGGACCCGCATTGCACATCCAAAGGGAGGATACGCAAATGAAATTGACCAGGTTGAGAACCGCTGCATTGGCCGCGGGCCTGACCACCATGCTGGCATCTACGGCGCTTGCCGCGGACGTCAAGGCCACGATGATCATCTACCTCGATCCGAGTGTCCAGTTCTTTAACCCCGTGGTGAAGGGCGCGCAAGACGCGGCCGCCCAGTTCGGCGTCGATCTCGACGTGCAATATGCCAACAACGATCCGGTGCGCCAGAACGACCTGATCGAAAGCGCGACCGCGAGCGGCGTTGACGGCATCGCCGTCGCCATCTCCTCGTCGGACGCCTTCGACGAAAGCATCTGCGCGGCGGTGAAGGCCGGCATCGTCGTCATCGGCTTCAACAATGACGACCTCGACGGCGCCAAGGGCAATTGCCGCCAGGCCTATGTCGGCATGAACGAGTTTGCCTCCGGCTACGAGCTCGGCAACCGCATGATCAAGGAGTTCGGCCTGAAATCCGGCGACGTTGTCTTCAACCCGCGCGAAATTCCCGAGGCGAGCTTTGCGGTCGCCCGTGGCGGCGGCATCGAGAAGGCGATGACGGAGGCTGGCATCAAGGTGGAGACGGTCCGCGCCGGCCTCGACCCGGCGGAAGCGCAGAACATCATGGCACAGTTCCTGATCGCCAACCCGACGGTCAAGGCGCTTTTCGGCACCGGTTCGGTAACCTCCACGGTGGGGGCCGGTGCCATCAAGGATGCCGGCGTCAACATCCCGTTCGGCGGCTTCGACCTTGCGGTCGAGATCGTCAATGCGGTGGAATCCGGCGCGATGTTCGCGACCATGGACCAGCAGCCCTATCTCCAGGGCTACTACCCGATCGCTCAGATCGCGCTCTCGAAGAAGTACGGCCTGACCCCGACTGATATCGACACCGGACAGGGCGCCTTCCTCGACAAGTCGCGCATCAGTTCGGTCAAGCCGCTGATCGGCAGCTTCCGCTAATCGCCTTGAAAGGGAGCCTGCCGGCATGCCCGGCGGGTTCCCGTTCCCAAACGATCGAGTGCCAGACCGTGACCCCTATTCTAGCAGACAGTGCCGCGCCCCGGTCGCGGACCCAAAGACAATCCATCCTCAAGCAGATCATGGGCATGCCCGCGGGCGCGATCTTCCTCGTCTTCATGACGTTGCAGATCGTCTGCATCGCCGGTGCGCTGCTCTATCCCAATGAGTTTCGCTATCTCTCGCCACAGAACCTGACCATCCTGATGAAGGCGATCCCGGTGCTCGGCTGCCTGGCGCTCGGCGCCGGCGTGCTGATGATCGCCGGCGAATTCGACCTCTCCATCGGCTCCGTCTATACCTTCACGGCCGTCCTGATGGCCACGCTCGTCGGTGCCGGCGTCAGTGCCTTCATCGCCGCCCCGCTCGGCATCCTGGCCGGCGTGATGATCGGCCTGCTCAACGGCCATATCACGCTGCGCTTCGGCTTGCCGTCCTTCATCGTCACGCTCGGCGGCCTGTTGTTCTGGCGCGGCGCCGTGCTGCTCTATAACGGCGCGGTCCAGGTCCGCTTCGATCCCGAGCCGATCTTCACCAGCCTGTTTTCCGGCACGCTGCTCGGCGTCAACGCCGCCTTTATCTGGATCGTGCTCTTCGTCATCGGCTTCCACCTGCTGCTGCATCGTCACCGCTTCGGCAACCACGTCTTCGCGACGGGCGGCAACCCGGGGGCGGCGACGGCGATCGGCATCAACACGAACCGCGTCAAGTTGATCGCTTTTGCGATTGCCGGCGGCATGGCGGCGGTGGCGGGCATTCTTGCCACGGCCCGCGTCGGCAGCGTGCAGCCGGGGCAGGGCGCCGGGCTTGAACTCCAGGCGATTGCGGCCTGCGTCATCGGCGGCCTGTCGCTGCGCGGCGGCCGGGGCTCGATCATCGGCATCTTCCTCGGCGTGCTGCTCATCCACACCATGACGGACGTGCTGCTGCTGCTGCGCGCTCCCGGCTTCTATCTCGACATGTTCATCGCGACGCTGATCGTGCTGGCCGCCATCTTCAACCATCTCATCGAGCGGCGGGGTCTTGCGTGATGTCGAACCTTCTCGAACTGCACAATATCTCGAAAAGTTTCGGCGCGCTCACCGCGCTCCGGAACCTCAGCTTCCACATTGGCGAAGGCGAAGTGGTGGGCCTGCTCGGCGACAACGGCGCCGGCAAATCCACGACCGTCAACCTGATCTCCGGCATCCACAAGCCGACCGAGGGCTACCTCAGCGTCGACGGTAAGAAGACGGCGTTTACTTGCCGCTCGGATTCGGCGGATGCCGGCATCGAGACGATCTACCAGCATACCGCGCTGGTGGATTCCCTTTCGATCACCCGCAACATCTTCATGGGTCGCGAGCTGACGGACCGCTTCGGCTTCCTGCGTCAGGCCGAGATGCGCGAGATCGCCATGGACGTGTTGCAGAACGCCGTGCACATTTCGGGCATCGATTCCCCGGATACGCTCGTCGGCAACCTTTCCGGCGGCCAGAAGCAAGCCGTTGCCATCGCCCGCGCCGTCTACTTCAAGAAGCGCGTGCTGTTGTTGGACGAGCCGACCTCCGCACTCTCGGTGCGCGAGACGGAGGCACTGCTGAACCAGGTGCTGAAGCTCAAGGCCGAGAACGTCTCCAGCGTGCTGGTGACGCACAACATCTACCACGCCTATCAGGTCTGCGACCGGTTCGTGATCATGAGCCACGGCACCAAGGTGTTCGACGTCGACAAGGCCGACACGACGATCAACCAGCTGACCGAATATGTCGTGCTCACCTGACCCCCATTTTGAAAGACAAGAGGCAAACGCCGTGACACTTTCCGTATCTGTACGACAGGCCGTGGGGCCGCAGGACGCCGCAAGGCGCGACACGAAGGGCCTGCGCGATGGCTTCGTCATCGAGGACCTGTTCCGCCCCGGCGAGGTGAAACTCACCTACAGCCATCTCGACCGCATGATCGTCGGCGGCGTGGTGCCGACGACGAGCAAGCTGGTGGTCGACAGCGTGCCGGAGACGGGCACCGAACGCTTTCTCGACCGCCGCGAAGCGGCGATCGTCAATATCGGCGGCGCGGGCATGGTCAGCGTCGGCGGCAAGGACTATGCGCTCGGCTTCCAGGAAGCGCTCTATGTCGGCATGGGCGGCGGCGCCCTCGACTTTGCCAGCGGTGACCCGGCCGCTCCGGCTCTGTTCTATCTCCTGAGCGCGCCCGCCCACCGTGTTTGCCCCACGGTGCACATCACCCGCGAGATGGCGAAAAAGGTCGTGCTCGGCTCTGCCGAAGAATCCAACGCCCGCACCATCAACCAGTATATTCATCCGGACGTCTGCGAGAGCTGCCAGCTGCTCGTCGGGCTCACCATGTTCGAGCCGGGCTCCGTCTGGAACACCATGCCCGCGCATGTGCATGACCGGCGTATGGAGGTCTATCTCTATTTCGGCATGCAGGAGGCGACGCGCATCTTCCACTTCATGGGCGAGCCGGGCGAGACGCGGCACGTTGTGCTGAAGAACCATCAGGCGGTCCTGTCGCCGGGCTGGTCGATCCATTCCGGTGCGGGAACCGGGCGCTATGCCTTCATCTGGGCCATGGCCGGCGACAATATGAGCTTCACCGACATGGACAAGGTGCCGATGGACGCGCTCCTATGACGATGTTCGACCTCACCGGCCGCTGGGCGATCGTTACCGGCGCCAATACCGGCATCGGCCGCGCCATCGCGATCGGGCTGGCGCAGGCCGGCGCCGACATCGTCGGCGTGGGGCGATCGGCGATGACGGACACGGCGGCGGACGTGACGTCCGCCGGACGGACCTTCCTGTCCATCACGGCCGATCTTTCGCAGGCGGGTGCGGGGGCCGGCGTCATCGCGCAGGCGCTGGCCGCCGGCGCCACGCCGGATGTTCTGGTCAACAATGCCGGCATCATCCGCCGGGCCGATGCGCTGGAGTTCACCGAGGAAGACTGGGATGCGGTGCTCGACACCAACCTGAAGTCCGTCTTCTTCCTGTGCCAGGCCTTTGCAAAGGCGGCGGTCGCGGCGGAGCGGCCGGCAAAAATCATCAACATCGCCTCCCTGCTCTCCTTCCAGGGCGGCATTCGCGTGCCGTCCTACACGGCGGCGAAGAGCGGCCTTGCCGGCCTGACGAAGCTCATGGCAAACGAATGGGCGGCGCGCGACATCAACGTCAACGCCATCGCGCCAGGCTATGTCGAGACCAACAACACGGTCGCCCTGCGTGCCGACGCGGAGCGCAGTGCCGACATCTTGAAGCGCATTCCGGCCGGCCGCTGGGCGAAGCCCGGCGACATGGTCGGTGCCGCGGTTTTCCTGGCGGCACCGGCTTCCGACTATGTACATGGCACCATCCTGCCGGTGGACGGCGGATGGCTCGCCCGCTGAGAGGACACATGCAACATTATACCCTGCCTGAAGATACCGTCTGGACCGAAGTGGCGCCCGGCAACAGCCGCGCGGTTCTGAGCCATCGCCCGGAAATGATGCTCGTCGCCTTCCGCTTCGAGGAGGGCGCCATCGGCGCCCTGCATTCGCATCCGCACACGCAGGTGAGCTACGTCGCCGAAGGCGCCTTCGACGTCACCGTGGACGGCGTCACCACCCGCCTTGCCCAAGGAAGCAGCTTCATCGTCGCCCCGAACCTCGTGCACGGCGTGGTCGCGCTGGAGCCCGGCCTGCTGATCGACACGTTCACACCCCGGCGCGACGATTTTCTTTGATCTCGGTAAGGTTTGATGAGAGGCCTTATTCCGGCGGCTGGAGGAAGGTGCGGGCGGCGGCGCTGAGTACCAGGGCGCCCTGCGGCAGGGCGGCTTCATCCACGCGGAATTTCGGGTGATGCAGCGGATAGATGGCGTCGATCGCGTCATTGCGAATGCCGAGGCGGAAATACACCGACGGGCATTTTTCGCTGTAGAAGGCGAAGTCGTCGGCTGCGGTCCAGCCGGGCAAAGCGAGCACATTTTCCTGCCCGACGATCTCGCTGCCGGCACGCCGGACGATCTCGACCATCTCCGGCGCATTGACGACCGGCGGCTCGCCGCGTTGCAGGTGGATGTCGACCGTGGCGCCATGGGTTGCCGCCACGCCTTCCAGGATCTGGCGCAGCCGGGTCCAGGCCTTTTGGCGCGTTTCCTCATGTCCGCTGCGGATCGTGCCCTTCAGCCGGGCTTCGGCCGCAATGACATTATAGGCCCCGCCGCCTTCGATGCCCGTGACGGAGATGACGAGCGGATCGTAGGGATC
The DNA here is from genome assembly GCF_058793575.1 of Shinella sp. GW835-FHT14H05. Lineage (NCBI taxonomy): Bacteria > Pseudomonadati > Pseudomonadota > Alphaproteobacteria > Hyphomicrobiales > Rhizobiaceae > Shinella > Shinella sp. GW835-FHT14H05. Next base: position 394,415 of record NZ_JBXAFY010000002.1, on the reverse strand, counting down.
GATCTCGCGCGCCACGATCTTCTGCAATTCCGTGACCATCGAGCATGCGATCGCGATGGCATCGACACCTTCGGAGGGTTTTGCGGCATGGGCGGAATTGCCGGTGACGACGACGTCAAAAATATCGCAGGCGAGTGTGTAGGGACCGGCGCCGACCGCAATCCTGCCGGTCGCGGTATAGGGGTCGACATGGATGCCGATCGCCGCATCGACGTCGTCGAGAAGCCCTTCCTCGACCACCCGCCGGCCGCCGAGCGGCTCGGCCTCTTCGGCCGGCTGGAAGATGATGCGCACGGTGCCGCTGAACGATTGTTTCTGCTGGTCGAGCAGCACCGCGGCGGCATAGCCCATCGCGGCATGGGCGTCGTGCCCGCAGGCATGCATCACGCCGGGGCGCTCGGAACTGAACGGCACGCCGGATGTCTCGGTGATCGGCAGCGCGTCGATATCGGCGCGGATGACGACCTTGCGGTTGGACGGTCCGGCCGTGCCGACGATATCGACGGCGAGGCCGAAGCCGGCGACGGGCCGGACATCGCGCAGGCCCGCCTCTTCCAGCGCCTGCTTCAGGTAGGCCTGCGTCTCGCGCTCTTCGTTCGAGAGTTCCGGATTGCGGTGCAGGTCGCGCCGGATAGCGATCATCCGGCGCTCAAGTGCCGCATCCATACCGCCCGCGCCGGTGTCAGGATTTGACATGGATGTCTCGCGGGAAGCGGGTCAGCGTTTCGTTTCCGCTCTCTGTGACGAGGATCGTTTCGCTGACCTCGATGCCCCAGCCGTCCATCCACATGCCAAGGATGGAGTGCAGCACGTTGCCGGGCTGCAAAATGGTCTTGTCGCCGGGGCGCAGGCTGATCGTGTGCTCGCCCCAGTCCGGCGGATAGGCGACGCCGATCGAATAGCCGATGCGCGATTCCTTCTTCAGGCCGTAGCGCTGGATGACTTGGCGCCAGCTCGCCTCGACCGCTTCCGCGGTGATGCCCGGCTTGATGGTCACGAGCACGGCCTCCATGCCTTCGAGCACGGCCTTGCTGGTATCGCCGACCTTGGTCGGCATGGCGCCGAGCTGCATGGTGCGCGCGAGGCCGGCGGTATAGCGGCGCACGACGCCCGCCAGCTCGAGTGCCACGGTTTCGTTCGCGCCGAACCGCCGGTCGCTCCACATGACATGCGGCGCCGAGGCGTTTTCGCCGCCGAGGATGGTCGGCGGCAGGGCGGTAATGTCGCCGGCGAAGTCCGCAGATCCGGCCACCTGCGCTGCCTGGATCCGGGCGATCGCGTCGCATTCGCGCACACCGGGCGCAATCACCTCATAGGCCGCGGTAACGGCCGCTTCGGCGAGGCGCGAGGCCTTGCGGAGGTAATCGATCTCGGCCGCCGACTTGACGCTGCGAATCCAATTCACCAGCAGGTCCGCATCCTGGAAGGTGGCGTTCGGCAGGCCCGCGGTGAGGCGGGCATGGGCCTTGGGCGAATAATAATAGGCTTCGAGCTCGATGCCGATCGTGCCGCGGCCCCAGCCTTTCCGGCTGATCCATTCGGCAATCCAGTCCATTGGGTGCCGGTCGGCGCGCTGGACGTGGTCTTCGGGGAAGCCGACGACGTTTTCGGGCTTCATCCAGGCGGTGAGCAGGCCGCCGGCTGCGTCCATGGCGCGGCCGATCCAGACCGGCTCCTCGTCGACGAGCGGGACGAGCACCACCTGCGGGGTATAGAACGACCAGCCGTCATAGCCGGTGATGTAATGCTGGTTGGCGACGTCGTTCACGATCAGCAGATCGAGATTGCGGCGCGCCATTTCTGCGCGGATGGCCTGGAGCCTGGTCCTGTATTCGCTGAGCGCGAAGGGCAGTTGGATCATAAGAATTCATCCTGTTTCTTAGGCGGGAAGGGGCATGTCTGGTGTGCCGGCAAGCGCCAGCAGGCGTGCGGTGGAATGCGGATCGGCGGCGACGCCGCACAGTCGGAGGCTTGCCCAGGCGGCGGCGAGATTGCTGGTGACGACCGGAAGGCCGGTCCGTCTCTCGATCTGCGGCACGCATTCGGCGGCGCGCAGGGCCGTGCAGGCGATGAAAAGCGCCTGCGTCTCCGGCTTCACCGTCTCGATGGCGAGCCGGACGATTTCGGCATGCGGCAGGCGCGCCATGTCGCGGTCGTCTTCAATGCCGAAGCAGGCGAGGCGATCGACCTGAAATCCCTGCTCCGTGAAGAAGGCGTGCATGGGCTCGGCCGTTCTGCGCACATAGGGCGTGAGGATGGCAATACGGTCTGCCCGCAACGCCCGCAGTGCGGCAACGCCGGCGCCGGCCGGCGTGACGACGGGTACGCCCGGTTTGCCGGCGCCGATGGCTTTCGCGATCTCCTGCTCGCCGATGATGACCGAGGCGGACGTGCAGCCGTAGACGATCGCATCCAGCGTCTCATCCGGCAGGATGAGCGAGGCAGCGGCCGTGAGGTGCGGCTGCATGGCCAGCAGGTTTTCCGGCGTCGTCGGGTTGGCGTAGCTGACGCGCGTCACATGGACGGCAATGTCGTCGCGCGCGACGAGCCGCCGGAAATCCGCCTCCACCGTGTGGTCCGTGGCAAGCGCGATGAGACCGATCCGCTTTCCTGCCGGGCGGTCATCCAAAGTCGACTGATGCTGCCTCTCTTCGATCATGCCAGCTCCGGTGGGTTCTGCGAGCATTGAGCAATGGAAAGAGATGCGCGTCAATTGATGAAAAAGACACGTGTCAATTTCTAGATCGTCAGCACGCTCCGATCGGGTACGGCGCGCAGCAGCGAGGCGAGGATATCGAGCCCGGCGCGAAGCTCGTCCGCCTCCGTAGCGCCCACCGACACCCGGGCGGCCCCCACCGGCAATCCCGAAAGGGAGAAGGGCGTGCTGGGGGCGACCGCAACGCCGCGAACCCGGGCCTGTGAGACGAAGGCCAGTTCGTCGTGATCCGGCGGCAGCGTCAGCCAGAAATGCAGCGCTTCCGGATGCGCGCGATAGTGCGCACCCTGCAAGGCGTCCGTGACGATACGGTGGCGCGCCCGCAGGGTCTCGCGCTGCCAATCGACGAGTTTGCCGATCGTGCCGTCGCCAAGCCAGAGCGTGGCCAGTTCGGCGATCATCGGTGTCGCCATCCAATTGGCCATCAGTTGCCGGTTGGCGATGGTGGCCGCAAAGTGATCCGGCGCCGCGATATAGCCGATCCTCAAGCCCGGCATGGCGACCTTCGTGAAGCCGGTAAAGTAGATGGTGCGTTCGGGGGCGAGTGCCGCGATCGGCCTCGGGCGGTTGGTTATCAGCGGGCCGAACACATCGTTCTCGACGATGGTCAGGTCGTGTTTCCGCGCCATCTCGGCAAGTGCCAGGCGCCGCGCTTCCGGCATCAGCGTGGCGGTCGGATTGGCGAGGTTCGGCTGGAGAACCAGGACGCGCACCTTGTCCCGCAGGCAGGCCTCTTCGAGCGCCTCGGGCAGCATGCCGTCCCCATCGGCGGCAATCGCGCGCACGCGCATGCCCAGATAATCTGACAGGGGGCGGATCACATGGTAGCAGATTTCCTCCGCGGCCAGCACCGTTTCGGGGCCGGCGGCGGACATCAGCGCGATGGTGAAGGCGGAGGAGGCGCCGTTCGTGACAAGCAGGTTTTGCGGTGACGTGCTCACGCCGAGCGTGGAAAGCCAGGCGACCGCCGCCTCGTTGTGTCGCGGGAAAATCGTGTTCGGCCGAAAGGACAGCACAGCGGTCGGCGGCAGGGTGTCCGCCAACCGGTGCAGCGCGTCCTTCATCCGATCCAGATGAAAGGAGGTGCAGACAGGCGTGACGATGGAAAGATCGATGACATTGGCCAAGCGCTCGGCAATGTAGGGAGATTGCAGGGAAGGGCCGGTCGACGTCACATAGGTGCCGCGGCCGACCTCGCCCGAGACCAGCCCGCGCCGCGCCAGGACGTCATAGGCCTTGCTGACCGTCTGGATCGAGACCTTCAGGTCATAGGCGAGGTCGCGGTGCCCGGGCAACTTCTCCTCACGCACAAGCCGGCCGCTCTTGATGGCCGCCGTGAACTGGTCCGCAAGGGAAATGTAAACGGGCCGCCGCAATTGGCCGGCATCGGGTCGCCACTTTGTCATGCATTCTTGTCGGTCAAATGCAGGACAATTTCAATCCTCATGGGAATCTTTCCCGGTGGCACGCGCGAGGCTTTCGCTGCTAACCTTTCCGAAACGGCCAAACTCCCCGGAAAGGTTCTTCAATGTCCGACATCACGGTTCGCGCGCTTCATCTGGACGATCGTGCGCAATGGGACGCGCTCTATCAGGGCTATGCGACCTTCTACAATGTCACCCAGACAGCGCAGATGCGCGACACGGTCTGGTCGTGGCTGCACGATGCGAACGCGGACCCACGCGGTCTCGTCGCCGCGCGCGCGGATGGCACCTTGATCGGCCTCGCGCATTTCCGGCCGTTCCCGCGGCCGCTCTCCGCCACCACCGGCTGTTTCCTCGATGACCTTTTCGTCTCGCCCGACGCCCGCGGGACGGGTGCCGCCGACGCGCTGATCGAAAACGTCCGCTCGATTGCCGCAGGCGAAGGATGGTCCGTCGTGCGCTGGATCACCGCCGAGAACAATTATCGCGGCCGCGGGGTCTACGACCGGGTGGCGAGCAAGACGGCGTGGGTGACCTACGACATCAAGATCTAAAAGGGATCGCCTTTAAATTGTAAAAGCTGCTTTCCTTCCGCCGATTTGGCGGCATACTTTCCGGCAGCAACGTCTCGGAGGAAGGGAAGATGCATCTCATCGTATTCTGCGACGGAACCTGGAACACGCCCGATCAACTGGAAGACGGGCTGCCGGCGCCGACCAATGTCGTGAAACTGCACCACGCGCTGGCACCTCTGGATGGGGCCGGCCGGGAACAGCGGGCCTATTACCACCCCGGCGTCGGCACCGACGGCGGTGTGTGGGATCGCCTTGCCGGCGGCGGCATGGGCGAGGGGCTCGATCGCAACATCATGAGCGCCTACAACTGGCTGGCGCGCAACTACGAGGAGGGGGCGCAGATCTGGCTCTTCGGCTTCAGCCGCGGCGCCTATACCGTGCGCAGCCTCGGCGGCATGATCTCCCGCTGCGGCCTGTTGAAGGCCGCGGGACTGGAGGAAAAGGCGATCTGGGCCGCCATCGAGACGCTTTTCGAGAATTACCGCACGCCGGAAAAGACAGCAAAGCCGGTGACCGCGACGAAGCGCCTGCCGTTTCATGGCGTCGCGAGTGGCCAGAAATGCAAACATTCGATGCCGATCCACTGCATCGGCGTGTGGGATACGGTCGGCGCGCTCGGCGTGCCGGACGACCTGGCGCTGCTGAACCTGCTGGACGACCCCGCCAAACACAGCTTTCACGACACGGAGCTGAGCCCGGTCGTCAAGAACGCCCGCCACGCGATCGCCATCGACGAGCGCCGCCAGAGCTTTACGCCGACGCTCTGGACGAATGTCGAGGGTCGCCCCACGGTCCAGCAGATCTGGTTTCCGGGCGTGCATGGCGATGTCGGCGGCGGTTACGGCCGCAGCGGGCTCTCCGATGGTGCGCTCGACTGGATGATCGAGGAGGTGCGGGCGCTTGGGCTGAATTTCCGCGAAAACATCCAGCAGCAGCTCGTCGCCGATCCCCTCGGCCTGCTGCACGATTCGGTGACCGGCGTGTTCAAGACCTTGCGGACCCGGCCGCGCAGCGTGCCGCTTTTCTCCGCAAGCAGCACGGAGCTGCACCGCTCCGCGCGCGATCGCCACGACAACCCGCCGCTCATGCAGGGCGACTACTGGAAGACCAAGCGCCTCGACAAGGGGCAGGAGGTGACGGTCGACGTTTTCGCGCGCGAAAGGTGGAACTTTACCGGGCTCTTTCTGGAGGCCGGCGTTACCTACCGGTTTTCCGCCAAGGGGGAGTGGATGGACGGCGAAATCACCTGCCCGCCCTCCGGCACCAATGACGGCAAGTTCCATCTCGGCGAGGCCGTCCAGATCGCCTCGTCGATCTTCGGCAAGGGCGAGCAGCTCTTCACCAAGCTGACCGGCAATCACCAGGTGGATTTCTGGTACACCAAGCGCGCGGAAGACGCCCCCTGGTTCTCGCTGATCGGCATGGTCGCCAATGGCGTGCTGCCGGAAAAGAAGCCGGAGGACAGGCTGAGCTTCGCGCCGCACGAAGAGTTCGAAATCGGCACTGGCAAGGATTTCACGCCGAAGAAGAGCGGCTACCTCTACGCTTTCGCCAACGACGCCTGGCAAACCTACGACAACAACCGCGGCAGCGTGCGGCTGACGGTCAAGCGGTAGCGTCCGGCTTTGCCGGCAGCATGGCGGCTCGATCGGCCGCCATGCCATCCGACATGCTAAAGCACCAGGATATCCGCCGAGGTCAGGCGCAGGCCATCGGCCAGGGTGGCGATCAGCTGGCGGGCGGTATCGCCGGAGCCGTCGGCGTCATAGTAGAGGGCGCCGGTCTTGTTGTCATAGATCACCCGGTCATTGGCATCGACCTTGGCATTGCCGACGCCGATCGTCTTAAACAGCGCCGAGCCCAGCTTGCCGAGCGGGCCGAGGCCGGCAAAAAAGTCCTTTTCCAGACCGATCGTGTCGGCCGCGCGGTTGAAGTCGGTGATCGTGTCGCGGTTGGCCGCCGTCGGCCTGTTCATGAAAATGAAGGTGTCGTTTCCGCCGCCGCCGGTCAGGATGTCCTTGCCGGCGCCGCCATAGAGGACGTCGTTGCCGCCGAGACCGTTGAGGAGATCATTGCCGCCAAGGCCGCGCAGCGTGTTGGCGGCGGCGTTCCCGAGGATCGTATTGGCCGAGGCATTGCCGACGCCGGTGGCGGCCGTGCCGAGCAGCGTCAGCTTCTCGTGGTAGCGCCCGAGCGTGTGGGAGATGGAGGACATGACGAGATCGATGCCGTCGTCGTAATAGTCCCATTCGAACGTGTCGCCCGCGCCGAATATATAGGTGTCGTTGCCGCCGCTGGCGCAGCGGTAGATGTCGGCGCCCGCTCCGCCGTCATAGACATCGTTGCCCGTGCCTCCGTTCAGCACGTCATTGCCGGCGCCGCCGTACAGCCGGTCGTTGCCGGAGAAGCCGAACAATTGATCGTTGCCATTGCCGCCATAGAGCAGGTCCGCTCCGTCTCCGCTCGCCGTGGCATAGTAGCCGCCGCCCTCGATATAGTCGTCACCGTCGCCGCCATAGATGATATCCGCGCCGTTGCCGCCGGCGAGATCGTCGTTGCCACCGGCACCGTTGAGCTGGTCGTTGTCGTCGCCGCCTTCGATCTCGTCACTGCCGGCGCTGCCATAGAGCCGGTCGTTGCCGGCATCGCCGAACAGCGTGTTGCGGACGGTTTCGAAGGTCATGTCGTTCTGGAGGCCCGCCCAGAGCACGTCGTTGCCGTTCCCGCCGCGCAGGGCATCCGTGCCGCTGCCGCCGACCAGCAGGTCGTTGCCCGTGCCGCCTTCCAGCCGGTCACCGCCGGCCTGGCCGTAGATGCGGTCGTCGCCGGCGTCACCGTAGAGCACGTCGGCGGCGCCGTTATCACTGGTCTGCCAGTTCGGCTCGTCCTCGCCGCAATCGCCGTAAATGACGTCGTTGCCGTCGCCGCCATAGGCGGTGTCGCCCTCGGTATGGTCGTCGCCGTTGTTGTAGATGTCGCCGAAGATCAGGTCGTCGCCGCCAAGACCGCGCAGCGCGCTGTCGCTGTAATTGTCATAGGTGCCGTCGCTGAGCACCAGCGCGGTGCCCCACAGGATGTCGTTGCCGCCAGTACCGTTGATGTTGCCGTTTGGATCGCGTGCCATGATGTCCCTCGTTTTTCTCGCCAGGAGCGATGGGCGCGAACTTACATGCCCTTACGTCACGCTGGCTTGGGGAGGGTCTCAGGGTTTTGGGATACTCGCGCCTGTCTCAGTTCGAGACGAGGCTCTGGCGGATGTCCGACGGCGTCGCCTGAAAACGCCGGCGAAAAACCTGGTTGAACCAGGAAATATCGCCAAAACCGACCATCAGCGCGATGGCGGCGATGGTGTGGTGCCGGAAGCCGGGATCGCCCAGCAGCCCATGCACATGGTCGAGCCGCTCGGCCGTCACATGGTCGGTGAAGCTGGTGCCTTCCTCGTAGAAAAGCGCCCGGACATAGGGCACGCTGATGCCGTGACGCCGGGAGAGCCATTCGAGGGAGAGGCGCGGATCGCACAGATGGGCGGTGATATCGGCCTTGACCGCCTGCAGGCGGGCGGCGCGCACGCCGTTCTTGCGGGCCTGCTGCCCGCTGTCGCGCTTTGCGCCCAGCATCAGCACCGCAAGGTCGACAAGGTGCGCGGCGAAAACCGCCTGGTCCGCCTCCGGAATATCGACATGGTTGTGCAGCAGCGAAACGGCGTAGCTGTTGAGAAGATGGGCCGCGGGATCGCGCAGCGAACGCGTCTTGAGGAGATTGTCGCTGGAGGAAATGCGATCGACGACGAGGCGACGCGGAATGGCGATGCTGAGGCAGGAACTGCGCTCGGCGACGGTGGTCACCGTCGTGCGGTCGCGCCGCATCACATTGACGTCGCCCGGCCGGATGAAGAGGTCCTCGCCCCGCGCATCATGCACGCCATTGCCGCCGGCGACGCTCAGATAGAGCAGGTCCTCCTCGTCGGAAGGGGTGACGAGCGTTACGGGCGTCGTGTTGGCAAAGGCGATATGCACATCACCGACGCCGCGCAACGCTACGTCGATCTCGACCGGCCCCTCGCCATGAAAATCGAGGCCGGTGCGCACATGCCCGTTATAAACCGCCTCGACAAGCTCCCGGCGCAGGTTTTCGGCCGTATCGCGCGTGGAGAACTGAACAACGGACATAACGACCCCAAGCAAAGGTGGATTGTTCGACCTGCGATGCACAGACTAAGCAGGGCGAGGCAGCAAGATCAAGACGTCCGGTACGGTGTCTCTATTCTCGCCGGCGCTCTCGTGGCTCCGTCGTCCCGGTGACATTAACGTGAGCGGTCGTGAATTGCTCTACTCTCAGGTGAGCATCGCACGGAACCTCGGATCCATGCGATGCGCATTGTTGATGTTCCGTCAGGACGCCGGACAGACTGCGCCGGTGTCCACCCAGGCCTGGATGATCTTGCCGAACTCTTCCTGCGTGCCCGGCACGGGTTCGCGGCCTTCGCCCGGATCCCATCCCCAGCCGACGAGGTCGTCATGGGCCATGTGTTCAACCATCTCGGCCATGGTCTTGTCGCCGTTGCGCTTGGGGTCCTTCAACTGCTCGCAGATCTGGCGGAGCGTCTTGCCCTCCCAGGCCATCTCGATCGGTGCGAGATGCCAGGCGGGGTTGCCGGGGATGCTCTTCAGCGTATCCGCCTGGCCGACGACCGGCGTGTTCTCCGCGCTGTGGCAGGTGTTGCACTGCATGCCCACGAGACCCATGCCGCCATCGCCGCGGAAGACCGGCGGCTGGTGCGGATGCATCGTCATATCCTGCAAGGGACGGTCCGTCGCCGGATGACAGTTGACGCATCTGGGATGCTGGATGACCTTGCCGGCCTCTTCGAAGAGCGCGATCGAGCGGGCGCGTTCGTCGGAAATTGACTGGAACGTTTCCGCCGGCTGCAAGGCGTTGGGATTCTGGGCAACGGAGGCGGGGGCGAGCGCCAGGCCCGCGCCCACGATGAGACAGTGCGCAAGAACGCCCGAAAACAGGAGCTTGATTTTCATCTGACGGTATCCCTCACGAGGAAATAAGGCTGACGATGGGAAGCTGGCGAACGGGGGCGTTCGTCAGCTTTCGCCACGCATTGGCGACTGCCGGTCCTATGGGCGGCACGCCGGGTTCGCCGACACCGGTCGGGCTTTCCGCCGACTTGATGATCTCCACCGCGACATCGGGCATCTCGTTGATGCGGATCGATCTGTAGTCGTGGAAGTTCGACTGCATGATCTTTCCGCCCTTGCCGAGCATGACCGCATCGAAGAGCACGGCGCCCAACCCGTAGCCAATGCCGCCTTCCATCTGCGCCTTGATGATGTTGGGGTTGACCGCGACGCCGCAATCGACCGCACACCAGACCTTGTGCACGCGCGGCGCGCCGTCGGAGCCGACCGAGACTTCCGCCACCTGGGCCACGAACGAACCGAAGCTTTCGACGACCGCGACACCGCGCGCCCGTCCCTCCGGCGGTGTCGCCCCCCAATCCGCCATCTCCGCCGCCTTGCGCAGCACGCCGGCATGGCGCGACGCCTTGTCGAGCAGCGCCAGCCGCCCTTCCACCGGATCGCGGCCCACGCGGGTCAGCAACTCGTCGACGAAGGTTTCCACCGCAAAGCCGGTATGGGTATGGCCGACCGAGCGCCACCAGAGCGGCGGTATCGGCAGCGTGATGTTGTGCGACGTGACTTTGAGATTGGGGATCTGGTAGGGGAGGTTGGACGCGCCCTCTACCGACGTCGAATCGAGGTCGGCCTTGGCCATGATCGACTGGCCGACGATGATCTGCTCCCAGGCGGTGATCCGCCCTTCCGTGTCGATCGCGCCGCGCATCCTGTGGGCATACATCGGGCGGTAGAAGCCGCCCTGGATGTCGTCTTCGCGGGTCCACATATGCTTGAGCGGCCGGTCGCCGCCGATTGCGGCATAGACCATCGCCGCCTCCTGCATATAGGGCGAGCCGAACTGCGCCTTGCGGCCGAAACTTCCGCCGGCGAGCTGGGTGTTCACGCGGACCTTCGTCTCGTCGAGCTTGAGGATCTCGGCCGCCACCTGCTGGTCGAAGCCGGGAAACTGCGCGCCGTTGTAGATATCGACCGAACCGTCCGCTGCCTTGATGAACACCGCATCGAGCGGCTCCATCGGGGCATGGGCGAGGAAGGGAAAGACGATGTCCGCCTCGATGGTCTGGAGCCCTTCCTGCTGGAAGGCCGTCGTGACATTGCCGGTATTCGTCGCCTCGATGCCGGGCTTGGCAAACTGGCGGGCATATTCGGCGGCGAGTTCGCTGGAGGAGCGGGTTTCCGCCTTGCTGAGATCCCATTCGATCTTGAGCGCGTCACGGCCCTTCAGCGCGGTGAAGGTGTTGTCGGCGTAGACGGCGATCCCCTGCGGGATCTGCTTGACATCGACCACGCCCTTGACCTTGCGTGCTTCGCTGTCGTCGAAGGATTTCACCGTCGCGCCGAAATGCTTGGGGTGGGCGACCACGGCGATCAGCAGATTGTCCGGCGTGATATCCAGCGTGAAGATCGCCGTGCCATTGATCTTCTCGCGTGTGTCGAGCTTCGGCAGATCGGTGCCGATCAGCACGAAGTCCTTGGGGTCTTTCAGTGCCGGATCCTGCGGCACCACCTGTCCCTTGGCCTTTTCCGCGAAGGCGCCAAAGCCGCTTTCCTTGCCGGACGCGGCGTGCCGCATGCGGCCCTTCTCGACCGTAATCTCGGCCGCCGGCACGTTCCATTCCTGCGCGGCCGCGGCAACCAGCATTGCCCGCGCCGTGGCGCCGGCCTTGCGCATCTGCTCATAGGCATTGGCGATGGAGCTCGATCCGCCGGTGCCTTGCAGCCCGAAGGCGAGGTTTGCATAGATCTTGTTGTCGGTCGGGGAATGGACCGCGCGCATCTGGCTCCAGTCGGCATCGAGTTCCTCGGCCACCAGCGTGGCGAGCCCCGTGAACGGCCCTTGTCCGAACTCGATGTGCTTCGACAGGATGGTCACGGTATCGTCCGTGCCGATCTTCACGAAGGCGTTGAGGGGGAGAAGCTCCGGGCTTCCGCCGGCGGGCGTGCCGGTCGGTGAGGCCCGCAGGACCTTCGGTGCAATTGCCACGCCGATGACGAGGCCTACGCCGGCGAGGAAACCGCGGCGGGTGGACGGGATTTCATGGATGGTCATGGCTCAACCCTCCATCGCATCGGCTGCGTTGTGGATCGCCGCTCGAATGCGATGATAGGTGGCACATCGACAGATATTTCCGGTCATGGCGCCGTCGATCTCGTCGTCGCTCGGTTTCGGCACCATCTGTAGGAGGGCGACCGCCGACATGATCTGCCCGGATTGACAGTAGCCGCATTGCGGCACGTCGAGCCCGGCCCAGGCGGTCTGGATGGCCTCGGCCTCCTTGCCGGAGATGCCCTCGATCGTCACGACGTCAGAGCCTTCGATCGTCGCGATCGGGGTGATGCAGGAGCGGCGCGTCATGCCGTCCAGGTGCACCGTACAGGCGCCGCACTGCGCGACGCCGCAGCCATATTTCGTGCCGGTCAATTTCTCGAAATCGCGGATCACCCACAGCAGCGGCGTGTCGGGGTCTCCGGTGAACGAGCGTTGTTTTCCATTGAGGGTGAAGGTCACCATGTCCATGCATCCTTCCAGCAGGGAGCCGCGGGGCGGGGCTCATATTTCAAAGAGGTATGGCGTCAGTCGACGATGGAAAGGGACTGACGGAGAGGCAATCAAATCAGTCAATCGGCATAGTATCGGCCGATCAAATCAAATGCGTGTGACGCGAGGGGCAGGGGTGAGGCCGCGACCCAGACGCGGTCGAACGCGCAGGATCGATATTTGTTCCTGAAGGCCGGGCCGCTGCTTCCTTGATTATGACAGGGAATTGCTGGATTCAGTTGTAACAATTGTAATATTTAACGGAGTATGAATTAGTGAGTGGCAAAATAAACAGGATTTACGAAGCCCTGATCGAGGGAGCGGAGACGGGTTTGTCGGGTGACGAACTGTTCAAGCATGTGGCGAGCCACTGTCCCAATGCGAGCAGCAAGAAGATCGTGAAGGCCTCGCTTCTCGCCCTTTCGGACCCGGACCTGAAAGACGCCAATATCCTCCAGGTCGTCTATGCGCTGGCGATCAAGCATCGGCTCGACCCCGTGTCCAAGGGCGACCTGGAAGACACGGAAGAGCCTTCGGCCGACAAGGCTCAAATCAAAGAGCGCAAACACGCATGAGGCGCCGAGCCGGCGAACACCATGCCGGCTCTCTCACCGCCGCGCCAGATTGGTATGCCAAACCGGGCTGATGTGCTCGAAATCCAGCGCTTTCGCATGGCCTTGCATCAACTCCAGCACCCGCGGCGGCGTCAAGGGCAGCTCCGCGACCGGCCTTCCCGTCGCCCGCGCAACGGCGCAGGCTATGGTGGCGCCGACATTCAGGATCGGTATTTCGCCCGCACCCTTCGCGCCGAGCGGACCGATAGACGGGGCGCCCTCGTGCAGCACGATCTCGACCGGCAGCACGTCTTGCGCAAGCGGCAGGAGATAGTGCTCAAAGCCGGATTGCTCCATGGAGCCGCGGTCGTCGATCGTGATGTTTTCGTGCAGCGCATAGCCCAGGCCTTGGGTGACGCCGCCCTGGATCTGGCTCCTGATCGCACGCGGGTTGATGGCGACGCCGACATCCTGGACCACCCTATAGCTCAAGACGTCGACATGGCCCGTATCCGGATCGACGGCGACTTCGCAGTCGTGCACGGTGAAGATCGGGATATCGATGGCATCGATGAAGTGGCCTGCCGCGCAACCGGGCAGGGATGGTACGCCGGGCGCGGTAAAGTTGCCCGTGCCGGACATGGGGCCGAAGAGTTCCTCGGCGCGCTGGACGACTGCGGCGATCGTCATGCCGCTGCCGGGACGACCGGCGATCTCGACGCGCCCGCCCCGAAGCGCCAGGCCCGATGGCGGCGTTTGCAGCATTTCGGAAGCGATCTCCAGGATCTGCTCGCGGATCTTCTCCGCGGCCATCTTGCTAGCGGAGCCGATGGAGACCGTGGTGCGCCCGCCGCCGACGCCGAGATCGCGGCCGGAAGCGTCGGTATCGGCGGTCTTGACGATCACGTCGGCTGGGTGAATGCTGAGAATTCCCGCCACGATCTGCGGCAGCGACTGGACCATCGTGCCAGAGCCGATCTCGACGCCGGAGGTGACGAGCGTCGCGGAGCCGTCCGCATTGAGGTTGATGGTTGCCGCCGACGGGCCGACAAAGACGAACCAGGTGCCGACCGTGGTCGCGCGCCCGTAGAGCCGGCCATCGGCCGCGTCCCGCCTGTCCGCATCGGCGCTGATCGTCTCCATCCGCTCCAGCATGGGCCGCAGCACGTCTCCCTGGAAGACCTGTCCCGTGGCGCCAATATCGCCATCGCCGAGCACGTTTCGCTTGCGGAAATCCATGGGGTCCATGCCGATCGCCGCGCAGATATTGTCGGTGTGGCGCTCGAGGAAGAAGGTGTTGTAGACGCCGTTGCAGGCGCGGAAGGCGCCGTTCGGCGGCGTGTTGGTATAGACCGCGCGGCTGTTGAGCTTTACCGCGCCCAGCCGATAGTTGCCGCCGAGCGTATGGGCGGTCATGGTGGAGAGGAAAATCTGCTCGCCGCCATAGGCCCCGCAATCCATCAGCACGGTCGCCTCCCGGCCGACGATTTCTCCATCTGGCGTTACGGCAGAGCGAATGCGGACCTCGGCATTCTCCCGGCACAGGCAGGAGAGGAATTCTTCTTCCCGCGAATTGCAGAGCGAGACTGTTTTCCCGGTTTTTCGCGCGAGGAGGGCTGCGACCGGCTCGATGGTGCAGTCGAATTTCAAGCCGAACCCGCCGCCGACGGCGGGCACCGTGACGCGGACGCGCGAGGCCGCGACGCCCAGCACCTTGGCGGTGACGTTGCGTACCGTCCAGGGCACCTGCGTCGAGCACTGGATGTGGAACCGGTCATCCTCATAGCTGGCGATGGCGCAGCGCGGCTCGAAAGGCACATGGCTCTGGCGGCCGACGCGGAAACAGTCGTCGACGATGGTGACGTCCGGGCGGGCGAAGGCCGCTTCCGTATCCCCGCGCGTGACATGGGCTTCCCAGGCGACGTTGCCGCCGCGCGGCGCGCCCTCCTTCAGGAGTTCGTAGCGCTGCCAATCCGGGTGGATGAGAGGCGCGTGTTCCCCCAAGGCTTCGGCCATGGTCAAGACTGCGGGCAGGGGTTCGGTCTTCACCAACACGGCTCTCGCGGCGGCCTGTGCGATTTCCAGCGTGTCGGCCGCAATCGCCGCGATCGGCTCGCCGTGATAGCGTATGAGGTCGCTTGCAAACAGCGGATGGTCGGCCACGCCGATGCCATGCAGGCCCGGCGCATCTGCATGGGTGACGATCGCCCGCACGCCCTTCATCGCCAGCGCCTTCGAGCAGTCGATCTCAAGAATGCGGGCGGATGCCACGTCGGAGCGCACCTGCACGGCGTGCAGCATATCCTGCCCGATATTGTCGATCGTGTAGCGGGTGCGGCCGGTGAGTTTGTCCTGCGCGTCGCGCCGGGGCAGGTCCATCACCACGGAGGCGAGATCGGTCACAGCGTTCATCGGCCGGATACCTTTCGCATGTCCTGGATCGACAGGACGGCATCGACGATGCGCTCATAGCCGGTGCATCGACAGATATTTCCCGAAAGCGCCGCCTTCACCTCGCTCCGGCTGGGTGCGGGATTGGCTTCTAGAAACGCCGTCAGCGTCATCACCATGCCGGGAAAACACATGCCGCATTGCACCACGTCATGGTCGATGAAGGCCTGCTGCACCGGATTGGGTGTCTCGAAATGGCCGAGGCCCTCGATGGTGACGATGCTCCGTCCGTCAAGCATGCCGACGGGCCTGAGGCAGGACGGAACGGCCTCGCCATCGACCAGGACGGTGCAGGCGCCGCAAAAACCTTCGCGGCAGACCGCCTTGGCGCCCGTCAGGCGACAGCTATCGCGCAGCACATCCAGCAGCGCCGTCCGAGGATCGGCCGTGACGGTGCGGACCTCTCCGTTGATGGTCAGTTCGATGGTCATGATGCCCTCGTTTCGTGATCGGCCCGGATGGTTTCAAAGGCGCGGCGCAGGAGCACGGGCAGGATGCTCGTGCGATACCAGCCCGGCGCATCGACGGCATCGCGGCCGGTGAAATCAGCAATGAGGTCTCGTGCCGCCGTTTCCGCGCGCGCGGGGTCCACGGGCTGGCCTTCCAGCGCCTGTTCCAGGTTTTGCCAGCGGCGAGGGGCGACCTCCACCGCGCCGACGCCGATGCGCGCATCGGAAATCCTGCCCTTATCGTCGATTGCTACGGAGACGCTGGCGATGGCACAGGGATAGTCGCCAGCCTTGCGCATCGGGAGACGCTCATGGGCACTCAACCGTGCGGTTCGCGGAACGATGATGCGGGTCACGAGCCATGGCCTTTCGCGGCTTTTCCGGCTTTCGAGAAAGGCCAGCACCGGCAGCCACTCCAGCCCCGCCTTGTCCCGCACCTCGATCTGGGCGTCGAGGCTCAAGAGGGCCGGCGCGAAGTCGGAGGCGGCAAAGGCGGCGGTGCAGATATTGCCGCCGATCGTCGCGATGCGCCGGACACCGGGATTGGCCGAGCGGGCGCTCGCCCGCTTGAGCACCTTGAGATCCGGGGTCGGCGGGAGTTTCTGCGCCAGCGCATCATGGGTGGCGAGCGGGCCGATCGATACCGCTTCGTCGGTGACGTCGATGCGCTGAAAACCCTCGATGCCGGAGAGGGCGACGTAGACCGGCGCCATCGCCTCATGCCGCAGCGGGCTTCGCATCACCCACGTGGCCCCGGCGACGGGGATGGCGTCAGGGCCAGCAACGGCAAGATCGTTCAGCGCCTCGTCGACCGATCGCGGGAAGGTCATCCTTGGTCGTGATGGTTCCGTCAGCATGGCCAGTTCACCCGTTTCGTTTCGCAAAAAGGTAGCCGGGTGATGGACGGCCGCATGCGGGAAAGCGCACGATTTCATGGAGGAAAGCGCGATGCCATTGCGGCGTGCACGTTTGCGCGCGCCGGCATCCTTTGTTACCCTTCGATCCTGGCTCCCCAACGGAGGATGGCGGATAGATGGCACCGGGCGCGGGTCGATCGATCGATGACGGTCTCGCCGATTGGCAGCAGCGGGTTTCTGCGGCCTATTTTCCGCTCGTCACCGAGGGACGCCGGGGGAAGGATTTTCGCGGGCGGCTGGATATGTGGCAGCTTGGCCTCGTCAGCGCCACGCGCATCGATTGCGACGCGGTGCTCTATCGCCGGACAGCCCATCACCTGCGCGATGAGCGGGAAAGCGCTTTCCTGATCTCCATCCCCGG
The DNA here is from genome assembly GCF_058793575.1 of Shinella sp. GW835-FHT14H05. Taxonomy (NCBI): domain Bacteria; kingdom Pseudomonadati; phylum Pseudomonadota; class Alphaproteobacteria; order Hyphomicrobiales; family Rhizobiaceae; genus Shinella; species Shinella sp. GW835-FHT14H05. The sequence continues at coordinate 377,279 of NZ_JBXAFY010000002.1, read as the reverse complement.
ATCGGCCGAGGTGACCTTCCACCAGAGCGCGCGCCAGGCGCAGTGTCGGCCCGGCGGTTTCGTCATCGAGCGCAGCGATGCGCCTTACGAATATTGGCACGAGACACCCGACGTGCAGTGGGTGGCGAAAATCCCGCGTGACAGCGTGCGGGCACGCATCGGCTCCTTCGAAAAATTCCTCGGCCTGAGCATGGATGCCCGCTCGGGCATCGCCTCCTATTTCCTGTCGAGCCTGTCCTCGGCCGTCACCCATGCGGATGCTATGGACGAGACTGCCCGGGCGCTTGCGGGCGAACACCTGATCGAGGTTCTCTGTCTGGCGCTGCTTGCCGGCGAGCGCGCGCTCGACAGTTCGGAATCGGCCGTCCGCCGCGCGCATCTACACCGCGCGGAAACCTTCATCCGCAAGAACCTCAAGAATCCCGGTCTTTCGGCGGGCATGGTCGCGGAGGCGTGCGGTATTTCGATGCGCTACCTGCAACAGCTTTTCGAAGGCACGGGTTTCACCGCCAGCGGATATATCCGCGAATGCCGGCTGGTGCGCTCGGACGAGGACCTGCGCCGCGGCGCCGATACGATCACCACGATCGCCTATCGGTGGGGGTTTTCCGACCAGGCCCAGTTCAGCCGCCACTATCGTGCCCGCTTCGGCCTCACGCCCCGCGAGGCGCGTCACGGCGTCGCCGCTTCCTCGATCAGCCAGTTGATGAAATAGCCGACTTCGGTGGTTTCGCGTTTCGCCTCGGCGCAGATGCAATAGTAGTTGTGCACGGCCGGCACGCTGAGCTGCAACGGCTGCACGAGGCGGCCTTCATCAAGATCGCGGGCGGACACGACTTCGTCGCTGAGTGCGACGCCAAAGCCGTCTCGCGCAGCTTGAAGGACAATGCCGAAATCGTCGAAATACACATCCGACTCGCCCATATAGGCGATGCCGGCTTCGGCCTGCCACCGTCGCCATTGCGAGCCGTCATCCTCATGCAGCAGCCGGTGATAGGCGAGGTCGGAGGGCTGGCGGATGGCGTTCGGCCCGCGCAGGAGCTGCGGGCTGCAAACCGGCGTCATGTGGATGCCGTGCAGCAGGCGCCACCAGAAGCCCGGCCACGGTGGCACGCCATAGACGATCGCGACATCCGTCTTGCGCCAGTCGACACCGTGGAAATGGCTGGAGGTGACGACGTTCAACTGGAAATTCGGGCTTTCCGCCATGAAGGTGAAAAGCCTTGTGGCAAGCCATGCGACGCCGTGCACCTGTGGGATGGAAATGGTCAGGGACTGCCGCGCCGCCCCGCCATATTTATGCGCCGAGAGCTGGCGCACGCCGGTGTGGATCGCGTCCATAGCGCTTGCCACAGAGCGCTGGAGCTGGCTTCCGCTCGGCGTCAAAGCCAGTTGCCGGCCGCGTTTCTGAAAGAGATCGACGCCGAGTGACACCTGGAGCGCGCGGATCTGCTGGCTGACGGCGCCCGGCGTCACATGCAGCTCCGCCGCCGCAGCACTCACATTGCCGAGCCGCGCGACGCTTTCGAAGACGCGGAAGGCATGAAGGGGTGGTAGCGCCATCGGTTTCTTCCCTCAATTGACGTTCGACGAATCAGGCATTCTGGTCGCGCCCCGGGCGCAGTTGCTCGACCACCCGATCGGCCAGAGCGCGCAGGACCGGGTCGTTCGCGCGGTCGACAGGGCAGACGATATAATATTCCCGCGCCGCATTGATCGTGGTGGAGAACGGCTGGATGAGCCGCCCTTCGCTCAGATAGTTTCGCGTGAGCACATCCGAGACCAGCGCCACGCCCCGGCCCTGTACGGCAGAGGCAATCGCCTGCGCCACCGAATTCACCCGCACGCGGGTATTGCCCTCAAGGCCGATGCGCGCGGCAACGGACCATTTTGCCCATTCCCCGCCGTCGTCTTCATGCAGCAGCGCGACGGAACTCAGCTTCCTGTCGCGGTTGCGCAGGTCGAGCCGGGGGAACAATGTCGGTGAGCACACGGCACAGAGCCGGACTTCGCTGAGCGAGCGCCAGTATTTTCCGGTGAAGGGCGGATTGTCGTAGACGACTGCGAGGTCGTTTTCCTCCCAGTCCACGTCCGCGGCGGTGATTGCCTCGTTGATGGTGAGATTGGCGATGCCGTGCGATTGCGCGAAATCGACGATCGTCGCCGTCAGCCAGGCGATCCCGAGCGCGGTCGGCACGGAGACCGACAGGGAGGCGGGCTGGTCGCCGGCTGTTATTTTCCGCGATGCGCGCGTCGCCGTGCCGAGCTGCCCGAGCGATATGGCGACGGCCTGCGAAAAATCCTTGCCCGCCTGGGTGAGGGCGACATTCCGGCCCGACTTCTGGAACAGGATGATGCCCGTCGCATCGCTGAGCTTCTTCAACTGCAATGAAATCGCGCTGGGGCTGAGGTTCAATTCTTTCGCCGCATGCCGCACCCCGCCGAGGCGCGCGGTCGCTTCGAAAGCGGGCAGATATTGCAGGTAGGGCGGGAGGCGGCTCATCTGGATATCCGATTGATCGTTTAGCTTTATAGAACGATATCGGTGATTTTAAATTGATTTTTTCAAACTGTTAAGAGTGCTATCCCATCGACAAAGAGGAGCGTGTTCATGATCTCGGCAAAACCATTCGACTACCCCTATGACGGCAATCTCGATGCGCGCAAAACGGCGCTGATCGTCATCGACCTGCAAGAGGATTTCCTTTCCACCACGGGGTATTTCGCCCTGCAGGGTTATGATCCCGCACCGCTGCGCGCGATCCTTCCCGCGGTGAACCAGCTCATCACCGCCTGCCGCGAGGCCGGCGTCCAGATCATCCATACGCGGCAGGGTTATCGCGGGGACCTCGCGGACATGACGCCTTATGAAAAATGGCGCCGGCAGCGGTCGGGCCTTGAGGGAACGACCGCGCTGCTGCGGTCCAGCCCCGGTTTCCAGATCGTTCCCGAACTCGACGTGCGCCCGCAGGACATCATCGTCGACAAGACCTGCAACGGCGCCTTTACCTACACCGATTTCGAGCATGTTCTGCGCGCGCAGGGCATCACCCATCTGCTGTTCACCGGCTGCACCACGGATGTCTGCGTTCACACGACGCTGCGCGAAGCCTGCGACCGGAATTTCCAGTGCCTGACGATCTCCGACGCCTGCGCCAGCGGCGACCAATATGCCCACGAGGCCGCCCTCCACATGGTCACCGTCGAGAACGGCATCTTTGGCGCGCTCACCGACGCCGCGGCAGTGCTCGAAGGCCTGAAAAAACTTGGAAAATCCACGACATGAGCGAGACCCAGAAATACGTTTCCCTGATGCGCCTCACGCAAAAGGGGCTCAGTGAGCTGACCGACAGCGTCAAGCGCCGGAAGGTCAGCGAGGATCGTGTCGCGGCGCTCGGCGGGCGATCGATCGCCTTCTACGCCCTGCTCGGAACCTATGACTTCATGCAGGTTTTCGAGATGCCGAGCAATGAAGCGATGATGCAATACGTGCTCACGGCGCGCCGCGATGGCCATGTCGAGCCGCTCATCCTGCCCGCGTTCGATACCGAGATTTACGGCCAGATCCTCAACGCTGTCGGCTAGTACAATCGTTTAGTTTTTCTGCGCCTTTTCAGCGAAAACATTTAGCTTGTCTGCAAAAGGCCTTCGTATACGACTTCAAAAAACGTCAATGCAAGAAGCCAAAAACAAGGGAACACGACCATGACAAAAGCAACACCGGGAACGAAAACCTCTCTTCTGGCAGGCACCATGCTTGCCGTCCTGCTCGGCGCGGGCACTGCTTTTTCCGCCGACCAGAAGCCCGATTTCGTATCGGGCGGCGTCCTGAAAGTCTGCACCAGCGGCGAATTCCCGCCGATGGAATATTATGAAAATCCGGGCGACAAGGATCTCGTCGGTTTCGAGATCGACGTCATCGACGCGATCGCCAAGGGTTGGGGCGCAAATGCGGAATATGTCGTTGGCGACTTCAAGGGCCTGCTGCCGTCGCTCGATTCCAAGCGCTGCGACCTGGTCGCGAGCGGCATCCTGATCACGCCGGCCCGCCTCGAAAAATACGATGGCATTCCATATTTCAGCTCGCATATCGTGATGGTTACGGCGGCGAGCGACACGGAGACGAAAGTCCCCGCCGATGTGAGCGGCAAGGTGATGGCGATTGAGGCCGGCACGTCCTACGAAAAGATGGTCGCCGATCTCAATGCCGAGCTGGAAGCCGCCGGCAAGGCGCCGATCCAGGCGCAGACCTATCCCTCCGCCTCCGGCGTCATCGAGCAGATCCTGGTCGGCCGCGCCACCGCGACGATCACGCAGGATACGACGGCCGCCTATCGCATGCTTCAGGTGCCCGGCCGGCTGGCCATTCCCTATACCTACGAGCAAAGCGAAAACTACGGCATCTACCTGCGCAAGAGCGATGGCGACCGGCAGATGCTGAAGGAGGCGATCGAGGCTTTGCAGGCAAGCGGCGAGATGAAGACGCTGCTTGAGAAATGGAAGTTGCCGGAGACGGCGACCGACGTTTCCCACGACGTCAACTGACGACAGGCGGGCTACGTTGTTCCAGCTCGACCTCTTCCTGCAGGCGATCTTCAGTGCCCCCCTTTTCAAGGGGGCACTGCTGACGATCGGCCTCTCGCTATGCGTCATGGCCGTCTCCCTCGTGCTCGGCATGGGGCTCGGCTCCATGGCCGGCTCGCCGCGGCGCTCCGTCCGATGGCTGGTGACGCTCTATGTCTGGCTGTTCCGCGGCGCACCCGCATTGCTCGTGCTGCTGTTCGTGTGGAACGGCCTGCCGCAGATTTCCGAAATCTTTCGCGCCGGCTGGTTCACACCCTTCGTCGCGGCGTTCCTGGCGCTGTCGCTGATCCAGATCGCCTATCTGGCGGAAATCCTGCGCAGCGCCTTTGCTGCCGTGGGGCGAGGACAGCAGGAGGGAGCGGCTGCGCTCGGCATGCATCGCTGGCAGATTTTCCTGGTCATCACCATGCCGCAGGCGCTGCGGATCGCGGTTCCTTCGTTGATGAACGAGTTCATCTCGCTGTTGAAGACCACATCGCTGGCGACCGTGATCTCGCTCAAGGAACTGATGACAGTCTCGCAGTTTGCGATCGCGACGAGCTTCCGGTTTCTCGAATGGTATGGCGCAGCGCTCGTCTATTACCTCGTCATTGTCTCGGTGCTGACGCTCGCCCAGAACCGCATCGAACATGTGCTTTCGCGCGGCTATCGCTGATCGCCGCAAACCCACGGGTCGGATATGAACACGCAAACCGCAATTCAGGTTGCCGGCGTCAACAAATGGTACGGCGCCTTCCAGGTCCTCAAGGGCATCGATCTCACCGTGCACAAGGGCGAGCGCATCGTCATCTGCGGCCCGTCCGGCTCCGGCAAATCGACGCTGATCCGCTGCATGAACCGTCTGGAGGTGCACCAGGAAGGCTCGATTATCGTCAACGGCATTGAGCTCACCAGCCAGCTCAAGCGCATCGACCGCGTGCGAAGCGACGTCGGCATGGTCTTCCAGCACTTCAACCTGTTCCCGCATCTGACGGTTCTGGAAAACTGCACGGTCGCCCAGCGCTGGGTGCGCAAGCTGCCGAAGAAGCAGGCGACCGAGATCGCGATGAAATATCTGGAACGCGTGCACATTCCGGAAAAGGCCGACAAATATCCCGGCCAGCTTTCCGGCGGCCAGCAGCAGCGCGTCGCCATCGCGCGTGCCCTTTGCATGAACCCCAGCATCATGCTGTTCGACGAACCCACCTCGGCGCTCGATCCTGAAATGGTCAAGGAGGTGCTGGACAGGATGATCTCGCTTGCCGCCGATGGCATGACGATGGTCTGCGTCACCCACGAGATGAATTTCGCGCGCGAGGTCGCCAGCGAAGTAGTCTTCATGGATGGCGGCCAGATCATCGAGCGCAACAAGCCCGACATCCTGTTTTCCGCGCCGACGCATGAGCGCACGAAGCGCTTCCTCGGCAAGCTGCTGCATTGAGCGAGGCCATTGTGAAGAATACGGACTGGTTTTTAAAGGAAGCGATCTCGGATCGGCTCACCCGGATTTGCGAGCCGCATGTCCATAAATTCTTCCGGGCCAACATGTTCCACGTCACCGGCCGGGACGCCGACCTCGTCATCGATTTCGGCATGGGTCTCGCCAACCTCAGAAGCGAGTTGCACATCCCTATGGGTAAACCGGTCCTTGCCGTGGCAACGCACGTCCACGTCGATCATATCGGCTCCTTCCACGAATTCGAGACGCGGCTAGGCCACGAGGCCGAAGCGGATGCCTTCGCGCGCATGCCGGATGCGAACACGCTGGCCGACTATTTTCGCACGCAGCCGGACGCCCTGGCCGCGGTGCCGCCCACGGGCATGACGCCGGAAGCCTATAAAATCCCACCCGCACCGCTGACCACGATTCTTGCGGAGAACGATGTTATCGATATCGGCGACGCCAGCTACACGGTCCTGCATCTTCCCGGTCACTCTCCCGGTTCCATCGGTCTGCTCGACCAGAAGACGGGCACCTTTTTCAGCGGAGATGCGATCTACCAGGGCGGCCTCGTGGACGACCTGCCGGGATGCGACAGGGGCGTTTACCGCGAGACGATGGCGCGGCTGTCAGATCTCGATGTCCATGTGGTGCACGGCGGCCACGGTGCGGAATTCGGCAGGAGCCGCATGCAGGAAATCGCGCGGGACTATCTTGCCGCAACGTCCGGCGCAGACTGATCCAAACTTTCCCTCATCAGTGCCGCTCCGCTGAAAAAGCGGCATGGTCCTTGTCATGCAGGGCGAAACGGTCGAGCATATGTGCGCTCGCCTCGTTGGCGCCGATCACCGAGACATCGACGCCCAGCCGGCGATATTTGAGCACGACCTTGTCGAGGGCGCCGACCGCAGTGATGTCCCACAGATGGGCCTCCGTGACGTCGATCGTGACCTTTCGCAGCGGCTCGGCGAAGTCGAAGGCCGCCGTGAAACTTTCCGCAGAGGCGAAGAAGACCTGGCCGGCCACGTGGTAGGTGCGTTCGGTTTCGTCCACATTCAGCACTGAACGGACGCGGAAGAGTTTTGCCACCTTGCCGGCAAAGAACACGCCGGACAGCAGCACGCCGACGAGCACGCCCTTGGCCAGATCATGCGTACCGACCACGGTTGCCACGGTCGCCAGCATGACGATGGAGGAGGGCGGCGGATTACGGCGGAGATCCAGGATCGATCGCCAGGAGAAGGTGCCGATCGACACCATGATCATCACCGCCACGAGTGCGGCCATCGGGATAATGCGGACGAGGTCGTCTAGAACGAGGATCAGGAACAACAGGAAGGCGCCCGCGACGAAGGTGGACAGGCGTCCGCGCCCGCCCGAGCTGACATTGATCACCGACTGGCCGATCATCGCGCAACCGCCCATGCCGCCGATCAGGCCGGAGGCGATGTTGCTTGCGCCTTGCCCGATGCATTCCTGGCTCTTGGAACTGGGCGTATCCGTCATGTTATCGACGATCTGCGCGGTCAGCAGCGATTCGAGCAGGCCGACCGCCGCGAGCGCCACCGAATAGGGGAAGATGATCTGCAAGGTCTCGAAGGTCAGCGGCACCTGCGGCAGCGCGAAGACCGGCAGCGCCGAGGGCAGCGCGCCGAGATCGCCAACGGTGCGGATGTCCATGCCGCCCCAATAGGCGAGGCCGGTTAGCACCAGGATCGCCACGAGCGGCGAGGGGATGGCCTTGGTGAGGTAGGGAAAGAGATAGATGATCGCGAGGCCGGCGGCGATCATCGCATAGGTCAGTCCCGGCACGCCGATGAGCTCCGGCAATTGCGCCATGAAGATAAGGATCGCCAGCGCATTGACGAAGCCCGTGATGACCGAGCGAGAGACGAAGCGCATCACGCGCCCGAGTTTCAGGAAGCCGGCCGCGATCTGGATGAGCCCCATCAGAAGCGTGGCGGCAAAAAGATATTGGAGGCCATGCTCCTTGACGAGCGTGACCATGAGCACCGCGGTCGCCGCCGTCGCCGCCGAAATCATGCCCGGCCGGCCGCCGAGGAAGGCGGAAACGCAGGCGATGGCAAAGGAGGCAAAGAGCCCGACCTTTGGATCGACGCCGGCGATGACGGAAAAGCCGATGGCTTCGGGAATGAGCGCAAGCGCCACAACGATGCCGGAGAGAATATCGGCGCGGATGTTCGAGAACCACTCGCGCTTGTAGGTCGTCAGATTGAACATGGAGATTCCGCAAGAGTAGCATCCAGGCCGGAGGGCATCCGGCATGTGAACTGGTTTGATGCTTTTGCGTTGTCTGGCGGATCGGCGGCCAGAAGAGCCACCCGGAGTTTCACCGGGTCCGTGGTGAGTGGGCTCGTTATATAAGAGGCTGCGCGCGGGTCAACGGTGATTTGTACACTGTTGACCCGCGTACCCGTTCAGCCGAACGTCACGAGATTGAGCGCCGGCAGCCTCGGCTGACCGGCAAAGGCGGTCATGGCTCGCGATAGAGGATCATGCCGCCATGGTGCAGCACGCCGTCGATGAAGTCGCCGTCCGCGGTGAAGCCCGTATCGTCCCAATAGTCGATATGGTTGCCGGTCACGGCGTAACGCCCCTGATAGGCGCTCTTGCGCGCGCCGCGCGCTTCGTCATAGCGGCCGTTGGGCAGCAGTTCGTGGCGGACGTGGCCGTCCTCGGTGACCCACATGCCGACATAGGGATGTGATTGCCTGTTCATGTTCGCCTCTGCGGAGGTGTGATGGAAAAGCGCCGAAGCGAGCGTCGCGCCAGCGAGATGGAGGAGGGAGCGGCGGCGCATCAGGGCGCCGCCTTCGTCGGCCGCACGACGATCTCGTTGACGTCGACGTCATCCGGCTGCTCGATGGCAAAGCGCACGGCGCGGCCGATGGCGTCCGGCTGGAGCGCAATGGCGCGGTAGGTCTTCATGGCCTCCGCCGCAACCGGATCGGTGATGGTGCCGGCAAGCTCGCTTTCCACCACGCCCGGATGGATGCAGGTTACGCGGATATCGTCGCGTTCCTGGCGCAACCCGTCCGAGATGGCGCGCACGGCATATTTGGTGGCGCAGTAGACCGCCGCGGTGGGTGACACCGCCAGGGCGCCGATCGAGGCGATGTTGATCACATGGCCCGCACCGCGCGCGGTCATTTCGGGCAGGACGGCCGCGATGCCGTAAAGCACGCCCTTGATGTTGACATCGACCATCTGGTCCCACTCGTCGACCTTCAGGGAGGCCATCAGCGACAGCGGCATGACGCCGGCATTGTTGACGATCACGTCGATCCGGCCGTAAGCGGCGCGCGCCGCTTCGACGAAGGCGACGAAATCCGCGCGGTCCGTGACATCGAGCCGGCGGGTTTCGACGGTCCCGCCCTTGGCCTTGATCTCGTCGGCAAGGTCCGCGAGGCGATCGGTTCGGCGCGCGCCGAGCATGAGCTTCATGCCGGCCGCGCCTAGTTCACGCGCTATGCCGGCGCCGATGCCGCTGGACGCGCCGGTGATGAGAACGACTTTGGACATTTTGATTTCCTTTCCGGTGACGCTCGAAAGGCGTTCGAGCGTTGGAAGGAAATTTAGCGATCATCCATTGTCGCGATAAGTCATCCAGTGATTTCCACGTTGGGAAGATTTTCTAACCAATTTTTTTGCTTGAATGCGTTTGCGTCTCAGAAAGCCATTGGAATTTATGAAAGAAAAGCCGCCATGAAGAGCAGCATGGCGGCGCTGAGCAGCAGGCCGACGGCCAGGTTTACGAGGGGACGGGCTTCGAACGTCGCCTTTCGATAGGGAAGGTGGGCGTGCTTGTTCTTATCCATGTCGCTACTCCTGTGAAGTGCACAGGATGTACGAACGCGACCCCTGCTTCAGTAGGTGGCCGAATGTGAGCAGTGTGGTTAGATTTCTTGGACAATCAGTCCGGTCAGCGGAGGTTTTGTACGTGCCTGACCAGGGCGCGCAGCTTTGGCGCAACGTTGCGGCGGCTTGGATAATAGAGGAAGAATCCGGGGAAGCCGGCGCAGAAATCCTCCAGGATTGGAATGAGTTCGCCGCGCTCGATGGCGGCGCGATAACTCTCCTGCATGCCGAAGCTGATCCCGGCTCCGGCGATGGCGAGTTTGATCATCAGGGCCATGTCGTTTGTGGTGATCTCGGGTGAAACGGCGACGCTGAAATCCTTGCCGTCCTCCGTGAACTCCCAGCGATAGGGTGCCGCCTTCGGCGCCGGCCGCCAGCCGATGCAGCGATAACCGGGAAGCTCGCGCGGGTGGGCGGGGACGCCGACCCGGTCGCGAAAAGCCGGCGCGCAGACGGCGATCTGCCGCTCTTCGCCGGCAATCGGCACGGCGATCATGTCCTGCTCGATCACCTCGCCGAGCCGCACGCCGGCGTCGTATCCGGCCGCGACAATGTCGAATTCCTCGTCCGTCACGGTGATGTCCAGCTGGATTTCCGGGTTTTCCTCGGCAAAGGCCGCCAGCATGTCACCGGAGAGAAAGCGGTCGGCGATAGACGAAACGGCCAGCCGCAATTGTCCGCGCGGCGGACCGCGCAGGTTTACGGTCACCTCGACCGCCGCGCGCATGTCGGCGATGGCCGGCGCCACTTCGTTGTACAGCCGTTCCCCCGCTTCCGTCAGGTTGACGCTGCGCGTGGTGCGCTGGACGAGCGCTATGCCGAGCGTGCCCTCCAGTCGCGCGATCGTCTGGCTGACCGCGGAACGGGAGACGCCCAGACGATCCGCCGCCGCGCGAAAATTCTTCTCTTCGGCGACCAGTGCGAAGATCGCGAGCGCGTTGAAATCGGCGTCCATTGGTTAGCAGTTCTTTCCAGGGAAGAAAGGAATGGCAAACTTATCACAACAATGGCGCGCGTCTATCCTCGTGGTCATGGCAACCAATGATCGGAGAAAGACGACGATGACAATTCTTTCCAGCATTTCCCTCGCCAGCGCCACGATCGCGCTGTCCCTTGGCGGACCCGCGGCGGTGGCCGTCGCTGAAACGACCGAACGCCGCTTGCAGCGCGGCGAGGTTGTTATCCGGGACCTGAACCTCGGTGCCACGCAGCCCACGCTGGAGCGCATGCGGCAGGAATTTCCGTTCTTGGCGGAAGCGACGCAGGCCTATGCGCTCGGCGATGTGTGGTCGCGGCCCGGGCTCGACAACCGGACGCGCCAGATCGCCGCCGTCGCCGCGTTCGCCGCCATGGGCGAGACGGCTTTCATGAAGATTCACGCCCAATACGCCCTCAACATCGGCGTCTCCGAGGAAGAACTCAAGGAGGTCGTCTACATGATCACGGTCCCGGCCGGCTTCCCACGCGCCATCGCCGCCTCGCAGGTGTTGTCGAATCTGTTTGCGGAGCGCGCGGCATCGGCCAAGCAACCGGACGGGGACGGAAAATGACCCGCGTCTCTGGGTTTGCCGTCTAGACAATCTCTAGATCCACTCCCTCCTCGAACCCGAGCCAAAACTGCGCTAGATTAGCGGTCCTGCGCATTCGTTGCGCAGGGGAGGCATCGCGGTCGGGAGGTGGTGATGGATTATGCCCATAAGTTCGCGCCGGTCTCTGGGGAAGAGGGGATCGTCGCCTCGAGCGCCTATACGGCCGGTCGGCGCGTTGCCGACATCGCCATCGAGGAGGCCGGGGAGTGGGCGGCCAGGGATGGCCATGTCGTGTGGATCGGGCTTCTGGAGCCGAGCCGGGAGCTTCTCCTGCGCGTCCAGGCGCAGTTCAACCTGCATGACCTCGCGATCGAGGATGCCGAGCATCCACACCAGCGGCCCAAGCTGGAGCAATATGGCGATGCGCTGTTCATCGTCGCGCGCACCGCGCAATTGATCGAGCGGCGCGTCATCTTCGGCGAAACGCATCTTTTCGTCGGCAAGGGCTATATCGTCAGCGTGCGGCACGGCCCGTCGACCTCCTACGCTACGGTGCGCCAGCATTGGGAAAGCTGCCCGCATTCGCTGGCCAAGGGCGAGGATTTTGTCCTTTACGCCATTCTCGATTTCATCGTCGACAACTACATGCCGGTGCTGGAACAACTCGAATACGAGGTCGAGGAGATCGAGGACAAGGTCCTGGTGAGGCCGATGACGGCCACCGATATCGAGCGGCTCTACATGATGCGCCGCGACCTCCTGCGGCTGCGCAATGCTGCCCTTCCGCTGGTCGAGGTCTGCCGGCGGCTGACGAGCGCCGACCTGCCGCAGATCCAGGCGGCCATGCATCCGCTGTTTCGCGACGTGACTGATCACATCCGCACGGTGCAGGAAAAGATCGACAGCCTGCGCGAGGTTCTGGCCTTCGCCTTCGAGGCGAGCCTGCTCGTCGGCCAGAGCCAGGAAACGGCGATTTCCAAGAAGCTCGCCTCTTGGGCGGCGATCCTCGCCGTGCCGACCGCGCTCGCCGGCATCTACGGCATGAATTTCAACGACATGCCGGAGCTGCGGATGGAATACGGCTATCCGATGGTGCTCAGCGCCATCATTGCCACCTGTACCTTCCTTTACTGGCGGTTCCGCAAGAACGGCTGGCTTTGAACCGCCAATAAGAAGGCCGGCGCGATATCGATCGCGCCGGCCCTTGTGTCCTTGCTCAGAACTCGTCCCAGCCCGCCTCCGCGGCCGGAACGGCGCTGCCGCCGCCGAAAGCGCTGGCCAGCTTGCCAACCATACGCTTGGCCGGGGAGGCGACGTGGAGCGATGCAGTATTCGCCACCTTCAGGTGCGGGCGGGTGGGCGCCGGTGCAAAGCCCCGGCCGGTGCCGGATACTGCGGCGGTGCCGACCTGGAACTGGCCGACCAGCTCACGCAATCTGTCGGCTTCTGTCGCCAGCGAGGCGCTGGCGGCGGTCGACTGCTCGACCATGGCGGCGTTCTGCTGCGTCGTCTGGTCCATCTGGTTGACGGCGGAATTGACCTCGACCAGTCCGACCGACTGCTCGCGTGCCGAGGTGGCGATCGCGTCGAGCTGGGCGTTGATGTCGTTGACATGCTGGCCGATCACCTTCAGCGCCTCGCCGGTTTCCGTTACGAGACGCACGCCGCCCTCAACCTCGCCGGCAGAGTTCCGGATCAGCTCCTTGATTTCCTTGGCTGCCTGGGCGGAGCGCTGGGCGAGTTCGCGCACTTCCTGCGCGACCACCGCGAAGCCCTTGCCAGCCTCGCCGGCGCGCGCCGCCTCGACGCCGGCGTTCAGCGCCAGCAGGTTGGTCTGGAAGGCGATCTCGTCGATCACGCCGATAATGTTGGAAATCTGGCCGGAGGACCCTTCGATGCGCTGCATCGCGGTCACCGCCTCGGAGACGACCTTGGCCGAATGGTGCGCGGCGGCATTGGCCTCCGAGGCCTTGCTGCGGGCCTCCTCGGCGCGCCTGGAGGACTGGGAGACATTGGCGGTGATCTCGTCGAGGGCTGCGGCGGTTTCTTCCAGGGCGGCGGCCTGCTGCTCGGTACGGCGCGACAGGTCGTTGGCGGCCTGGCTCAGCTCACGCGAGCCGCTATCGATCGAGACTGTGGTTTCCGAAACCGCCTGGAGCGTGGTGCGAAGCTGGCCGACGGCGGCGTTGAAGTCCTGGCGCAGGCTCTCGAATTCCTCCGAGAAGGCTTGCGTCAGCTCGAAGCCCAGGTCGCCGCTGGCCATGCGCTTCAGGCCCTCGGCAAGTCCGCCGGTCGCCTGCGTCATCGCGGCGGCGCGCACGCGATCGACTTCCGTGTTGCGTTCGCGCTCGGCCTCGGCGGCGGTGCGCTCGGCCGCGGAGCGCGCTTCCAGCGCGCGGGTGCGCAGGCCGTTGTCCTTGAAGACCTGCACGGCGCGGGCCATGCCGCCGATTTCATCGCGGCGTTCCGTTTCGGCGATCATTACAGAGAGGTCCCCACCGGCGAGCGTCGCCATGGTGGCAGACAGGGCGTTAAGCGGGCGGGCGATCCAGGCGCGAACGGCGAAGAAGCCGGCGATCATGATGCCGATGAGGCCTGCGATGACGCCGATGATGGTCGTCACGATGGTCGAGCGCGACATCTCGCCGAGGTCGGCCCTGCGGGCGTTTGCGATATCGGTGATGACTGTGATTTCGTCCGTCAGCTTCGCGATAGTTGCGGTGAAGGCGGGTTGGCAGGTCGTCCGGAACTCGGCCTGCGCGCGTGCGGTATCCGCGTCGCCGGTTGCGGCTGCTATCAGCGGGGCACATATCGTGTTTAGGGCGTTCAGCCCTTCGTCCTTTAGGACCTTGAAGCTCGTTCTGGACGGCATGGCCGCGCTCGCCAAATCTATCTGCTGGACGAAGAAGCCTTTGCTCAACTCGATATCGGCAAGTGCTGCCTTTCTGGCCTCCTCCGTGTGGGCCAGCAGCAGATCCGCGATGCCGGAGCGGATGGATACAAGGCTGCGGCTGGTGCGAGCAAGCGTCAGGGCAGCGGTGGATTCCTGTTCCAGCAGCGCCGTGTAGGAGGTGTTGATCAGGGACAGTCTGGAGCTGCTGTAGGCGATGACGCCGGCCACGAAGAGGCCGAAGGCGCAGAGGATGACAAGGAACTTGCTGATGATCGGAATATTTCGCATGGGCGCTCGCCTATCGTGGAGGAACTGCACCGGGATACGAGGAGATCGTTAGATTTCGCTTAAATTTTTTAAATATTGCATGCAATTACTGAATGACAATAATTTGTGGACGGTTTGACGCCGCGATCAGGTCCGCCATCTAGCGCCCATCAAAAACGTCGCCAGAACACAGCACAGCAGGCCAAGCGACAGTGGCAGTCCCTGATGGCCGACCAGTTGCATCGCCAGTCCTGCCGCCGGTGAGCCGACGATGCCGCCCATGCCCCAGGCGAAGGCGAAGGCCGCGTTGCCGGCGATCAGGGCCTGGCCCGTGAACCGCTCGCCGAGTTGGATCAGCGCCATGGTGTAGATGCCGAACGAGACCCCGCCCCAGACGAAGATGAGCGGCCAGATGAGCGACGCGTTGAAGAGCAATGGCAGCAGTGCGCAGCCGGCCAGCGAAGCCAGGACACAGAAAAGCGTCGTCCAAGTCGAGCCGAACCGTTCGGCGACGCGCCCGAGAACAATCTGCAGCACGGCATTGCCCGCGACGAAACAGGTGATGAGTGAAGCGGTGCGCTCCTCGGCGCTGGCAAGTGCCGCACCATAGACGGCGAACAGCGACAACAGGACCTGCTCGAAGGCGGCGGCCGTGAAAACGGCGAACAGCAGCAGCGGCGCCAGCGCGAAGAAGCCGCCGACCGATGTTGCCTCGCCCTCCCGCGGCATTTTCGGCAGGCGCGGCACGACGGCGAGCATGATGGCGCCGCAGACAAGGAAGGCCACGATGCCGATGAGGAAGGGCGGCCAACCCTCGGCGCCGACCAGGCCGAGCGAGAGCGGGCCGATGGCGAACCCGCCCGAGACGATCGATGCGTAGAGGCCCATGATGCGGCCCCGGCGGGAGGCAGGCGTGATCGAAAGCAGCCAGGTCTCGCTGATCACGGAAAGCGGATTGGCGAAGAAGCCGAGCAGGAAGCGCAGCGGCATCCAGGCCCAGACGTCCTGCGTGAGCGCAATCGCGACGAGGATGAGCGCGGCCAGCACCGAACAGAGGATCGCAAGCCCCGCCCCGCCCACGCGCAGCACCAGCACTGGGATGAAGGGCGCGGAGACGATGAAGCCCAGCGGCGTCATCGCCGCCGACAGGCCGATCAGGCCCGATGTCGTGCCTTGCCGCTCAAGGATGAAGCTGAGCAGCGGATAGGTTAGCCCCTGCGCTACCGCGAACACCGTGACGGTCGCGATAATGCCCGCCATCGCGGCCCAGGGAATCCGGTCTTCTTGCGATGCCTTCGTGCAGGCTTGCTGATCCGATGTCATTGCAGCATTCGCCTCACACCTGCCAAAAAGGCTTGGCGATCTCGGCCTCGACCTGTCTCTTCGTCAGGCCGATATCGTCGATCAAATGGGGATTGGCCTCGGATTTCTGCGCCAGGTCCCGGCGAAAGCGTTGCCGCGCGTCCCAGATCGCGATCACCTCGCGCAGGGTGGCGAAGCTGGGGCGCCAGTTCGACACGTCCGCCGACCGCGCAAAAAGAATATGGCTCATGTCAGCCTCCTTTGGCCCGAAAGAGGGTGAATTCTGCCGGATGCGGACAGCGCCGTAATTAAGCCCTCCCAAAAAGTTCTCAAAAACATCCAAACCGATTATAGATGCGCCGCATGCAGGGATCGCGTTTTGCCTTTGGTCCGTTCGTGCTTGATCCGGCGGCGGGAACGCTCCTTCGGGACGACGAGCCCGTTGCCCTCGGTCATCGCGGGGTCATGCTGCTCGCGGCGCTCATCTCCCGGCCCGGCGAAATCCTCGATAAGGCCGCGTTGATGGATGCGGTTTGGCCGGGCATGGCCGTCGAGGAGGGCAATCTCACAGTCCAGATTTCGCAATTGCGCAAGCTGCTTGGTCCGACCGCCGACGGCGGTGAGTGGATCGCCACCGTGCCCCGCATCGGCTATCGCTTCACGGGCGCCGTCGAACAGCGCGCCGGCGCGAAGCGAAAACCTCTGCCGCTGCCCGACAAACCGTCGATCGCCGTGCTGCCCTTCGTCAATCTCGGCAACGATCCCGAGCAGGACTCCTTTGCGGACGGGCTGACCGAAGACCTCATCACCGACCTGTCGAGGACCGCCGGCCTGTTCGTCATCGCCCGCAACTCGGCCTTTGCCTACAAGGGCAAGGCGATGGACGTGCGCGCTATCGCCGAAGATCTCGGCGTGCGCTACCTGCTGGAGGGCAGCGCAAGGCGTGCCGCAGGGCGGGTGCGCATCAATGCCCAGCTCGTCGATGCGGTGAGCGGCGATCATCTCTGGGCGGAACGGTTCGACCGCGGGCTGGACGATATCTTTGCCGTTCAGGACGAGGTGACGGCGAAGATCGTCGAGGCGCTGCTCGGCCGGTTGCAGGCATCGCCGCCGCGCAATCGGCCCAAGAATATCGAGGCCTACGATCTCTGCGTGCGGGCGCGCAAGCTGATGGACGACACGCCGCAATCGGCGCGAGAAGCGCATCTGATGCTCACGCGCGCGATCTCGCTCGATCCGGACTATGCCGAGCCCTATCGTTGGCTGGCCATGAACCATTGGATGGGATGGGTGCATAGCGGAGGCCCGACGGAACCGAACCGTGACACCGCCCTGGAACTGGCGCGCAAGGCCGTCCAAATGGACCCCAACGATGCCGGCTGCCGATGGGTCCTGGCCTACCTGCTTGCCTATGAGCGTCGTTTTGCCGAGGCGGAGACGGAATTCGCCAAGGCGATCGGGCTCGATCCGAACGAGGCCGACACCTTTGCCGCATTGTCCGATATCGCGGTCCTGGCAGGTCGTGTTGGGGAGGGCCTTGAGCACATCCGCAAGGCATTCCGGCTGAACCCGTTTCCGGCAAGCTGGTACTACTTGACGCTCGGACAGGCATTATATGCGGCCGGCGACTACGAAGCCGCCGTCGAGACGCTGCGCCGGGACGAGACCTACCGCACAAGCTCCCGCCGCTTTCTGGCGGCGAGCCTCGCCCAACTCGGCCGGCTCGACGAGGCGCGCGCCGAGGCCGAACTGTTCCTCGTCGGCAACCCGGATTTCACAACCTGCCACTGGGCCGCGACCGAGCCGTTCCGCGACGCCGCGACGCTTGCACATTTCGTCGACGGCTATCGCAAGGCCGGCCTTCCGGAGTGACCCGAGATCTCGGTGCATAAAGCCAAATACTAGATAGGAAGAGAAAAGCCGGCAGCCCTTGAAGAGGCTGCCGGCACTCCAGGTCAGACATCCCGCAAACTCAAGGGCTTGCGGTCGCCAATTGGCTCATTACTCCGAGAGAGCCCGCGCAGCCGCGTCGATCACGTCGGCAACCTTCTCCGGCTGCGAGGCGAAGACGGCGTGGCTGGCTTTGATCTCGGTGACGGTGCTGCCGGCGCGTTTGGCCATGTCGCGTTCGAGCTCGGGGTTGATCGAGCGGTCTTCGGTCGCGACGATCGCCCAGCTTTTCTTGTTTTTCCAGGCGGGGTCGCCGGCCTTTGCGGAGAAGGCTTCCTTCGCGGCGAAGACCTGGGACCGGGCGAGGAAAGCGGTTTCGCCCTTCGGCAGGTCGGCGGCAAAATCGTTGGGGAAGGCCACGGGGTCGATGTAGAGGAATTTTCCGTCCTTCGTTTCGCGGATGTTCATGCCGCTTGCCGGCTTCGAGCTTGCGAGGCTGAGCAGGCTCTCGCCCTTGTCTGGCTGGAAGGCTGCGACATAGACGAGGCCGGCGACCTTGTCATCGTGGCCCGCCTCGGTGATGACGATGCCGCCGTAGCTGTGGCCGACGAGCAGGGTCGGCCCGTCCTGGAGATCGAGCACGCGCTGGGTGGCCGCGACGTCGTCGGCAAGCGAAGTGATCGGCTGCTGCACGATCGTGACGTTGAAGCCGCGGTCCGTGAGGATGTCCGTCGCCTTGCGCCAGCCGGAGCCGTCGGCGAGCGCACCGTGCACGATGACGATGTTTTTAACCTCGGCGGCGTGCGCGGCAAAGGCGATGACGCTGGTGGCGAAAGCGAGGGCGAGGGTCGAGAGGATCTTGCGGGTCATGGTTTTCTCCTGTGGTTTAAGGGTCTTTGGGATCAGCCGAAGGTGAAGGCGTAGGCTTCGACGCCGGGATCGAGGAAACGGATTTCGAAGGTGCGCGCCTCCACCGCGCCGGCCTGGCGGACGAGCTGGTAGAGCCTCGTGGAGGAGACCGTGCCGCGGCCGGCGGCATCGGTGTCGGCGCCGTGATCGGCGCCGGGCGCCTTGCCGTCGATCGTCACCTCGAAGCGCACTGGCTTGCCATCGGCGCCCGGCCCGAGCACGAGGTGCAGGTCGCGGGCGCTGAAGCGGTAGGCGATGCGGCCGTCCGGGCGGTCGAGTGTTGCCTGCTCGGCATGCACGGTCCAGCTTCCGGCGAGGCCCCAGGCGTTGAGACCTGGTTCTTCGACGGAGTAGGTCTGCGACGCATCGGCGGTGATGCCTTCCGGCGAGGCAAAACTCGTGGCGCGCTGGTAGCCGAGATAGGTTTCGCCGGAGCGGATGTTCTTGAGGTCCGGGCCGGCCTCGGCGCCCTTGGTGTCGGGCGTTACGGCCGCACTTGCCTTCATGTTGGTGCCGGCTTCGCGCAACAGGTCCTGGATCGCCTTTTCGGTCTCGGCATAGTTGCCCTCGCCGAAATGGTGGTAGCGGATCTGCCCTTCGGCATCGATCAGGTAGTGCGCCGGCCAGTAGCTGTTCTCGAAGGCGCGCCAGATGCGGTAGTCGTTGTCGACGGCGACCGGATAGCCGATGCCGAAATCGCTGACCGCCTTTTTGACATTGTCGATCTTCTTCTCGAAGGCGAATTCCGGTGCATGCACACCGATGACGACGAGGCCCTGGTCCTTGTACTTTTCCGCCCAGGCGCGGACATAGGGCACGGTGCGAATGCAGTTGATGCAGGAATAGGTCCAGAAATCGACGAGCACGACCTTGCCCTTGAGTACCGCATTGTCGAGCGGCGGCGAATTCAGCCATTCGACGGCGCCGTCGAACGAGGGGGCGGCGCCTTCGACCGGCAGGTCGCTGCGGAACGGCTGCGTGCCGTCGGCGGCGGTGACGATCGCACCGGCCAACTCTTTCTTCGGCTTGGCATGCAGGCGGTCGAGCACGGCCTGTTCGAAGGTCGCGGTGCTGGCATAGGAGAGGCGGGCCAGCAGGCCGGTATCGAGGCCGAGCGCGATGGCGGCGACGCCGACCAGAACAGCAACTCCCAGGGCCTGGCGGACCCTTTCGCTGACGCCGAGCGAGCGCTTCATGCCGGCAAAGACCCGGCCGCCGACGAGGAGGGCGACGGCAAGAGAGCTGGCGGCGCCGGCGGCATAGGCGAGAAGCAGGAATGTGGTTTCGAGATTGGCGCCCTGAAGGGCGGCACCCGTCAAAACGAGGCCGAGGATCGGGCCGGCGCAGGGCGCCCAGAGCAGGCCGGTGGCGACGCCGAGCAGGAGCGAGCGTGCCGCTATGTTTCCGGAAGCCGCGGGGCCGGAGGCGTTCAGCAGCCGGTTGCCGAGATCGACCATCGGGCGGCTGACGATGCTGGCGATGCGGGGCGAAAGCAGGCTGACGCCGAAGACGGCGAGCAGCGCGATTGCGGCGAGGCGACCATATTCATTGGCGTGGACCGCCCAGCTTCCGCCGACCGCCGCAAGCGTCGCGACCAGCGCGAAGGTGGCCGCCATGCCGATCAGCATGGGCAGCGTGCTTTTGAGGAACGGCTGGCCCGCTCTGGCGAAGACGAAGGGCAGGATGGGCAGGATGCACGGGCTGAGAATGGTCAGCGCACCGCCGAGATAGGCAATGACAAAGAGCGTCATCATCGTTTCCTTTGAACCGGGGTTTCGGACGCTGGACGACGACGCGGCCAGCAATGGCAGCGATATGGCCGGCGCGACGTATCCCGGATGTGTCCGGGATCGGGCGGATTTGTACCGAAGTGTAGGAAGGGGGCGCCGGTTGGGATTTGTATCAGAACGTATCCAGACAGGCGGAGGCTACATGGGCATGCAATAGTGCCCGGTCGCGAACATATCGGCGATACATCGGGCCGGCTTTCTTGGCGCCATGTTCGATCCCTTCAGGAGAAAGCCCATGCCCGACACGATCAACCACCAGCGCCGCCGCTTTTTCGGTCTCGCAGCCATCACGCTCGCCGCCGCCCAGTTCGGCGCTACCGCCATCGCCAATGCCCAGTCGTCCATGATGAAGGCGTCCACCACCAAGGCGCATACGTCTTTTCAGGCGCTGAAGCAGGTGAAGGCCGGTGTGCTCGATATCGGTTATGCCGAGGCCGGCCTGGCGGATGGCCCGGTGGTCCTGCTGGTGCATGGCTGGCCCTATGACATCTACAGCTTCGTCGATGTCGCGCCGATCCTGGCGGCGGCGGGCTACCGCGTGATCATGCCCTATCTTCGCGGTTACGGCACCACCCGCTTCCTGTCCGAAGAGACGCCGCGCAACGGACAACAATCGGCGCTGGCCGCCGACATGATCGCGCTGATGGATGCGCTCGGCATCGAAAAGGCGATCGTCGCCGGCTTCGACTGGGGTGCGCGCACCGTCAACATCATGGCCGCGCTTTGGCCCGAGCGTTGCACGGCGATGGTGTCGGTCAGCGGCTACCTGATCGGCAGCCAGATGGCGAATGCCAAGCCGCTGACGCCGGCGGCCGAACTCTCCTGGTGGTATCAGTTCTACTTCGCGACGGAGCGGGGCCGCCTCGGTTACGCCGCCAATACGCGTGAATTCGCAAAGCTGATCTGGCACAGCGCCTCGCCGACCTGGGCCTTCGACGACGCGACCTTCGAGCGCTCGGCGGCCGCCTTCGACAATCCGGACCACGTCGCCATCACCATCCATAACTATCGCTGGCGGCTGGGCCTTGCGGAGGGCGAGGCGCAATTCGACGCCTATGAGAGCCGGCTTGCGGAGGGTCCCTCCATCGCCATCCCGACGATCACGCTGGAAGGGGACGCGAACGGCGCGCCGCATCCCGACCCGGCCGTCTACGCCAAGAAGTTCACCGGAAAGTACGCGCACCGCACGATCACCGGCGGCATTGGCCACAACCTGCCGCAGGAGGCGCCGGAGGCGTTTGCACAGGCCGTGCTCGACGTCGTCCGGTTGTGAGCGATTTCTCCCCTTCGCGGGAGCCAGCCCAAGGTCTAGAACAGGGTGGCGGCAGATGGGCCGCCATGAGCGCTTTCGAGAGTCCGTCCATGGAGCATATCGACCATATCCTGATCGTCGACGACGACCGTGAAATCCGCGAGCTGCTGTCCTCCTACCTGACGAAAAACGGGCTGCGGGCGAGCATCGCCGCCGATGGCCGGCAGATGCGGGCCTTCCTGGAGGCGAACACCGTCGATCTCATCGTGCTCGACGTGATGATGCCCGGCGATGACGGGCTCGTGCTGTGCCGGGAGTTACGGGCCGGGAAACACAAGGCGACGCCGATCCTGATGCTGACGGCGCGCAGCGACGAGATGGACCGCATCATCGGCCTCGAAATGGGCGCCGACGACTATCTGGCGAAACCCTTCGCGGCGCGCGAAATGCTCGCCCGCATCAAGGCGGTGCTGCGGCGCGCGCGCATGCTGCCGCCCAACCTCCAGATCAGCGAGGCAGGCCAGCTGCTGACCTTCGGCGACTGGCGGCTCGATACCGTCGCCCGGCATCTTCTCGACAAGGAAGGCACGGCGATTGCGCTGAGTGGCGCCGAATACCGCCTGCTGCGCGTCTTCATCGACCATCCGCAACGCGTGCTCAACCGCGACCAGCTCCTGAACCTGACGCAGGGCCGCGACGCGGATCTGTTCGACCGCTCTATTGATCTCCTGGTCAGCCGGCTGCGCCAGCGGCTCGGCGACGAGGCGCGCGAACCCACCTATATCAAGACCGTGCGCAGCGAAGGCTACGTGTTTTCCGTGCCGGTCGAGATCTCGGAACCGCGGTCATGAATGCCGCGCTGCCCTGGCCGAGCACGCTGCGCGCCCGGATCTTCCTCATCCTCTTCGTCGGGCTGGTGCTTGCCTACGGCCTCTCCTTCACCGTGCTCTACCTGGAGCGCTACATGTCGGCGAAGGCGGTGATGCTCGGCACACTGGAAAACGACGTGGCCACTTCGATCGCCGTGCTCGACCGCCTGCCGGCAGGCGACCGCGCCGGCCTCGTCGATCGCCTCAGCCGCGGCAATTACCGCTTCGTTTTGGGCGAAGGCCTGCCCGGCGTGCCCGATACCTCGCTCCGCAGCGCCGAGATCGCCGCCCGCATCGAGGAGGCGGTCGGCCATCGTTTTCCGCTGCGGGTCGAGGCCATTCCGGGTGATGTGATGCGCTTGCAGGCGCACCTGACGCTCAGCGACGGCAACCCGCTGACGATCGACATCACGCCGCGCGGCATCATGCCCTTGGCGGACTGGCTGCCCTATGTCTTCGTCGTGCAGATGGCGCTGCTCGTGCTCTGCGCGTGGTATGCCGTTCGCCAGGCGGTGCGGCCGCTGGAAACGCTGGCCGCTGCCGCCGATGCGCTCGATCCCAACCGGCCAGGCCTGCCGCTCGGCGAGACGGGGCCGAGCGAAGTCGCCCATGCGGCGAGCGCCTTCAATGCCATGCGCGGCCGCATCGCGCATTATCTGGAGGAGCGCGTGCAGATCCTCGCGGCGATCTCGCACGACCTCCAGACGCCGATCACCCGCATGCGGCTGCGCGCCGACATGGCCGACGACACGCCCGAGCGGGACAAGCTGGTGCGTGATCTTGGCGAGATCGAGCGGCTGGTGCAGGACGGCATCGCCTATGCCCGCAGCGCACACGGCAATGGCGAGAAACCCTCGCGCATCGACCTGTCCTCCTTCATCGACAGCATCGCCTATGACTACCAGGACATGGGCAAGGCGGTCGCGGTGCTGGGCACGGTCTCCGGCACGGTCGCCACCAAGCCGCATGCGCTGCGGCGCATCCTTACCAATTTCGTCGATAACGCGCTGAAGTTCGGCGGCAGCGCCGAGATCGGCGTGGAGCGGGGCAGGGACGGTGCCACGGTCATCACCGTTTTCGACCAGGGGCCGGGCATACCGGAGGACAAGCTGGAGGCGGCCATGCAGCCGTTCTTCCGGCTGGAGCAATCGCGCAACCGCGAGACGGGCGGCTCGGGCCTCGGCCTCGCCATCGCCCAGCAACTCGCCGTGTCGCTCGGCGGCGCGGTGCGGCTCTACAATCGCCCCGGCGGCGGGCTCGCGGCGGAAGTCTCGCTGCCCTGAAAAATGCCCGGCTTGACCGGGCATTTGTATGAAAAGGTAGCGCGGCGGCCGGCCGCTACGCTCTGATACATTTCCGTCTTTTCCGGAAACATGCCGGATACGTCGATCCGTCAAAACCACGTTCGTCAACAACGTCGCAGCGTGCGACAGAACGAAGGAGTTTCCTCATGACCAAGATCGAAAAGGTTCTCTACACCGGCAGGACCCACACCACCGGCGGGCGCGACGGCGCGGCCCGCAGCGGCGATACGCAGCTCGACGTGCGCCTCTCGCCTCCGGGCAGCGGCAAGCCCGGCACCAATCCCGAGCAGCTTTTTGCCGCTGGCTGGTCCGCTTGCTTCATCGGCGCGCTCGGTCTTGCCGCCGGCAAACGCAAGATCCGCCTGCCGGCCGAAACCGCCATCGATGCCGAAGTCGACCTCGGCACGGCGGGCGACGCCTATTTCCTTCAGGCCCGCCTGAACGTCAGCCTGCCGGGCATCGAGCCGGACGTCGCGCGCGCCCTGATCGACGAAGCCCACCAGACCTGCCCCTATTCGAAGGCGACGCGCGGCAATATCGACGTCGTGCTGGCGCTCGTCTGACGGGCCGGGACGGTAGAGGTTTCGATGAAACGCATCCTCGTCTTGATGCTGGCGGCCGTCATCTTCGCAGCACCCTGCGCCTATGACGCCTTCTCGCCGGAACCGTCGCCGCTGGCCGGTCTGCTTGCGGCCACAGCCGGTTCCTGAAAACAAAAAGGGCGGCTGTCGGAACAGTCGCCCTTTTACTTGAATTTTTTCAGAGGCCATCGGCCCGCGCCCGGCTTCCCGGGCGTCGTATCAGCCGAGGACCAGGAGGCCGGCAACGGCGGAACGGATGTTCGAACGCGAGATGCCGAGGTCCTGGAGGGCGCGGTCGTCGAGGGCACCCAGTTCGCGCACGGCGCGGCGTTCAGCGTTGTACTTCTTGAGCTTTGCGAAAACGTTCATGATCAACTCCTTTTGTGTTGCCCATTACATAAGCAATCCTATGCCCGGATAAAATGCATATGCTTGCAGTGTAGGCATGCTCCTGCTGCATGGCGGAGACGCCGGTGGACGCTTCGGGACGACGCTGGTAGAACGACGTGGATGCCAAGGGTGAGCAGCGGCGAGGGTTTGTGACAGTCACGATCAAGGACATTGCCAGGCGTGCCGGCGTCTCCACGGCGACCGTCTCCAAGGTCCTCAACCGGAAAGATTCGTTCATCGGCGAAGAAACCCGCCAGCGCGTTTGGGCGCTCGCCCGCGAGCTCAACTACACGCCGAACTCGCTTGCCCGTTCGCTGGTCATGCGCAAGTCCCATGTCATCGGCATCATCGTTCCCGATATCCTCAACCCCTATTTCACCGAGCTGGTCAGAGCCTGCGACGACGCGGCGCGCCTGCGCGGCTACACGACGCTCGCCTGCAACGCGGGTGGCGTGGCGGAGATCGAGGCGTCGCGGGAACTGGCGGACCAGAACATTACCGTCAACATGGTGTCTCCCGGCTGGATTCCTGTCGAGCGACACGCCGGGATGACAACGGAACGAAAGCAGCGTTATCTCGACCAGGTCCCGATGAAGCGTTTTGGTTCGCCGGAAGACATTGCCCACGCGGTGGCGTTCCTGGCGTCGGATCGCGCACGCTTCATCACCGGACAGCGCCTGACCGTCAACGGCGGCCGCACCTTCTCGTAAACGCCTCTCTGGGTCCGGAGCACGAGTCGACAGGAGAGAGGCAAGGGGGTATAGTATCACGAGGTATTACCCTGTGATAAGAGGTGCAGCCATGGCGACATCCCTGAAGATCGATGATGGACTGAAAAGCCGCGTGCAGCAGCTTGCCAGCCAGCGCCGCCGTTCGCCGCACTGGATCATGCTGGAAGCGATCCAGCAATATGTCGAGCGCGAGGAAGCGCGCGAGAGCTTCAAGCAGGAAGCTTTGTCCTCCTGGGCGGCCTATCAGGAAACTGGCCGGCACCTGAGCGGCGCGGAGGCCCGCACCTGGCTGAACACATGGGGCACTGAGGACGAAAAGGCCGTGCCCGAGTGCCACGACTGATCGTTACGGAAGGGGCCGCGCAGGGCCTTGAGCGCTGCCGCCAGTTCCTGGCCGTAAAAGCGCCGGAAGCGGCGAGGCGCGCCGGCCAGGCCATCGAGCGGCAATTCCTGCTGTTGGAAGCAAGGCCGGATATCGGCCGCCCGTTCCCCGATCTGCCGGAACTGCGCGAACTGGTGATCGCCTTCGGCGATTCCGGCTATGTCGCGCTCTATCGCCACGAACCGGCCGACGATGCGGTCTACGTGCTGGCCTTCCGGCACCAGAAAGAGGCCGGGTATTGAATGACGGACGGTGACCGGCCTCGGATTTAGCTGCCGGTCGCCTGCTTCATGGCGGCGCGCAGGGTGTCGTTCATGCGATCCTGCCAGCCGGGTCCGTCGGCCTGAAAATGCGCCAGCACATCGGCGTCGATCTTCAGCGAAACGAGTTCCTTGGTGTTGGGAATGGCAGGCCGTTCGACCGCAGGGGCTGCGACCTTCTTGATCGGCTTGAACAGTGCCTCTGCGGCGTCTTTCGGATTCACGTGTCTGCGCGGCGTGGTTGCCATGATTGATTCCTTTTCTGGGCCGATTGGGTTGTGCCATCCTTACCGGGAGGATGTCGAGCGGTGCTCGCCTTACACTCGCTCGGCAAGGCGATTTAGCACGTCCATTCGTCCTTGATGCGCATGGAGGCGCACCAGGATTTATCCGCGTCTGGCTTTGCGGGCGGCATAACGCAGGTCGCGTTCGGCCTT
Organism: Shinella sp. GW835-FHT14H05; assembly: GCF_058793575.1. Classification (NCBI taxonomy): domain Bacteria; kingdom Pseudomonadati; phylum Pseudomonadota; class Alphaproteobacteria; order Hyphomicrobiales; family Rhizobiaceae; genus Shinella; species Shinella sp. GW835-FHT14H05. The sequence continues at coordinate 350,610 of NZ_JBXAFY010000002.1, read as the reverse complement.
GCGCGCCGCTTCGTCTTCTATGACGCGTGCGACCCGGGCCTTTTCAGCGATTTCACGCGCTTCCGTCTCGGCTCTCGCCTCGGCCTGGGCAGCGGCTTCGCGCTCGGCGGCTTCGCTTGCGATGCGGGCCTGTTCTTCCTGCTTGATGCGGTCGCGCTCAAGGCGGCGCTCTTCGCGGGCTGCGGAGATGGCGGCGCGTTCCGCCTGGCGTGCGGCCTGGGCGGGTTCGGATGCAGCGCGGGCGGCCCGGAAGGCCTCCAGTTGAGCGGCTTTCGCCTCTGCGGCCGCACTGCGGCGGTCGGTAAGCTGGTTGTCTCTGGCGTTTTTCAAATTCGTGTCCTGACTGTGAGGGTTGCCGAAAGGGTCATTTCGCGGCCGCGCGCTTGGCGAGAAGGGCGGACGTCGCCGAGACGCGGTCCTTCAGTTCCTTGGCAAGGCGGGCTTCGCGAAGCCGCAAGGTCTTGGCCTCGCGCGACTGGGTGAGGGAGGCAAGCTCTTCGGCTGCCTCGGCTTTCGCGAAGAACGGCGTCTGGAGATTGCTGAACGCAGCCTCCGCCTTCTGGCGCGATGGGCTGAATTTTTCGGTCATGAGATGTCCGATCCTGGGCTCGTGAACGAGCGGAAATTAAAAAGGCCAGGCAAATCGCCTGGCCTCGCATGGTTACCGTGCTTCCGGCAGTGCCAGTACATCCGTGGTCAAAGGGAAGCACAAACCGCTTAGGCAGCCTGGAGATTGCAGGCCGACATCTTGCCAGACTTCTTGTCGCGCTCCAGGTCGAAGGCAACCTTCTGGCCTTCGACGAGTTCGCGCATGCCTGCACGCTCGACGGCGGAGATGTGAACGAATGCGTCCGCATCGCCGTTGTCAGGCTGAATGAAGCCGAAGCCCTTGGTGGAATTGAACCATTTAACTGTGCCAGTGGTCATGATGAACCCTTTCATAGCAACATTGAGAGACCGCTACGCCAGGGCGCCGCGGATGATGATAGCGATTTTGAAAGGAAGTTCGTTCAGGGCGCGGCGTTAGGCGCGCGATAACCAAAGCTCAGCAAGCAAATTCGATGCGCCCTTGTATCCTGCCTGCGCCGCCGCGTCAACCATTCGTTCCTCGAATGTTTCACTTCGTCGAAAGGTTGTGATTGCACGGCATTGATCGGCGGCGGCTTCGGCACGGAAACCAGTGTCGCCCCCGGCTGCCACATGCTAGGGCAGGCCGCACTTTGAACGAGACAGCACGGGTGAGGCGCCATGACCGTCGCATTATACGCAGACTACATTGCAGAGTTGAAAGGCCTCTTTGCGGAGCTGGATCGATATCCTGAACGATTTCAGACCTATACCGCCCGTTTCGAGTTGGCCGCGGCAGGCAATCTCGTCGTCTACGAGACGCGACGGCGGAAGGGTCAGACGGACAGCCTCTACTACGGCCGCTCCGGCGCCACCGGTGCCAACCAGCAGATTTCCCAGGCCACGGCCTTTGCCGCGATCGACCGGTTTTTCGCCCTCGGCGAGTTCGTCGCCCTGACCGGTGAAGCGGGCGCTCGCGTGGAGGCGGATACGCAATATCCCCACTGCGCCGTCAATTTCTCCTATCGCAAGAAGGGCCAACCGGTCACGCGCTCGACGCTGATGGTGTTCGTCGCCTTCAACGACGAGGCGGATGCGTTGCAATATGTCTCGCAGGCCGGCGATCCCTCGGCTTTCGTAATCGAGCGGCCGTGGCGCGCGGAAAAATCCTACGAGTGGATGTGAAGGGCTGACTTTCCAACGGTTTTGCGCGCGATATGGTGGTTGAAAGATGATGTTGATCGTCTTAAACATGAGTATCGAACGCAAGTTAAGACGCTTGCCGCTGGGGGCCAGCCTTGAATGGCATGGGATATTCATAATCTTTTCAAGCGCCATGCGCAGGAATTGAAACGGTCGCTGCGCCGTCGGGGGCTGTCGGAGGACAACGCGGCCGACCTGACGCAGGATACGTTCCTGCGGGCGATGACGGCGTCCCCGCGGGGCGTCGATGACAATCCGCGGGCCTACCTGTTCCAGGTCTCGCGCAATCTGGCGACGGATTTCGAGCGACGGGCGCGCTCGGCCCCATTCCTTTCGATCGGGGAGGACATCGCCGAAGCGGTGGCCGACCCGCGGCCCTCTGCCGAAAAGGCGCTCTACGACAAGCAGCGGCTGCTGGCCTCGGCAAGGGCGCTTGCCGAACTTCCCGAGCGCACGCGAAAGGCCTTCGAGCTGCACAGGCTCGATGGGCTGTCGATTGCCGAAATCGGCCCGCTGGTCGGCCTTTCCACCACGCAGACCTGGTCTTTGATCCGCGATGCCTACCGGCATGTGCGCGACCGGCTCAAGGAAATCTGAACGCTTTCAGCGAAATTGACAGCGGTTGCTGCGTTACACCATTCAGGGTAGCGCTACCGCGACGCCATATCCATGGGATCACCATGACCGGACCAGCGACAGACAGGGACAGGTTGTTCGACGAAGCCGTCGATCACATGATCCGGCTGCAGAACGAACCGAACAACCCCGTGGCCATCGAGCTGGCGCAGGGCTGGCGGCTGCGCAGCCCCGAGCATGAACTGGCCTGGCAGGAGGCCGGCGAGATCTTCGGCATGACCGGCAAGGTGCTCGATGGCCAGCGCAAGGCGGAGCAGGGACCGGCACGTCTGTCGCGCCGGAAACTCATCGTCGGCGGGCTTGTCGTCGCAACGGCGGCAGCGACCGCCGGACCTGAACTCATCGTCCAGGCGAAGGCCGACTACCTGACGAGCACGGCGGAAATCCGCCGCGTCGTGCTTTCGGATGGCAGTGCGGTGACGCTCGGCCCGGAAAGCGCCATCGCCTTCCATGCCACCGAAAGGGTGCGTCGTGCGGACCTCCTGCGCGGCATGGGCTATTTCGAGATCGCCGAGGATGCGGCGCGGTCCTTCGAGGTCGGATCGGGGCCTGTGCTTTCTACCGGCGCAGGGCCGTCCTTCGACATCAGCATCGACGACGATTTTGTCAATGTCGGCGTGGACCAGGGCCGTATGGACGTGCGCTTCGCGGGCGTCGAGAATGGCGAGGTCGTCGCGCTTCTCGATGGCGAATGGGCAAGGCTCGGCGGCGAGGGCCGCGCGATCGTCCGGGGCGCGCGCGACAAGGCGCAGATCGCCGCCTGGCGCCAGGGCCTGATGTTTGCCGACAACGAACCGATCGGCGCCGTCGTCGCCAAGATCGCCCGCTGGCAGCCGGGGCGCACCATCCTCGCCAATCCGGCGCTCGGCCGGGCGAGCATCAGCGGCGCCTTCGACCTCAGCAATCCGATCGCCGCACTGCGCGCCGTCGTGCATCCCTATGGCGGCAAGGTCCGCCAGATTTCCCCCTATCTGACGATCATTTCCTCGGTCTGAAGAATTTTCGAAAAATCACCGAAAACCCGCGCACCAACTTCGTTTCAACGATGAGGCCGGGTTTTGACGCGGCGTGGTTGGACATATGCCTGGGGTAGACGCATGAGACGGGACGTTCGCAAGAGCATTGGAAATTCAACGGGGAAGGGCCTTCTGGCAACGCTTCTGGCGGGTGCGTGCCTCTCGGCCGCCTTCGCCCCGGGGCTTCGCGCCGAGGACGATGCCGTGAAATCCTACTCGGTGGAGGCAGGCCCGCTCAGCAGCGCCCTTGCGGCGTTCAGCCGGCAGGCGGGCGTGCAGGTGACCTATATTCCCTCGGTCGCCGCCCGCAAGCGCACGCAGGGCGCCTCCGGCGCGATGACCCGCAAAGTCGCCCTGGACAAGATCCTCCAAGGCTCGGGACTGGTCTATGCCTATCCCTACGGCTCGACGATCGCGATCTCCGATCCGCAGATGGACACGACCGAGGTCGGTGCCGTGACGAACACGGCAACGACGCTGGAGCGCGTCGTCGTCGATGGCGACGCGACCACGATCCTGCAGAACGACGGCCTGGCGTCCGCCGGCTACAAGGCCGAGATGATCTCCGGCCTCGGCCTGCTCGACGGGCTTTCCCTGAAGGACACGCCCTTTGCCGTCAGCGTCATGCCGCGCGAGCTTTTGCAGAACATCCAGGCGCAGTCGCCGGACGATGTCTTCCGGCTCAACCCCTCGACGCGCACCTCCACGCCGCAGATCAGCGGCTGGTCGCCCATGGTCAATATCCGCGGCTTCACGACCTATGATTCCGCCCAGGACGGGTTGCGGCGCTCCTACAGCCACGCGACCTCGCTGGAGGACGTGGAGCGCATCGAGATCCTCAACGGGCTGTCCGGCTTTCTCTACGGCGCCTCCGCGCCGGGCGGCATGATCAACTATGTCAGCAAGCGGCCGACGGACGAGCGCTACAACAGCATCACGCTCGGCAGCTACGGCGGCGAGCAGGGTTACGTGCACGGCGATTTCGGCGGCCCGATCGATGCGGAGGGGCTGTTCGGCTACCGCATCAACGTCGTCAAGCAGGCGGGCGATACCGCCATCGACGACCAAAACATCAATCGCGGCCTGATCAGCGGCGCCTTCGACTGGCAGGTGACGGACCAGCTCAAGCTGGAGCTGAACGCCTCCTACGGCAGGTACAAGACCGAAAACCCATCGACCTACTGGTATTTCGCCATTCCCCACGACGTGGTTCCCGATCCGGAGAAGAACTGGGGGCAGAAATGGATTCGCGACGAGTTCGAGAAGAAGAAGGTCCAGCTCAAGGCGACCTATGAGGTCAACGACGCGATCACCATCCGCGGCGCCTATTCGAAGGAATTCGTCGATCGTCCCGTGCAGGACCACATCATGAACTCGGTGGAGGTGCCGGGCGAATATACCCAGATCGGCATCCATTCCGGCCGCACGAAAAACGAGTTCGACGCCGCGCAGCTCTTCGGCGACTTCGTCTTCGATACCGGATCGATCAGCCACAAGGTGACGGTTGGCTACCAGATGTTTTCCGACAGGTCCTGGAGCACGTCGTACAATCCCAATACGGGCTGGATCGGCCCGTTTCCGCTGACGACGCCGACCCACCTGCCGCGGCCGCTCTTCCCCAGGGACGACACCGATTTCTATTATGCCGGTCGCGTGAAGAACGAGAGCTTCGTGCTGGGCGACCAGATCGACTTCAACGAGCGCTGGAGCGCGCTGGTGGGCGCCAGCTACAGCAAGATCTACGCCTCCGGCTATGACAGCGAGGGCGGCCTTTCCTCGCCCGTCTATGACGAGGGACGCCTGTCGCCCTCCGTGTCGCTGATCTTCAAGGCCACGCCCTCCATCTCGATCTATGGCAGCTATATCGAGGGCCTGGAACAGGGCGGTGTGGCGCCGGACGGCACGACGAATTCCGGCGCGATCATGGCGCCTATGGTGAGCACGCAGAAGGAGTTGGGCATCAAGGCGGAGGTCGGCGACGTGCTGCTGACGGCGGCGCTGTTCGACATCGAGAAGGCCTATGAGTTCACCAATGGCGACAATGTCTACACGCAGGACGGTCGCCAGAACCATCGCGGCATCGAGTTCACCGCGACCGGCAATGTCACGGACAACCTGACGGTACTCGGCGGCCTCACGCTGCTGGACACCGAGGTGAAGGGCGGCGAGTTCGCAGGCAACGACCCGACGAATGTCGCCGCGGTTCTTGCCAAGGTCTATGCGGAATACGAATTGCCCTCGGTCGAAGGGTTCTTCCTGACGGCCGGCGTGCAGCATACCGGCAAACAATGGGCGGATGACGCCAATACCGACCGCCTGCCGTCGTTCACGACCTTCGATCTCGGCCTTCGCTACACGACCACGCAGTTCGGCGATCCGCTGACCGTGCGCCTTGCCGTGACCAATGTGGCGAACAAGGGCTATTGGCAGACCAGCAACTATCTCGGTGCGCCGCGCACGGTGGCCTTCTCCATTCAGAAGCAGTTCTGATCGTGGCACCGGGATCGGCGCTGTCGCGCCGGGCGCTGCTCGGCGCGTTCGCTTTCGCTGGGCTCGGTGCGCCCGCGCGGGCGGCCGGGCCGGAGCGGATCGTGGCGCTCGATTGGCCGAGCGCGCTGAACCTCCTGGCACTCGGCGTGGCCCCTCTGGCCCTGCCGGAGCGGGCGCTTTATGCGGCCCTGGTCGTCGATCCGGCCCTGCCGCCGGCAACGCTTGACCTCGGCCTGCGCTCCGAGCCGAACCTGGAGCTCGTGCTGCAACTCGCGCCCGATCTCGTGCTGATGGGCGACGACCTGACGAGCCTGCGCGAGCGCATCGAGGCGGCAGCACCCGTCGTGATGTTTTCCGCCGATGGTTTCGACGGGACCGATCCGGTGGTGAAGGGCGACGGCGCCTTGCAGGGGCTGGCGCAACGTCTCGGGCGCGTTGACGCATACCGCCTGTTTCGGCAGGGCTTCGATCGGGAACTGGAGGAGGCGCGAAAACGCCTGCGGCATTATGACGGCCGGCCCGTCTTCGTCGCCACCGTCATCGACGGCCGCCGCCTGCTGCTCTTTGGCAGGAACGGTCTGTTCCAGAGCGTCCTCGACCGGTTCGGCATCGTCAATGCCTGGACAGGTTTCACCTCGGCCTACGGGCACACGACCGTGACGGCCGACCGCCTGGCGCAGCAGAAGGATGCCCGCCTGCTTTGCGTCGGCGATTCAAGCACGCTTGCCCTGGAAAAACTGCTGGCATCCCCGGTCGTCGCAAGCCTGCCGTTCATCCGGAGTGGCCGCGTCGCGCGCATCCCCGATGTGCTCTTCTACGGCGGGCTGCCCTCCGCAATCCGTTTTGCACGCCTTGCCTCCATGGCGCTCGCTGCGGAAGGCTGACGCATGGGCGTGACGCGAAATCCCATGCTCCCGGTCATGCTGTGCGGTCTTTCGCTGTTCGGCCTCGTCATGATCGGCGGCAATATCCTGTCCGTATTGCCCGGCAACGTGTCGATCTGGGCGGTGGTGTCGCCGCAGGCCGACGCGACCGAGGAAATCCTGCTGCACTATACGCTGCTGCCGCGCATCGTGGTGGCGCTGATGGCGGGTGCTGCGCTCGGCGTAGCCGGCTCGATCCTGCAAAGGGTGCTGCGCAATCCGCTCGCCGAGCCCGCGACGCTCGGCGTCTCTGCGGGGTCCTATCTCACCCTGACGATCGCAACCCTGTGGTTCCCGCTCGCCGCCAGCAACGCCGCGGAATGGGTGGCGCTTGCCGGTGCAGCACTCGCGCTCGCGGCCATCCTGGGGCTTTCCTGGCGAAAGGGCCTGTCGCCCGCAACCGTCACGCTTTCGGGCATGATCGTCAGCCTGTACTGCGGCGCCGCAAGTGCCGTGCTCATGCTGTTCAACCACGATTTCCTGACGGGCATCTATCTCTGGGGCGCCGGTTATCTCGACCAGCAGGATTGGTCCGGCGTGCTGTTCCTCGCGCCGCGTCTTCTCGTGGCAATCGCGGTGGCCGCGCTGATCCAGCGGCCGCTTGCGCTGCTCGCCCTCGACGACAGCAATGCCAGAAGCCTCGGCCTGAACATCGAGGCCTTCCGTCTCCTCTCGCTGCTCGTCGCCGCGGTGATCATCGCGGTCGTCACGGCCGCTGTCGGCGTCATCAGCTTCATCGGCCTTGCCGTGCCGGCGCTGGCGCGCGCAAGCGGAGCCCGCAGCCCCGGCCGCGAGATGGTCTGGTCGGCCGTCTTCGGCGCGCTGGTGCTGACCGCCACCGACCAATGCGTCCAGGCCCTGCCGGTGACCTACCGTATCTTCCCGACCGGCGCCGTCACCGCCCTGATGGGCGCGCCGCTGCTGCTCGTGCTGGTGCGCCGGCTGAAATCGCTCTCCCCGCCCGCGATGACCGGGATGACGGGAGCCCGACGGCTGATGCGGCCCTGGACCGTCATCGCCGTGGCCGCCGTCGCGCTCGGCGTCGCCCTTTTCCTCTCCGTCTTCGCCGGCCGCGGCCCCTCCGGCTGGCATGTCATGGCGGCGCCCGAGGGCCTGTATTCGATGCGCACGATCCGCTCCGTCGCGGCCATCGCCGGCGGCGCCATGCTCGCCCTTGCCGGCGCGATCCTGCAACGCATGACCGGCAACCCGCTCGGCTCGCCGGAGGTGCTGGGCGTCTCCTCCGGCGCCATGCTCGGCGTCATCGCCGCGACGCTGTCGGCAACGTCCGCATCGCGCGAATTGCAGATCTCGGCGGGTGCCGTCGGCGCCGGCATCACGCTCGCCTTCATCATGGCGCTTGCCCGTAAGGGCGACTTCCAGGGCGATCGCCTGCTGCTGATCGGCGTGACGCTGAGCTCGATTTCGGGCTTTGTCATGGCCGTGCTGATGGCCGCGCAGGACCCGCGGCTCGAACAGCTCCTTGCCTGGATGTCGGGCTCGACCTATGCGGTGCGCAAGCAGGAAGCGATCGCCGCGGTCGCCATCCTGGGCGCGGGACTGGCTGTCGGAGCGCTCCTACGGCGATGGCTGGAGATTCTGCCGCTCGGCGAAACCGTGGCACTCTCCCAGGGCGTGTCGCTCCGCAGCGCGACCGCCATTCTTCTGCTCCTCTCGGCAGTCCTGACCGCGGCGGCGACCATCCTGGTCGGACCGCTCAGCTTCGCCGGGCTGATGGGGCCGCATCTCGCCCGCCTGGCCGGGTTCCAGAGGCCGGCCGCCCATCTGCTCGCCTCGGCACTGGTCGGCGGCGCCATCCTGCTTGGCGCCGAATGGCTCGGCCGCAACATCATCTTCCCCTACCAGATCCCGGCCGGCCTGCTGGCGACCGTGGTCGGAGGCCCCTTCCTGCTGCTTCTGATCGGGAGACGCCTATGACGGAACGAAAGCCGCGCGGGTTCCGCCTCGTCACGGTCCAGGCATCCCGCCGCCTGACACCCTCCATGCAGCGCCTTCGCTTCATCGGCCGCGACCTGCACCATTTTGCGACGAAGGAAAACCTGCACGTCCGCCTGCACCTGCCGGCCTCGACGGATCCCGATCCCGAAATCCAGACGCGCTATTACACCATCCGCAGCATCGACGCCGATGCCGGCTGGCTCGACATCGATTTCGTGCTCCATGACGACGGCCCCGGTTCCAACTTTGCACGCCGGGCAGAACCCGGCACGGCCTGCGGCGTCTCCGGCCCCTGCGGTCTGGGCATCAAGCCGGCTCGCCACTACTTGCTTGCCGGAGACGAAACCGCCCTGCCGGCCATCGCCCGCATTGCCGAAATCATGCCGAGGCACGCCCGCGGCCGCATCCTCCTCGAAATCCAAACCCCCGAGGACAGGATCACCCTCGATACTCCACAGGATGTCGAAGTGCATTGGTTCTACCGCCATGCAGCGCCACAAGCCGCGGACTTCCTGCAAAAGCTCTCCTCCGAAGTCGCCGTATTCAAAACCTTGCCGGACCGCTTCATCTGGATCGCCGGAGAACACACCGCCGTCATGCCCTTCCGCCCAATGCTCCGAGGCATCCCCTCCCTCTGCGTCCCCTATTGGCGCCGAGGCGGTGATTGAGGGCGCGGTCGCGACGGAGCGTTCTAGGGCATCGCCGTGTGGTAAAGCACGGCGAGCCCTGCGCCGCAGAGCAGGTACAGCGGAACCGGCACGCGGGGGGCCACGACGACGACGATGGCGGAGAGGGCGGCGAGGAGGAGGGTCAGGGGGCCGCCGTCGGAGAGTTGCAGGATGGCGATGACGGAGCTGATGACGAGGCCGGTGCCGACGGGGGCGAGGCCCTGGCGGACGGCGCGGTGCCAGGCTTTTTCGCGGTGGGCGTTCGACAGGCGGAAGACGCCGTAGCAGAGCAGCGAGGAGGGCAGGAAGAAGGCGAGCGTCGCTACCACGGCGCCGAGCCAGCCGGATATCTGCCAGCCGATCAAAGTCGCGATCATGGTGCCGGGGCCGGGCGAGGCGCGGGAAATGGCGAAGAGTTGGACGAAATCCTGCGCGGTCAGCCAGCCGCGCACCGCGACGATCTCGTGCTGGATGCCCGACAGCACGCTGATGCCGCCGCCGATCGAAATCAGCGAGAAGGGCACGAAGACGGCCAGCAATCCGACGAGGTGATCGTCACGCATCCTTGTTCCCCCGCCGCCAGGCAATCGCGATGCTGATCGGCGCGACGAAGAGCGTGACGAGCAGGAGGTGAAGCTTGAGCACGCCGACGCCGATGACGACGGCCGCGATGATGCCGAGCATGGCCGGACTGCCGCTTTCCCGCCGCACGCCGCGCCAGCACAGATTGATCAGGAATCCGATCGCGGTCGCGGCAGCACCGCCGAGCGCGATATCGAGCCACTGGGTCTGAGGAATGCTGCCGATCAGCGACGCCATGGCGATGACCGCGAAGAACGGGCCGACCAGCAGGCCGAAAACCGCGGTCGCCGCACCCAGCGGGCCGCGCAATTGTTCGCCGAGGCAGACGACGAGATTGGCGACATTGCCGCCTGGGAGCATCTGCCCCATGGCGAAACTGCTGGCGAAATCCTCGTCGCTTATCCAGCGGCGGCGCACGACGAAATCCTGGTAGACCCAGCCGGAAAGCCCGCCGCCGAAACTCAGCAGGCCGAGCTTGAGGCAGGCCAGGAACAGGGTCGACAGACTGACGCTGGGATTGTCATCCGTGCGCACGGAGGCGGAATCACTTGAGCGAGCAGGAAGGACTTCAGCCATTAGGCCGCCGACCAGATTTTTTCAATGGACTCGAACTGGACAACATCGAGTGGTCCGGCCGATGCGGCGGCGACGGCCGCATCGATCTGTTCGGCATCGGAAAACCCGCCGATGAGCGTGCTGACGCCCGGATCGCTCAGGATGAAGCGATAGGCGAGTTCGGCGAGGCTGGTGCCGCTCTTTTGGGCGACGCCCTGGAACCGGCGCGCGCGGGCGAGGTCGCCCTTCGCCTCCAGTTGGGCGTGATCCTTCTGCCGGGCGAGCGGATGGGTCTGCTGGCCGGAGAGCAGCGTATCCGTCAGCAGGCCGCCGGCAAGCGGGCTGAAGACGGCGATGCCGGCGCCGGCGGCGGCGGCCGCGCCGACGACGTTGCCGTAGTCGTTGCCCGTCATGCCCGCGGTCTTGAAGCGGCCAGCCGTCGGATTGAGCAGCGTGTAGGGCGTATTTACGAGATGGAAGAGGCCGGTCTGGAGGAGTGTGTCCACCTCGGCTGCATCATTGCCGCGGCAGATGAAGCCGGAGTGGCGCGCCTTTCCGCCCTCCAGAAGGCGGCGCACGCCATCCAGCACGCCGCCGGGCCGCAGGAAATCCTCAAGCCAGAGCGTGGCGTAGTAGAGGCCTTCCAACAGGGGCGGTGCGGCCACCGGGCCGTTGTGAATCTGCACGATATCGACGCTGTCGACCTGCAGGCGGCGAAGGCTCTCCTCCACCGAGCGCACGATATGGTCCGCGATGTCGTCGAGGTTTTCGGCGCGGATTTCCACCTTGGTGTTGATGACCGGCGAAGCCCCGAGTTCCTTCAGCGCCCGTCCGAGATTGGTCTCCGCCAGGCCGTCGCCATAGTCGGGTGCATTGTCGAAATAGGTGATGCCGCTTTCCAGCGCGTGGGCGATGATGCGCCGCTGTTCGGCGGCGTCGCCCCTGATCATCAGTCCGGCATTGCCGCCGCAGCCGAAACCGACTTCGGAGACCTTGAGGTCGGTGGAACCGACACGGCGTATCTTCATGATCAGTCCAGTGCCTCGTCCGGGTCGTTGAGGTCGATGACGCTGGCCGAAGAGAGGCTGCCATTGCCGTCGATCTCGCAATAGACGAGCCGGTTGTTGGACACGTCGATCCTGGCGATCACGGCGTCGCCGTCCTTCGGATGTTCGGGGATCGTGGTGATTTCCCTGACCGTCATGGTCGGCACCTGGTCGATGACGACCTTCAGGACGGCATCGATGATCTCGCGTGTGTTGCTAGACATGGTGAAGCTCCGCGGCCCGAAGGACCGGCATTGAGGGTCGAAAGTCCATGCCGCGCGCGTGGGGCGCGGCATGGATCGACGGTTTCGGGTCAGGCGTGCGCGGGATCGCGCTGCTGCCCGGCGGCGCGCCTGATCTCGAAATCCTCGATGGCCCGGTGCAGGTCCTTGACCGTCTCGATGAGCGGGCCGTAGCGGTCCGCGTCGTCGTTGGCGAAACCCTTGTGGTAGTATTTACGGAAGCCGTGTTTGTTGAGCGATTCCGGCTTGTCGTAGTCGGGCGCCGAACCGAGCGGGTGAATGATGTCCGGGCTCTTCTGGAAGTAGTTCATCGGCTCCAGGCCCTGCTCGACACGCTTGATCTGCTCGTCGAGCTGCCGGCGCAGCACGACGATCGGAATGTCGGTCCGGCCGAGCAGTTCCGTCGTGCGGTCGGCGATCGGCCCCTGGGCGACCCAGACGATGGCGTCCTGTGCCAGCACATAGTCGAGGATCGGCCGGCCGGTATCGTCATGCGTCGGGGGAATGTAGTAGGGCACGACATCCTGCTCGGGCGCCTCGACGCCGGGAGGGGCCGCGTAACACTGGTAGCAGATGTGGTAGGTGTGCGTGTCGTCGATCGGCACTCGGATCTGGTATTCGCTGCGCGGCGCACCCGTCTTGCCGGTCTGGGTGTAGAACGGGAAGATGACGGTCGAGTGTTCGACGTCCTTGTCGGCATCGGCGCCGAGATCCTTGGAGTAGCGGATGCCCTTGCGGAAACCGTGCTCGGTCTGGCTGGCGTAGATTTCCTTGATGCCGACGCCGACGCGCTTGCGCTGGTGCAGTGTATGGAGGTTGTCGGAGCTGCGCTCGTCGAGCTTGCCATTGCGGCTCAGCTCATATTCGAACAGGTGGCCGTGCGCCCAGGCGCTGTGGGTCGGGTCGCCCGTGTTTTCCTGGCATTGCAGCCAGTTGCAGTCGATGACGGTGAGGCCGATCTGGCGGATCGAGTTCGGCCAGACGAAAAGGTCCCAGCGCGGCAGGTCGGGTGCGGGCAGCGGGCCCATATAGGCGAAGACGAGGCCGCCCATTTCCTGCACCGGATAGCCCTTCAGCTTCTGCTTGATCTCGGCCTGCGGGGCACCTTCCATCGGGCGCTCGACGCATTTGCCGGTCTCGTCGAACAGCCAGCCGTGATAGGGACAGCGCAGGCCGCATTTGTCCGGAATGCCGAATTGCAGGTCGACGTTGCGGTGCAGGCAGCGGTCGCCGATGAGGCCGAGGCCGCCGCTGGTATCCTTGTAGAGGACGAGGTCCTCGCCGAGGATGCGCACCTTGCGCACGGGATTTTCCAGAAGCTGCGCATAAGGCGCAATCGGTATCCAGTAGCGGCGCATGAGTTCGCCGCAGGGCGTACCCGGTCCCACCTGTGTCAGGCGATCGTTCTGTTCCTTGCTGAGCATTTTCTTCTCCCAAAATCACGGAGCACCGGAAGGAAAGAATCCGGAGCCGGATACCCAAGGCAGCACGACGCTCCCCGCGTGGAATGCCACGCCCCGCGCATGCTATGCCGTTGCTGAAACCAAGGCGTCGTGCCTTGCCGGGATAGATGTACCAGAGGAAATCGTTCTGTCAAGCAGACCATGTTTCGCTAGACAGAATTATTGAGGAATGCTAAATGACAAAAATGGACGCAGGCAATGACGAGATCAATGCAGGCAGGGATCGGGTTGAAGCGGTGGAACGCGCGATAACTTTGCTGCAATGCTTTTCCGAGCCGGGGGAGACCCTGACGCTTTCGGGGCTTGCGCAGCGGTCGGGCCTCTACAAGAGCACGATCCTGCGGCTTGCCGGATCGCTGCTGCATACAGGCTTCCTCGATCGCGGCGCGGACGGGCGCTACCAGCTTGGGCCGGAGCTGCGCCGGCTCGGCGATCTCAGCCGCTCGCAGTTCACGCTGGAGGATGTCGTGCGCCCGGTGCTGCGGCACCTGACGTCGGTGACGCAGGAGACCGCGTCCTTCTATGTGCCGGACGGCAGCGAACGCGTCTGCCTCTACCGGGAGAATTCGCCGCGCAGCGCCCGTCACCATCTGGAGGAGGGCACGCGCCATCCGCTGACCTCGGGCGCCGCCGGCGTTCTGCTGTCGCACTACGGCGATGCGTCCGACCATCCGAGCGCTGCCGAGCTGCGCACGACGGGGTCGATCGTCTCAAAGGGGGGCCGTGACGAGGACCTCGCGGCCGTCGCCGTGCCGATCACCAATATGGCCGGCGAACTGGTGGGCTCGCTTTCGGTTTCAGGGCTCATCGGCCGGTTCACGGACGAGCGGATCAACATGGCGCGCGCACTTTTGATGGATGCGGCCGACGGGCTGAGGCCCCGCCTGCCGCGGCTGGAGCAGATCAATCTGCGCCGCAGCAACGAATAGCGGTTCTAGAACAGTGTCCGGCAGGAGGATTTCCATCCTTGCCGGGCACGGACAGGGAGAGAGAGTTGGAAATAACCGTCACCAAAACCATCGAGATGCGCCTTGTCGCGGTGCGCTACCTGGCGCATGAAACGAGCCTCTTCGAGTTCGAAAGCGTCGATGGCGGCAATGTGCCGCCGGCCGGTGCCGGCGCTCATATCTCGCTGCATCTGCCGAACGACATGGTCCGGCTCTACTCTCTCGTCCATCCGGTCGAAAACGGCAATCGCTACACGATCGGCGTCAAGCGCGATCCGGGCGGGCGCGGCGGATCGGTCTGTCTGCACGACATGGTCCGTGTCGGTTCGGTGCTGAAGATCGGCGCCCCGCGCAACAATTTCGAGCTCAACGAGGCGGTCGAGCACAGCGTGCTGATCGCGGGCGGCATCGGGATTACGCCGATCTGGTCGATGGCCCAGCGCCTCACCGAACTCGGCCGCAGTTTCGAGGTGCATTATGCCTGTCGCGACCGGCGCGACGTCGCCTTCTCGGACGTGATCTCCACGCTTCCCAAGGCCAGCATCCATGTCGATTCGGAAGCGGAAGGTTTCCTCGATATCGGCACCATCGTCGAGCGCGCGCCAGCGGGTTCGCACTTCTATTGCTGCGGGCCGGGGCCGATGCTCGATACGTTCGAGGCGCGCACAAGCGCACTTGCCCCCGAACAGGTCCATCTCGAACGTTTCGCACCGGCCAAGGCACCGGCACTCGACGGCGACTTCGTCATCGAACTTGCCGACAGCGGCCAGGAATTCGCGGTGCCGAAAGGCCAGTCCATTCTCACCGTGCTGCGCGATGCCGGTTTCAGCCTCGATTTCTCCTGCGAGATGGGCATCTGCGGCGCCTGTCAGGTGCGCGTGCTGGACGGCGTTCCCGACCACCAGGACATGGTCCTGAGCGACGAGGAGAAGGAGCGCGGCGATACGATGATGATCTGCTGCTCCGGCTCGAAGAGCCCGCGCCTGACGCTCGCGCTCTGAACCCGCCTCCGGCGGTTCACCCCATTTTTCATCACACAGGAGTTCCATGCTGCCCATGAGCCAGCACGTCAAACAGCGGCTGATCGAAGCCGGCCTTATCCTCGGCGATGCCGATCTCGGCGATTTCACCCGCGGCCATGTTTCCATCCGCGACCCCGAAAACCCCTCGCTGTTCTTCATGAAGCCGCACAGTCTCGGCTTCGAGGAGATCACGATGGAGAACATCGTGATCTGCAACCTTGATGGAGAAAAAGTCGGCGGGGGCGGGCGGCGCCACAGCGAGGTGTTCATCCATTCGGAAATCTACAAGGCGCGGCCGGACCTCAATTCGGTCATCCATTCTCATCCGAAATATGCGACGATCTGGTGCTCCTCCGAGCGCCCGTGGAAGATCGTGTCGCAGGCCTGCGTCGCCTTTTCGGATGGGCTTGGGTACTATCAGGACACCGTCAACCTCATCCGTTCGCCGGAAACCGGACGCGGCGTGGCCAGGGGGCTGGCAGGTCACAAGGTTGTGATGATGCGCGGCCACGGCGTGACCGTTACCGGCGTTTCGGTCGAGGAGGCCGTCATCCGCACGCTGACGCTGGAAAATGCCTGCCACGATCAGGTTCTCTGTCTTGCGATGGGCGGAGAGATCGTGGAGTTTGCCGCGGACGATATTGCAAGCCTGACCGCCAATCTCGATGGCCGCGAGCAATATGTCGTCAATTTCGACTATCTGGCGAGAAAGGCGAAACGACGCCTCTCGTAAACGGGAAGAGGAGATCCCGCCATCAACCTGAAACAGATCAACAATTTCATGAAATCGGTCGATGCGGGCAACATGACGAAGGCGGCCGAACAGCTGCATGTTTCGCAGACGGCGCTCGGCCTGCAAATCCGCAATCTGGAGACCATGCTGGGCGTCGAGCTGCTCGTGCGCCATTCGCGCGGCATCTCGATGACGGATGCCGGCCGTCTTCTCTATGAACGCGGCGTCGAGATCATGCGTCTCGTCGATGAAGCGCGGCGGGACGTCTCGGCTTTCAGCAAGTCCAGCCAGCAGGTCGTGTCGATGGGCCTGACGCCGAGCACGTTGCGCATGCTCGGTGCCGATTTCCTCGTCTCGGCCCATTCCGAACTGCCGGGTATATCGCTGCGCGTGGTGGAGGAACTGAGCTTCATCCTCATCGACCTCCTGATGCGCGACGAGATCGATATCGCACTCGCCTATGACGCTTCGGAAAATACCAGCGCCTTGCGCATGCCGTTGATGGAGGAGCGGCTGTTTTTCATCACGGCGCCGGGCGCGCCCTTTCCCGAAGGGCCGGTTCCCTTCAACGAAGTCATCGCCTCGAACCTGGCGCTGCCGGGCGACCGCGACAATGTCTGGCATGCCGTTCACCGCGCGGCGCGGAACTCAACGCTGCCGGTCAACATCCGCTTTTCCATCCAGTCCTTGGAAATGATCAAGACGCTGGTGGAGCAGGGCCATGCGACCAGCATTGTGCCCTATGGCGTGGTCAAACAGAAGATCGAGGAGGGCAAGATCGTCGCCCACCCGATCGAGAACCCGGAACTCGGCCGCACGCTCTATCTGATCGAGACGCCCGGCCGCCTGTCCGTCACGCAGGATGCGAAGCTGAAACTCTTCATCGATAGGCTGGTGGACACGCTTGCCGAGCGGCTGGGCGACGGCGCACGCGTGATCGGCCGTTGCAGCGAGCCATAAAAAGCGGGCCAGGAGCCCGCTTTTTACTGTCTGGTCCGTTCCGATCAATCCGGATTGCCGCGCACAATGATGCGATCGTAGAGCGGCTGCCATTTCTTGGCGTTGTCGAGCTTGTCCGCCGGGTCGGCGATCTTGATCTCGACGCCTTCCAGCGGCGATTTGACCTTCGTCGAGGTCGGCACGTAGTTGAGGCCAGCCAGAATGGCCTGTCCGTCGGTCAGCATGAACTCGGTGAAGAGGGCGGCCGCGTTCGGGTGCGGCGCGGTCTTCACGACGCCTGCACCGTTCGAGCGGGCGACGGCAGGCTCAAGTGCGAACCAGTCGATCGGCGCGCCGTCATTCTTCGCCTGCACCGGCATGTAGTTGTAGATCGTCAGGCCCATCGGGACTTCGCCGGCAACCACCAGATTGTTCAGCAGCGAATGGCCCTTGCGGATCGAAAGACCGTTGGTCCGCACGAGATTGCGGAAGTATTCCAGGCCCTTTTCCTCGCCCATCGTCTCGACGACGGTAGAGAACCAGTCGATGTTCTCGACCTCGTAGCCAAGCTTGCCCTTCCACTTCGGATCGAGCAGATCCTCGTAGGTCTTCGGCAGCTCTTCCTTGGTGATGAGGTCCGTATTGTAGCCCTGGACCCAGACGGAGAGCAGCGTGCTCACCCATTCGCTGTGCGCCGGCACGGCGCCCGGCACGAGTTCGGCGAAATGCGGCGAGACGATCTTCTGGAAGATGCCTTCGCGTTGCAGCGCTTCCATTTCCGGGGCGCTGATATGGATGAGGTCCACCGTTGCGCGGCCGGCCTTCTGCTCCTGCACAACGCGTTGCAGCACGTCGTCGCCGCTCGCCCGCCACACGGTCACCTTGATCCCGTATTTCTCCTCGAAGGGGCGGACCAGCGGGTCGACGTCCTTCTGGGCGATCGAGGTGTAGAGCATCAGCGAGCCCTCGGCCTTGGCGGCCTCCTCGAGCTTGGCGTCACGGTCGGGCGCCGTCGAGGTCAGAAGCGTCGAATCCTGCGCGGCGGCCGGCAAAACCAAGCCTGCCAGCGCAATGGCCGAAGCGGTCGCAAGCATCAGCAGGCGTCTATTGATCGTCATGTTTTCTCCTCCTGGTCGGCGCGACGTCTCCTCCTCGCGCCCTGTGATCCCACCCTTTCCGGCCGACCGATCGTCGGGGTCGTGGTTGAGAGTGGCCGGACCCTACACACAATGAATGGGGGCTAAAACAGCAAATATCTGCGCTCTGCCCCATGAAAATACTCTTGGTCACGGCCGCTGCTTTTGACTACTCGAAGGACAGCCGGGACACCGAGGAGACCCGCAATTGCTCATGAAAAATGGTGAGGAGACGACTATGGCCGATTTGCGTTTGACGATGGGGTGCTGGGATTACGACCGCACGCGTGGCGTCATGGACGGCTCGATCAAGCCCGACGGCATCAACCTGACGAGCCTCAACCTGCCGGTCGAAGAAACCTTCTTCCGCATGCTGCGCTACCGGGAATTCGATATCGCCGAGATGTCCTTGTCTTCGTATGTCGTTTCGCTGTTCAAGCCCGAGCGCGCCTTCGTCGCCATTCCGTTCTTTCCGTCGCGATACTTCCGCCATTCCTCGATCTACGTGAACGCGGATGCCGGCATCAACGAGCCGAAGGACCTGATCGGCAAGCGCATCGGCTGCCCGGAATACCAGATGACGGCGCCGGTCTGGATCCGCGGCGTGCTGTCGGACGAATATAACGTGCCGGTCGACAGCGTCACCTACTATACCGGCGGCGAGGAATCGCCGAACCGCAGCGAAAAGCTCAAGATTCAACTGCCGGACAACATCAAGCTGGAGCCGATCGGCCCCGAAAAGACGCTGGCCGCCATGCTGCGCGACGGCGAGATCGATGCGCTCTATACCGCCCGCAAGCCCTCGACCTTCAATTGCCGCAGCGGCAAGGTGCGGCGCCTGTTTCCCGACTATGTCGGCATCGAGCGCGACTATTATGCCCGCACCGGCATATTTCCGATCATGCACACGGTTGTGATCCGCCGGGAAATCTACGAAAACAATCGCTGGGTCGCGCAATCGATCTTCAAGGCGCTCAACCAGTCGCAGCGCAAGACCTATCAGGATCTGCGCGAGACGGCCGCTCTCAAGACCATGCTGCCCTGGGCGATGGCGCATTTCGAGGAAGCCGAAGGCGAGATGGGCGCGGATTTCTGGCCGAACGGCTTCGAGAAGAACCGGAAGGTGCTCAATACCTTCCTGCGCTACTCCTACGAACAGGGCCTTTCCAAGCGGCAGCTGGACGCGGAGGAGATTTTCGCACCGGAGACGCTCGACGCATTTGTAATCTGATTGCAGCCCTTGGGTTGCCGACGTGCGCTGCCTGAGGGCGGCCTGTCCACTGGGAGGAGGACGATATGGCGATGATGACGCCGACAAACGAGGCCATGGGCCTGCCGGGCCGGGTGATGCGCCGGCTCGATACGAAATGGTTCGTCATTGGCGGAGCGACCCTTGTCGTCGCCTGGCTGACGCTCATTCCGCTCGGTTTCCTGCTATGGCAGAGCTTTCACTCGACCGGCACGATGCAGGAGCCGGCGGTTCTCACCATGGAGAACTACATTACCGCGTTTGAAAGCGCGGAATCGCTGGTTCTCATGGGCAATTCGCTGCAATTCGCGTTCCTGACCGCCGCCTTCGCGCTGGTGGTGGGCACGTTCTTCGCCTGGGTGAACGAGCGCACGAACACGCCCTTCAAGTCGCTGTTCTTCGCCATGTCGATCATCCCGCTGATCATTCCAGGCATCCTGTTCACCGTGTCCTGGATCATGCTGGCAAGCCCGCAGATCGGCATCCTGAACAAGGTCTTCGGCAGCTGGTTCAACATCTATTCGATGGCCGGCATGGTGTGGGTCGACGGCCTGCACTATGCGCCCGTCGCCTTCCTGCTGGTGACGGCGGCGTTCCGCTCCATGGACCCGTCGCTCGAAGAGTCGGCGATGATGAGCGGCGCATCGGTGGTGCAGACGGCCTTCAAGGTCACGCTGAAGCTCGCCTGGCCGGCTATCCTCGCCGCCTTCATCATCCTGTTCATCCGCGCAATCGAATCCTTCGAAGTGCCGGCCCTTCTCGGCCTGCCGATCGGCCTGCGCGTCTTCACCTCGGCGATCTACGACGCGGTACACAGCTACCCGAGCAATATCGGGCTCGCCTCGGCCTATGCGGTGGTGCTGCTTTTGATCACTTCCGTCGGCATCTACTACCAGTCCCGGCTGTCGAACCAGGGCAGCAAATATTCGACCGTCACCGGCAAGGGTTTTCGCCCGCGCGTCGCGGATATCGGGCGCTGGCGCTATCTCACCGGCGGGATCTTCATCCTCTATGTCATCCTGGTGGTGGGGCTGCCGTTCCTGGTGCTGCTTTGGGCATCGCTGCAACGCTACTATTCGGTGCCGTCGTGGAACGCCGTGCAGCACCTGTCCTTCAATGCCTATGTCAAGGTTCTCGCCTATCCGGGCTTCTACACGGCCGTCTGGAACAGCGTGAAGCTCGCGCTCGGTGGCGCCACCATCGTCATGCTGCTCACCTCGATCATCTGTTGGATCACCATCCGCACGAAGATCCAGGGCCGCTGGCTGCTCGATGTGCTCGCCTCGCTGCCGCTGGTCTTCCCCGGCATCGTGCTTGGCCTGTCGCTGATGGTGTTCTACCTGAATTTCGACATCGGCATCTATGCCACGCTGTGGATCATGCTGATGGCCTATGTCATCAAGTTCCTGCCCTACGGCATGCGCTACAATTCGACGTCCATGGTGCAGATCCACAAGGAGCTGGAGGAATCCGCGGCGATGAGCGGCGCCTCCTGGCTGATGACCTTCCGCCGGGTCGTGCTGCCGCTGATGAAGCCGGGCCTCATGGCCGGCTGGATCTATATCATCGTCGTCTCCGTGCGGGAACTGTCGAGCTCGATCCTGCTCTACAGCCCGGGCAACGAAGTCATCTCGATCATGATCTGGGAGTTCTGGCAGAATGGCCAATATGTGGAATTGTCCGCCTTCGGCGTGATGATGATCACCGCGCTCTTCTGCTTCATCATGCTCGTGCAATCGGTTTCGAAGCGCTTCGGCGTCAAGGGAATGTAATCTGGGAGTGAGGCCATGCTAACCATCGAAAATCTGAGCACCGTCTATCAATCGCCATCGGCAAAACCGGTGCTCGCCGCAAGCGACGTCAACTTCTCGGTTCCCAAGGGCCGGCTCTTCACGCTGCTCGGCCCGAGCGGCTGCGGCAAGACGACGACGCTGCGCTCCATCGCCGGCCTGGAACGGCCGACGACCGGGGTCATCACCGCCGGCAACCGGGTCGTCTTTTCCGGCGATTCCAACATCTTCATCGCGCCCAACCGGCGCCAGTTCGGCATGGTCTTCCAGTCCTACGCGATCTGGCCGCATATGAGTGTCTTCGAGAACGCCGCTTTTCCGCTGCGCGTGCGCAGCAAGCGGCTGCCGGAAAAGGAGATCAAGGACAAGGTGATGAAGATGCTCGCCGCCGTGTCGCTGGATCACCTTGCCGAGCGGCAGGCGACGCAGCTTTCGGGTGGCCAGCAGCAGCGCCTGGCGCTGGCCCGCGCGCTGGTAATGGAACCGGAACTGCTGCTGCTCGACGAGCCGCTCTCCAACCTCGACGCCAAGCTGCGCGAAAAGATGCGTTTCGAATTGAAGAAGATCCAGCGCGAACTCGGCATCACCACGATCTACGTGACCCACGACCAGAGCGAGGCCTTGGCCTTGTCGCATGAGATCGCCGTGATGAACCAGGGCAAGATCGTGCAGATCGGCTCGCCGCGCGACATCTACGAACGCCCGAAGACGGCCTTCGTCGCGGATTTCATCGGCAGCACCAACTTCATCGAGGGCGTTATTCGCGACCGCTCCGACCGTGGCTACATCGTCGATAGCGCGATCGGCTCGCTTGCCGCCGATCGCAAGGACGATCTGACCGTCGGCACGGCGGTGTCGCTGTCGATCCGCCCGGAGGACCTGCGCCTCTCCGAGACGCCGCCGACGGACACCAATCACACGGTGATCCAGGGCACGGTCTCCGCCAAGGTCTTCCTCGGCGAATGCATCGACTTCAAGATCATGGTCAACGACGTGGAGCTGCTCGCCCGCTGTCACCCGTCGATCCGCACGCCGGTCGGCGGCACGATCTACATGTCCGTCGATCCGTTGAAATGCGCGATCCTGAACGGCTCCGCATCCCGGACCGCCAGCCTCCACTAGGCAGGAGCCGGCATGTCGCCCGGCCGGGCGACATGCCGCAGACCCTCAGCCGAGGATCGCCTTCGGTTCAAGGAAGGCTTCCAGGCCGAAGGCGCCGAACTCGCGGCCGATGCCGGAGTGCTTGAAGCCGCCGAATGGCGCGCGCGGATCCATCGGCGCCTCGTTCAGCACGACGCGCCCGGCTTCGAGCTCGCGTGCGACACGGCGCATGCGATCGCCGTCGGTTCCCAGCACATAGGATTGCAGGCCATAGTCGGTGTCGTTGGCGATGGCGATCGCCTCCGCCTCATCGTGGTAGGCGATGACGCTCAGGACTGGGCCGAAAATCTCTTCACGGGCAATCCGCATGTCGTTCGTCACGCCCGTAAAGACCGCCGGGCGCACGAACCAGCCGCGATCCTGGCCTTCGGGGCGACCTTCGCCACCGGCGAGCAGGGTTGCGCCTTCTTCCTGGCCAAGCCGGATGTAGGACTGCACGCGCTCCCATTGTTTGGCGCTGACCATCGGGCCGATATCCGAAGCAGGGTCGCTGGAGGGACCGGCCCTCAACCCGGAAACGGCCGCGGCAAGGCGAGACGACACCTCCTCGTAGCGATGGGCCGGAACCAGCAGGCGCGTGCCGGCGATGCAGGCCTGCCCGCTGTTGCGGAAGGCCGAGGTCAGGATGTGCGGGATCGCCTGGTCCAGATCGGCATCGTCGAGAAGGATCTGCGGCCCCTTGCCGCCAAGCTCCAGCGTCACACGCTTGAACGTCTCGGCGGCGGCGCGAAGGATGGTGCGGCCCGTCGCGGTGGAGCCGGTGAAGCTGATCTTGGCGATATCCGGGCTCTGCGTCAGCGCCGTGCCGACGACGTGGCCATAACCGTTGACGATATTGAGCACGCCGCGGGGCAGGCCCGCCTCGTGCAACGCCTCCGTCACGGCCTGGGTCTGGAGCGCGCTCATTTCGGACGGCTTGATGACGATGCTCGTGCCGGCCGCAATCGCCGTGGCGAGCTTGGAGCAGATGAAGCCGATATCGCTGTTCCACGGCGTGATCGCGGCGGCGACGCCCACCGGTTCCATGATCACGTCGGTATTGCCGATGCGGCGGGTGAAGGCATAGTCCGCGACGGTCCTGGCGGCCATCTCGAACACCCCGGCGGCATAGGTCACCGAGAAAGCGAGGAACGATTGCGGTGCGCCATATTCCGTGGCCATCGCCTCCGTCAGCGCTTCGGCTCTCGCCGCCACCGCGTCGCGCAAAGCATGCAGCATTTCGATGCGCTCGGCGGGGCTCGTGCGGCGCATGGCGGGGAAGGCGCGCTTGGCGGCGGCGATCGCCGCATGCGCATCCTCGACATCGCCGAGCCGGACCTCGCCGATCTTTTCTTCCGTTGCGGGATTGAAAAGGTCGAAGCGCTCCGTGCCATGCGGGGTGACGAAGGCGCCGTCGATATAGATCTGCTCAATGGCTTTCATGATGCGGTCTCCTGATTTGACAGGGAGGATATGCATCCGATCGATCATCAGGATAAGATCACCAATCGCCAACAGCTTGATAAGGTGAATAGCGCAATGAAGGCCAGCCTGCCCGAACTGGAAGCGGTGACGACGATCGCGCGGCTCGGCGGTTTTCGCGCCGCCGCGCGGGAACTCGGTGTCTCGTCGTCGGCGCTGAGCCACGCCGTCTCGACGCTGGAGGCGCGCCTCGACGTGCGGCTCTTCAACCGGACGACCCGGTCGGTGGTGCTGACCGCCGCGGGCGAAGCTTTCGTGGCCGAGATCGCGCCGGCGCTCGCCGCCATAGACAGCGCCGTCGAGCGGGCGACCGTGTCGCAGACGCGCCCGACTGGCACGCTGCGGCTGAACACGTCGCTGGGCGCGGCGCGCATGCTCCTGAAGCCGCTGCTTCTCGAATATCTCCGCCGTTATCCCGACATGGCGCTGGAAGTGGTGACGGACAATGCCCTGGTGGATATCGTTGGCCAGGGTTTCGATGCCGGTTTCCGGCTGGCCGAGGCGGTTCCGCCGGATATGATCGCAATACCGATCCTTCGCCAGGCGCGTATGGTCGTCGTCGGCGCGCCGGGCTATTTTCAGGGCAGAGACGTCCCGCGCCAGCCGGCCGATCTCAAACACCACCAGTGCATCCGCGCGCGCATGGCGAGCGGCCGCATCTATCACTGGGAGTTTTCCCTCCACGGGGAAAATGTCGAGATCGACGTTCCGGGGCCGCTGATCCTCGACGAAAGCGGGCTGATGCTGGATTCCGTGCTGGAAGGGGCGGGCATTGCCTATCTCTCGGACTTCGCGGTGCGCGAACACCTCGCCGCCGGCCGGCTCATACAAATGCTGGACGACTGGACGCCGCCCTATGACGGCCTCTGCCTCTATTATCCCGGCCGCCGCCACGTCCCGGCAAAACTGCGCGCCCTCATCGACCTCGTCCGGGCACTGCCGCTCGACCAGGATTAAAGCGTCAGGCGTAGTCGATCGCGAAACTCAGCTCCGGGTCGGAATGGGCGTCCCAATAGCCCTTCCACAGCGCCTTGCTGATCGGGCCGACCTCGCCATTGCCGACCGGCTGGCCGTCCAGCGTGGTGATCGGCATGACGCCGCCGGCGGTGGTGACGAAGAGGATTTCGTCGCACTGATAGGCGAGTTCCACGGGCACGTCATCGATCGTCGAGGGGTAGCCGAGCTTTTCGGCGACGGCGAGCACGGACTTGCGTGTCACGCCCTCCAGCACGCCCTTCTTCGGCGTGTAGAGCTTGCCGTCCTTGATGAGGATGACGTTGAAGCCGGAGCCTTCGGTGAGGTTCGCGTCGCCATCCGTCAGGATCGGATACATCGCGCCGCGGTCGCGCGCCTCCAGCAGGCCGCGGGTGAAGTCGCCCCATTGCAGGTTCTTGACGGTCGGGTCGATCGCGCCCGGCGGTACGCGGCGCACGGTGCGGGTGATGACGGCGGTGCCGCCGGTCTTCTGCGTCGCCTCGTCCATGACCCAGAGATAGGGCATGACCATGAGGTAGCAGAAATTGTCGCATTCCTCCGGGGCGTATTGGCGGACGAAGCGCAGGCCGCGCGTCACGATCATCATGACATAGGCGTCGCGGATGCCGCTCTTCGCCGTCATCTCGACCAGCCGGTCGCGGATTTCCTGCCGGCCGAGCGGGCTCTTCAGCCGAAGCTGGGCGCAGCTCTTCTCGAAGCGGTCGATATGGTCGTCGAGCCGGAAGAACCTTCCGTTCCATACCGCGGGGACGTCATAGGTCAGGTCGGAATGGAGGAAACCCTGATCGAGGATCGGAATGCGCGCCTCGTTCAGCGGCACGTATTCGCCGGAAATATAGGCGATACCCTTCGCGAAAGGGTTTTCGCTTGCCGCGAGCGCTTCTACACGCTGGCGATAGTCCGTGAAGATGTGGTCCGTGTAGGACATGCTACGCGCTCCTCAAAAGGGGAATGGTCGTGCGCCCTCACGCGCTGTCCGCAGGGACGGCGCGTGAGACTTGCAAAGCAGCGTGGTTCAGGCCGCGAGGATGCCCGCGGAAACGATGTCGGCAAAGGCTCCGTCGGCGGCTTCCAGCGCCCGGTCGATATCGTCCGGCGTATGGGCGGCGCACAGGAACATGTTGTGCTTGGGGTGCAGGTAGATGCCGTGCCGCAGGGCCGCCGCGCAGAAGGCGTTGGCAATCCTCAGGTCCTGGTCGCCGTCGAACAGCACCATCGGCATCTGCGCCGGTCCCGTCTGCCTGAGCGTGAAGCCGTGGCGGGCGGAGATCGTCGAAAGGCCGGTGCGAAAACGTTCGCCCATCGCTTCGGTATGGGCCAGCGCATCGCTGTCGCGCAGGATCTTCACGGTCTTGACCGCGGCCGCCATGGCGGCGGAGCCGTACCAGAAAGAGCCCGTGGTGAAGATTTTTCCAGCACCATCCCGGAAACGCTCCGAACCAGCGACGGCAGCGAGTGGCCAGCCATTGGCGATGGCCTTCGAATAGGCCGCGAGGTCCGGCTTCACGCCATACCGCGCCCAGCTTCCGCGCACATCAAGCCGGAAACCGGCGCGCACGTCATCGAGGATCAGGGCCGCACCCGTCCGGTCGCAGGCGGCGCGGGCATGGGCCAGGAAGGCCTTCTCCGGCAGATGCTGGTCCTTGCCGACATCGTGCTTGAAGGCGGTGAGCAGGATACCGGCGAGATCGTCGCCAGCCTCCGCGATTGCGGCATCGAGGCTCGTGATGTCGTTGTAATCGAAGAGGATGAGATGGGCGCGATCCTCCGACGTCACGCCGACGAGCGACGGCGAGCACCACGGAACTGCGCCATGATAGGCGCCGCGCGCGACGAGAATCTTGCGGCGGCCGGTGGCGGCGCGCGCGATGGTCACGCAGACGGTCGTGGCGTCGGTGCCGTTCTTCTGGAAGAGCGTCCAGTCGGCGTGGTCCAGTGTATCGACCAGAAGTTCGGCCAGTTCCACCATCGTATCCGTGGGGCCGTTGCCGATATCGCCCTTGTCCATCTGGGCCAGAGCGGCGGCGTCCACCTCGGCATGGCGATAGCCGAGCACGTTCGGCCCCCAGGCGCACATGAAGTCGATATATTCGTTGCCGTCCGCATCCCAGACGCGGCAGCCTTCCGATTTCGAAAAGAACTGCGGGTAATCCGGCCCGATCGCCCGGGTCGCCATATGGCCCCACACACCGTTCGGCACGACGCGGCGGGCGCGTTCCAGGAGTTCGGTGTCGCGGCTGTTCAGCAGTCTCGCTGTCATCTTGCTCTCCAATAGTGGCCGGGAGAGGCGTTTCCCCCCCTCCCGAATAGGCGATCAGTTCGAGATTTCGGCGAGTGGCAGGTTGCAGCAGGCGCTGTAGCGAACGCCCTTGACGCTCGGGCTGTGCGCCAGGATGAGGTCCGGGCTGACCATCGGGATGATGATCCGGGCCTTCGCCATCTGCTCGCCGGCTTCGAACCACAGCTTTTCCGCTTCCTCGACGGAGGGAGCGGCGAGCGCCTGTTCGCGAAGCTTGGCGGTTTCCGCGTTGATGAACGACGGATCGACCTCGCCGCCGGCGCGCTTCGCCCAGACGGAGCCTTCCGACAGGCCGAAGACGTCGACATATTGCGAGGTGCCGAAGAAGTCGGGCGCGAAGAAGACGGCCGTCAGCGGGATATGATCGCCATTGGCCGCCTCACGCCAGTTGGCGAAGGGAACCGGCGAAAGCTCGACCGTGATGCCGACCTTGGCGAGATCCTGCTGGATCTTCTGCATCATCAGCGAGAAATCGACGCCATAGACGTTCATGTCCGGATAGATCGACTTCAGCGTGAAGCCGTCACCGGCTCCGGCCGCGGCAAGCAATTCCTTGGCGCGATCCGGGTTGTAGGCGGGGATTTCGTGGCCATCGCCACCGGGGAAACCGAGCGGGATCGGCGAGGCAATCGCCCGGCCGGCGCCGCCGACGGTGAAGTCGATCAGCGAGGTGCGGTCGATGGCGATCGAGATCGCTTCGCGCACTTCCGGCGTCAGCTTGACGGTGTTCGCCTTGGCGCCCGGCGAAAGGGCGATGTAGACGAAGTTGTAGGACGGCACCTTCTCCACGACGACGTCGCTGCCTTCGAGCGTCTTGGCGGTTTCCGGGTCGATCTGCATGGCGATGTCGGCGGAGCCGGACTGCAGCATCTGCGCCTGCGCGACGGCGTCCTTGACCTGGCGGAAGATGACCTCCGGCAGGACGGGGGCCTTGCGCCAATAGTTCTCGTTGCGCTTCAGGCGCAGCTCGGAATTCGGCTCGTAGGAGGCCAGAACGAACGGCCCGCTGCCGGCGGAATTGCTGAGGAACCAGTTTTCCGACGTGTCCTTGTCGACGGCCGTCGCATCGGCAAGCGCACCGTTTGCGCTTGCGACATCGCTGTTGATGATGCCGAGGAAGCCGGCGGCCGCCTGGTTGAGGAATTCCGAATTCGGCGCGGCCAGCTTGACGATGACCGTCTGCGCATCGGGGATCTCGATCGAGCTGATCGGATCGGCGATGAAGGCGCCGTTGCCCTTGATGTTCTTCAGCCGCTCGAACGACCATTTCACATCCTTCGCCTCGACCGGCGAACCATCGGAAAATTTTGCCGCGGGGTCGAGCTTGAAGGTCAGCTGGGTCTGTTCCTTGTTGACCTCCCAGCTCGAGGCGATCAGCGGCTGCACCTTGTTGTCCTTGTCGAGCGTGACGAGCTGCTCGTAGACGGAGGTGTTGTAGATCTGGCAGGTGTCGCACCAGGCGCGTGCCGGGTCGAGCGAGTTGACGTCCATGTCACGCGCGATGACAAGCGCACGCTCTTGCGCTGACGCCTGCTGGACCGGCCCGCCCAGCATGGTGGCGGAGAGGGCGAGGGTGAGAAAGGCCAGTCTGGATTTCGACAGAAGAAGTCGTTTCATCGGTTGGATACCTCCAGTTTGATGGGCCGCGGTTGCCCTGTTCCACTATTTTTCCGCAATTCGAAGCAGTGCGTTCTTGACGTCGGCGACTGTTGCGAGCGCCGCGCGGTTGAGAGCCGCGGAAACCGTAGGGGCGGCAAGCCCTCCGGTGACGCGCAGGATTTCGTGGTCGAGACAGTCGAAAAAGCGTTCCTGGATTTCGGCCGCCCAGGTGCCGCCCATCGAAAGGCTGCGGGCGGTCTGCTCGGCGATGACGACGCGTCCCGTCTTGTCGATGGATTGGCCGATCAGCGCCCAGTCGATGCCATGGTGGTCGATATTGCGCAGGTCGATGACCTCCGCGTCGATGCCCGTCTCTTCCGCAGCCTTGACCGCGTTCTGGACCATGACGGAGGTGGCGAGCACTGTGCAGGCGCTGCCGGGTCGCACGATGCGCGCCGAGCCGAAGGGGATGTAAAAATCCCGGTCGCCGGCCGGCACGTCGAATTCCTTCTGGTAGAGTTCCGTATGCTCGAAGACGACGACGGGGTCGTCGCAGGCGAGGGCGGAATTCATCAGGCCGATATAGTCGAAGGCGTTGGACGGCGTGACGATGCGCCAGCCGGGGAACATGCCGAACAGCGCGGACGGATCGCCCGAATGCTGCGAGCCGTAGCCGGTGTGCGGAGAGATGCGCACGCGCATGACGATGGGTACGGGAAAGCCGTCGCCGAACATGTGGCGCACCTTGCCCACGCCATTGGCGATCTGGTCGGCGGCGGTGAAACAGAAATCGCCGAACATGATCTCGACGACAGGACGCAGCCCGTTGAGCGCCGCGCCGAGTGCCACGCCCGTAAAACCGTTTTCGGCGATCGACATCGGCAGCACGCGCTCGGGCCAACGCTCCAGCGCGCCCTTGGTGAAGCCGCTGACGCCGCCGCGCATCTGGTGGGCGTCCTCGCCCATGACGATGATGCGCGGGTCGCGCGCCATCGCGGCGGCCAACGTCTCGGAGGCGGCAGTGACAAATTTCACCTTCTCGATGGCGTCGGGCCGCATGTCGTCGTGATCGAGCATGCGCTTGCCGGCGAGTTCGGAGAGGTCGCCGAGAATGCCATTGTCGCGTGTGGCCGGGTCCGGCCAGAGGCCTTCGGGGATTCGCAGCGTGTTTCCGCCGGGGACCGGCTCCGTCAGTCGCCCGGCTGCGGCGGCGACGCGATCGGTCACCAGCGCGTCGATGCGCGCGAACTCGTCCGGTGAGAGCAGGCCGAGGGTGGTGAGGCGGGCTTCGGCGAGGGCGATCGGGTCGCGCTCGCGCCACGCGGCTTCCTCTTCCTTCGTGCGGTAGCCGAAGTCGCTGCCGCTGCGGGAGCCGGACTGGTGGAAATGGCGGTAACAGAGGGCTTCGACCACCACGGGACCGCCGGTCTCGCGGATGATGCGGCGCGCCTCGACCATCGCCCGGTGTACAGCGACAACGTCCATGCCGTCGCATTCGATCGAGGCGATGCCGAGCATCGCGCCGCGCGACGACAGGCGCGTCTCGCGCGTCACGTCGGAAATATGGGTGGCGACGCCGTAGAGATTGTTCTCGATGAAGAAGATCACCGGCAGGCTTTGCGCGGCTGCGATGTTCATCGCTTCGTAGCTGGCGCCGTTCTGGGCGGCGCCATCGCCGAAGAAGGCGACGGAGATGTGGTCGCGGCCGAGCATCTTGTCGGCGAGCGCATAACCCGCCGCGTGGGGCGGGTTGCCGCCGACGATGGCCGATGTGCCGACGACGCCGGCACCGGCGAAACGCATATGCATGGAGCCGCCGCGGCCGCCGCAATAGCCGGGCGTCAGGCCCATGATTTCCGCCATGAAGCGATAGATCGCCTCGTCCATGCCAGGCGCGAAATCATCCGTGCGGATATCGAAACCATCCGGAACCGACGGATTGAGCAGTTTCAGCAGCACCTGGTGGTGGGCGCGGTGCGTGCCGTTGATCTTGTCGTCGGTGCCGAGCGCGGACATGGCGCCGACGGCACCCGCTTCCTGACCGATGCTGGCATGGGCCGGACCGTGGATCAGGCCGGCCTTTTCCAGATCGAGCAGCTTTTCCTCGAACCGGCGGATCAGGAGCATCTGGCCGTACCAGTGGATCAGATCCTGAGCCTGTTCCCCGCTCCAGTCCGCTTCGTCCAGTTCCAGCCGGAACCAGGGCGCGGAAGGGGCGAGGGGTATCTGGCGTGCCATTCGTGTCCTCGGCTTCGTTTTTCGTTTATGGAAATAAATTCCGATTTCTGTTGAATGGCACACTAAGCTGTGCCAGCCTTTGGATGCAACAGAAATTTTCGTGAGCTGCCAAAGAGGAAGAAAAGCGATGATCCGGGACGCCGGAGTGCTGAACGCGCTGGTTGAGGTGGTGCGCCGGTTCGTGCGCGAACGCCTGCTGCCGGCGGAGGCGCGCGTGGAGGAAGACAACGCCATTCCGCCGGAAATCATTGCGGAAATGCGCACGCTCGGCCTCTTCGGCATGTCCATTCCGGAAGAGCATGGCGGGCTTGGCGTGACGATGGAGGAGGAGGTGCTCGTCGCCTTCGAGCTCGGTTACGCGTCCCCCGCCTTCCGCTCGGTCATCGGCACGAACAACGGCATCGGCTCGCAAGGCATCATCGTCGATGGCACGGAGGCGCAGAAGCGCTATTGGCTGCCGCGCATGGCGACGGGCGAGGTCATCGGCTCCTTTGCGCTCACCGAACCCGATGTCGGATCCGACGCCGGCTCCGTGAAAACCACGGCGAGACGGGACGGCGACCACTATGTCCTCAACGGCACGAAACGCTACATTACCAACGCTCCTGTGGCCGATGTCTTCACCGTCATGGCGCGCACCGGCAGGCCGGGGCCGGCGGGCGTCACCGCCTTCCTCGTGCCGAAGGACAGCCCCGGCCTCAGCCTCGGCCCGGTCGACAGGAAGATGGGGCAGCGCGGCACCCGCACCTGCGACGTCATCTTCGACAATTGCCGGATTGCAGCCGACAGCGTCATCGGCGGCATAGAGGGCGTGGGTTTCAAGACGGCGATGAAAGTTTTGAACCGCGGGCGCCTGCATATTTCGGCGGTTTGCGTGGGCGCGGCCGAGCGGCTGTGCGACGAGGCCGTGCGCTTTGCCCGAGAGCGTGTGCAGTTCGGCAAGCCGATCGCCGAACACCAGCTCATCCAGGCCATGCTGGCCGACAGTTCGACGGAAGCCTTTGCCGGGCGCGCCATGGTGCTGGAGGCGGCCCGCCAGTTCGACAGGGGCGAGCGGGTCATCCAGCAGGCGGCGAGCGCAAAGCTGTTCTGCTCGGAAATGGTCGGGCGCGTCGCGGATCGCGCGGTGCAGATCCACGGCGGCGCCGGCTACATGCAGGACTACCCGGTGGAGCACTTCTACCGCGATGTCCGGCTGTTCCGGCTCTACGAGGGCACCTCGCAGATCCAGCAGATCATCATCGCCCGCGAAATGCTGAACGCCGAGGCCTGACCATGCAGCGAGCCCTTGGAATCGTCGCGGATGATTTTACCGGCGCCCTCATGGTCGCCGGCTATCTGGAGGGGGCCGGCATTCACTGTCCCGTGCTTTTCAGCCCTGACGCCGAAATCCCGCCCTCGGCGGTCGTGATCGCGGGCACGCGGGCGCGCACCGTGCCCGTCGCGGATGCGCTTGGCGAAGTTGGCCGGTTTGCCGATGCGTTCACCCGCGCCGGCTGCAAGCGCCTGGCCTACAAGGCCTGCGCCACGTTCGATTCCACGGAGGACGGCAATATAGGCCCTGTCGCCGATTATCTCGCCGATCGCGCGGGCGTGCGGCCGGTGCTGATGAGCGCCGGATTTCCGCGCTTCGGCACGACGGTGCATCAGGGCTACATGTTCTATCGCGGCCGTCTCGTTTCTGAATCGATCAAGCGCTTCGATCCGCTGACCCCCATGTCCGACCCCGACCTCGTGCGCTTCCTGGGACGGCAGACGCCGCATCGGATCGCGCTCCTGAGCCACGCGGTTCTTCGCCAGGGCACGGATGCAGCGATCGGCGCCATCGAATCCTTTGCCGCCGACGGTGTGGGCCACGTCTTCCTCGATACGACGGATGACGGCGACGTCGAGGTCGCGGCGGATGTCGCGGCCGCGATGAGCCGCGTCGTCGTCGCCAGCGATCCGCTGATCATCGACTATGCGATCCGCCTCGGCCGCGCCGAGCAACTGGCTCCGGTCCCCTGGCCGCGGCATGTCGATGGACCCACGGCGGTGCTGGCAGGGAGCGTCGGCCCTGTCATGCTGGCGCAACTTGCGGCCTTTTCCGCGCGCTATCCCGTGCTGACGCTGGATTTGCTCGATCCGGCGGGGGAGGACGGACTGATTTCCAAGGCGCTCGACTGGGCGTCCGGCCGGATCGGCTCAGAACCCCTGGCCATCTCGACGTCGGTCGGGCCGGAAGAGGTCGCCGCCGTGCAGGCGGCCTTCGGCGCGGTTGGGGCTGCCCGTCGCGCCGAGCGTATTTTCGGCGCCATTGCCAGAGGGTTGCGCGATCGCGGAGTTCGCCGGTTCGTCGTCGCAGGCGGCGAGACCTCGGGCGCTGTCGTCAATGCGCTCGATATCACCTCCGTTCGCGCCTTGCCGGAGGGCGCGCTGGGGACCGGATTCTGCGTTTCACCGGGACCTGTGCCGCTTTCGCTTTATCTCAAACCCGGCAAGCTCGGCGCAGACGATATCCTGCTGCGGGCAATCGAAGACATGAACCGATAGGAGTGGACGATGATGGACGAAGCTGCGGCGAGAACGGCGCTGGTCGAGGCGAGCCGGCGGTCGGTGGCGATCGGGCTCAACAGCGGAACGGTCGGCAATTTCAGCGTGCGCCATGGGGCAGGCATGCTGATCACGCCAACGGGCATCGTGCCCGATGACCTCAGGCCGGAGCAGATCGTTTCGATGGAGTTCGGCGGGACATGGGCCGGCGACTGGCGGCCGTCCTCGGAATGGGCGATCCACGGCCGGCTGTACGAGACGACCAATGCGGGCGCCGTCGTCCACGCCCATCCCGACCATTGCGTGGCGCTCGCCGCGCTGCGCCAGCCGATCCCGCTGTTCCACTACATGATCGCCGGCTTCGGCGGCAGCGAAATACCGTGCGCGGACTATGCCTGCTTCGGCAGCGCGCCGCTGGCGGAAACCGTGATCGCCGCGATGGGCACGACCTATTCCGCCTGCCTGATGGCCAACCACGGCGCGGTCACGATCGGACCCGACGTCGCCACCGCACTGGCGCGGGCGGAAAAGCTGGAAATGCTGGCGCGCCAGTACCTGCTTGCCCGTTCGATCGGCGAGCCGGTGCTGCTGACGCCGGCGGAGCTGGAAGACGTGTGCGCCCGCTACGGCACCTATGGCCAGCAGGCGAAGCGCTGAGGGTCAGGCGCTTCGGCTGATCTCGCCGAGGATCGTCATCACCAGTTCCGGATATTCGAGATGCGGCATGTGCCCGCAATTGTCGAGCGCATGCAGCCCGACATTGCCCGGCAGGCCGGCGGTGGCGCCGAAGGGCAGGATGCGATCTTGTCTCCCGGCGACGACCCGCACCGGATATGGTAGGCGGGCGAGCTCGTTGCGGATCGAGACGGCCTGGGTTCCATCCGGGAAGAACCGCGCGGCAAAGGCGCGCATCGCTTCCGTCAGGCCCTCATCCTCCCGTTGCAGAACGGTGGCCTGAAGAAAGGCCGGCGAGATGACGGCGGGGTCGTTGGAAAGCAGTTCAAGCCACGGCTTCAGGCTCTCCTTCTGCCGCGCGCGCAGGACGCCCTCGACAAAGGCTGCGTTGATTTCCGGGCCAAGGCCGGCCGGAGATACGAGACAGAGGCCCCGGACATCCAACTGTCCACGGCTTGCCAGCCGCGCCGCAAGCGCACCGCCGAAGGAATGGCCGGCGAACACGAGCGGGCCGACGTCTTCGGCAGCAAGTGTCGCTTCGACGCTTTCGGCCATGTGGTCGAGATCGTCGGGAACGGCACGTGGCGAGCGGCCATGCGCCGGAAGGTCGATCGCCAGGGCGGGCCAGTCCGCACGGGCGCCACCCAGCATGCCGCGCCAGTTGTTAAGGTCCGCGCTGAACCCGTGGAGGAGGACGATGGGAAGGCCTTCGCCCTTGCGCAGCCAGACGGCGTTCAGGGTTGCATGCTCGCTCTTGCGCTGAGGAATGGCGCCACTCTCGGCCACCGCGGGCCGGCGTGTCTCCACAGCGTCGCCGATCTTCGCAACGACATCCGTCTTCTGTATGCGTCCACCCGGTCCGGTGCCGTGAACGCCTTCCAGCGAAATACCGTGCTCCCTGGCGATGCGGCGGGCGAGGGGCGTGGGGTTGGGACCGCGCCCGTTGCGTTTCACGTCCGGCAGCAGAATGGCCGCCTTGGTCTCGTCGGCCGCGACTTCGCGGGCAGCACCGGAGGCCTTCGCTACGCCAAAAACTTCGCCCTCCGCATAGATGCGCGCCACATCCCCGCCGACCTCGACCTCGATCTCGCTATCGAGGAGCTCGCGGATGACGCCGCTTGCCGCGGCCTCGACTTCGACGGCGGCCTTGTCGTTGTCGATCTCGAAAAGGACTTGCCCCTGTCGAACGGTTTCGCCCTCGGCCACCAGCCAGCGGGCGATGCGGCCGCTCGACAGTTCGAGGCTGACCTTCGGATAGACGACATGGATGGGCATGAGGGATCCTTGCAGGCTTGAGCCTATTCGGCCGAGGTTTTCCAGGTTGGCGGGCGTTGCGACGTGGGGAACGGGTCCGGCTCTCCGGCAAGCCGCGCACGAAGGCGGCGCGTCAGCTTGAGGAGGTCCGGCCCGACGATTTCACGGCAATGGTTGCGCGAGAGGATGTCGACGATTCCGCCGCAGGTGAGTGCGACGAGCGGCGAGCCGTCCGTCGGGCGGAAGGCCACGCCGACGGCGTTGATATAGCTGTGCCAGCTGCCGAAGGCGCTGATGAAGCCATCCCGCCGGTGATCCTCGATGGCGTTTTCGACCATGCGTTCGAGGTCCTGCGCCTTTTCCGGCTCCGCCGCGATGAGCTGCTCGACCACGGACTGGCGGATCTCCGGCTTCATCTCCGCGAGATAGGCAAGGCCCATGGCGGTGCGATAGATCGGTAGGCGCGAGCCGACATTGAGCCGCAGCGAAACCGGGCTCATCGAGCGGCAATTGGCGAGATAGACCATCTCCAGCCCGTCGCGCGTGCCGAGTGCCACGGCGGCGCCGGTCTGGTCCGCCAACTCCTGCATCAGCGGCCGGACCATGTGGATGACGGCGCTGGAGCTGAGAGCCGAATAGCCGAGCGACACCGTTGCCGGCCCGATGCTGTAGCGGCCGAGCGTGGCGTCATAGTGAAGATAGCCGAGGCCGACGAGCGTCGAGGTCAGGCGCGAGACGGTCGCCTTCGGCAGGCCCGTCCGCTCGATGAGGTCCTGGTTGCCCAGCGTGGCATCGTCGGCGGTGAAGGCACGCAGGATTTCCAGTCCCCGTGTCAGGGATGCGGCCGAGTTTCCGCTCTCGACGCCGTCGCTTCCGTCCGTCGGTTTGGTCCGTTTACGCATGGTGTGCCTTTCGTTTCAGCGCTGCTGGAGCCATACCGAATTCGACGGATCTGTCGATCTCTCGTAATTGGAATATAATTTCATTTATGTTGACGTCCGCTTCGCCTGTTGTCAATAATGCCTGTATCGATCTTCCCACCCGCCGGTCGGCACGGGATGGCAAACGGGATAAAGGACGCGATTTGTGACACGATACATACTGCGGCGCCTGATCGCGATGCCCTTCCTGGTTCTCGGCATCGTGACGCTCGCCTTCCTGCTCACCACCGTGACGAAGGGCGATCCGCTGTCGGCGATCGTCTCGGACCGGCAGATGAACGATCCGGTGGCGGTGGCGGCGGCGAAGGCGCGCTGGGGGCTCGATCGCAGCCTGCCGGAGCGTTACGTGATCTATGTCGGCAACCTCCTGACCGGCGACATGGGCACGTCCTTCATCACTCGCCGGCCCGTGGCGCAGGACGTCTTCTTCCGCCTGCCGGCGACGATGGAACTGGTGCTTGCCGCGATGGTCATCGGCTCGACGATCGGCATTACGCTGGGTGTCCTGGCCGCCTATTTCCGCAATACGGTGATCGATCATGCCGCGCGTTTCTTCGCCCTTTTCGGCTCGTCGATACCGGTCTTCTGGTTGGGTCTGGCGCTTCTCTATGTATTCTCGGTCAAATGGGGCGTGCTGCCCGGTCCCGGCCGGCTCGATCCGCGCGCCGCGCCGCCGACATCCGTCACGGGTTTCATGACGATCGATTCCCTGCTGGCCGGAAACATAAAGCTCTTTCTCGATGCGCTGTGGCATCTGATCCTGCCCGCCTTCGTGCTCGGCTGGGCCGTTGCCGGCACCATCTCCCGGCTGGTGCGCGCCAACATGCTGGAGGTGCTCGACCGGGAGTTCATCCTCACGGCCCGCGCAAAAGGTGCGGGCGAGTTCCGCGTCGTGGTCCGCCATGCGCTGCGCAACACGCTCGTCCCGACGCTCACCGTCATCGGCTATTCCTTCGCCTATCTGCTGACCGGCGCCGTGTTGACGGAAACGATCTTCTCGTGGCCGGGCATGGGCTCCTATGCGGTGGAGGCGGCGCGCGGCCTCGATTTTCCCGCCATCATCGGCGTCACGATCGTCGGCGGCGTGGTTTTCCTCCTGACGAACCTCCTCACCGACATTGCCTATGTCATCGCCAATCCGCGCGTGCGTCTGGGATGAGACTATGAACACAGCGACCCTCAGCACCTTCCGCCGCCCGGCATGGCTATCCGTCCCGCTCGCCATCGGCATCGCCATCGTGGTCTTCTGGTTGTCCGTCACGGTGCTGGCACCATTGATGAGCCCCTATGCGCCGCTCGACATGGTCGGCCGCCGGCTGCAGGCGCCAAGCTGGAGCCATTGGCTCGGCACCGATGCGCTCGGCCGGGATGTGCTGAGCCGGACCCTGTACGGCGCGCAGCATTCGATCCCGATCGCCATCGTCGTCGTTGCCCTGTCCGTGGCGATCGGCGCCATGCTGGGCGCGGTTTCCGGCTATGCCGGCGGCCTGCTCGGCGCGTCGATCATGCGGCTCGTCGATGTCACCCTGTCGTTTCCGCCCATGCTGCTTGCCATGGCGGTGGCGGCGTCGCTGGGGCCGGGGCTTGAAAACGCGACGGTTGCCATGGTGATCGTCTGGTGGCCCGTCTATGCGCGGCTGATGCGCGCGCAGGTTCTGGAAATCCGCGAGCGGGAGCATGTCGAGGCGGCCATTGCCGCAGGCGCCGGAAAGACGCGCATCCTCTTCAAGCATATCCTGCCGCTCTGTTGGACGCCGGTCCTGATCAGCGCGACGATGGACCTGGGGCAGGTCATCCTGCTTGCCGCGTCGCTCAGCTTCATCGGCCTCGGCGCCACGCCGCCGACGCCGGAATGGGGTTCAATGATCTCGGATGGGGCGGCGCAGTTCTATTCCTGGTGGGTGGCGCTCGGCCCGGGCCTTGCCATCCTCACCATCGTGCTGGGCTTCAATTTCATCGGAGACGGTCTGCACGACTACTTCGATCCGAAGTCGAAGTGAGGCGCAGGATGCAGCAGGAGCCCCTCTTTTCCGTTCGGGATCTTCGTGTCTCCTTCACCCGCGACGGCCGGTCCTTCGAGGCCGTGCGCGGCATCAGCCTGCATGTCGATCATGGCGAGGTGCTCGGCATCGTCGGCGAATCCGGCTCCGGCAAGTCGGTCGGCATGCTGTCGGCCCTCGGCCTTCAGCCGAAGACCGCCACCGTCACCGGATCGGCGCGGTTCAAGGGGCGCGAGCTTGTCGGCATGCCGAGGAGCCAGTTGCGCACGCTGCGCGGGTCGCGCATCGCGATGATTTTCCAGGACCCGTTGTCGTCGCTCAATCCGGTGATGACGGTCGGCGCGCAGATCGCCGAGACGATCCGACTGCACAATGCCGGCGTGTCGAAGAAGGCGGCCATGGACCGTGCCGCCGAACTGCTCTCTCTCGTTGCCATTCCCCAGCCCGACCGGCGCATTCACCAGTTCCCGCACGAGTTTTCCGGCGGCATGCGCCAGCGCGTGATGATCGCGATGGCTGTTGCCAACGATCCTGACCTCCTGATCGCCGATGAGCCGACGACGGCGCTGGACGTCACCGTCCAGGCGCAGATCATGGATGTGCTGACGGATCTCCGGAAGCGTCTGAACCTCGGGCTGATCCTCATCACCCACGATCTCGGCGTCCTTGCGGGCCATGCCGACCGGGTCGCGGTGGTCTATTCCGGCGAGATCGTGGAACAGGCCGGCGTCGACGACCTCTTCGAGCGGCCCGCCCATCCCTATACACGCGGCCTCATCGCCTCGATCCCCAATATGGCGGAAGAGAAGGAGCGTCTCTTCTCGATCGATGGCGCGCCGCCGCCGCTCGGCAAACTGCCGGGCGGCTGCGCCTTCCATCCGCGCTGTCCGCAGGCGCAGGAGATTTGCCGGCATACGGCGCCACCGGTTCGCACCGACGGCGCGCATACCGCAGCCTGCCACTTCGCCACCCTGCCGATCGGGAGTGCCGCATGACCGGACCGGAACCCATTCTCTCCGTGCGCGATCTCTCGAAGCGGTTTGCCGTCACCGGCGGCGTGATTTTCGAGCGGGAGATCGCCCAGGTCAACGCCGTCACCAACGTCTCCTTCGATGTCAAACCCGGCGAGACGCTGGGGCTGGTCGGCGAATCCGGCTGTGGCAAGTCCACATTGGGCCGCTGCATCCTGCGGCTGATCGAGCCCTCCAGCGGGCAGACCCTGTTTCGCGGGCAGAACATCAACGAGGCGAACCCGGCCGAGATGCGCGCGCTGCGTCGCAAGATCCAGCTCGTCTTCCAGGACCCGTACGCGTCGCTGCATCCACGCATGCGGGTGGCCGAGAACATCGCCGAACCGTTGCGCATCAGCGATCTTTCATCCACCGAGCGCAAGGCGCGGGTCGTCGAGATGCTCGATCTCGTCCGGCTCAATCCGGAGCATGGCCAGCGTTATCCGCATGAACTCTCCGGCGGCCAGCGGCAACGCGTGGTGATTGCCCGGGCGCTGGCGCTGAAGCCCGAACTGCTCGTGCTCGACGAACCGGTCTCGGCGCTCGACGTTTCCGTGCAGGCGGGCGTTCTCAATCTCCTGAAAGACATCCAGCGGGATTTCGGCACAGCCTATGTCTTCATCGCGCATGACCTATCCGTCGTGCAGCACATTTCCGACCGGGTGGCGGTCATGTATCTCGGCAAGATCGTCGAGATCGCCGAAAAGCGCAGGCTCTACCGCGCGCCGATGCATCCCTATACCCAGGCCCTGATGTCCACCGTGCCGCTGGCGAACCCGGCGCTGGAGCGCACCCGCTCGCGCATCGTGCTGAAGGGCGACCTGCCAAGCCCGCTCAATCCGCCGTCCGGCTGCCGCTTCCGGACGCGATGCCCCATTGCCCAACCGCTTTGCGCCGAGGTGGAGCCGCCGCTGAGCGAACGAGAGGAAGGCCATTCGGTTGCCTGCCATTTTCCGAATGCCATGGAGACAGGTTTGTCGGCCCGCGAAAAAAGCGGGCCTGGAGGAGCGTAATGACGGAAATGAGATTGCCGCTTGAGGGCATTCGTGTCCTCGACCTGACGCGCGTCCTCGCCGGGCCATGGGCCACCATGAGCCTCGGCGATCTCGGTGCCGAGGTCTGGAAGATCGAGAACATCAAGGGCGGCGACGACACGCGCGCCTGGTCCTTCCCGAACTTCAAGGGGGTCAGCACCTATTACCTCTGCGCCAACCGCGGCAAGCAGAGCATCGCGCTCGATCTCAAGACGCCGGAAGGCCGGCAGATCGTGCTCGACCTTGCCGCCAAGGCCGATGTCGTCGTGGAGAATTTCCGCGCCGGCACGGTCGAGCGGCTCGGCATCGGCTACGAGGATATCAAGGCGATCAATCCGGGCATCGTCTATTGCGCGATTTCCGGTTACGGCCAGACCGGTCCCGAGCGCGACCGGCCGGGCTACGACTTTATCATGCAGGCGGAAAGCGGCCTCATGTCCATCACCGGCCAGGAGGATGGCCCGCCGAACCGGCTCGGCGTCGCCTTCACCGACGTGGTGGCCGGCATGATCGCCACCCAGTCCATTCTCGCCGCGCTCTACCAGCGCCGGGATACCGGGCAGGGACAATATATCGACGTGGCGCTGCTCGATGCCACGCTGAACCTCCTGATCAATGTGGGGACGGGATACCTCAATGCCGGAGTCGAGCCGGTGCGCTACGGCAATGCGCATCCGACGGTCGTGCCCTACCAGATCTTCGAGGCGAATGACGGCACCTTCGCGCTGGCCGTCGGCAATGATCGCATGTTCGTCGATTTCTGCGAGCAGGTCATCGACCGGCC
The DNA here is from genome assembly GCF_058793575.1 of Shinella sp. GW835-FHT14H05. Classification (NCBI taxonomy): domain Bacteria; kingdom Pseudomonadati; phylum Pseudomonadota; class Alphaproteobacteria; order Hyphomicrobiales; family Rhizobiaceae; genus Shinella; species Shinella sp. GW835-FHT14H05. The sequence goes on along the minus strand of NZ_JBXAFY010000002.1, from coordinate 309,460 downwards.
GGATCTGGCGCGTGATCCCCGCTTCATCACCTCCCACCAGCGCGCCATGCACAGGGGCGAGCTGCTTCCCCTGCTGGCCGAGATCATCGGGAATGAAAGCTGCGAACATTGGCTTTCCGCCTGCCAGCGGGCGAGCGTGCCGGCGGGCCAGGTCAAGTCCGTTTCCGAGGCGCTCCAGAGCCCGAGCGTGACGGACAGAGGGGTGGTGCAGCGCCTGGAGCATCCGGAACTTGGAACGGTCTCGCTGATCCGGCCCGCCCATGGCCTTGCCGCGCAGGAAAATGCCGGCGCGAAGGCGCCGCCGCTTCTAGGCGAGGACACGCGCGGCGTGTTGCGCGATGTTCTGGGTTTCGAGGAGGCGCGGATCGAAAGCCTCGTCCTTGCCGGCGTCGTCGCCTGCCATGACGTCAAAACCGCAGCCCCATCGCAATCCGTTCAGGATGCGGTCGCGTAGGCCGGGGAAGTGATGATGAGCGTCAACGTCGAAATCGAGGGCGAGATTGTGATCGTCACGATCGGCAATCCGCCGGTCAACGCCGTGAACAGGGCTGTGCGGGAGCGGCTGCTGGCACTGGCGCAGGCGCTTGACGACAATCCAGGGGTCCGGGCCGTCATCCTGACCGGCGCCGGCACGCTTTTCGTTGCGGGCGCCGATATCGCCGAATTCGACCGGCCGGCCGAGCCGCCGTTCCTTCCCGATGTCATTGCGCGCATCGAGAGGGCAGGAAAGCCATGGATCGCAGCGATTCGCGGGGCCGCGCTGGGCGGCGGTCTCGAACTTGCGCTCGGATGCCGTTTCCGGGTGGCGACGGAAAGTGCCCGTTTCGCCTTGCCGGAAATCAACCTCGGCATCATCCCGGGCGCCGGCGGCACGCAGCGCCTGCCGCGGGTCATCGGTGTTACCGACGCGATCCGGATCGTCGCGGAAAACCATACTCCGGGCGGCGCGGAGGCGCTGGAATTGGGGCTGGTCGATGCCCTTGTCGAAGAACCTCTTCTGCCGGCTGCTATTGCCTTTGCGCGCAACGCCCTTGAACACGCGCTGCCGTCGCCGAGTCTCGATCGCCCGGTTTCCGTGCCTTCGCCGGACGTGTGGGCGGAGGCGGAGGACAGGATTGCCGCTCGCGCAAAGGGCGCCGCGGCGCCCGCGCGCGCGTTGCAGGCCCTACGACACGGGATCGAACACGGGGCCGAGGCCGGCCTCGCGCTCGAACGCTCCATCTTCCTGGAGCTTCGTGCCACGGAAGAGGCGGCCGCCCTGCGCCACCTGTTCTTTGCCGAACGCGCCGCCCTTCGGCCAGCGGAGATCCGGGGCATAAACCCACGCCCCATCGAAACGGTGGCTGTCGTCGGCGGCGGGACGATGGGGAGCGGGATCGCTGCCGCCCTTCTCAATGCCGGTCTTTCCGTCGTGCTGATCGAGCAGGACGAGGCGGGCGTTGCGCGAGCGCGTTCCACGCTTACGGGCATTTTCGATTCATCCCGGCGCCGGGGCCAGATAACGGACGACCAGGCATCCGAGCGGATGGCTCGCCTCGAAACGAGCATCGGCTATGGTGCCGCAGCACGATGTGATCTGGTGATCGAAGCCGTCTTCGAGGATCTCACCGTGAAACGGTCGGTGTTTGCCGAACTCGGACGCATCTGCCGGCCGGATGCGGTGCTTGCGACCAACACGTCCTATATCGATCCACGCCTGATCGCGGAGGGGCTGCCGTGGCCGGAGCGTTTTCTGGGCCTGCATTTCTTCAGCCCGGCGCAGGTCATGAAACTGCTGGAGATCATCCCGACGCCCGAAACGGCTCTTGATGTTCTGGCGACCAGCTTCGATCTCGCCCGTCGTCTCGGCAAGATCCCCGTGCGTTCCGGGATCTGCGACGGGTTCATCGGCAACCGTATTCTGCGCCGCTTCCGGGCGGAAGCGGAGGCCCTCGTTTGCGGCGGCGTCGCGATTGCCGCCGTCGATGCGGCGATGCGCGGCTTCGGCTTTGCGATGGGGCCGTTCGAAATGCAGGACATGGCCGGCCTCGATATCGCATTCCTCTATCGCGAGGCGGCACGGTCGCGCGGAGAACGCGTGCCGGACATCCCCGGCGACCTTCTGGTGCGCGCCGGGCGCAAGGGGCAGAAGACGGGCGGCGGCTGGTACGACTATGCCGCCGGCGACCGCCGACCGCAGCTGTCGGCCGAGGCGGAGCGTATCATCGCCCCGCTTGTCGGCGCGCGAAACGATGTGGCGGAAGAGACCATCGTCGCAAGGTTGATGGCGGCGATGGCGCAGGAAGGCCAATTAATTCTCGACGAAGGTATTGCGGCAAGCGCTGCCGATATCGACCTTGTCGAAGTGCACGGCTATGGCTTTCCGCGAAGGCGCGGCGGGCCGATGTTCCAGGCCGCCCGGGCAAGAGCCGACAAGACATGACACGAACAAGGATTTTACGATGACCACCTATCCCGATACATTGCTTTTCATCGACGGCGTCTGGCGCCCGGCATCCACCGGCCGCACCATTCCCGTCGTCAATCCTGCGACGGCGCAGCCGATCGGCAGCGTCGCCTGGGCGGATCGCAAGGATCTGGACGAGGCGCTGGCGGCGGCCGACCGCGCCTTCGCGCAATGGAGCGCGACATCGGCCTATGACCGCGCCAGGCTGATGCGCCGTGCCGCCGATCTCCTGCGCGAACGGGCCGATGAAATCGCGGTCATGATGACGCTGGAGCAGGGCAAGCCGGTCTCGCAATCGCGGGTGGAAACGCTCGCCGGCGCCGACATCATCGACTGGTTCGCCGGCGAGGGACAGCGCTCCTATGGGCAGGTCATTCCGTCGCGCGCACCGGATATCCTCCAGATCACCCTGAAGAAGCCCGTCGGCCCCGTTGCCGCCTTCACGCCGTGGAATTTCCCGATCAACCAGGTCGTGCGAAAACTCTCGGCCGCGATTGCCGCCGGCTGCACGATCATCGTCAAGGCGCCGGAGGAAACGCCGGCATCGCCCGCAGCACTCATCCGCGCCTTCGCGGACGCGGGCATTCCGGCCGGCGTCATCAATCTCGTCTATGGCGTTCCGGCCGAGATCTCGGAATATCTCATTCCGCATCCTGTCATCCGCAAGATCTCCTTCACCGGCTCGACGCCGGTCGGCAAGCAGCTTGCGGCTCTCGCCGGTGCGCATATGAAGCGCGCCACCATGGAGCTCGGCGGCCATGCGCCGGTCATCGTCGCCGAGGATGCCGATCTCGACCTTGCTGTGAACCTGATGGTCGCCAACAAGTTCCGCAATGCCGGCCAGGTCTGCGTTTCGCCGACGCGGTTCCTCGTGCAGGAGAAGATCGCCGATGCCTTCACCGAGCGGTTCGCGGCCGGTGCAAAGGCAATTCGGGTTGGCAACGGCCTCGATGCCGATATCGAGATGGGTCCGCTGGCAAACGACCGCCGCATCCCGGCACTGGAGAGCCTGATCAACGATGCCGTCGAGCACGGCGCGAGCCTGAAAACCGGCGGCCGCCGCATCGGCAACGAGGGCTGGTTCTTCGAGCCGACCGTGCTGGCCGACGTGCCAGTGGCCGCCCGCATCATGAACGAAGAACCCTTCGGCCCCGTCGCCGTTGTCAACCGGTTCGGCAATCTCGACGAGGCGATCACCGAGGCCAATCGTCTGCCCTATGGCCTCGCGGCCTTCGCCTTCACCCGAAGCAGCGCCACGGCAACCCGTCTCGGCAACGAGGTGGAAGCGGGCATGCTCTCGATCAACCATTTGGGCCTGGCACTGCCCGAGGTGCATTTCGGCGGCATCAAGGATTCCGGCCACGGTACCGAAGGCGGCGCCGAGGCGCTTCAGGCCTATCTCGATACGCGCCTGGTCACGCGAAAGGGCTGATCCTCCGCCGCTCAGGCGGCAATCGTGCCGGGAGACGCTTCGATCCAGTTGCGCAGCGTCTCCACATAGTTCCGTGCAGCCTCGGCGAGTTCCGTCTCTTCGAGCTTGCCGGCGCGGTAGACCAGGAAAGGTTCTGCCCAGGGCAGGTGGCAGCGATAGGCCATGGCGCGCAGCGGGTTGAGCAAATCGGCAAGCGGCAGCAGGTTTTGCCCATCAGGGGCGTATGCCTCCGGCACATTGCCGGCGGTAGCGGCGATCATGATCGGCGTACCTTCCAGCCGACTGCCCTCCGCCTCATAGGCCACATAGTACATCCGCGTCATGACCGCATCGATCCACGCCTTCAGCAGGGGCGGGCTCGAATACCATTGCACCGGGAACTGCAGCACGACGCGGTCCGCCGAAAGAAGCCGTGCGGCTTCGACAGCGCCGTCGCTGAACAGGTCGAGCCGGCCTTCCGGGTAAAGCGCCTGCATATCGACAACCTCGACACCGGGAACCGTGCGAGCCGCCGCGGCAAGCGCGGCGTTGGTCTTGGATTGGGCGATATCGGGATGGAACATCAGGATCAAAGTCTTCACGGCAACCTCCTTGGGTTCGGGTTGCCGTGAAGATGGCGCTGGATACGAAATTATTCCAATCGATAATAAATATTCCATATTATCTGTTTTATGGATTAAGCGTGGCGCAGCGGAATCTTGCAAAAGGTCAGTTCGTACATCCCCGCGCTCGTGGTTAGATGCAGCACGGCACTCCAGTGCGGAGCACCGGGATGTGGCCTGATATTGCGTCAGAGCGCTTCAGTTTTTCGCAGGTTGCGAAATTGTCGTTGCGCGTCGGCAGGCGGATGTTTGGTGCTTGGCTCAAAAACGGGAGAGAACCACGATGTCTCGACAGATGATTGCGCTAGCCTGGGTCTGCCCCGCTCAGTTCTGCGAGCGGAGCGAGTTTGACGGACCGCCTGACCGTTTCGGTTTCTGGCTGAAACTCCTGTCACGCATCTTCTGACAGCCTGTTCAGCACGCGTTCTGTTTCAAATTCGGGCCGAAGGTGCAGCGCACGACGCCGCCTGATGCCGGCCCTACGGATTTCATCCGCCCACTTCCTTTGGTGCCCCGCATAACGGGCGAAAACCCCCACGAATACCCCTTAAGCGAATGCCCGCGCCATGCGCAGGGAGTCGCATTATCCATGCATGCGAAAGAGTGCGCGAGCACCCTGTTGACATGGTAACCGGATAGTGCATTAAATAAATAACTAACTAGATACATACTTGATAGTGACCTGGTCGCCCCGGGGAGCGGAGGGCTCGCGGTTCAAGGGTGTGATAATGGAGGAGGGGAATTTGAAAGTTTTCGGCGTTGAGCATGTCGGCTTCACGGTGCCGGACCTGGAGGAGGCGGTTTCGTTCTTCGAGACGGTTTTTGGTGCGGTCACGGTCATGACGACTGGCAAAGTCGATGTGGATGGCGAATTCATGCGCCGCCGGCTCGGCGTGCCGGACCATTGCCGCATCGAGAACATCAAGGTGCTGCGCTGCGGCAATGGCAGTAATCTCGAACTCTTCCAGTATTCCGGCGAGACCACGGAAGAGGCGCTCAAGCGCAACAGCCAGCCGGGCGGTTTCCATGTCGCCTTTCAGGTGGATGACGCGGTTGCCGCAGCCGAACGGCTGCGGGAGAAGGGCGTCGATGTGCTCGACGGCCCGACCTATGTCGATGCCGGCGCGATGAAGGGGCTGACCTGGCTTTACCTTCGTGCGCCCTGGGGCCAGTTCCTCGAAATCGTCAGCATGACCGGGCCGCTCGGCTATGAGGCCGATGGCGGGCCGAAGCTCTGGTCGCCGGTGAGCAACGCCTAAACCCATTCCATCCCCTTGAGGGATGCGCAATCCGCCTGCCGACACGGCTCGCGGGACTGAACCACCGTGCCCGGAAAACCGGGGGCGGCCCTGCAATCGTTTCATTGAATGAGGAGGAGCATTTCGATGGGAATTTGGAAGAAATCCGTATTGGCCGCCGGTTTCGTGGCGCTGATGTGCGGCAGCGCGCTGTCGCAGGACAAGCCGTTCGAAGGCGTGCAGCTGAAGATGCTCGGCATCGGCGATACGTCGGTGACGCGCCTGGCAAAAATCACCAGCGAGTTTGAGGAACAGACCGGCGCCAAGGTGCAGATCGATATGCTCCCCTATCCGGGGCTGATCGACAAGATCATCATCGAGGCGAGCTCGGACAACCCGACCTACCAGCTCCTGTGGGTCGATAGCCCCTGGGTCGGCATGCTCGGCGAGGCCGGCGCGTTGCAGGATCTCACCGAATACGCCAAGCGCGACGCCGCCGAAATCGGCCTCGACGACATCATTCCCGTGCAGTTGCAGGAAAATAGCTGGCAGGGCCAACTGCTCGCCTTCCCGGCCTCCGGCATGATCTGGCACGTCAACTATCGCCAGGACCTGTTCGACGATGCTGGCGAGAAGGAGGCCTTCAAGGCCAAGTACAACTACGATCTCGCGCCGCCTGCCACCTGGCAGCAGTTCCACGACATTGCCGAGTTCTTCACCCGCAAGAAGGGCGACAAGCTTGCCGGCAAGGTACTGGAACAGGATTTTTACGGCAATGCCGAATCCTACAGCCGCGTGCAGGGCGCGATCACGCATGACTATTTCCCGATCATGCGCGGCTTCGGCGGCGACTATTGGGATCCGGCGACGGGCCTTTGCGCCATGACCGGCGAGCCGCATGTCAAGGCGGCCGAGTTCATGAAGTCGCTGGTTCCCTTCAATCCGCCGGATTATCTCGGCCTGATGTGGGACATCCAGTCCGGCTACATGGAACGCGGCGAGACGGCCCTGTCCGGCTACTGGAGCGTGCGCACCGTGCGCCTGACGAACCCGGAAGAAGCCAAGCTGCCGACGCTTGGCAAGGCCGGCTTCTCCGGCGGGCCGACGGAAGACGGCAAGCCGCAGCCGACCTATACCGGCTCGCTGTCCTTCGCCATCAACGCCAAGGTTTCCGACCAGGAGAAGGAAGCCGCCTGGGCCTTCATCAAGTGGGGCACCGGCGAGAAGATCATGCGCCGCCTTGCCGATGAGGGCTGGGGCATCAGCCAGTTCCGCAAGTCGATCCTCGCCGACCCCGCCCTTCAGGAGAAGTACCCCTATTACAAGGTGTTGCTCGACACCCAGACGAACGCACGCCGCCGCATCTTCCATCCGTTCTACGCGGATGTGGAGGAAAACTTCGGCGTCGAACTCTCCAAGTACATGGCCGGCGAGACGGCGACCGCACAGGAAGCGCTCGGCAACGCCTGTACCGCGGTCAATTCGCGCCTGTCGATGTTCCCGCTCGAACAGCGGCTTCGCTGGATCAACGACGCACCGGTCACCGTGTTGCAGAAGTAAGCGCCAACCCCGCGCTCCGGCCGCCTTGGCCGGAGCGCGGAACAAAATGACATGCGGGAGGGTGCCATGGGCTATGTCAACAGACGCAACAGGACGATCGCGGGGGTATTCCTGCTGCCGACGGCGGCGGTGCTTTTCCTGACCACCATCTATCCGATGCTCTATGCGCTCTATCTGAGCTTTCGCAACTACGACCTCGCGAAACCGTTCATCCCGCGCATCTTCGTCGGCCTTGCCAACTTCCAGGAGGTGCTGACCTCCGGGCCGTTCCTGCACAGCATGCTGATCACCTTCAAGCTGATGGGGGTCACGCTGTTCTTCCAGTTCGTCATCGGCATCGGCCTCGCCCTGCTGGTCACGCAGCGCCTGCCCGGCATGGCGGCGATCCGCACGTTGCTGCTCATCCCGATGATGATCTCGCCGGTCATCGTCGGCCTCGTCTGGCTCTTCATCTATTTTCCGGAGCTCGGCTATTTCAACTATTTCATCGGCCTGATCGGCATCAACCCGATCCCGTGGATCACCAGCACGCAATGGGCGCTGACGGCGATCGCCATTGCCGACATCTGGCAATGGACTCCCTTCGTGATGATGGGAACGGCCGCCGCCCTGCAAAGCCTGTCACCCGAACCCTACGAGGCGGCGCGCATCGACGGCAATTCCAATATCGACGTCTTCCTGCACGTCACGCTGCCGCAGCTGAAGCCGGTCCTGATCAGCCTCTTGTTCCTGCGCGCCATCGATGCCTTCAAGATTTACGACATCATCTTCGTGCTCACCAAGGGCGGGCCGGGCGACGCCACCGAGACGATCGCCCTCTACATCTACCGCCAGAGTTTCACCTTCTGGCGCATGGGGGTTGGTGCTGCCGCCTCCTTCGTGTCGCTGATCATCATTTCCGTGCTGATCACGCTGTTCTTCAAATCCATGCAGAAGAGCGCCGCTGCGCGTTGAGGAGACCCACCATGAACAGGCTCAGCACCAGACAGGCGACCCTCGTCTATAGCGTGACCGGCATCATCCTGATCATCTTCATGATCCCGATCTACCTCATCCTGGCGTCCTCCCTGAAACCGTCGGCGGATATGTTCTCCCGTCCGCCGACGGTCTTTTTCACGCCGACGCTGCAACACTATGTCGATCTCTTCACGCTCCGGCCGTTCCACTGGAACATCATCAACAGCCTGATCGTGACGCTCGGCTCGACGGTCTTTTCCGTCACCATCGGCGCGCTCGGCGCCTTTGCGCTCTCGCGCATCCGCCATCCGCGCATCAACGACGCGGCGTTCTGGATCCTGTCGATGCGCATGTTTCCGCCGATCGCCGTCGTCGTGCCCTATTACATCATCTTCAAGTCGATCGGCCTGCTCGACACGCCCTTGGCGCTGATCATCGTCTATTCGACGGCCAATATCCCGCTGACAGTCTGGCTGATGAAGGGCTTCTTCGACGAGGTGCCGGAGGCGCTGGAAGAGGCGGCGCAGGTCGATGGCTACGGCATCGTCGAGATCTTCTACCGCATCACGCTGCCGCTGGCCGCGCCCGGCCTCGCGGTCTGCGCGGTGTTCTGTTTCATCTTCTCGTGGAACGAGTTCCTGTTCGCGCTGATGCTGACCGGCTCCAGCGCGCAGACCGCCACCGTCGCCGTCATGTCGTTCTGGAGCAGCGACGCGGTGCAGTGGGGCCGCATCATGGCGGGCTCGTTCATCATTCTCATCCCCGGCGTCATCTTCGTGCTCACCTGCCAGAAATGGCTGGTCAAGGGCCTGACGCTCGGATCCGTCAAATAGGCCCGGCAGCACCAGCACCCGGCATCTGGACTGCATTGCGGAGGAAAAATCTTGGCATCTGTTTCCCTTACAAACGTCGTGAAAGCCTTCGGCGCCTTCAAGGTGGTGCACGGCGTCGATCTCGATATCGCCGACGGCGAATTCGTCGTGCTGCTCGGCCCCTCCGGCTGCGGCAAGACCACCACGCTTCGCATGGTCGCCGGCCTTGAGGACGTGACCGGCGGCGAGATCCGCATCGCCGGCGAGGTCATTAACGACCGGGCGCCGAAGGACCGCAAGATCGCGATGGTGTTCCAGAACTACGCGCTCTACCCGCATATGACCGTGCGCCAGAACATGGAGTTCGCGCTGAAGCCGCAGCGGCTCTCCAAAGCCGAGGTCGATGCGAAGATCGCCGGCGTCGCCGCCATGCTTGGCCTCGACGTGCTGCTTCAGCGCAAGCCCGCCCAGCTTTCCGGCGGGCAGCGCCAGCGCGTGGCGATGGGCCGCGCGATGGTGCGCACGCCAGAGGTGTTCCTGTTTGACGAGCCGCTGTCGAACCTCGATGCCAAGCTGCGCACGCAGGTGCGCATGGAAATCGCCAAGCTGCACAAGCAGCTCGGCACCACCGTCATCTACGTCACGCACGACCAGGTTGAGGCGATGACGCTCGCCGACAAGATCGTCATCATGAAGGACGGCCATATCGAGCAGATCGGCTCGCCCGAAGAGGTTTTTGCCCATCCGAAAAACCTATTCGTCGCCACCTTCATCGGCAGCCCGTCGATGAACCTCTTCCGCATGACCGCGGAGCGCGGCGACACCGGAACGGTGCTGTCCTCGCCGGCCTTCTCCCTCCGCCTGCCGGCAGAGTTGGGCGGAAAATTGAAGCCGGGGCAGGCCGTGACGCTGGGTGTCCGCCCGAGCGATGTGCGCCTGGCACAGGCCGGCGACGCGGAGGCCATCGAGGCCCGGGTCGAGGTGGTGGAATATCTCGGCGTCGAGGCGCTGGTCGATCTCCGGATCGGCACCCAGGAATTCATTGCGCAGATCCCGGCAAGCGAGCGGCCCGCGCTCGATCAGGCCGTGAAGGTCGTCTTCAACCCCGCCGGCCTGCATCTTTTCGACAGCGAAAGCGGCCAGGCGCTTTGAAACGCAAGGAGACCATCATGTCCGGCAAGGAAATCATCTTCCCGCAAAAGAACAACTTCGTTCTGGCGGATTGCGAAACGCTACCGCTCGGGCCGACCGAGGTGCGCGGCCGTACGCTCGCGACGCTCGTCAGCCCCGGCACCGAACTCGCCTGGGCGACGGGCGAGGATTTTCCCATCCGGCCCGGCTATGCCGCGGTGTTCGAGGTGGAAGAATGCGGCGAGGCCGTTCGCGATGTGAAAGTCGGCACCCGGCTGTTCTGCATGGGGCCGCATCGCAGCTTCCAGCAGGTCGAGCATCGGTTCACGCTGCCGGTGCCGGACGGCCTTTCATCCGAAGAGGCCGTCATCGCGCGGCTGATCGGCGTGTCGATGACGACGCTCATGACCACCAAGGCGAGGCCCGGCGACCGCGTGGTCATCGGCGGCGCCGGCCCGGTCGGCTATCTCGCCGCGCACATCTTCAAGCTCTCGGGCTATGAGGTGTCCGTGGTCGAGCCGGACCCGACCCGACGCAGCCAGATCGTCGCCTCCGGCATTGCCTCGGTCTTTGCCGAGATGCCGGGCTCTGACCCGGGTTTCGCCGGCAAGGTCGCGCTCGTCGTCGATTGCTCCGGCCACGAGGCGGCCGTTCTCGGCGGCTGCCGCATCGTGCGCCAGCACGGCGAGGTCGTGCTGATCGGCGTGCCGTGGAGGCGGCATACGGAGCTTTACGCCCACGATATCCTGCATGCGGTCTTCAACAATTTCGTGCTGCTCAGAAGCGGCTGGGAATGGGAGTTCCCGTTGCTGGCAAAAGGCTTCAAATGGGTGGAATTGCTCGACGGCTACAACAATACCAGCCAAAGCGTTTTTGGCGGCTTCGCCAAGGCCTTGAAATGGCTTGCCGAAGGTCGCGTCCCGCTTGACGGCCTTCTGCGCAAGGCATCGCCGAAGGCTCCGGCCGCCCTCTACACCGCGCTACTGGCCCGCGAAATCACCGAGCCCTTCGTCGTGCTCGACTGGCAGTCGGAATGATCACCCCCAGATGCGGGTAACGGCATCGAAGGCGAACTGGATGGTCGGGTCGTTCGCCCGCGCTTTCAGGCACACGAAGCTCAGGGCGGTTTCGATCTGGACGCGGTCGGCGATCACCAGTCCGTTGGACTGGTGTTCATGCAGCGCCAGCGACTCGCGGCAGAGGCTGAGCCCCAGCCCCGTTCGCACCATCGCCAGCATGGAAGGCTCCTGGTCGACCGAGGCGACGACGTTCTGCCGCACACCGAGGTCGCCGAACAGGCGTCCCAGCAGACGGTTGTGCACCGAGGCTGGCGGCGTGCCGATCCAGGGGAGGGCGGCGAGCGCCGGCCAGTCCTGGCCGCGAACGACGCCGGCAAGCGATGGCGGCGCGACGACCAGATAGGTCAGCCGCGCGAGTTCCTTCGCGTGGAAGAGGTTTTCCTGTCCATCCGGCGCCACGCCGGCCACGGGATCGAAATCCCGGATATCGCCGAGAAAATACCCGACATCCAGCTCGTTTCGCCGGAGACCCTCCGGCACGTCGCCGCTCATGCCGTGGCGCAGTTCCGTTTCGATGCCTGGTCCGCTTTCCACCAGCGCCTTCAGAAATGCCCCCAGCCGCGTGAATTCCGGATCGATGATCGTGCCGATCCGCAATTTCCCGCGCAGGCGCGTCGCGAGGTGCCCCGCCGTCTGGCCGAAATCCGTGAGCGCTGCCAGCACCTGCTCCGCCTTCGCCGCCAGCAAGGCGCCTTCGAGGGTCAATTCCAGGCCCACCGACGTTCGGCGAAACAAAGTGATGCCGGTATCCGCGGCAAGACGCTTGAGTTGCAAGGTCACGGCCGGTTGGGTGAGATGCAGCCGCTCGGCGGCGCGCGTGACATTGCCCTCGCGCGCAACGGTCACGAAGGCCTTCAAAGTCCTGAGATCGGTGGGGCTTGCCATATTAATTCTGCTTATAATTGTCTGCTTCATTTGTCATTGGATTTTCCGCCGCATCTGCGGGTATTTCTGCAAAAAACATGAGGAGGACGCCCAGATGCCATGGAGAACGGTTAGACTTTATAACAGCGACGGCGGCATAACCCGATGACGCGTCCGAACATCGCATCTGACCGCTTTGACTACATCGTCGTCGGGGGAGGCTCCGCCGGCTGCCTGCTGGCCAATCGTCTCAGCCGCGATCCTGCGACGCGCGTGCTGCTGCTGGAAGCGGGCAGGAAGGACAATTATCCGTGGATCCATATCCCGGTCGGCTATCTCTACTGCATCGGCAACCCGCGTACCGACTGGCTGTTCAAGACCGAGCCGGATGCCGGGCTGAACGGCCGCTCGCTGCGCTATCCGCGCGGCAAGACGCTCGGCGGCTGCTCCTCGATCAACGGCATGATCTACATGCGCGGGCAGGCCCGCGACTATGACGGCTGGGCGGCGGCGACCGGGGACAGCGCCTGGTCCTGGCAGAATTCCCTGCCCGATTTCAAGGCCCATGAGGACCACTACCGGCTGGACAACGGTGCGGACCCGCAAACGGGCGGCAACAGCCGATTCTCCGACATGCACGGCCATGGCGGCGAGTGGCGCATCGAGAAGCAGCGCCTGAAATGGGATATCTTGGAATCCTTCGCCGAGGCCGCCGTCGAGGCCGGTGTCCCGCGCTCCGACGATTTCAACAGCGGCGACAACGAGGGCGTCGGCTATTTCGAAGTCAACCAGCGTTCGGGTTGGCGGTGGAACACGTCCAAGGCCTTCCTGCGCCCAGCAAGAAACCGGCCCAATCTCTCCGTGTGGACGGAATGCCATGTCGAAAAGCTCGCTCTCGAAGGCAAGCGCTGCACCGGCGTCGTGCTTCAGCGGCAGGGGCGCAGGATGGAGGTCCGCGCCGAGAAGGAAGTGATCCTTTCGGCCGGGGCGATCGGCTCGCCGCAGATCCTGCAATTGTCGGGCGTCGGACCGGCGGAGCTATTGAAGCGCCATGGAATCGAGGTGGCCCACGATCTGCCGGGCGTCGGCGAGAACCTGCAGGACCATTTGCAGATCCGCGCGGTCTTCAAGGTCGGCAATGCAAAGACGCTGAACACGCTCGCCAACAGCCTGTTCGGCAAGGCGATGATCGGCCTTGAATATGCGTTGAAACGCAGTGGCCCGATGAGCATGTCGCCCTCGCAGCTCGGCGCGTTCACCCGCTCGGACGAACGCCAAGCCCATGCCAACCTGGAATATCACGTCCAGCCGTTGAGCCTCGATGCCTTCGGCGAGCCGTTGCACAGCATCCCCGCCTTCACCGCGAGCGTCTGCAACCTGAACCCGACCAGTGCCGGAACCGTGCGCATCCGCTCCGGCAAGGCCGTCGACGCGCCGGCCATCGCGCCGAACTACCTGAGCACGGAGGAGGATCGCCGCATCGCCGCCGACAGCATCCGGCAGGTGCGCAGGATCGTCTCGCAGCCGGCGCTTGCAAAGTACCAGCCGGAGGAGTGGAAGCCCGGCCTCCAGTTCCAGAGCGACGAGGACCTCGCCAAGCTCGCCGGCGACATCGCCAACACCATCTTTCACCCCGTCGGGACGACGAAGATGGGCCGCGCCGACGACCCGTTGGCCGTGGTCGACAGCCGCCTGCGGGTGCGTGGCATTGCTGGCCTGCGCGTCGTCGACGCCGGCATCATGCCGAAGATCACCAGCGGCAACACCAATGCGCCGACGCTAATGATCGCGGAAAAGGCGGCGGGATGGATTATTGCCGATGCCCGGCAACGCGGATGACGGACGGGGATGACCGCGATTCCTGGTTGAGCAGGTCGATCGCGGCGAGGGCTTCTCGCCGCGTGGAAAAGGCAAGAATCTCGTCGCCCATCATGCCGGGCAAATCGGTCGCATTGTCCCAGACCACGTAGTGATCCAGCGGATCGAGGAGACATTCGTAGCGATCGGTTATCCCGGTTTCCGTCGCCATGTCATCCTCCACTGCCTGACGTTTGAAGCCGGCAGCATAATCCGCCAATGCAAACATCCGCTTAACCGCGTGCCCGAAGGGCGGCGGTCAGCGGCAGCCTTGTCGCGGCAAGCGCAGGGAGGGCGCCGCCGAGGATGCCGATGGCAAGGCCGAGCAGGCCTGCCGTCAACAGGACATCTGGCGTGACGGCGAGCTGGAAGGCCATGCGGGCATTGTTCGCGCCGATCGTGCTGGCCTGCCAGCCGTTGAAGATCAGCCACGAGGCGAGGAGGCCGAGGAAGACGCCGGCGCCCGCGAGCACTACCGCTTCCACCCATGTGCCGAGAAAGGCCGAGAGGCGGCTGAAGCCGAGCGCGCGCACCGTGGCGATCTCGACGGTGCGGTCCGAGACGGAACTCGTCATCGTGTTGAGGGCGCCCGCCGTTGCCCCCACGGCCATCAGCAGCGCGACCGGCCAGCCGAACAGGCGGATGAGGCTCGCCGTGCGCCCGGATTGCGCGGCGTAAAGATCGGCTTCGGAGACGGCGACGAGCGGGGTCTCGGTGATGGTGGCGAGCGCGCCTTGCAAGCGTTTGAGCGATGCGGGGTCGGCGAGGCGGAGTTTCAGGCTTTGCACCTGCCCCTGCCGGTCGAAGGCGGCGCGCACCGCTTCGAGGTCGGCCCAGAGTTCGGATTCGAAGGCGCTGCCATGGGCAGAGAAATGCCCCACCACCGTCCAGTCGACCGCGCCGAGGCGGACCGTGTCACCCACTTGGAGGCCGAATTCCTCGGCGAGACGGTTTCCGGCGACGATCTCGCGGGCGCCCGGCGTGAAGATGCGGCCGGCGGAAATCGTGATGCCGTCGCGGATCGACGGGCCGGCGGCATCCATGCCGCGCAGCGCCATCGTGCGCTGGCTCAGATCGACGGGCGCGACGATCTCGCGGGACGAGACGAGCTTGCCGCCGGCGTCGCGGGCGACGCCCAGGTCGCCGGTCATGGTGTCGAGCGTGCGGATGACGGATGCGGGAATATCCGAGCCTGTCTCCTGATTGGTGCCGCCGCCGAGAACGACGGCGACGGCGGGAGAACCGGCGCCGGTCAGCGCCGTCTCGAACCCCTTCGCCATGGAGAGGAAGCCGGCGAGCACGCAGACGACGAGGGCGACCGACAGGGCCATGGAGGCGGAAATCGCGGAACGGCGCGGCAGGCTGGACAGGTTGGTGCGGATCATCACGAGCGCTTGTCGTGTGTGGGTGGACATGGAGTTACCTCGTTCTGAAAGCTTTGATGATGGGGGTTCGCATGGCGTTGAAGGCCGGCAGCGCGCCGGTCGCAAGCCCGAGGACGGCGATGATGACCAGCGCCTTTGCGAGAACCGGCGCGGAGAAGACCAGCCCGAGCGTCGGGCCGGCAAGAATGGTGGCGAGCTTCGCCAAAGCGAGGCCGATGCCGCCGCCGACCGCGAAGACGAAGAGGGTTTCGCCGAGGATGAGCGCCATGATGCCGAGGCGGGAGAAGCCGAGCGTCTTCAGCACGCCGATCTCGAAGGTGCGTTCGCGCACGGCAAAGACCATGGTGTTGACGACGATCATCAACAGGGTGACGAAGGCCGCGCCGACGACGAGGTTCACGATCAGGCCGACATCGGCATATTGGCGCAGAAACGCTTCCAGGAACTGCTTTTCCGATTGCGTGCGCGTCGGCGTGGCCGAGTTGGCAAAAAGCGTGTCGATCCCGGCAGAGAGTTCCCCCGGCGAGACACCCATGCGCGGCAGGACGACGAAGGCGTCCACGGTGTCCTTGCCGCGCGCGCGGGCGGCATTCACATAGTCATAGCGGGCGATCATGAAATAGGTGTCGGTGGCCGCACTTTCGCCCTCGAAGATGCCGGCGATCTCGAAACGCCAGTCGCGGCTGCCGTCCTCTCTCGGCGTGTCGAAGGCGGTGACCGTCGCGCGCTGGCCGACGGTCCAGCCTTGCGCCTCGGCGAGCGCGCGGCCGACCAGCACCCTGTCGCGGGCCTGGCCGATTGCGTCCACCAGGGCCGGCGTCAGGCCAAGCCCCTTGCCGTTGACGGCCATCAGCAGGTCGGGATCGGCGGCGCTGACGGCGACGACGTTTTTCTCCACGCCGACGAAGCCGCGCAGCCGCGTGACATAGCCGACCGCCGCGACGCCGGGATCGGCGGCGATGCGCGACATCGCTGCCATCGGCAGCGGCTGGGTGCGGCCGCCGGCACTCGTGACGCCGAGGAGGTCGTCGCTGGCGCCGGCGGTACCCTGCGTTCCGTTCAGGAAGCTTGCGGTGAGGCCGTAGATGAGGAAGGCGACCGCGATCGAGACCATGAGGAGCACGGTGCGCAGCGGCTTTCGCCAGGCATTCTTTCGGGCGAGATCGAAAAGGGTCATCAGGCGGCCCTCTTCTCTTCGACGAAATCGCCCTTGTCGAGATGCAGCGTGCGGCGGGCATAAAGCGCGGCCTGCGGGTCGTGCGTCACCATGACGATCGTCTTTTCCAGCTCGCAGTTGAGGAAGCGCAGCATGTCCAGAACCTCGTCGGCGGACTTGCGGTCGAGGTCGCCGGTCGGCTCGTCGCAGAGCAGCAGGCCCGGATCGGAAACGATGGCGCGCGCAATGCCGATGCGCTGCTGCTGGCCGCCGGACATCATGGCGGGATATTGTTTTTCGCGCCCGGCGAGGCCGACGAGGTCGAGGACCTTTTCGACGCGCAGGCGCCGCTCCTTTCGCGACAGCGGCTTCAGCAGCAGCGGCAGCTCGACATTTTCCGCGGCGGTGAGCATGGGCAGCAGATTATAGAACTGGAAGACGATGCCCATGTTGTGCGCCCGCCAGGCCGAGCGCGCGGCCTCGCCCATCTGGTCGAGGCGGCTGGTGCCGATGCTCAAGGTGCCGGCATCCGGCCGATCTATACCGGCCAGCATGTTGAGCAGCGTCGATTTGCCCGAGCCGGACGGCCCCATGACGGCGACGAAATCGCCGCGCGGGATAGCGAGGTCGAGACCCGCGAAGATGGGCATCATCTCTCCGCCGCGGCGGTAGGCCTTCCTGATGCCACTGAGCGCGATATAGGGGGCGGGGTTTTGGGTCATTGCGTGTTTTCTCCTGTTTCATCGAGGGCGATGCGGATGCGGGCGGCCATGTTCGGGCGGATGCCGTCGGGCGGATCGTCGAGCGACAGGCGCAGCGTCACGGTGCCCTTTTCCGCGGAGGCGACCGGCGCCAGCCGCAGGACCGTGACCGCGAAGGGCCTGTCGGGAAAACCGTCGAGCACCGCCTGGCCCGCAAGGCCGGGTTTGAGGGCCGCGATGGTGGTTTCCGCCACGTCGGCGTCGATCACGAGGGTTTTCGTGTCGGTGATCGTCAGCAGGCTCTGGTTCTCGCGAACGCTGTCGATGCGCGCCAGCACCGTGTCGCCGACGCGGGCGTCGAGCCGCGTGACGGTGCCCGCGAAGGGCGCGCGAACGGTCAGTTCCCCTACCCGTTCCTCGGCAATGCGGATGGCGAGGTCGGCGCTGTCTGCGGATTGCCGTGCCTGCGCCACGGCATTCTCGGCGCGCTCGGCTGCCGCGCTTGCGTCTTCAAGCGACTGTTTTGAGGCTGCGTTGCGGGCGGCGAGGATTTCGGTGCGGTCCAGCAGGGTACGGGCCTGCGCAAGGTCGATAGCGCGGGCGGCGAGGACCAGTTCTGCCTGAGCCTTCGCGGCACGGGCCTGTTCGAACGCAAAGCGGGCGCCCGCATCCTCCAGCGCGACAAGAACCTGGCCCGCCTCGACGGCGTCGCCCAGCGCCACGACGATCCGAGTGATCCTGCCTTCATATTTGGCAAAGACCGTCGTCATGCGTGGCGCAACGACGAAGCCGGAGCCGGTGACCTCGCTTCCGGCCGGGATGGGATTGCGGACGGCGGATCGTTCGCCCTCGACCTCTGCCACGGCGACAGGGTCGGCGGCCGCACGCTCCGGCTCCGACAGGGCGGCGTCGATATGGCGGACTATGTCCGACCGATAGAGGAAGGCGCCGGCGGCGGCCCCAACCATCATGGCGCCGAGGCAGATCGGAAGGACGAGACGCCGGAGCATCGGCTTCGGCGGCTGGATATCGTGAGGGACGGGCTCAAGCGATAGCGACTTGAGCGTCTCGGCCAGTTTTCGGCCCTGTTCGGTGGCGATGTCGAAATGTGTGTTCATGCCGGGCATCATGGCCGGCGAGGGCGAAACCGCGACCTGGAACGCGTTATGGGTCGTGCTGGATCGCGATCGGGGACGTCGCGGCCTTGCGCTCGCGCCATTCGAGCGGCGACATTTCGGTGACTCGGCGGAATTCGCGATTGAAATTGGACTTGGTCTGGAAACCCACCTCGAACATGATCTCGGTCACGGGCTTGTCCGTCTCGGCAAGCAGCGCGCAGGCCTCGGCGATCCGATGCTCGTTGACATATTGCGAGACGTTCTTGCCCGTCGCCCGGTTGATCGCCGTGGAAATCTGCCGGGCCGGAATTCCCGTCTTGCGCGCCAGCCGGTCGAGGCTGAGATCGACGTCGCGATAGACGCGTTTCGTCTGCATCACCGCCTGAACTGCGGCGAGGGTTTCCTTGTCCTCCGCCATCTCCAATCTGGGGCCGGGGCCGGCGCCTGCCGTCTGATCGGGCTTGCCACGGCGCCCGGCTGTCGCGACGGCGCCGGACAGCACGGCCAAAACAGCAAGGTTCGCGATGGTGACCAGGAGGGGCGCATGGTCGCCCTGGGTCCAGGCGAAGTCGAGAAAGATCACGACGTCCATCGCCGCCGACAGTAGCAGGGCGGTCGCTGCGAAGAGGATGGCGCGATAGGCAGGGCCGGCATTATCGAAAGGCGTCAGGCGAAGCGCGTCCGAACCAGGCCGCATCAAAAGCAGGATCGCCACCGCATAGCCACTGAAGATCAATGCGATTGCGAAGTCGATGGCAGCACGCCACAACACGACCATCAGCACAATCACGATCACTGGTATGAGATGCAGACCGACGCGCAGTATCGGTGACACATCGCTCTTGCGCACCATCCCGGCCACGCCGGCATAGACAAGCGGCGGCACCGTCGAAGCCACGATTGGCAGCACCGGACCGACGCCATTCACCCCGTAGCCCCAGCGAAACCCCAGCAGGATCGATTGAAGGGCGGCCACCAGAATCAAGGCGAGAAACGGCATGTTCGGCGGCGCATCGTCGTCGCGTCGAATGACGGTGACCAGCAGAATGACAAGCAGAGTGGCGACGACGAAGGGAACTGGAATGGACAGCATTATGTCTGGAAGGGCTGGAGGGCAGAATACGAATGTTCGACGCTATCATGGCGCATCGGGCAGGTTTTCGCGACCTTGATCATGTTTGAGGTCTGTTTTCGGGGTAACCCCACCCTCAGTGCCGTCTTCACGCCGCTTGACCGAATGCGGATTTTGTAACTATTATTGTTACATGACTTTAAGCAATGAAAAATCTGGCTCTCCCGGCATCGACAAGCCGGCCTTTACCGCGGCGCATGCCAGTTCTTATGTGGAAGGAACGCTGAAAAAGGTTCCGGGCCTTGCCGCGCTCCACCGAATGGCTTCGATGCTGATTGCGGAGCGGGTGCCGGGGGCTGGCCGGGTTCTGGTGCTGGGCGCGGGCGGTGGTCTGGAGCTCAAGGCTTTGGCCGACGAGAATCCTCACTGGAATTTTTACGGAATCGATCCCTCGGCCGACATGCTTCTGCTGGCGGAGGAGATTGTGGGGCCTCATCGGCCGCGCGTCCAATTGCACCAGGGATATATAGACACCGCGGAGGACGGGCCGTTCGATGCGGCCGTTTGTTTTCTCACGCTGCACTTCGTGGCGCGCGATCAACGGCTCGAAACATTGCAGCAGTTGCGTCGCCAGCTGGTGCCGGGCGCGCCGTTCGTCGTCGCCCATATCAGTTTTCCGCAGAGCGAACCCGAGCGGTCGACGTGGATCGCTCGCCATGTCGCATTTGGGGGACAGACCTCAGGGGACGCGGAAAGCGCGCGGCAGGCCATAGCCACGAAATTATCGATTCTCTCGCCCGAAGAGGACGAATCGATGCTGCGTGAAGCGGGATTTTCGGATGTCAGCCTGATTTATGCAGGCCTGACGTTCAGGGGATGGGTGGCTTACGCCTGAGCCCTCGCCGTTTTGCTTGGAAGCCAAGCCCGGCATGCGGCGTGTCTTGACGCCTTGGCTCAAAAGTGCCGAACGAGGATCGGCGAGGCTTCTCAGCCGATCCTCGAACGAAACAGATCAGAGAACGCGAACGTTTTCTGCCTTGGATTTGCCGGTCTTGCGGTCCTGGCCAACGTCATAGCTGACGCGCTGGCCTTCGCTCAGCGAGCCGCCCTGCAGAGCGGAAACGTGTACGAAGACATCACTGCCCCCATTCTCGGGCGTGATGAAACCAAAACCCTTTTCCCCATTGAAAAACTTAACAGTGCCAGTGGCCATTTCTAATCCTCGAAGCTCGAACAGCGGATTGCCGCGCGGCAAAACCTATCGCGGTTGGACGCAGTCTGCAATGCGCTTGCTGGTTGGTAAGCCTTAATCTCCACGATCCATTGTCATTTTTTGATACTTCGTGGGTTGCGAAGACCGGATTCGAGCCCCTTGAATTGCTCCAGGCCCGTCCATATCTAGGGTTCACCACCCGTATTGATGACGCCTGCCGCAACAGCACCATACTGCTGCGCGTGTCGTCCGGGTCTAATAGGGCGCTCCCCGAAAGGGTCGAGCGCCCTATTTCTTTTCCGGGCCGGCGTGTTGTTTCATGTCATACACGGCGGCGTTGTCCTGTATTTTTCGCAAGCCCTTATAAAGCGTTTGGCGGAGATTGCCGTCCCCGCTCCAGCCGCGGAATTCGATCTCTGCGATGAGGGTGGGCAGGGCGAAGACATAGCCTTTGCCCTTGACCGGTGCGACGGGCTTGCGCGTCTTGAGCATGTCGAGCGTCTTGCGGAGATAGTCCGCATCCTTGGCGCTTAGACCGGTCGAGACAGAACCGACATGCACCCAATCATGTCCGTGCCGGGCGGCGAGAAGCAGGCCGGCGATGCCGCTGTGGGCGGAATCCGATGGCTCATAGCCGACGATCATGAAGCTGCCGCCCTCTATGCATTCGACCTGGAGCCAGTCGTCGCCGCGACCGGATCGATAGGGGCGATCGCGATGTTTGGCGACGATGCCCTCCAGCCCGAGCCGGCGCGCTTCGGCTAGGAGGTCGTCTGCATCGATGTCGAGTTCTTCCGACAGCCGGATCGCCCCGTCCCCGCCGGCCGGGACGAGATCTTCCAGCAGATGCCGGCGCAGGGAGAGTTCCGTGCCCGTCAGGTCCTGGCCATCGAGATAGAGTAGATCGAAGGCAAGGAAGGTGGCCTCCTGCAAAGCCCTTTTACCGCCGAGCGCGTTTTGCAGCGCCGCGAAATCCGACCGGCCTTCTTCATCAAGAATCACGGCCTCGCCGTCGAAAATGGCCGCGTTGACGCCGAGGTTGCGGGCTGCCGCCGCGATGGCCGGGAAGCGGTGCGTCCAGTCCTCGCCGTTGGTTGTGGCAAGGCGAACGCCCTTCGGATCGATGTGGACGGCGAGCCGGTAGCCATCCCATTTCACCTCATAGAGCCAGTCCGCACCTTCCGGCGGGGCAGGCCTGCGCGAGGCCAGACAGGGGTCGATGCGATCCGGCATCGGATCGAAGGGCAGGCCGGGCTGTTGCGGATCCCGCTTGCGCACGGGGCGGGACTGGAGCGTCGCGCCGGATTCGTCGAGCAGCGGAAGAGGCGGTCTGCGCTTCGGCGTCATGGGAATTCACCATCTCCTGCATCGAGCCCGGATTTTCATCGTCGCAGTTCGGGAGATAGGTATGTTCGCCGCGAACTTCACCCCCCGTATCGAACGGACGTCACTATGGCGTGACAGGCCGGGCCTGTTCAAGGCCGCAGCCAGTCACCGTTTTTGCAACATGCAATCAGGGATTTGTCGCGGTGACAATGTGGCCCGTCGCCTTCAAACGGCCCGGCGGTCTATGATCGGCCGACAGGAGGAGTGCATGACCCTATTTTCCGGCCTTTCGGCCTTTTCCATCACGCCCACGGACACGGCCGGCCGCGTCGACCGGGAGGCGCTCTCCGGCCTGCTCGAACGTATCCGCAGTGCGGGCGCGGATTCGATCGGCCTGCTCGGCAGCACGGGCGGTTATGCCTTCCTGTCGCGCGAAGAGCGTCGGCACGCCGTCGAGACGGCGATCGCCAGCGTCGGCGGTCGCATTCCCGTTATCGTCGGCGTCGGGGCGCTGCGCACGGACGAGGCCGAGGCGCTGGCGCGCGATGCGAAGGCTGCCGGCGCGGACGGGCTGCTGCTGGCGCCCATGTCCTATACGCCGCTGACGGAGGAGGAAGTTTTCCAGCACATGGCCGCGGTCGCCAAGGCCGGCGACCTGCCGCTCTGCATCTACAACAATCCCGGCACGACGCGCTTCGTCTTCAGCGACGACCTGATCACCCGGCTGGCGGAAGTGCCGAACATCGCCGCCATAAAGATGCCGCTGCCGGCCGATGGCGATTTCCGCCGCGAAATCGCCCGGCTGCACGCCCGCACGCCAGCGGGTTTTCCCATCGGCTATAGCGGCGATTGGGGTGCCGCGGAATCGCTACTGGCGGGTGGTGCCGCCTGGTACAGCGTCGTCGGCGGCCTGCTGCCGGCCGAGGCGCTGGCGCTGACCCGCGCGGCCATGGCCGGCAATCGGGCCGAGGCCGAGCGGCTCGACCAGGCCTTCCAGCCGCTCTGGGACCTGTTCAAGGAATTCGGCAGTTTTCGCGTGATGTATGCCATTGCCGGGCTTCTCGGCCTCAGCAACGCCGCTCCGCCGCGGCCGATCCTGCCCCTGCGCCCGGCCGATATCCTACGTGTCGAGGCGGCGCTGGATCGCGTGAAGGACTGACGCCCACGCTTCGCTCACCATCGAACCATTTTCGGCGCTGGTCGGATAGGGTCGCATCACCGCGAAGCCGAAAAAGGGATTGCAATGACGGCCGAGAATAAAAACCTGACCACCGACCTGGCATTGCTGTTCTTGCTGTCGACACTCTGGGGTGCGTCCTACACCTTCATTAAGCTCGGCGTCGAGACGATCCCGCCGATAACCCTGATCGCGGCGAGAACGCTCATCGCGGGCAGCCTTCTGCTCGCGATCGTCTGGGCACGCGGCCTGTCGCTGCCCCGGGACCGGAAAAGCTGGGGCCGGTTTCTCTTCCAGGCCTGCCTGAACAGCGTCATTCCCTTCACCCTGATCGCCTGGGCGGAGCAGACGACCGACGCCGGCCTCGCGACGATCCTGAATTCGACCTCGCCGATCTTCACCTTCCTGCTCACCGCCCTCGTCACCCGGCATGAGGTTGTGACGGGTCGCAAGCTTTTCGGCGTTTCGGCAGGCCTGGTCGGCGTCGGCCTCATCGTCGGCTTCGAGGCGCTCGGCGGGCTTGGACAGGAGGCGTGGGCGCAACTCGCCATCGTCGCCGCGACCGTGAGCTATGCGGGGGCTGCGATCTTCGGGAAGAATTTCCGGGGGCTCGATCCGATGATCCCGGCGGCGGGGTCGATGATCTGCGGCGCCGTCCTCCTCATTCCCGCCAGCCTGATCGTCGACCGCCCGTGGACGCTCGCCCCGAGCAGCGAATCCATAATGGCCCTCCTGGGGCTCTCCGTCTTCTCGACGGCGCTGGCCTTCGTCATCTATTTCCGGCTCATCCAGACGCTCGGCTCGGTCGGGACGACGGCGCAGGCTTATATCCGGGTGCCGATCGGTGTCGGGCTGGGCGTGCTGTTCCTGGGCGAGACGCTGATGCCGACGGCGTGGCTGGGGCTGGTCTGCGTGCTCGCCGGCGTCATCGCCATGACCTGGCCCACGCGGAAGCCCATTGCCGCCGCAACCTGATGACACCCGCGGGGTGGAGAAAGCCGGCCGGCGACCTATTTTGCAGGCCAGCGAACAGGAAATGCGCTTCATCGAAAGGACGATGCAATGGAAAAGAACACCATCTGCGTGTGGTATGACAAGGATGCCGAGGCCGCCGCCCGTTTTTACGCCGAGACCTTCCCAAACAGCGCCGTGGGCGCGGTGCACCATGCTCCCGGCGATTACCCGGACGGCAAGCAGGGCGCGGTGCTGGTCGTCGAGTTCACCGTGGCCGGCATACCCTGTATCGGCCTCAACGGCGGGCCGCAGATCAAGCACAATGAAGCCTTCTCGTTCCAGATCTCGACCGAAGACCAGGAAGAGACCGACCGCTACTGGAACGCCATCGTCGACAATGGCGGCGAGGAAAGCGCCTGCGGCTGGTGCAAGGACAAATGGGGCGTCTCCTGGCAGATCACGCCGCGCGTCCTGATGGAGGCGATCACCGCCGGCGGCCCCGAAGCGAAGCGGGCCTTCGATGCCATGATGGACATGAAGAAGATCGACGTCGCGGCGATCGAGGCGGCACGACGCGGCTGAGACGCTCTACGCCCGTGGCGTCAGGTGAATACCGGCCAGCGTGCAGCGGACCGAGCCGCCAGCGCGTTCCACGGTCGGGATGTCCAGCGCCACGATCCTCGCGCTTTCCTCGATCGTCGCCCGCTGTTCCGCATTGAGCGCCGCAAGTGCCGTCGTCGAAAGTGCCAGTATCCGGCCGTCCTTGCCCCGCAATTCCAGGGCGTTGCCGGCGAAGTTCTCGATCTGCTTGTTGCTGAGCGCAACGATGCTGCGGCCTGAGTGCTCCAGCCGTGCGATGACCTCGTCGCGGCGTTTCGGATCGCTCATCATGCCGGTGCCGATCATGGCGAAGCCGGTGGCGACGCACATCAGCACATTGGTGTGGTAGACCGGCACCCCGTTACCGTCACGCGCGTCGAACACCATGGGCTCGAAGTTGAAATGCGTGCAGAAGCGCTCCAGCGCGATCGGGTCCGTGCGATCGGAGCGCACGGCATAGGCGACGCGATCGATATGATCGAGCACCATGGCGCCGGTGCCTTCGAGGAAAAGGCCATCGGGCTCCAGCCCCGAATAGTCGATCACGTCCTGCACCCGGTAACGGGTCTTCAGCATCTCGATGACGTCGCTCCGCCGCTCGCGCCGACGGCTCTCTGCCTTCATCGGGTAGATTGCCACATGCCCGCCGGCATGGGTGGAGAACCAGTTGTTCGGGAAGACGGAGTCCGGCGTTTGCGTGCCCTCGTCCTCGAACAGGTGGACCGCCACGCCGTGGCTTTCGAGCGATTGTGCGGCGCGCGTGATCTCGTCATAGGCGGCCGCCGCGAGGTTCTCGCCTGTATCCGCCAGCACCTGAAAGCTATTGTCGGCGGCAGTTTCCGTGTTGACGGTGAAATGGTGGGGCCGGACCATGACGACGGCCGACGGCGCCTGGATGGAGTAGGGGGACTGCCTCATCGCTCCCACCCCTTAGCGCGCGCGTTGCAGCATGCCGAAGAGGTCGCGCGGATCGTCAGGATCGGCGATGATGTCGAGCTCCTGGTAGAAGCGGTTGTGCTTCAGTTTTTCGCGCACGTAGCGCAGTGCGGAAAAATCTTCGGTGGCGAAGCCGACACTGTCGAAGAGCGTGATCTGGCCCGCGTCCCGCCGTCCCTGGACCTCGCCGGAAACCACCTTCCAGAGTTCTGTCACCGGATAATCCGCATCCATCTGCTGAATTTCGCCTTCGATGCGCGTCTGCGGCGGATATTCCACGAACGTATCGGCGCGCAGCAGGATGTCGCGATGCAGCTCGGTCTTGCCCGGGCAATCGCCGCCGATCGCGTTGATGTGAATGCCGCCGCCGACCATGTTGTCGGTCAGGATGGTGGCATATTGCTTGTCGGCGGTGCAGGTGGTGATGATCTGCGCGCCTTCGATCGCCGCCTCGGGCGTGGTGCATGCCGTCACCGTCAAGCCGAAACCGGCGAGGTTGCGGGCAGCCTTCTCGGTCGCCAGCGGGTCGATGTCGTAGAGGCGGACGTGATCCGTGCCGAGCACGGCCCTCATGGCGAGCGCCTGGAACTCCGCCTGAGCGCCGTTGCCGATGATCGCCATGGTGCGCGCACCCTTCGGTGCGAGATGGCGGGCGGCCATGGCCGAGGTCGCGGCGGTGCGCAGCGCCGTCAGCAGCGTCATCTCGGTCAAAAGCACCGGATAGCCGGTGGAGACTTCCGCGAGCAGCCCGAAGGCCGTCACCGTCTGCAGTCCCTGGCCCATGTTTTTCGGATGGCCGTTGACATATTTGAAGCTGTAGATCTCGCCGTCCGAGGTCGGCATCAGCTCGATCACGCCCTCGCGGGAATGGGAGGCGACGCGCGGGGTCTTGTCGAACAGCTCCCAGCGCCGGAAATCGGCTTCGATGACGTCCGTGAGCTCGACCAGCATGGTCTCGACGCCGATGTGATGGACAAGCCGCATCATGTTCTCGACGCTGACGAAGGGAACGAGGGCTTTCTCCGAGGGGAGCGGTGCGGACATGGCGGTTTCCTCTGCTGGCTGTGTGCCGGAAGGCTAACGACCGGAAACGTTGACCGAAAGAGCAATCTTGTGCCATTTCTGGCAGTCGATTGATCGATATGCCCAGCGGAAGTGTGAAAAAAGACAGATGACGATCGCAAAATACATGCCCGACGACCTCGACCGCCGGATCATCGGCCACCTGCGCGCCGACGGCCGGGCATCGCTCGCCAAGCTCGCCGATGCGCTGGGCGTCGCGCGCGGCACGGTGCAGAGCCGGCTCGATCGGCTGATGGAGACCGGCACGCTGCTTGGTTTCACGGTTCGGGTGAGGGATGATTACGACGCGCACAGCGTGCACGCCGTCATGATGATCGAGGTGTCGGGCAAGTCGACCACCCACGTCATCCGCAAGCTGCGCGGCTTCCCGGAGATGCAGGCGCTGCACACGACGAACGGCAACTGGGACCTCGTCGCCAACATCCGCGCCGCCAGCCTCTCGGATTTCGACCGGGTGCTGCGCGAGGTCCGCATGGTCGACGGCGTCTCCAACAGCGAGACGAGCCTGCTTCTCAGCAGCGTGTGAACGGGCGTGCGCTTACCCGCCTAGACCTCGAAGACATCCTCGAAGGATTCCGGAAAGCTTTGTCGCGCCACCCGTTCGTCGATGACGAACATGGCCTCGTAGGACAGCGGATCGAAATCCTTTTCGGCCGCCACGACCTCGCGGCCGAAAAGGAGGTTGAGGCGGGCGGCATCGAGATTTCCGCGCTCGAAGGGTTCTGCGCCGAAATGGTGCCAGAGCGCGTGCAGGAAGGCGGCGTCGATGCGGTGCTCGGCCGTGCCGGGGCGAGCGCGACGGGGCAACGCCTTGATCGGCGTCACCCCTTTCGGATTGGCACGCCGGATGGTGAACTGCACGCCCGTACCCGGCATGCCAGACGGAAAGCCGCGGTGTTTCGTCATGTCGGGAAGGGTGGGCATCCGGTCCTCCTTACGCCTGGCCGATCTTGTCCTGGGTCTTTGTGTCGAAGTCCGAGGCGTCGTGGCGCTCATGCAACTGCTCG
Organism: Shinella sp. GW835-FHT14H05; assembly: GCF_058793575.1. Lineage (NCBI taxonomy): Bacteria > Pseudomonadati > Pseudomonadota > Alphaproteobacteria > Hyphomicrobiales > Rhizobiaceae > Shinella > Shinella sp. GW835-FHT14H05. The sequence goes on along the minus strand of NZ_JBXAFY010000002.1, from coordinate 281,754 downwards.
GACGGGTCGCCGTTCAGCCGGTTGACCATGCGCCCGCGCTTGACCGCCGGGCGGGCGGCGATTTCGGCCGTCCAGCGCTGCACGTTCGCGTAGCTCTGCACGTCGAGGAAGGTGCCGGCATCGCCATATTGCTTGCCTTGGGCGAGGCCGCCATACCAGGGCCAGATGGCCATGTCGGCGATCGTGTAGTCGGCGCCGGCCATGAACTGGTTTTCCGCGAGATGGCGGTCGAGCACATCGAGCTGGCGCTTCACCTCCATGGCATAGCGGTCGATGGCATATTTGATATGCACCGGCGCATAGGCATAAAAATGGCCGAACCCGCCGCCGAGGAAGGGCGCAGAGCCCATCTGCCAGAACAGCCAGTTGAAGGTTTCCGTGCGGGCGCGAAGCTCGCTTGGCAGGAAGGCGCCGAATTTTTCGGCGAGATAGAGCAGGATGGAGGCGGATTCGAAGACGCGCACCGGCGCGCCGCCGCCCTTGGGCGCATGGTCCATCAGCGCCGGGATCTTGGAGTTCGGATTGGCCGCGACGAAGCCGGAGCCGAACTGCTCACCGTCCCCGATGCGGATCGGCCAGGCGTCGTATTCGGCCTCGGTATGGCCGGCGGCCAGAAGCTCCTCCAGCAGGATCGTCACCTTCACGCCATTGGGCGTGGCGAGCGAATAGAGCTGCAACGGGTGTTTGCCGACCGGCAGGTCTTTGTCCTGCGTCGAGCCGGCGATCGGCCGGTTGATGCTGGCGAAAGCGCCGCCATTGCCCTTGTCCCAGGTCCAGACCTTCGGAACTTCATAGCCTGCGGGGAAATTGTCGGCGGGGGATTTCTCGGTCATGAAATAGATCCTTGTCGTCGAAACAGCATGTCCTGACCGTTCTATAGCGCCCTTATGCCGCCTTCTGGAAGGCGCGTATCGGCTCGAAAGAATTTTTCGACGCATCAAACGAACAAACCGGCCAGGTGCGCTGGCCAGTCGTCCGTCGCATTTCGAGGGCAGGGATGGGCTAGCGAACACCCTTCGCGCGATCCCAGGCCTGCGTCCACATTTTGAGCGCCTTCTGGCTCAGCGCCTTCGGCAGGTGGAAACGCTTTTGCGCCTCTTCGGAAGGGTAGAGATCGGGGTTCGATCGCAGCTTTTCGTCGAGCAGGGGGAGGGCTGCCTTGTTGGCGGTGGAGAAGCCGGTTTCCGTGGCTGCGGTTGCGGCAATCTCGGGGCGCATCACGAAATCGATGAAGGCGTGGGCGGCTTCCGGATGCGACGCGTCGGCCGGTATGGCGAGCACGTCGGCCCAGACGAGGTTGCCCTCCTTCGACAGTTTATAGGAAATCGTGAAGGGCTTGCCCGCCTCCTTCGCCCGGCTGCTGGCGATCAGCATGTCGCCGGAAAAGCCGATTGCCAGGCACAGGCCACCATCGGCGAGGTCGTTGACATAGCTGGAACTGTGGAACTTGCGCACATAGGGGCGAACCTTCGAAACGACCTCCACCGCCTTTTCCAGCTCATCCTTGTCGGTCGTATCGGGATTGAGCCCCAGATAGATCAAGGCGAGGCCGAGCACCTGCTCGGCATCGTCGAGCATGCCAACCCCGCAGGAGGCGAATTTCTCGACCACTGCAGGATCGAAGACCATGCGCAGCGAATCGACCGGCGCATCCGGCATGATATCCTGCACCTTCTCGACATTGTAGCCGACACCGGTCGTGCCCCACATCCAGGGCACGTTATGGGCATTGCCGGGATCGACCGCGGTGGCGCGCTCCAGCACGACCGGGTCAATATTGCCTAAATTGGCAAGCTTGCTGCGGTCGAGCGCGCCCCAGACGCCGACCGGCAGCTGGCGCAGGAAGTGCGGCGAGAGGTTGACGGTGACGAGGTCGTAACCCGACTTGCCCGTCAGCATCTTCGTCTCGACCATGTCGTTGGAATCGAACAGGTCGTAGGAGACCTTTATGCCCGTCTCCTTCTCGAAGGCGGCGATCGAGGCCGCGCTGAAATAGGACTCCCAGGAATAGAGGTAGAGAACCTTCTCCTCGGCCGAAACCGAGGTTGCCGCGAGGCATGCCGCAAGCGTGAGCCAGCGTTTCATCGTCTTTCTCCGTGCTGTTGGTTCGGTTGGTGTCGGATGTCAGGCTGCTTTGTCCGCCAGCAGCCGCGCCGGCGTCGGCTGGAGGAGCGGGCCGTAGAGGTCGGTGCGCCGGTCGCGGAAGACGCCCCAGCTTCGGCGCGCCTCGGCGATGGCATCGAGGTCGAGCGCCGCGGTGATCACGCCCTCCGTGACCCGGTCGGCCTCGGTAAGCTTGGCGCCGGTGTGGTCGGCGATGAAGGAGGAACCGTAGAAGGTGACCGCCGATGTCTTGCCCGTTTCGACGCCGATCCGGTTGGCTGCGATGACGGGCGTGAGGTTGGCGCCGGCATGGCCCTGCATGACGCGCTGCCAGTGGTCGCGCGAATCCCAGCCAGGATAGGAGGGTTCCGAGCCGATCGCCGTCGGATAGACCAGCACCTCGGCGCCCAGCAGCACCATGGCGCGCGCCGCCTCCGGAAACCACTGGTCCCAGCACACACCGGCGCCGACCTTGCCGGCCGCCGTCTCGAACACGCGAAAGCCCGTATCGCCATCGGCGAAGTAGAATTTTTCGGAATAGCCGGGGCTGTCGGGGATATGGCTCTTGCGATAGTGGCCGAGCACCTTGCCATCGGCATCGATCATCACCAGCGTGTTGAACAGGCGGGCGCCATCGCGCTCGAAGAGGGACACGGGCAGTACGACGCCCGTCTCGCGGGCGAGCGCCGCCATGCGGGCGATGGTCGGGTGGCCCTGCAGCGGCCGGGCGCGGGCATTGTGGATTTTATCCTCGTCGACGCAGAAATAGACGCCTTCGAACAGCTCCTGAAGCACGACAAGTTGAGCACCCCTTCGCGCCGCCTCGCGCACATGGGTTTCGAGCTTTTCGAGATTGGCCTCGATATCATCGGTGCACGCAATCTGCACCGCAGCCGCAATCATGGAACGCATGGCTTCACCTCATTCGGGTTGTTGTTGCGTGACGCAGTGGATGCCACCGCCGTTTTCGTAGATGCGATCGACCTCAAGCTCGACGATGCGGCGACCCGGATGCAGCCGGCCGAGCACGTCCGCGGCAAGCGCATCCGCCTTGCGATCGCCGAAGCGCGGAGTGTAGAGCGCGCCGTTGCCGACATAGTAGTTCGCGTAACTGGTCAAAAAATCCTCGCTCGTCGAGCGGACGTCCGTCGCGGCGGGAATGGAGACGATCTCCAGCGGACGGCCCCGGGCGTCTCGCGCCTTGGCGAGGATCGCGAGCGCCTCCTCATGGGCGCGGCCCCATTCCGACGTGTCGCCGGGATAGCTGCTGGCGATCACGAGGCCCGGCTCGACAAAGCGGAACGATCCGTCGATATGCCCGTCCGTGATATCCAGCCCGCGCACGCCGGGCACCCAAAGCACCGTTTGGACACCGAGCGCCGTCTTCAGGCGCCGTTCGATCTCGGCGCGCTCCAGCCCGGGATTGCGGTTGTCGTTCACCCAGCAGCTTTCGGTGAGGAGCAGCGTGCCGTCGCCATCATATTCCAGGCCGCCGCCTTCGCCGCAGAGGCCAGCATCGAGCCGCTCGGTGCCGGCTTGCTCCGCGATGCGGGCGGCGAGCTGGCCGTCGCGGGCATGGACCTGCTTGCCGCCCCAGCCGTTGAAGTGGAAATCGATGGCCGCGAGGCTGCCGTCGGCCTTTCGCACGAAGACCGGCGCGCTGTCGCGAGCCCACATGTCGTCGGTCGGGATGTCGACGAGTTCGACCCTTGGGCCGCACAGGCGGGCGGCAAGATCGTGCTGGTCCGCCGCGGCGGCCATCGTAACGGGCTCGTTCTCCGCAATCGCGGCTGCGAGCCGGCCCAGCGTTTCCTGCACGCTTTCGAAATAGGCACCCGAACCGCCGTAGAGCTTCGGCGTGCTCGGCCAGGCCATCCAGGTCCGTGCATGGCGTTCGGATTCTGCGGGAACTGTGGTCAAAGCTTTCTCCTCTGCGGCTCGGACCGGCATTTCGGGCATAAGCGCCAGGCCCGCCGCGAGCACGAAGTGACGCCGGGTCAATGCCGCGGTCACAACGGCTGCTCCTGCGTGATGCAATGGATCGCCCCGCCGGCAGGCACGACGGCCCCGACGTCGACGGTCACGATGCGCCGCTCCGGAAACGCGCGGGCCACGGCCGCCCTGGCTTCCTCGCCGGAGGGGCGGCCGAAGGTCGGCATCACGACGCCGCCATTGGTCAGCGCGAAATTGATGTAGGAGCGGGCGAAAACCTCGCTGGTCGCCTCGACATCATAGGCTTCTGGGATGGGAATCACCTCGAAGCGGCGGCCGCGCGCGTCCGTCTGGCTGTTGAGGGCCGCCAGGTTGTCGGCAAGGATGCGGCCGTGCAGGTCGGCCGGATCGGGGTTGTATTCGAACATCACGACGCCGGGCTTCACGAAGCAGCACATGCCGTCGACATGGCCGTCCGTCTCCAGGTCGAGCGGGTCGCCCGGCAGCCAGACGACCTTTTCCAGGCCGAGCATGCGGAGCAGCTCCTGCTCCACCCAGGCTTTTGAGAGGCCGGGATTGCGGTTGGGGTGCAGCAGGCTCGTTTCGGTCGCAATCAGCGTGCCGTCGCCGTCGCAGGCAAGCGAGCCGCCCTCGCAGAACAGGAAGGAGCGCAGGATTTCCGCACCTTCATGCGCCAGAACATTGCCGGCCAGCGCGTCGTCGGCGTCGAAGGGCTCGTGTTTGCGGCCCCAGGCATTAAAACGCCAGGACACGCCGGCGAGGCCGCCATCGCCGCGCTTGAGGAAGGTTGGGCCGGAATCGCGGATCCAGCAATCGTCGATCGGCAGGGCGACGACGTCGATGCCTTGGCCGAGATGGGCACGGGCGCCGTCGGCATGATCGGGGTGGGCCACCATGCTGACGTGCTCGAAATCCGCAATGGCGCGGGCGACATCGGCATAGGCCTGCTGCATTGCCGGCAGGCGATCGCCATAGAGATCCTGCCGATGCGGCCAGGCCATCCAGGTCTTGGCATGGGGCTCGAACTCACCCGGCCGGCGCAGTTTCACCGCCGTGTCCGGCCATGCTTTCGTATCCATGATTGACTCCTATTCATCTATGGCGCTCATTATCGGGGCGATAGAGACCCGATACAAACGAGAAGCATTCCTGCTGATGATGAATGGAATTCATGGATGCTGAAATTTCGGCACATTCCCCCGACCCAGTTCCTGAAGGGTTTCGAGGCGGCGGCGCGGCTGGAAAGTTTCAGCCGCGCGGCGGAAGAGGTCGGCCTCACGCAATCGGCCATCAGCCATCAGATGCGCCTTCTCGAAGGCCAGATGGGGCAGCCGCTGTTCCTGCGCATCGGCCGGGAGGTGCGCCTCACGGATGCCGGGCGCGATTATCACCGCACGGTACGCCGCTGCCTGGAGCTGATGGAGGAGGGCTATCGGCGCCTGGAGCCCTATCGCAAGCCCGGCAGCGTGGTGATCTATGCGCCGCGGGATTTTTCGCGACGCTGGCTCCTGCCGCGCCTGCCGGCGCTGAAGGGCGCGGCCCCCGCCTGCGAGCCCTGGCTCGACACCAGCGGGGTGCCGGTCGATTTCGAGACGATGGAAGTTGATATCGCCATCATCCACGCCCACGAGCCGCCCGCCGGCTGCGAAAGCCTGCTGATCGCCCGCGATCGCGTGTCGCCGGTCGCCGCACCGGCGCTCGCGGCCACGCTGAATGAACCTGCCGACCTGCTGCGGGCGCCGCTCATCCATGACGAAGGCCCCGTCGGCTGGGCCGACTGGCTGGGGCATATGGACATCGAGACGGCAACGGTCTGGAAGGGCGCCAATTTCAGCGACAGCGATATCGCCTTGGCGGCGGCGGAGCTCGGGCAGGGCGTGGCGCTTGCGAGCAACTTGCTTGCCGAAGCGGCCATTGTCGCCGGCACGCTGGTTCAGCCCTTCGCGGTCGCCATCGATTCGCCGCGCGCCTGGTATGCTCTTTCCAGCGAAGGGCGGCTTAGGGACGCCGATGTGCGGGATACCTGGCGCTGGCTGGAAGGGCTGGCGGAGGCCGCTTAGCCGAAGACGTGGGCCTTGCCGGTGACGTCGAGGCGCACGAGATTGCCGGCTGCGGGCAGCGCGACGCTGGAGGTCTTGATCAGGATCGGCGGCAGGGCGACGTCCGCCAGCGCCACGGCCACGGTGCAGATCGCGCCGCCGAACTGCACATCCACCACGCGCCCGCCATTCTGCGGTGCGGCGGCATCGACGACGACGCGGATCTGCTCCGGCCGCAGCATGATTTCCGCCTTGCCCGCATGGTCGCTTTCGACGGCGACGCGCCCGAGCGCGCAGTCGGCGAAACCATTGCGCACTATCGCCGGCAGCAGCACGGCATCGCCGAGAAACAGTGCTGTCTCCCGATCGCGCGGATGCTGGTAAAGCATTTGCGGCGAGCCCGCCTGGACCAGCCGCCCCTCGCGCAGCACCGCCACCTGGTCGGCGAAGGAAAGCGCTTCCGCCTGGTCATGGGTGACGAGGATTGCGGTAATGCCGGCATTTTGCAGCACGCGCGCGACCGCCTTGCGCATGTTTTCACGCAGGCCCGTATCGAGCGCGGAGAAGGGTTCGTCGAGCAGCATCAGCCGCGGTCGGCGGCCGAGCGCGCGGGCCAGCGCTACGCGCTGCTGCTGGCCGCCGGAAAGCTGGTGGGGCCGGCGGGTCGCCATGGCGCCGTCGAGTTCCACCATTTCCATCAGTTCGGCGATGCGGCTTGCCCGGTCCGGGGCGCCGCGCTCGAAGCCGAAGGCGATGTTGTCGGCGACGCTCAGATGCGGAAACAGCGCGCCATCCTGCGAGACGATGCCGATGCCGCGCTTGTGCGCCGGCACGCCCGCCGGTCCGTCGGCAAGCAGCGCGCCGTCAAGGCTGAGCCGACCGGAATCGGGAAACTCGAAGCCGGCGATGATGCGCAGGAGCGTCGTCTTGCCCGATCCGGACGGGCCGACCACCGCCGTGCGGCTGCCGGGTGGAACGGAAAGGCTGACCGCATCGAGCGCGCGCACGGGACCATAGCGCTTGCTGACGGTTTCGAGGTCAAGCAGCGTCATTGTCCGGCCGTCCGTTTCGATTGGGCATGGAGAAGAAGGGTGAGCGGCAGCGACAGGACCACCATCATCACCGCATAAGGTGCTGCGGCGACATAGTCGATCTCGCTGGTCAGCGACCAGAAGCGGGTGGCGAGCGTCTCGACGCCATTCGGCGCCAGCATCAGGGTGGCTGTCAGTTCGTTGGTAATGCCGAGCGCCACGAGGGCAACGCCGGCAGCGGCACCGGGGGCGGCCAGCCGCAGGGTGATCTGGCGCAGCGCCTGGCCGGGCGTGCGCCCGAGCGCCATCGCGGCGCGTTCCAATTCCACCGGCGCCTGCGCGATGCTGGCGCGCAGCCCCACCATGGCGCGAGGCAGGAACATCAGCACGTAGCCGGCGAGCAGCATGGCAAAAGTCTGGTAGAGCGGCAGCAGGAAGCGCACGGTGATCGACACCAGCGCCAGCGCCACCACCACGCCCGGCAGCGAACCGACATAATAGTGGCAGGCTTCGAGCAGCCGTTGCAGCCGGCCAGGTGCGCGCACCGACAGCCAGGCCATCGGCACGGCCGCGATGGTCGCGAGGATGCCGCCGGCAAGCGCCAGCACGATGGTCTGCGCGACCGCACCCGTCACCTCGTTGTTCCAGATATCGAGACCGCCGATCGACAGCCAGCGGCCGAGTGTGAGCAGCGGCACGCCGAGCGTGAGGAGGGCGAGGCCGGCCGGCACGAGAAGGGCGGGCAGCGCAAGGCGCCCGAGCCGGCGCCGGTCGACCGGCCGTGCGGCGCCGGCGCCGACACGGGCATAACGCTCGTTACCGCGCACCAGCACTTCCAGCGCCAGCAGGAACAGGCAGCAGGTGACCAGCACGCCGCCGATCATATTGGCGGCGGGGCTGTTGTAGGACGACTGGAACTGGTCGACGATGGCGGTGGCCAGCGTGTCGAAGCGGATCATCGCGAAGAGGCCGTATTCCGACAGCAGGTGCAGGCCGATCAGCAACGAACCGCCGCAGATGGCGAGGCGAAGCTGCGGCAGCACCACGCGGAAGAACACGGCCACGGGCGCGAGGCCGAGCGAGGCCGCGGCATCCTCCACCGCCGGGTCCAGCCGCCGGAGCGCTGCGGCCACCGGCAGGTAGAGAAACGGGTAATAGGCGAGAACGGCAACGAAGACGCCGCCCGAAAGCCCGCGCATGCTCGGCACGAGGCTGACCCAGGCATAGCTGTGCACGAAGGCCGGCACGGCGAGCGGCGTGATCGCCAGCCACGCCCAGAGCCGCGCACCGGGAATGTCGGTACGTTCCGTCAGCCAGGCGAGCCCGACCGCGAGCACGATCGACAGCGGAATGGTGATGACTTCCAGATAGACCGTACTCAGAATCAGCTCGCCGATGCGCGGGCGGAAAACCAGCGTCTTCACCGTTTCCCAGCCGACATCGTAGGTCACCCAGGCGATGAAGCCGAGCGGCACCAGGCTGAACAGCGCGACGAGCGTGGCGAGGGCGAAGACCGGCACACGCGGAAGCACGGCGGTCGCCCGCTTTCGCGCCGGCCACGCCCCGTTGAACGCTTCTGCTGTACTATCCTGCAACAAGGCCCATGCCTTCATGCCATGAGAAAGGTCAGACGGCCGCTGGAACGGTCACCCGACCCTGCCCTAAGGATTTCTTGAGAAAAAGGCAATGGTTTGCAATTGAGGGCCGGGGGGCAAAACTCTATCGTCGGGGGATGACCCTGTCCCATGCCGATAGAATCGAAGGCCCGCTGTTTTCGCGCCTCAGCCTCGCCTGGCAGTTCGCCGTCGCCGGTGCGGCCGTGCTGGTCGTTGGCATGGTGCTGATCGGCCTCTGGGTGACGAGCCGGATCGAGCGGGAGGCGGTGCGCAACGCCGGGTCAGTGACGGCGCTCTACGTCGACAGCATCATCGCGCCGCTGACCTCGGAACTGACCTCCGCCGAAACGCTGAGCGAGGGCGCGCGAAAAACCTTGACTGAGACGTTGCAACAGGGCGCGCTCAGCACGCGGCTGTTCTCCTTCAAGCTCTGGCGGACAGACGGCACCATCATCTTCGCCAGCTCACCAAGCCTGATCGGAAAGCGTTTCAAGGTGTCGCCAAAGCTCGCCTCCGCTTCGGCGGGAACAGTGCATGCCGAATTCGACCACCTGCATTCCGACGAAAACCGCATCGAGCGGGAGAGCCGGATTGCGATGCTAGAAATCTATAGCCCCATCCGGGAGGCCTGGTCCGGCGACGTCGTTGCCGTCGCGGAATTTTATGAGAAGGCCGACGAGCTGCGGGCCGATCTCAACACCGTGCGCATGCAGAGCTGGCTTGTCGTCGCGGCCGTGACGGCCGGCATGCTGGTGCTGCTCTTCGGCATCGTCGCGCGCGGCAACCACCGGATCAAGACGCAGCGCCGCTCCCTCGACGCGCAGGTCGTGGAGCTGTCGCGCATGCTCGCCGTCAACCGGTCCCTACGCTTGCGGGCGGACAGGGCCAACCAGCGCGCCGCCGCCTTGAACGAACAATATCTGCGGCGGATTTCCGCCGAACTGCATGACGGCCCGACGCAGTTGCTCGGCTTTGCGGCGCTCCGGCTCGAAGCGATCAGCACCGGGCGGGCACGCGATGACGATGCACTGCGCGTCCAGCAATCCATCAACACTGCAATCGAGGATATCCGCAACATCTGCCGCGGCCTCACGCTCCCCGAACTGGAGATGCTGAGCGGCGACGACGTCGCCCTTCGCGCGATCCGGGCGCACGAGACCCATTCCCGCGGCGCGGTTCTGGCGCGTATCGCCCCGGTGCATGTCGCATCGCAGGCGGCCAAGATCTGCATCTACCGCTTCATCCAGGAAACCTTGAGCAATGCGGCGCGCCATGCCAAGGCAAGCCGCGTCTCGGTGGGCGTGGCGGAAGCGGGCGGTATGGTCGAGATCTGCGTGGAGGATGACGGCATCGGCTTTGTTCGACGCCCGGACGACCGGGGGCTTGGCCTGACGGGCCTTGAAGAGAGGATCACCGGTCTCGGCGGCCAGCTCGAAATCCAATCGGGTAGCGCCGGAACCATAGTGCGCATGAAAATTCCAGCCCATGACACCGACCATGCTTAGAATAGCGATCGCCGACGACCATCCGATCTATCGCAACGGGCTTGTGAGAAGTCTGGAGGACGAGGTCGATATCGTCGTGGTCGGGGAGGGAGCCAGCGCCGAGGACGCCATCGCTCTCTACGGCGAGAAAAAGCCGGACGCGATCCTCGTCGATCTGTCGATGCCCGGCGGCGGCCATTTGGCTTTGTCCGCTATCTTGCATGCCGACCCCTCGGCTGCCGTGATCGTGTTGACGGCGTCCGAAGAGCGCGACGATCTGCTCGCCGCCATCAAGATCGGTGCGCGGGGCTATGTGCTGAAGGGCGTCGATGCGCCGACCCTTGTCGATATCGTCAGGCGCGTCGTCGCCGGTGAAAGCTATGTGTCTTCCGGCCTCGCCGCGCGCATCCTCGTCGAGATGAAGGTGCCCTCCGAGGGGCCGGCGCTGGCCGATGGCGATCCCTTGACGACGCTTGCCAGCCTCACCCCGCGCGAGGAGCAGGTGCTGAGCCTCGTCGCGGCCGGAAACAGCAACAAGGAAATCGCCCGCCACCTGAACCTTCAGGAAAAGACCGTCAAACACAACATGACGCGCATCCTGCAAAAGCTGCGGGCGCGCAACCGCACCGAGGCCGCGATGTTCCTGCGCAATGCCCGCAACGGGCCTTAGGGACTTAAGTCCGCATGGCACCGTCCGGCAGCGGAGTTATAAGTGGAGTGTGTTTGCCCAGTTTTCTGCGGCTGCCGATGAATTTCACATCGAAGGAGAACAACATGACGAAGTCGATCCGGATAACATTCGCAGCATTGTCGCTTCTTGCGGCCACCGTGCTGGGCTCCAGTGCCCGCGCCGAGGAGTTTCAGGAACTCGTTGTCTACAATGCCCAGCATGAAGGGCTCGGAAAGGCCTGGATCGAGGCCTTCACCAAGGAGACGGGCATCAAGGTCGTCGTGCGCAAGGGCAGCGACATGGAGTTCGCCAACCTGATCCTCCAAGAAGGCGACCTGACGCCGGCCGATGTGTTCCTCACGGAAAACTCGCCGGCCATGGCGCTGCTCGACCAGCAGGGGCGCTTCGCGCCGGTCGACAAGGAGACGCTCGACCAGGTTCCCGCGGAATATCGCCCGGCCGACGGCATGTGGACGGGCATTGCCGCGCGCTCGACGGTCTTCGCCTATGACAAGACGAAGCTCACCGAGGACAAGCTGCCGAAGTCCATGCTCGACCTCGCCGATCCTGCCTGGAAGAGCCGCTGGGGCGCATCGCCCGCCGGCGCGGATTTCCAGGCGATCGTCGGCGCGCTGCTGCAGCTGAAGGGCGAGGAGGCGACCGCGTCCTGGCTGACGGCCATGAAGGAAAACGCCACCCCCTTCAAGGGCAACAGCACCGCCATGAAGGCGGTCAATGCCGGCGAAATCGAAGGCGCGGTGATCTACCACTACTACTGGTTCGGCGATCAGGCGAAGACCGGCGAAAACAGCAACAACGTGGTCCTGCACTATTTCAAGAACCAGGATCCGGGCGCCTTCGTCAGCATTTCCGGCGGTGGCATCCTGAAGACCAGCAAGCACCAGAAGGAAGCCCAGGCCTTCCTGAAATGGGTCACCGGCAAGGGCGGCCAGTCGATCCTCCGCGACGGCGATTCCTTCGAATATGCAATCGCCGGCGATGCCAATCCCAAGCTCGTGCCGCTGAAGGACCTGGACGCACCGAAGGTCGAAGCCTCCACGCTCGACAGCAAGAAGGTCGTGGAACTGATGACGGCCGCCGGCCTGCTCTAAAACATAAGCGCCGCAACTAATGGGAAGGGCGGAGAGATTCGCCCTTTTCAGCGTCGTTTCTGGCATTCGGCCCGGAACTCTCCCGGCGGCATGCCGAACTGCGCCTTGAAGACGCGGGAGAACTGGGTCTGGTCGCCAAAGCCCCAGCGATAGGCGATCTCGGCGGCGGTCTGGACATTGTCCGGGTCTTCGAGCGCCTCACGGCAGGCGGCCAACCGCTGGTCGCGGATCCAGCTCCTTACCGTCTCGTTGGTGTCGCGGAACAGCTCGTGAAGGTATCGGGTGGAGATGCCGCAGGCGCTCGCGATGCGGTCCGGGTCGAGGCGGAAATCCTGAAGATTGGCGCGGATATAGGCCTCGATGCGGGCGAGGTGGGCGGTGCGCACGGTCGAATTGCCTGAGGCGAGCACCCGGTCGTCGGCCTTGATCGCCAGCACGAGCAGGTCGACGAGCTGGCGGCCGACCGTCGCCCGCGCCTCCTGCGTCATCCCGTCGAAACGGGCGGGCAGGAGATGCAGCATGTCGGTGAAGAGGCCGCCGGCGCCGTTGTTCGCCTCGAACTGAAGGGTGCAGAAGCGGTCGGGTGCGCGCATCCGCCCGCCAAGCGCATCGGCCTCGACCTTCAGCACCCACATGTCCGCGGCTTCCGCATGGCTGAACTGGTAGGGCTCGCTGCTGCGCTCCAGGAAGAACCCGCCCGGCCGGCATTTGACGTCGCGACCGCCCTGGGAAAAGAACACTTCCGCCTTCGCCGGCACGGTGACGAGGAACTCCTCCTCGCGCGCGGCGCGAAAGTGATGCGGCAGGCGCAGATATTGCAGCGCGTCGCAGGTGAGGCGCGAGATCGACACGTCGCCGAAGTCCCATGTCGTCAGGTCGCCAGAAAATCCGTCGGCATCGCGAAAGCGAAGGTCGAGCGGAAAATAGGCCGAGGCGATGGCCTCGTGCCAGTGGCGGCTGCGGTCCGGTGCGCGTGTCGCGCTTGTGGTGATGCTCGTCTTCATGCGGCTTCCCCTCTTGCAACAAAGGTATGCACATGGCCGCTGCCCGGCAATGAAAATGGCAGACTGTGCGTTCTGACGCAATTTGTTGTTCCCGCGCTGCAAAGACCGGAGCGGAAAACTCTGCCTAGATTGGACCAGCTTCAACGGTGCGACAGATACCGGCGGCTCCGGGAACAGACATTTCGACCTATCCACGCGGTTTCCAGACCGTCGGTTCTCGCCCTCAACCAGCGTGAACACGATGCTTCATACCCAGACTTCGAAAGTAGACCCGATCACGCTCTCGGTCGTGCGCGGCATGCTCGAGACGACACAGCGCGAAATGACGCTCGCGCTGGAAAAGACCGCGCGCTCCTCGGTCTTCAACCTGGCGCACGACTATTCGACGGCGCTGTTCAATGCGCGGCCGGAAATGATCCTGCAAGGCCAGGACATTCCGATCCACCTCGGCTCGCTCATTCCGGCCATGAAGGCAGTCGCCGGCTTCTTCGGCGACGACATCCACGAGGGCGACTTGATCCTCCACAATGACCCGGCCTTCGGCGGCAGCCACGCCATCGATACCTGCATGTACAAGCCGGTCTTCTATAAGGGCGAACTGGTCTACTGGACCGTCTGCAAGGGGCATCTCACCGATATCGGCGGCCCGGTACCGGCTGGCTACAATCCCAATGCGACCGAGATCTACGCCGAGTGCCTGCGCATTCCGCCGGTCAAGATCTGGGATCGCGGCAAGCCGCGCAACGACGTGCTCAACATGATCTTCACCAACATGCGGGCACGGCGCGACCAAGAGGGCGACTTCCGCGCCCTCATCGGCGCCTGCCAGGTCGGCGAGCGCAACCTCATCGCCATGCTCGACAAATATGGCAAGGAGCAGGTGGATACCTGCGTCGACACGCTGCTCGACATGGCCGACCGGCACATGCGCACGCTGATCGCCACCGTGTCGGACGGCACCTATGAGGGGGCGGCCATCCTGGAGGATGCCGGTCATGGGTTTGGTGATTTCGAGATCAAGGCAACGGTCACGATCACGGGAGATAGCTGCCATATCGCCATCGATAGCCCGCCGCAGATCCCCTATTTCATCAACTCCTACGAGGGCAATTCGCACTCTGGCGTCTATCTCGGCCTGATGATGTTCGCCGCCCTGCCGCCGCCCTACAATGAGGGGCTCTATCGCTGCGTCAGCGTCGATTTCGGGCCAAAGGGCACGCTGTGCAACGCGCAGGAGCCGGCACCGCATATGAACTGCACGACGACGCCGATGGAGACATTGACGGACGCCGTGCGCCTCGCCTTCGAAAAGGCGATGCCCTCCAAGGTCTCCGCCTCCTGGGGCCATGCCAACGGCCTCAACATTGCCGGCCGCGACGCCCGCACCAACGAAGAGTTCGTGACCATGGTGCTCGCCACCATCATTTCCGGCGGCGGTGCGACGCCGAAGCAGGACGGCTGGCATGCGGTCGGCCCGGAATGCTGCTTCGGGGCGCTCAACTCGGGTGATGTGGAACTGCTCGAATATTCTTATCCGATCATCATCCACCGCTATTCGCTGATGACCGATTCCGGTGGTGCCGGCAAATTCCGCGGCGGCTCGGGCACGGCCTGGGAAGTGGAACCGCTCAACGGCGACATGCTGTGCATCGGTTTTGGCGAGGGACGCCGCATCCCGGCGATGGGTGCTGCCGGCGCGAAGTCCGCGGTGGTCGATACCAAGGTCGGGCGCGTCGAGCTGCGCCGCGACGGCGCGGTGCAGGTGGAGCGCAAGAACATCATCGAGACGATCAAACCGGGCCAGACCATCACCAACCTCAATCCGGGCGGCGGCGGCTACGGCAATCCGTTCGAGCGCCCCGTGGAGAAGGTGGTCTCAGATGTGCTGAACGGCCTCGTCTCGATTGCGGGTGCGCGCGCCGATTACGGCGTGGCGATCGCTGACCGGGAGACCCTTGCGGTCGACCGTGCCGAAACCGAACGGCTCAGAGCCATTGCCTAAGGAAGACGAAACATGACCCTGTATTCCTACCGCCTCGGCATCGACGCCGGCGGCACCTTCACCGATTTCGTCATCGCCGACCGCGCCAGCGGAGAGGTCAAGCTGTTCAAGGCGCTCTCCACGCCGTCCGATCCCACACGGGCGATCGAGAACGGTCTCGGGCTGATCGCTGCCGATCTTGCCCGGCCGATCGAGGATATCATCGCCAACTGCGACCTCTGCATCAACGGCACCACCGTTGGCCTCAATGCGCTCATTACGCATCGCGGCGGCAAGACGGGGCTGATCTGCACGGCGGGCCACGAGGATTCCATCGAGATCCGCAACGGCCACAAGGAAGACGGCTTCCGCTACGATCCCGAATATCCGGCGGCGACCATGCTCGTGCCGCGTTATCTCCGGCGCGGCGTGCGCGAACGCATCCTCTCCGACGGATCCGTGCGCACGCCGCTTCATGAGGAGGACGTGCGCGACGCCTGCCGGCTCTTCCTGAAGGATGGCATCGAGACCGTCGCCATTTCCTTCGTCTGGTCGGTGCTCGATCCGCGGCATGAGGCGAGGGCCGCCGAGATCGTGCGCGAGATGATGCCGGATGCGATCCTCACCGTCGGCAGCGAACTCTATCCCCAAGTCCGCGAATATACGCGTACCTCGACCGCGGTGACCAATGCCTATCTGGCGCCGGTCATGCGCCGCTACGTCGCCGCCGTGGACGCCTATTTCCGCAAGCTTGGCGCCAAGCAGCCGGTGCGTTACTTCCAGTCGAATGGCGGGCTGGCGGTCGGCCAGGTGATGACCGATCGCTCCGTCTACGCCATCAATTCCGGCCCGGCATCGGCGCCCCAGGCGGGGCTTTATGCCGGTGCACCCTTCGACCAGAAGAACGTCATCACCGTCGACATGGGCGGCACGTCCTTCGACATCACGCTGACCCGCAACGGCCAGACCAACCTCAACAAGAACATCGACTTCCTGCGCTATCGTATTGGTGTTCCGATGATTCAGGTCGAGACGCTGGGAGCGGGCGGCGGCTCGATCGGCTGGATCGATCCGCTCGGCCTGCTCCAGGTCGGCCCGCAATCGGCAGGCTCCGAACCCGGCCCCGCCTGCTACGGCCAGGGCGGCGTAGAGCCGACCACGTCCGATGCAAACCTCGTGCTCGGCTACCTCAATCCCGACGGTTTGCTCGGCGGCAAGCTGCCGCTCGATATCGAGAATGCACGCACGGCAGTTGCCAGGGTCGCGGAGCCGCTCGGCATCTCCGTCGAGCAGGCGGCCTATGGCATGTTCGCGATCGTCAACAACAGCATGGTCAACGGCATCCGCCGCGTCTCGGTCGAGCGCGGCTACGATCCGCGGGATTTCGTGCTGGTGGGGGCAGGCGGCGCCACGGCGGCGCATATCACCGCGCTGGCACGGGAGATGGGCATCGACACGATCATCCTGCCGAAACTCGCCTCGGGGCTCTGCGCCTTCGGCCAGATCATCTCCGACGTGAAATACAACTACATGGCACCCGCGCCGGTGCGCCTCGACAATGCGGCCGCCTATGAACGCATCGACAGCCTGTTCCGCGAGATCGAGGCCAAAGGTGTCGCCCATCTCGAAGCGGACGGCTTTTCGCCGGAGGCGATCGATATCAAGCGCTCGATTGACATGCGCTATGTCGGCCAGGTGCACGAATGCACGGTGGACATCGGCACCTTTGCCATCGACGAAAGCACGATCGACCAGGTGAAGGATGCTTTCCACGCCCGGCATGAGGAACTCTACACCTATGCCGAACGCCACAGCGCGGTCGAAGTCGTCAACCTCGAATCCACCATCTACGGCCGTATCGAAAAGGTCCGCCCGCCAAAACTTGCCGAAGGCGGCGGCGCGGAGCAGGCGCTGAAGGGTTTTCGCGAGGCGATCTTCGACCAGTCGGGCAAGGCCAATTCCACGCCGATCTATGACGGCGGGAAGCTCGGGGCGGGCGCCCGCATCCACGGCCCCGCCATCATCGAGGAGGTGACGACGACCATCGTCATCGAGCCCGGCTGGACGAGCGTGCTGCACGAAAGCGGCAGCTACCTGCTGACACGAGCAAATTGACGGATCTACCTGAAACAAAAGAGGGGATTGCAATGGCAGGCAATGTATCGGCGACCGAAGCCGACAATTCGGACTTTTCCGGCGTGGCGGTGCCACCGAACGCCCGCATGCAGAAAGGCGGGCTGACCATGGCCTGGTGGGCGGTGTGCAGCGCCGTCTTCTACATCGTGGTCGGGGCGGCGATGGCGCTCAACTTCGGCACGCGCAATGCCATCATCGGCATCGTGCTGTCCGTCGTCGTCTATGGCGTCATCAACGCGGTGCTCAGCCGCTTCGCCATCCGCACGGGCCTTTCCGTGGCGCTGTTCTCACGCGTGCTGTTCGGCAATGTCGGGTCGGGGCTGGCGACCCTCATCTTCTGCGCCACGGCGATCTATTATGCCGTCTTCGAAGGCTCGGTCATCGCGGTCGGCATCAACACCATCCTGCCGTCGATTTCCTATCCGGTCGCGGCACTGATCGTCGTGCTCTATAGCGTACCGCTGATCTTCGGCAGCATGCAGAGCTGGCTCGACAAGTTCAACGGCGTGCTGCTGCCGTTCTACATCCTCGGCCTCGTCGTCGCGGTGGCACTCGCCATCAGCGAATACGGCTACAGCGACAAATGGCTGAACCTCGGTCCCGAGACGGGTGCGCCGGCCGGCGGCTGGTGGTCTTGCTTCGTCTATTACATGGGCGTCTGGGTGCTGATGATGTTCACCTTCGACTATGCCCGCTTCGGGCGCGGGGAGGATGCCGGTTATCACGCCTGGTTCAACTTCGGCATGCCGTTCTACGCCATGGCATTCCTGGTGAGCGGTCTCTTCGGCATGTTCATGATCGGCACGGTGCCGGATCTCGGCGCCCTTTCGGAGGTCAGCGTGCTGCTGGCGCTTCTGAAGCTGATGGGCATCTGGGGCCTGCTTTTCGTCTGGGTCACGCAGACCCGCATCAACACGGCGAATTATTATCTGGCCGCCGTCAACATGGAGGCGCTCGTCCAGCTCTTCGGTCGCTTGCCGTTCGGCCGCGTCGGCTGGGCCATCGCGGTCGGCATCGTGGTCTATGTGCTGATGCTCGCGGACGTCTTTTCCTATCTGCTTCAGGCGCTCGCGTACCAGGGCATCTTCGTCGTCGCCTGGGTGGCGGTAGCGATGGCGCATATTCTGATCGACCGCTACAGCGCGCTGGTGGGGCAGGCGATCGAATACCGCTCCAGCCATGTGCCGGCCTTCAATCCGCTCGGCATCGGTGCCTGGTTCATCGCAGCCGCCATCGGCATCTGGCTGCATGTCTGGGGCGGCAGCTACGCCGAGCTTTCGGCGCCGGCAACCGCCGTCATCGCCTTCGGCATCTACGCCGCCGGACTGACGCAGGCGCGCCGCTCCTGGTTTCTCGCGGCCGGTTGACGATGGCGGCCGTGCCTCTTCGGAGGCACGGTTTACTTGCTTTATGGTTGACGCTCTCGACGCGAACCTGTTGAAACGGTCCATCAAAAGCAGAAAAGGACATGCCGATGGAGCCGCGGTCGATTGCTCAGCTTTCCGTACTCCTGCAAGCGGGCGCGGTCGATCCCGTCGCGCTTGCGGAGGAGACGCTGGCCGCCATCGAGGCCTATCCGGATGCCGCGCTCTTCACGGTTCTGCTGAAGGACCGGGCTAAAGCGGAGGCCGAGGCTTCCCGCCGCCGCATTCGCGAAGGGCGCTCGCTCGGTGTTCTGGATGGCGTGCCGATCGCCTGGAAGGACCTTTTCGACATTCAGGGCTTGCCGACGACCGTCGGCTCCCGCGTGCTGAAGGGCAGCGAACCGGCAGGCGAGGATGCCGCCGTGGTGCAGGCGCTTGCGGGCGCCGGCATGGTCAGCGTCGGCCGCGTGAACATGAGCGAGTTTGCCTTTTCCGGCCTCGGCATCAATCCGCATTACGGCACGCCGCGCAACCCGGCTTCGCCGGCGGGCGAACATCGTATTCCGGGCGGCTCCTCGTCCGGCTCCGGCGTTGCGGTCGCTGCCGGCCTCGTTCCCGTTTCCATCGGCACGGATACCGGCGGCTCGGTGCGCATCCCCGCCGCCTTCAACGGCATCGTCGGCTACAAGGCGACGCGCGGGCGCTATTCCATGAAGGGCGTGTTCCCGCTGGCTAAGAGCCTCGATGCGCTCGGGCCGCTCTGCCGCACCGTGCAGGATGCGATCTGGGTCGATGCGGCCATGCGCGGGCTGCCATCCGCCGACGCGCTGCCACGCCCCTGCATCACAGACCTTTCTTTCGTCATCCCCGAGACCGTGTTCTTCGACGGCGCCGAACCCGAAGTCGTCGCGGCCTTCGAGGCGACCGTCGCGCGGCTGGCAAAGGCGGGCGCCCGTGTCCGCCGCGAGGCTTTTCCGGAATTCTCCGCTATCTTCGACCTGATGGCCAAGCATGGCGCGCTGGTGACGGCCGAGGCCTTCGTGCTGCACCGCGAGCGCATCCAGGGGGCGGCCGCGGCCGAGATGGACCCCCGCGTCGTCAAGCGCACGCTGCTCGGGGAGAAGATCACGCTCGCCGATTATCTCGAAACGCTGGCCGCGCGCGACAGGCTGATCGCGTCCTTCGAGGAGCGGCTTGGGCCGGACAGCATCCTGATCAGCCCGACGCTCCCCCATGTCGCGCCGCAGATCCAGCCGCTGCTGGACGATGAGGACCTGTTCTTCCAGGTGAACGGCAAGACGCTGCGCAACACGTTGATCGGCAATTTTCTCGACTGGTGCGGCGTGTCGCTGCCCTGCGGCACCGGTGCTGCCAGCATGCCCGTCGGGCTGCTTCTGTCGGGGCCGAGGAATAGCGACGGACGGGTGCTTGCGGCCGCTGCCACGGTGGAAGGCCTGTTGCGCTAGGCGGGCACGGGTTCGGAAAAGACGGCTTCCAGCAGAGGGCCGCCGGGCATCTGCAGGAAGAGGCGGCGCTCGGCGATGTCGGCGAGATCCATCGGCGAATAGCGGATGCCGAGGCGATCGAGCTTTGCGCGGAAGGCGGTATAGTCCGTCATGCGCAGGCCGACATGATCGATGGCTTCTGCCGCGCGATCCTGGCCCGCTCCATGGGACCCGATGATGTGAACGATCGGCTTGCCTTCGCTGTAGAGCCAGCAGCCCGGAATGTGCCGGATCGCCGCCGGTCGCTCGCCTTCCTCCAGATCGAAGACCGTGCGCATGAATTCCCGGGCGCCTGCGATATCGCGGGTTCTGATGGTGACGTGGTCGATCTGCATGGCCGGTTCCTTTCGACAATCAGATACGGCCTCTGGATCGCTCTTATAATTGGGCGGCATCTGAAATCAGAATTCGGTTTCACCGTCGAATGGCGCTTCGCACCGCGTGGGCTCAGTAATCGACCAGCAGCATTTCCGCATCCGGTTCGCCGAAGCGCGGCTTGACGCCCAATAGCGGCGCGACGCGGCGGATGATGGCCTGGATCATCGGGGCCGCCGTGGAGGCTGCCGTTCGCCCGCCTCGTTCGCCCGTGCGCGGCGCATCGATGATGGAGAGCACGATGTATCGCGGCTTGTCCATCGGGAAGGCGGCGACGAAGGCGTTGAAGTTGATGTTCTTGGCGTATCGGCCGTTGATCACCTTGTCGGCCGTGCCGGTCTTGCCGCCGACGTGAAAACCCTCCACCTGCGCGCCACGGCCGGAGCCCTTCTGCCCGTTCCAGTCATAGAGGAAGCGCATTTCCGCGCTCGTCTTCTCCTTGATGACGCGACGGGCGAGCGCCTGCGCCTCTTCCTTCGAGCGGGGCAGGAAGGTCGGCTGGTGGAGGTATCCGCCGTTCATCAGCGCTGCGGCCGCAACCGCCGTCTGCAAGGGCGTGGTGGCGACGCCGTGGCCGAAGGAGATCGTGACCGAGTTGATCTTCTTCCATGTCTGCGGCTGGGTCGGCGTCGCGACGCCGGGCATTTCCGTGTCCAGCTTGGACAGAAGGCCGAGCCGCGTGAGGAACTCGCGGTGCCCATCGATGCCGACCATGTCGGCGACCGCCGCCGTTCCGATGTTGGAGGAATACTGGAACACTTCGGGGATGGAGAGCGGGCGGTTTTTACCCTTGAAATCGCGGATGGTGAAACCGCCCATGCGGATCGGGCGGGAGGCATCGACGACGGAATTCAGCGAGATCTTGCCCTCGTCCAGCCCCATCGCCAGCGTGAAGCTCTTGAAGGTCGAGCCCATCTCGAAGGTCGCGTTGCTGATGCGGTTGAACCAGCCCTTTTCATAGGCCTTGTCGACGCTGCCGTCCGGCAGCATCCGGGAGGGCTCGTTCGGGTCGTAATCGGGAACCGACGCCATCGCCAGCACCTCGCCCGTCTCCACGTCGAGGATTACCGCGCCGGCGGCCTCGGCTTCGTAGTCGGTCATCGCCCTTGCGACGACGTCGCGCACGATGTTCTGGACGCGAAGGTCGATCGACAAGGTCACCGGCGCCAGCCGCGTATCATCGGTGAGACCGGACGCGCGCAGGTCCGCAAGACCCTGCTGGTCCAGATAGCGCTCCATGCCCGCAAGGCCCTGGTTGTCGACATTGACGTGGCCGACGATATGCGACGCCGTGGCGCCGCCCGGATAGAACCGCCGCTTTTCCGGGCGGAAGCCGATGCCGGGAAGCCCAAGCGCCAGGATATCCGCCTGCTGCTTCGGCGTCAGCTGACGTCGCAGCCACTGGAACGCGGTCTGGGAGCGCAGCTTCCTATGCGTGTCGCTCCAGTCGATGTTCGGAACGACGAGTGCCAGTTTTTCCACCACTTCGTCGGCATCGATGATGCGGCGCGGATCGGCGTAGAGTGACACCATGTTGAGGTCGGTCGCCAGCAGTTCCCCGTTGCGGTCGACGATGTTGGGGCGGGAGGCTACCGCATCGACATTGCTGCCGATCGATGCGGACAGGATCGGCTCGGAAAGGCCGTATTGGAGGAGGCGCACGCCGACCGCCACGTAGATCGCGCAAAAGGCGGCGATTACGATCGCGACGCGCAGCCGCGCCTGTTTGCGGCGGCGCGCATTGGTGCCGATGAACGCTTCGCGCTCGGCATTGCGGCCCTGTTTGACAACGAAATGGGCGCGGCTTTTGAGCCGGATGACGAACGAAATCATTCCAACACCATTCCCCAGCGCCACGACGATCGAATGGCAGGACCCTGCATGCGCAAGGCGAGGAAACCAAGGAAAGAGTTGGTGAAGGGCAGTGCTCGATTAAATTTGCATTAATATACATTTAAAGTCGTGCCGGTCGTCTTAACGAACCGTTAGCCGCCTTGCCGGGGACTTTTCGGCCGCGGTCTCCGACTCGTCCCTTGCGAGACTGAGCGGGGGAAAAATCATGCAACTCAAATCACTGTTACTATCGTTCTGCCCGTAACAATATATCATACTGAGTCGATGCCTCTCCTTGCATGGCTTTGGATGGGCGCAGTCTTGGAATTGATTGAACGTGGCCTGTTAGAACGTCGTTTCGCCTTTGTTTGCGCTTAAGATTCGGCATGTGTTGCAGCCGGAGTCGGGGAACAAAACCCGCTCCTGATCCGTTTAATAACTGAGATGGCGGGCGACTACGACGGCGATATCGCCCGGCGACCGCAGGAGGGTTCTATGCGAACCAGTGGCAGCGATATTTTCGACCTTTTTTCAGAGACTTACGCAAGCGAAGCGCAAGAGGCGCTCAGCCTGCAGGAATATCTCCTAGCCTGCCGTGATGACAAGAGCATGTATGCCACGGCGCCAGAGCGCATGGTGGCAGCGATCGGTGAACCGAAACTGGTCGATACCAGCGCCGACGAGCGGCTCGGCCGCGTCTTCGCCAACCGCACCATCAAGATCTATCCATCCTTCGCCGATTTCTACGGCATGGAGGATACGATCGAGAGGATCGTCGGTTATTTCCGCTATGCGGCGCAGGGGCTGGAGGAGCGCAAGCAGATCCTTTATCTCCTTGGCCCGGTCGGCGGCGGCAAATCCTCCCTTGCCGAGCGGCTGAAGAAGCTGATGGAGCAGCAGCCGATCTACACGCTCGCCATCGACGGCAAGATCAGCCCCGTCTTTGAATCACCGCTTGGCCTGTTCAGCCGCGATCGCATGGGCGAGCTGCTCGAAGACAAATACGGTATCGCGCAACGGCGTCTCACCGGGCTTATTTCGCCTTGGGCGACGAAGCGGCTGGACGAGATCAACGGCGACATCTCGAAATTCAGCGTCGTCAAGCTCATGCCCTCGCGGCTGCGCCAGATCGGCATCGCCAAGACGGAACCGGGCGACGAGAACAACCAGGACATTTCCACCCTGGTCGGCAAGGTCGATATCCGCCAGCTCGAAAATTACAGCCAGGCCGATCCCGACGCCTATTCCTACAGCGGCGGCCTCAACCGCACGACGCAGGGGCTTCTCGAATTCGTCGAAATGTTCAAGGCGCCGATCAAGGTGCTGCATCCACTGCTCACCGCCACGCAGGAAGGCAGCTACAACGGCACCGAGAATTTCGGGGCCTTTCCGTTCCAGGGCATCGTGCTTGCCCATTCCAACGAGTCGGAATGGCTGCAGTTCAAGCACAACAAGAACAACGA
Source organism: Shinella sp. GW835-FHT14H05 (assembly GCF_058793575.1). Lineage (NCBI taxonomy): Bacteria > Pseudomonadati > Pseudomonadota > Alphaproteobacteria > Hyphomicrobiales > Rhizobiaceae > Shinella > Shinella sp. GW835-FHT14H05. The sequence continues at coordinate 258,085 of NZ_JBXAFY010000002.1, read as the reverse complement.
GGCGTTTCTCGACCGTATTTTGGTCGTCAAGGTGCCCTATTGCCTGCGGGTCACCGAGGAGCGGCTGATCTATGAAAAGCTACTGCGCGAAAGCGAGCTTTCCGCCAGCCCCTGCGCGCCGGAAGTGCTGGAGAATCTCAGCCGCTTCACAGTCGCCACGCGCCTTACGCCACACGAAAATTCGCCGACCTACACCAAGATGCGCGTCTATGACGGCGAGAACCTGAAGGATACCGATCCGAAGGCGAAATCCCTGCAGGAATACCGCGATGCCGCTGGCGTCGACGAGGGCATGACGGGCGTCAGCACGCGATTTGCCTTCAAGGTGCTGTCCGAGACTTTCAACTACGACACCAAGGAGGTCGCGGCCGACTCGGTTCACCTGATGTATATCCTCGAACAGGCGATCCGGCGCGAGCAATATCCCAAGGAGGTCGAGGCGAACTATCTCGATTTCATCCGCTCCGAAATCGCCAGCCGCTATGCCGAGTTCATCGGCCACGAGATCCAGAAGGCCTATCTCGAATCCTATAGCGAATACGGCCAGAACCTGTTCGATCGCTATATTTCCTATGCCGATGCCTGGCTCGAGGACCAGGACTTCAAGGATGCCGATACGGGCCAGATCCTCAACCGCGAGATCCTCGACAGCGAGCTCTCGCAGATCGAAAAACCCGCCGGCATCGCCAACCCCAAGGACTTCCGCAACGAGGTCGTGAAATTCACGCTGCGTGCCCGCGCCCGCAACGGTGGGCGCAACCCCGCCTGGACCAGCTACGAGAAGCTTCGCGAGGTGATCGAGAAGCGCATGTTCGGCCAGGTCGAAGACCTCCTGCCGGTCATCAGCTTCGGCTCGAAGAAGGATGGTGCGACTGAAAAGCAGCACGCCGAATTCGTCCAGCGCATGACCGAGCGGGGCTATACCGTGCGCCAGGTCCGGCGGCTCGTCGATTGGTACATGCGCGTCAACAAGGCCGGCTAAGAGTACCGGATTTGGGGCTGGAGTAGGGGATGGCGCATGCCGAATTTCATCGATCGCCGGCTTAACCCGAAGGACCGGAGTCTCGGCAACAGGCGGCGTTTCCTGAAACGGGTGCACGACGAGTTGAAGCGTACGATCCGCGACAAGGTCAAGTCGGAGAAGATCGCCGATATCGACGCCGCTCATGGCGTTCCCATTCCCAAACGCGGCGCGGACGAGCCGAGCTTCCAGCATTCCGGAGGGAGCGGCGAGCGCAATTATGTGCTGCCGGGAAACGAGGTCTTTTCGCCCGGAGACCGCATCCGCAAGCCGGAGGCGGGCGCGGGAGGTGGCGGCGGGCGTGGCCGTGGGCGCGGCGAGGATGCGGACGATTTCCTCTTCGTGCTGTCGCGCGAGGAGGTGCTTGACCTCTTCTTCGAGGATCTGGAGCTTCCCGACATGGTGAAGCTGAACCTCAAGGAAACCGTCACCTACAAGTCCCACCGCGTCGGCTTTACGACATCGGGCACGCCGAGCAACATCAATGTCGGGCGGACGATGCGCAACAGCTTCGGCCGGCGTATCGCCCTGCGGCGGCCGGGCGAGAAGGAAATCGCGGCGCTTAGCGAGGAGATCGCGGCGCTGGAAGCCGAGGCGGAGCCTTCCCGCCAGCAGCGCCAGCGGCTGAAACAGCTGCGCGAGGACCTTGACCTGCTGGAACGGCGGCGCCGCCGGATCGCCTATGTCGATCCCGTCGATGTGCGCTTCAACCGGTTCGAACGCCAGCCCCTGCCCAATGCGAGCGCGGTGATGTTCTGCCTGATGGACGTCTCCGCCTCGATGGGCGAGCGCGAAAAGGATCTCGCCAAGCGCTTCTTCGTCCTGCTGCACCTGTTTCTCAAGCGCCGCTACGAGCGCATTGAAATCGTGTTCATTCGCCACACGGACGAGGCGCGGGAAGTCGATGAGGAGACCTTCTTCTTCAGCAAGCAGAGCGGCGGCACGGTCGTTTCCACCGCGCTGGAGGAGATGGTGCGCGTCATCACGGACCGCTATCCCTCGAATATCTGGAACATCTATGCGGCCCAGGCGTCCGACGGCGACAATGCCAGCGGCGATTCCGAGCGCTGTGCCACGCTGCTGCGCGATACGCTGATGAAGCTCTGCCAATATTACGCCTATGTCGAAATCATCGACGAGCGCGAAAGCGAGATCTTTGGCACGACGGACAACGGCACGTCGCTGTGGCGCGCCTACCGGACGGTCGACGGCGCGGTGCGGAACTTCCAGATGACGCGCATCGCGCGGCCGTCGGACATCTATCCGGTCTTCCGCAAACTCTTTGCCCGGAACCAGCCCGACCAGCTGCGCCGGTGAAGGAGGAACGGATGGCAAAAGAGCCGGCTTCCAACCTGCTATTCGAAGGTTCCGAGTGGAACTTCACGACGCTTTCGCGCGCCTATGAAGCAATCAAGGAAATCGCCATCGGCGAGATGGGGCTTGACGTCTATCCCAACCAGATCGAGGTCATCTCCTCCGAGCAGATGCTCGATGCCTATTCGTCGGTCGGCATGCCGCTGATGTATCAGCACTGGTCGTTCGGCAAGCGCTTCGTCTTCGAAAACGAGCTCTACCGCAAGGGCCGCCGCGGGCTCGCCTATGAACTGGTGATCAATTCCAACCCCTGCATCACCTATCTGATGGACGAAAACACCATGCCGATGCAGGCGCTGGTGACCGCGCATGCCTCTTTCGGCCACAACCATTTCTTCAAGAACAACTACCTGTTCCGGCAGTGGACGGATGCCGGCGCGATCCTCGGCTATATGGACTTCGCCAAGAAATACATCGCCAAATGCGAAGAGCGGCACGGCCTTGCTGCCGTGGAGGAAATCCTCGATTCGGCGCATGCCCTGATGGACCAGGGCGTCTTCCACTATCGCCGGCCACCGCGGCTTTCATCGGAAAAGGTCAGGGAGCGGGCGCGCGAACGGCTGGAATACGAGGAGCAGACCTATAGCGACCTCTGGCGCACCCTGCCGACGGCGACCGGCAGCGTCGGTGTGGAGGAGGCCGAGCGCGAAGCCGGGGAGCGCAAGAAGGTGTTGAACCTTCCCGAGGAGAACCTGCTCTATTTCCTGGAGAAGCACAGCATCATCCTGGAACCCTGGCAAAGGGAAATCCTCCGGATCGTCCGTGTCATCGCCCAGTATTTCTATCCGCAGGGCCAGACCAAGGTGATGAACGAAGGGTGCGCGACCTATGTGCACTATACCATCATCAACCGGCTGTTCGACCAGGGCCGGATGAGCGAGGGTGCCATGCTGGAACTGCTGGCAAGCCACGCCAATGTCGTCTTCCAGCCGAACTTCGACGATCCCCGTTTTTCCGGCATCAATCCCTATGCGCTCGGTTTTGCGATGATGCAGGACATCGAGCGCATCTGCACGGCGCCGACGGCGGAGGATCGCGACTGGTTTCCCAACATTGCCGGCAATGGCGACTGCATGGGCACGCTGAAAGACGCCTGGGAGAACCACCGCGACGAATCCTTCATCCTGCAATATCTGAGCCCGGCGCTGATCCGGAAATTCCGCCTGTTCCAGCTCTCCGACCGCTCGGCCGACACGTTTTGCGAAGTCGCCTCCATCCACGACGAACGGGGTTATTCCGCCGTGCGCGCCGGCCTTGCGCGCAACTATGATCCGGGCGCGAACCGCCCGGATATCCAGGTCATCGATGTCGACCTGCTCGGCGACCGGCAGCTTCGCCTGCGCCACCGCATCAAGAACGGCATTCTGCTCGACGAAGGCCGGCGCGACGCGACGCTGACCCATATCCGCCGGCTCTGGGGCTATGATGTCAGCCTCGCCGGCGTCGACGATGCGACCGACCGGGTCGTCTACGAGTGCTCCTCGAAGGTATCGTGACTCACAGCGTTCCCATGCCGCCGTCGATCATGATCTCGCTGCCAATGGTGTAAGCGGCTTCATCAGAGGCGAGGAAGACCACGGCCTTGGCGATCTCCGAGGGCGTGCCGAAGCGGCCGGCCGGGACCAGGCCCTTGATGCTCTCGGCAACGTTCTTGAGGTCCGCCTCGTTGAAGCCGAGCTTGTCGTAAAGCGGCGTCAAGATGGGGCCGGGGCTGACGGCGTTGACGCGGATGCCGCGGCCGATCAACTCGCCGGACAGCGTGCGGATCAGCGATTGCAGCGCGGCCTTCGAGGCGGCGTAGACGCTGGAATTCGGCATGCCGATATGGGCATTGACCGAGGTGTTGAGCACGATCGACGCCGGGTTGGCGAGGATCGGCAGCAGCGCCTGCACCAGGAAATAAGGGCCTTTTACATTGATGTCGAAGACGCGGTCGAAAGCGGCTTCGTCCCAGGCGTCGACGGGCTTCAGCAGCGCGACGCCGGCATTGACGAAGAGGATGTCGAGGCCGCCGAAGGCCTCCTTGATGGTTGCCGCAACCTGCTTCTGGCCGTCGACATCGGCGGCGTCCGCCCGGATCACCAGCGCGCCATCGCCGAGTTCCTTGCGGGCGGCCTCCAGCGTTTCCGGATTGGTGCCGGTGACGGCGACGCGTGCGCCTTCCGCCAGGAATTGCCGCGCCGTTTCCAGCCCGATGCCGCTGGTGCCGCCGGTGATGAGGGCGCGTTTGCCGTTGAGCCTGTCCATGATCGTTGTTCCTTCGAGGAATGTTGCTGTTTTGCTGAAGACGAATATGGCGCAGGCTGCGCGTTCGCACTACAATGCCAAAGGCAAATCTATTTTCCGGAAAAACCGAACGATGAAACTCGACGGCATAACAAGTTTCGTGGCGGTCGCCGAAGCGGGCTCCATCAGCGAGGCGGCGCGCACGCTGCGGCTTTCGAAATCGGTGGTGAGCGAAAGGCTGGCGGAGCTGGAGCGAAGCCTCGGCGCAACGCTGCTCCACCGCACCACGCGGCGGATGTCGGTAACGGAGGATGGCGCCGCCTTCCTCGAACGCGCCACCCGCATCCTCAGGGAGGTCTCGGAAGCGGCGACGGATCTCGCCGAACGGCGCGGCACGCTTGCCGGCCCGATGCGCATTTCGGCGCCCGTCACCTTCGGCCGGCTGCATCTCGGGCCGGCGCTCTTTCCCTTCCTGGCGGCCAATCCGAAAATCGAAATGTCACTCGATCTCGACGACCGCCGTGTCGACATCGCATCGGGTGCCTATGACGGCGTGGTGCGCCACGGCACGATCGACGATTCCCGCCTGATGGTGTGGCGGCTTGCGCCGAGCCGCCGCGTGCTGGTCGCCTCCGGCGACTATCTCGCCAGCCACGGCACACCGGCAACGACGGCCGAACTCGACGGGCACAAGGGCGTCTTCTACACGAACCGCGGCGTGGCGGACTGGCGTTTCGCGACGGCTGACGGCATCGAGATCGTCCGGGCACGGGTGGGCTTGCGGGTCAACAATGGCGACATGCTGCGCGACGCGGCGGTCGCCGGCCTCGGCATTGCGCTGCTGCCGCTGTTCATTGCCGGGCCGGATATTCGCGCCGGCAACCTGAAGCTCATCGATGTCGGCGTGCGGCCGAGCCCGGAATTCATCTACCTCGCGCATCCGGAAGGGCGCCGCTCGTCCGTCAAGCTTCGCGCGCTCGCGGACCATCTCAAGGCGGCCTTTGGCGATCCGCCCTATTGGGAGGAGGGGGCGGGCTGACATGCGGCCCGATTGTTCGGTAAAACCGGAAGCGAGATCCGCCGTTGGTTGGCTAATTCGAACGACGGTTCGGTGATAGTCATGCTTCACCAACGGGCTGAAAGCGGCGGTCGATCGGATCGCCTTCCCGCTAGGTGGGAGACCAAAATGTTGAAAACCATCCTTGCCTTGGGACTGCTCGCCTTCGCCGCACCTGCCGGCGCCGAGGTCCCCGCCTTTTCGGCTTCCTTCAAGACGCAGGAGATCACCACCAATGGCGCAACCATCCATGTCCGCTTGGGCGGCGTGGGGCCGGCCGTGGTCCTGCTGCACGGTTACGGCGAGACCGGCGACATGTGGGCGCCGATGGCGGCCGATCTTGCCCGCGACCATACGGTGATCGTGCCGGACCTGCGCGGCCTCGGCCTTTCCTCCAAGCCCGACGGCGGCTTCGACAAGAAGACCCAGGCCGGCGACGTTGCCGGCGTGCTCGATGCGCTGAAGGTCGAAGAGATCGACCTGGTGACCCACGACATCGGCAACATGGTGGGCTTCGCCTTCGCCGCCGCGCATCCCGAGCGGACGAAACGCTTCGTGCTGATTGACGCGCCCGTACCCGGTGTTGGCCCCTGGGAAGAGATCCTGAAGAACCCGCTGCTCTGGCATTTCCGTTTCGGCGGGCCGGACATGGAGCGTCTCGTTGCCGGCCGCGAACGCATCTATCTCGATCGCTTCTGGAACGAGTTCTCGGCAACGCCCGCCCGCTTCACCGAGACGTCGCGCGAGCATTATGCCAAGCTTTATGCCCTGCCGGGTGCCATGCATTCGGGCTTCGCGCAGTTCGCGGCCTTCGACCAGGACGCGGCCGACAACCGGGCCTTCCTGGCCGCCGGCGGCAAGCTTGCGATGCCGGTGCTGGCGATCGGCGGCGAGAAGTCGTTCGGGCCGATGATGGCAACCGTGATGCGGGCTGCCGCCAGCGATGTGACCGAAGGTGTGGTGCCGGATTCTGGCCACTGGATCATGGAAGAAAACCCCGAAGCCACGACGAAAATGGTCCGGGCGTTTCTCGACAAGGCAAACTGATCCTGGGCGGAAAATGAACTGTCCTTCGACCTCCGCCCGGCCGGGCGGGGGTTTTGCGGCGCACTGTCACAAAAACATCATGCGGGCTTCCTAATAAGTTCTGGTGGCGGGATAAGACCGGTCGATCGACTGGCTTGGTGACCTGCCGCGCGTCCGGGCAAATGGATTCCGATCATGTTCGAAAACGATCATCTGAGCCGCATCAAGGCAGAAATCGCCGACAGCTTCGACGAGGAGCTGGAAATGCAGATGGAAGAGGAGCAGCTGGACGCGCTCGTCTCCGAGGGCATGTCCGAACCCGCGCCGCAGACCATCGAGCGGCGCATCTATTTCCGCGAGCTGTTCCGTCTCCAGCATGAGCTGGTGAAGTTGCAGGACTGGGTGCAGCACAACAAGCTGAAGGTCGTGGTGCTGTTCGAGGGCCGCGATTCCGCCGGCAAGGGCGGCGCCATCAAGCGCGTGACCCAGCGCCTCAACCCGCGCGTCTGCCGCGTCGTGGCCCTGCCGGCGCCGACCGAGCGCGAGCGCAACCAATGGTATTTCCAGCGTTACGCCGCCCATCTGCCGAGCGCCGGTGAAATGGTGTTGTTCGACCGCTCCTGGTACAACCGCGCCGGCGTCGAACGCGTCATGGGCTTCTGCAACGCGGAAGAGCTTGAAGAGTTCTTCCGCTCGGTGCCGGAATTCGAGCGCATGCTCGTGCGCTCCGGCATCATCCTCATCAAATACTGGTTCTCGATCACCGACGACGAGCAGGAATTCCGCTTCCGCATGCGTATCCACGATCCGCTGAAGCAGTGGAAGCTCTCGCCGATGGACCTGGAAAGCCGCGTCCACTGGGAGGATTACACCAAGGCCAAGGAAGAGATGCTGGAGCGGACCCACATTCCCGAGGCTCCCTGGTGGATCGTCGAGGCGGTGGACAAGAAGAAGGCGCGGCTGAACTGCATCGCCCATCTCCTGACGCAGGTTCCCTATCAGGACGTGCCCAAGGCCCCGATCGAGCTGCCGGAACGCGTGCGCAACGACAACTATATCCGCCATTCCCCGCCGGACGACATGTATGTGCCGGAGGTCTACTGACATACCGGCAAGGACACGGATGGAGCATTTTATTTGAATCTCCTCCCTGAGATGGACAAAGAGCACCCGCCGGGCCTCATCGGCGCCTGGCGGGCGCGTCCCGGCGAGCGCGTCGTGCCGCTTGCGCCCCAGGACATCGGTTCCGCGCTTGGCGCGGAAGACGGCTGGATCTGGCTGCATGTCGATCTCGTAGACCAGCGCATGCAGGGCTGGCTTGGCGGCCATTGCCCCTTGCCCGCGGCCGCGCGCGCCATCCTCGACGGACATGACGAAAGCCTTGTGCTCGGCCAGGAGGCCGGCACGCTGCACGGCGTCGTCGCCGACATGCAGATGGACATGGACCGCATGTCGACCACGATCGGCCGCATGCATTTCGCGCTCACCGACCGGCTGCTCGTCACCGGCCGGCGGCATCCGCTGGAGGCGGTGGACCGGGTGCGGCGATCCTTCGCCGAAGGTTTTTCGCCTGCAACGGCCTGCGAGCTTTTCGAGGGCATCGTCGCGGCCTTTTGCAAGAACACCAATCTCAGGCTCAACGAGGCGACCCGGCTGCTCGACGCGGTGGAAGACCGCATCGTGACGGAGCGGCTGAGCGACGAGCGCCGCAGCCTCAAGGAAGTCCGCCGGCTGGCGGTGTCGCTGCATCGCCCGGTCGCCGGCATGGTGGCGCTGTTCGAGGAGGAGGACCGCGAGGACTGGGCACTCTCCGAGGCGACCCATGCCGTGCTGCACCGGCTTTCGCTGCGGCTTGAACGGCTCGACCGCGAAATCGTCATGGTCAACGACCGCGCCCGCCTGCTGCAAGAAGAGATGGCGGCGGAACTGGCCGACGAATCGAACCGTAGCCTGCGGGCGATGGCGGTGATGAGCGCGCTGCTGCTCCCCGGCACGCTGGTCGTCGGCGTGTTCGGCATGAACACGGCCGGATTGCCGTTCAGCGTGGGTGAATCCGGATTCGGCTGGGCGATGGCGCTCGGCGTCGGCGCCACCGCGCTGTTCTACTGGCTGCTGCGCCGTGCCGGCATCAGCCTGCGGTTCTGACCGTTCCGTCTACTCGGCGGCGACGATGTGGAATTCCCGTGCGCCGTCGCATTTCTTCGCGCCACCCATGATGTAGATGAGACAGCTCGTGCGCAGCAGCGAGGCGAAATTCGATACGGAACCGTTGATTTCCAACGCCTCGTCGTAAAGCGTCGAGAGGAAGCGGGATGTCGACTGACCCTGGCCTATGGCCATCTCGTCGATCAGGTCCCAGAAGGCCGCTTCGATCTGGATGCTCGTCGAATGGCCGCCGATCCGCACCGAGCGGTTGACAGGCCGATAGCGTTGCGGGTCCTGGCCCGCAAAGACCTCACACATGGTTTATCCTCCAGTCTTGTTTTTATACAGGCGATTATGCGGCGGCCCTTGAATTTGGTCAAATCATCCTGTGTCGCGATAAAACAAGAAAAATCCTTCGCATAAAACTCCAGAAATGAAAAACGACGTGCGGTAATGGGCTGCTACCCATGCCCGTGATTCCGGGCGCAATCTTCCCTTCACAAGTCGAACTGCAAGCAGGGGAAGGGCAGCGTGGCAAAGTCCATTCATTCGATGATCCGTGTTCTGGATGAAGACCGGTCCGTGGATTTCTACAACAAGGCCTTCGGGCTCGCGGTCGCCGACAGGCTCGACTTTGAGACCTTCACGCTCGTCTACATGAGCAATGCCGAAAGCGAATTCGAACTCGAACTGACGATCAACAAGGGCCGCACCGAAGCCTACAATCTCGGCGACGGCTACGGCCATCTCGCTGTGTCGGTTTCCGACCTCGACGGCGAGCACGCCCGCATCTCCGGGCTCGGCTTCACCACCGGCAAGATCGTCGAGTTCAACCGCGACGGCGGCCTGCTTGCCCGCTTCTTCTTCGTGACGGACCCGGACGGCTACAGGATCGAGGTCCTGCAACGGCACGGCCGCTTCAAATGAACGGGCTGGCGGCCGGAGGAGGGCCGCCGGTCTCAAACGCAATGGGAGGAACCTGACATGACGACGATCTACGAGCAGCGCCCGGGACTTTCCCGCCGCGAGCTTTTGAAGCGCGGCACGATCGGCGCCGCACTCATCATCTCCGGCAGGGCGGTGATCAGCCCCGACAAGGCCTGGGGCATGGAGACGACGGCGCTGAAGCCGGAAACGATGGCGACGCTGATCAAGCTCGCCCGTGATATCTATCCGCACGATACGGTCGCAGACCGCTTCTACGCCATCGCGGTGAAGGGCCACGACACCAAGGCCGGCACGGACGCTGCGCACAAGGAGCTGATCGAGGCGGGCATTGCCGATCTCGACAAGCGGGCGGGCGAGGGCGGTTATCGCGGTCTCGGCTGGGAGGATGATCGCGTGAAAATCCTGCACGACATCGAGAGCACACCCTTCTTCCAGGCGGTGCGCGGCGACCTCGTCGTCTCCTTCTATAACCAGAAGGAGCTCTGGCCGCATTTCGGCTACGAGGGCGAATCCTATTCCAAGGGCGGTTACATCGCCCGCGGCTTCGACGACATCGAATGGCTTTGACGGCGGTCTGACGGTCCGCGCCGGAGGAGGCGCGACCGCGGCTTTGACGCCGACCGCACATGTTTCGGGAGGAAACCATGGCAGCTCCTTATGATCTCAACGACGACAGCGTGGTCGTCATCATCGGCTCGGGCGCCGGTGGCGGTACGCTGGGCAATGAACTGGCGCAGAAGGGCATCGATGTCGTCGTGCTCGAAGCCGGTGCACGCATCGAACACGAAGACTTCATCAACGACGAGTGGGACAGCTTTTCCCAGCTCGCCTGGCTCGACCACCGCACGACCGGCGGCGGCTGGCGCGTCTCGAAGGATTTTCCCAACCTTCCGGCCTGGATCGTCAAGGCCGTCGGCGGCACCACGACGCACTGGGCGGGCGCCTCGCTGCGCTTCCAGGAGCATGAGTTCAAGACGCTCACCAACTACGGCAAGGTCGAGGGCGCCAACCTGCTGGACTGGCCGGTGACGCTCGCCGAGCTGGAGCCTTACTACGCCAAGGCCGAAGACAAGATGGGCGTGACCCGCACCAACGGCATCGAGGGCCTGCCCGGCAACAACAACTTCAAGATCCTGAAGGCCGGCGCCGAGAAGCTCGGCTACAAGGAATGCCACACCGGCAACATGGCGATCAACTCGGCCGACCGCGACGACCGCATGAGCTGTCAGCAGACCGGCTTCTGTTTCCAGGGCTGCAAATGGGGCGCCAAATGGTCGACGCTCTACACGGAAATTCCGAAGGGCGAGGCGACCGGCCGGCTGGAAGTGCGGCCCAATTCCCACGTCGTCAAGATCGAGCATGACGATAGTGGCAAGGTGACGGCGGTTGTCTATGCCGACAAGGATGGCAAGCTGCAGAGCCAGAAGGCCCGCATCATCTGCGTCGCCGGCAACTCCATCGAAAGCCCGCGCCTGCTGCTCAATTCCGCATCGAGCAAATATCCGGATGGGCTTGCCAACTCCTCCGGCCAGGTCGGCAAGAACTATATGCGCCACACGACGGGCTCGGTCTATGCCGTGTTCGAAAAGCCGGTGCATTTCTACCGCGGCACCACCATGGCCGGCATCGTCCGCGACGAGGCGAAACACGACCCCTCACGCGGCTTTGTCGGCGGCTACGAGCTGGAGACGCTGGCGCTCGGCGTGCCGTTCATGGCGGCCTTCCTCGATCCCGGCGGCTGGGGCCGCACCTTCGCCTCCGCCATGGACAGCTATGCCAACATGGCGGGCCTCTGGATCGTCGGCGAGGATATGCCGCAGGAACAGAATGCCGTAAAACTGCATGGCGAACTGAAGGACAAATACGGCATGCCGATCCCGGATGTCTGGTTCACCGACCATCCGAACGACGTCGCCATGCGCAACCACGCCTACAAGCAGGGCGAGGCGCTCTATGCGGCGGTCGGCGCGACACGCAGTTTCCCGACGCCGCCCTATCCTTCGACGCACAATCTCGGCACCAACCGCATGAGCGAGAAGGCGCAGGATGGCGTCGTCAACAAATGGGGCCAGACGCACGACATTAAGAACCTGTTCGTCTCGGATGGCAGCCAGTTCACGACGGGGGCGGCGGAAAACCCGACGCTGACCATCGTCACGCTCGCCATCCGCCAGGCCGACTACATTGCCAAGGAGATGGGGGCCGGCTCGATCTGAGGTTTACCGCGATCCTCCCCGGTCGCCTCCGGGCGGCCGGTGATCGCGTGCGGCTCCATCGAGCCGTGCCACCTCTGGCCGGCTTCGGCCGGCCACCTTTTGCCGTCCTTCCACGCGGAGCCTATCGCTGCATGAGAATAATCGCCGTCCTCGCGGGCCTCGCCTTGCCCTTCGCCGCCCATGCCGCGGAAGGATCAGCGGAAGCGGGCGCCGTCGTCTTCAAGAAATGCACCGCCTGCCACAGCGCCGACAAGCCGATGAACAAGGTCGGCCCGCATCTCGTCGGCATCGTCGACCGCCCCGCCGCCTCGCTTGCCGACTACGGCAAATATTCCGACGCGATGAAGGCGGCTGCGGCCGGAGGCCTGAAATGGGACGAGGCAACGCTCGCCGCCTATCTCGCCGGCCCCAGGAAGATGATCCCCAAGACACGCATGGCCTTCACCGGCCTGAAAGCCGGTGACGCGGCCGACGTCATCGCCTATCTCAAATCCCTTGAGCCGTAGCTGCCGGCAGCGGCGCAGGCATCGCGAAAACGGCCAGCCGGGAAAGTCTCATGACTGTCCTGCGGGCGGCGGGTCTTCGGCTTTTGCTTCGTTCTGCTCGAAATAGGGCGCGAACAGCCTTCCAAGTTCGCTGAGGTCCAGCATGACGCGCCGCAGGTGCAGCTGCATGATCTCGCGGGCCTTGTCCGTGTCACGGGCCATCACCGCCTCCAGCACGCCCTGGTGATCCTGCACAAGCTGGTCGAGCTGGCCGGCCTGCACCGACAGGCGGCGCACGCGGTCCATGTGTTTCTTGGCGTCGGAGATGAAGCTCCAGACGCCTTCGCGGCCGGCCAGGCTGCAATAAAGCGCGTGCATGCGTTCGTCGCATTCGAAGAAGAGGTCGGGATTGTCCTCGACGATGGCCAGTTCCTGTTCCTCGATGGCCTGGCGGATGCCGAGCAGGATGCGCCGGTTCGATTGCTGGGCGGCTTCCGCGACGATGGCCAGCTCCAGCTGCTCGCGCACGAACTGCGCCGTGCGCACGGCATCCATGCGGATGGGGGCGACCACGACGCCTGCCCGCGAACGCAGATCCACCAGCCCTTCCGCACTCAGCCGCGATAGCGCCTCGCGCACGGGCGTGCGGCTGACGCCCAGGAGATCGGCCAGCGCATGTTCGCCGATCGGTTCGTTCGGCTTCAGTTCCAGCCCGATGATCTTTCGCGAGAGCGTGCGGTAGCAATGCTCCGCCGCCGAGATTTTCGTGTCACGCGCCATTCCGCCCCCGTCTTTTGTTTTCTTGCATGCAAATCGCCTTGCAATGCACGATAGCCTGAAAAATATGGATTTTCCACTCATACATAGGTCGACGCTTGACCGCCTCAAAAATCTTGCATACAAGAATGCAAAGACATCTGGGAGGATATCGATGACCAACCGCATCAGGCTACGGCCCGCTGCTTTGCGGGTTTTTGCTTCTGCCGCACTCGCGGTTCTCATGGCCGGCGCGGCCGGCGCGCAGGAACTGACGATCGGCGCGCTCTATCTCGACGCGCAGGGTTTTTATGGCGGGATCAAGAAGGGTATCGAGGCGGGTGCGGGCGATTCAAGCGTTCGCCTGCTCGGGCAGAACAGCCAGGGCGATGCCGCCAAGGAGGCGCAGTTCGCCTCCACACTGATCGCCTCGAAGGTCAGCGCGATCATCATGTCGCCGGTTTCCGCGACGGCCTCCGTGCCGGTGGTCAAGCAGGCCTCCGAGGCCGGCATTCCGGTCATCTGCTACAACACCTGCGTCAACGACGAGGACGCCAAGAAATACGTCAAGGCGCTGGTCACCACCGACCAGTTCAAACTCGGTTATGATGTCGGCCTCGTCGCCGGCGATTATTTCAAGGGCAAGGGCATCGACAAGCCCCGCTTTGGCATCCTGAATTGCGACGTCTACGAGGCGTGCGTGCAGCGCAAGGCCGGCTTCAAAAAGGCGGTCGAGGAGACGGTGCCGGGCGTCGAATGGGCGGCCGATCAGGCCGGTTTCGAGCCGGGCAAGTCGACGGAAACCGCGACGACCATGCTGACCGGCGACACGGCGATCAATGCCATGTTCGCCACTACCGACAATGGCACGATCGGCGCCATTCAGGGCATCATGGCCTCGGGCCGCCAGGGTCAGGCCGTCGTCTTCGGCAATGATATCAGCGTGCAGCTCGCACAGTACCTGATCAATGCGCCGGAAACCCTGATCGCCACGAACGGACAGCAGCCGCAGCAGATGGGCAAGGACTCTGTCGCCATGGCGCTTAAGGCCATCAAGGGCGAGGCGATCGACACCTATCTCACCATCGTGCCGACCGAGATGTTCCTGTCATCGGATCCCGACAAGGTGAAGGCCTGGCTTGAAGCCCGGCCCGACGGCATCCCCTGAGACGCCATAGGCGCCTCGGACTGGGGGCCGCTGCCTGGGTCGCGGCCCTCCTTTTCCAACCTGAACGGCATGGCTTCCATGACTGAACCGCTCGTCCAGATGCGTGGCATATCGAAGTCGTATCCCGGCGTCGTTGCACTTCGCGACGTGGATTTCGCCATCGGCCGCGGTGAGGTCCGCGCGCTGCTCGGCAAGAACGGCGCTGGAAAATCGACGCTGGTGAAGATCCTTGCCGGCGTCGAGCGGCCGGATGAGGGATCGATCCTGATGGATGGCGCTGCGGTCGCCTTGCGCACGCCGATGGACGGCATCAAGGCCGGAATCGCCACCGTGCACCAAGAATTGAGCGTCGTTCCCGAACTTTCGATTGCGGAAAACGTCTTTCTGGGCCGTTGGCCGAAGCGCGGCGGCAGTGTCGATTGGCGGACGATGGAACGTGAGGCGCATGCGGCGCTCGAAGTGCTCGGCCTCGATCTCGATCCACGCCAACCCGTTGCGCGCATATCCGTGGCGCAGCGCCAGCTTGTCGAGATCGCGCGGGCTCTGCGCCAAGGCGCGCGGTTGCTGATCCTCGATGAGCCGACGAGTTCGCTGGTCGCGCAGGAGGCGGAAACCTTGATCCGGGTGGTGCGCCGGCTGGCGGAGCAGGGTACGAGCGTCATCTATATTTCGCACCGCATGGACGAGATCCGGCGGGTGGCCCATTCCCTCACCATCATGCGTGACGGCCGTCACATCGCGACGACAGCCGTCGGCGATGTGACGAACCGCCAGATCGTCGAGATGCTGCTGGGCAGTACACAGGCCGAGGGCGAGGCCGTACGCTCCGCCCCCGCCAAACGCAGCCCGCTGCTCTCGATCCGCGGCCTCCAGGTCGCTCCGCGCATCCAGGATGCGAGCTTCGAGATCCGTGCCGGCGAGGTGCTCGGCATTGCCGGCGTGCTGGGCTCGGGGCGCACGGAGCTTTTGCAGGCGATTGCCGGACTTCGGACCATAGACAGCGGCTCGATGACGCTCTCCGGCTGCGATTTCAGATCGGCGAGCCTGCGCGATGCGCGGGCGAACGGCATCTTCATGACGCCGGAGGATCGTCGCGGCGAGGGTGCCGTGATGATGCTCGGCATCGACGAAAACCTCGTCATGGCGAGTTGGGGTTCGGTGTCGCGCGGCGGAGTGATCGACCGGGCGGCGATGCGCGAGAAGGTCACTGCCTCGATCCGCGCGCTCGGCATCAAGCTCGCCCATCCAAGCGAGCCGCTTGGCAATCTCAGCGGCGGCAACCAGCAGAAGGTCGTCATCGGCAAGGCGCTGAATGCCGCACCGCGCATCCTGCTGCTCGACGAGCCGACGCGCGGCGTCGATATCGGCGCAAAGCGCCAGATCTACCAGCTGATGCGCAAGGCCGCGGAGGAGGGGCTCGCCGTGGTCTTCGTCTCCGGCGAGATCGAGGAATTCTGCGAGGTCTGCGACCGCGTGCTCATCCTGCGCGGCGGCGGCATCACGGCCGAGGTGGAAGGCGAGGCGATCCGCACGGAGACGCTGAGCGAGCTGACCACCGGCGAACAGGGAGTGCATTGAGAATGGCCGAAACCCGATCCGAACTCTACCAGAAGTTCGACCTGCGCCACTTCCTGAGCGGCCGCGCCAACGAGATCGGATTGCTGGCCGCAATCCTCGTGCTTTATGCCTTCCTCGCGGTCTTCGCCTCCAATTTCTTGACGCTGCCGAACCAGCTCAACATCCTGCGCGACGCCGCTTTCGTCGGCATCATCGCCTGGGGTATGACGCTGGTTCTGATCAGCGGCGAGATCGACATTTCCGTCGGCCCGCATGTCGCCTTTGCCGGCGTGCTGCTGGCGTCGCTGGCGCAATCCGGCGTGCCGCTTCCCGTCGCCGCATTGGCGGTCGTGGTTCTCGGCGCCTTGATCGGCTGCTTCACCGGCTTCCTGCGCGCCTTCTTCGACGTGCCGAGCTTCATCGTCACGCTGGCGCTGTGGCTGGGCTTGCGTGGCACGGCGCAGGTCATGTCGGACGCCGTGCCCATCGTCATCATGGATTTCAGCTTCCAGCGTTTTGGCGCGGGGTCGTTGCTGGGTATCCCAGCGCCCGCGATCATCATGCTGGTGCTGTTCGCCGTCTTCAGCTTCGTCGCGACACGCACGGTGTTCGGCCGCAGCGTTTACGCGGTCGGCGGCAATGCAGAGGCCGCGCGCCTCTCGGCCATCCCGGTTGCGCGCATCCGCATTCTCGTCTTCGCCATTACCGGCGCGCTGGCAGCCCTGACGGGCATCCTGATGGCAAGCCGTCTCGGCTCGGGCAACAGCGGTGCGGCCTCGGGCCTGGAATTCGACATTATCGCCGCGGTCGTGGTGGGCGGCACCAGCCTGTTCGGCGGCCGCGGCACGATGCTCGGCACGCTCTTCGGCGTGATCTTCATCGCCGCCCTCGTCAACGGCCTCGTGCTGCTCGGCGTCGATCCGTTCGCGCAGGGCATTGTGCGCGGCGTCGTCATCCTCGTCGCCGTCATGGTCAACATCATCAGCATCAAGCGCATGCGGGGGCGGATGTGAACGCGCTCTTCCCAAAACCCAACCGGGCGGCCGTACTCATGGCACCTAACGTGGTCGAGATGCAGGACTGGCCGGAGCCGGTCGCAGGCCCGAACGACGTGCTGGTGGAGATCGCCGCCGTCGGCGTCTGCGGCTCGGACGTTCACTATTTCCGCCATGGCCGCATCGGCAATCTCGTCTGCGATCGCCCGATCGTGCTCGGGCACGAAGCAGCCGGCACCGTGGTCGCCACAGGGGTCGAGGTGCGGCATCTGAAGCCGGGCAACCGCGTGACGCTGGAGCCGCAGCGCCCTTGCGGCCACTGCGCGCAATGCTGGTCCGGCGCCTACAATCTCTGCCCCGACGTCGTCTTCCTGGCGACGCCGCCCTATCACGGTGCCTTCGCCCGCCGCGTGGTCAATCCGGCCGATTTCACTTTCGCGATCCCGGATAGCCTATCCTTCGAAGAGGCGGCGCTGATCGAGCCGCTCGCCGTCGGCCTCTGGGCGACGGAGCGCCTCGCCATGAAGCCCGGCAGCTCCGTGCTGATCATCGGCGCCGGCCCGATCGGCCTGCTGGCCGGGCAAGCGGCGGCGGCACGGGGCGCCACGCGCATCATCCTCTCCGACATCAACCCGGCGCGCATCGGCCTCGTCAGCCGTTTCCCTCGTTTCGAAGCGCATGATGCGGCGGCCGATCCGCTCTACGGGACGATCGCCGAGGTGGACAGCGTCATCGAATGCAGCGGGGCACCGAATGCTGTCACACGCGCCCTGCCACGCATCCGCCGGCGCGGCGGTCTCGCGCTTGTCGGCATCAACCCGACGGGCGCTTCCTCGATCGATTTCTGGCCGGCCATGGAGCGGGAACTGTCGATCCATGGCGTCTTCCGCTATGCCGGCGTCTATCCGCGGGCGATCGAACTGGCGGCAAGCGGGCTGGTGGACCTGCAATCGGTCATCACGCACCGCTTCAGCCTGGAAGAGACGGCAGCCGCGCTGACGAATGCCAGCGAAGACATGTCGTCGATCAAATCCGTGGTGCTGCCGTGAGTTATGCGGTTTCCCTTATTTTCGATGCGAAGGACATTGTCGGCGAGAGCATCATCTGGTCGAAAGGCGAGAAGGCGCTGTACTGGGTCGACATCGTCGGAAAGCGCATCCACCGGCTGGAGCCGGCAAACATGCGCCACGACACCTGGCCGACACCTGATTTCGTGACATCGATCGGCCTGCGGGCGGATGGCGGTTTCATCATCGGCCTGCGCCGCACCGTCTGCCTTTGGACGCCTGGCGGCACCTTCGAGGAGTTCGCCGTGCCGGAACCGGACCTGCCGGAGAACCGGCTGAACGAAGGCCGCGTCGCGCCGGACGGCTCGTTCTGGGTCGCGACCATGCAAAGCAATCTCCTCGCGGACGGCACACCGAAGGACATGGACCGCAAGTCCGGCGCCGTTTATCGCATCGCTCCGGATGCGCAGGTCTCGCGGCTGACGCCGAACGAATACGGCATCACCAACACGATGGGTTGGACGCGGGATAACCGCTTCTTCTTCGCCGATACGCTGGCGAATGAAATCTACCTGTTCGACTACGACCAGGCTACGCAGCGGATCGGCAACCGGCGGACCATCGTTGCCGGATTCGCACGTGGCTTGCCAGACGGCTCCTGCCTCGACGCGAACGACAACCTCTGGAACTGCCGCGTCGCCGGCGGTGCGGCGGTCGCGGGCTTCGATGGTGAGGGGCGCCCCATCGGCCTGATCGAGCTGCCGGCAAGCTGGCCGACGAGTTGCACCTTCGGCGGTGAGGCTCTTTCCACGCTCTACGTTACCTCTGCTCGCTTCAACATGACGGACGCCCATCTCGCAGCGTATCCGCTGGAGGGCGGGCTCTTTGCGGTCGAGGAGGTAGGGCAGGGCGTTGCCGAGCCGCGGTTCGGCGCGGCCGCAGATGCATATCGGGAGACAACAGGATGACGGAATTCAACGGCAAAAGCATCGTCGTTACCGGCGGCAGCCTCGGCATGGGCCGCGCCTGTGCCGGGCGTTTTGCGGCGGGCGGCGGCAAAGTGATGATCGTGGCGAACGACAAAGCCTCAGTCGATGAGGCGGTTGCCGCGATCGGCGCCAATGCTGCGGGTTTCGTCGGCGATGTGCGCAACGAGACCGACATGCGGGCGGCGGTCGCGGCCGCGGTGTCGCAACACGGCGGCGTCGATGTGCTCGCCTGCTGCGCTGGCATCCAGCGTTACGGCACGGTGGTCGATACGCCGGTGGACGTCTGGGACGACGTGCTCGACATCAACCTCAAGGGCATCTTCCTCGCCGCGAAATTCGCCATTCCCGAGATGAAGAAACGCGGCGGTGGCGCAATCGTCGCAATCTCCTCCGTACAGGCCTATGCCTCGCAGACCGGCGTCGCCGCATATACGGCGAGCAAGGGCGCGATCAACGCGCTGGTGCGCGCCATGGCGCTCGACCACGCGGACGACAACATCACCGTCAACGCCGTCTGCCCCGCTTCCATCGACACACCGATGCTGCGCTGGGCGGCCGATCTCTGGAAGGGCGAGGGTACGGCAGAGGCGACGCTCGACGCCTGGGGCCGGGGCCATCCGCTCGGCCGCGTCGGCAAGGCGTCCGAAGTTGCCGAGCTGGTCGCCTTCCTCGCCAGCGACAAGGCCCGCTTCATCACGGGCGCCGACGTCAAGATCGACGGCGGCGTCCTCTCCAAGCTCGGCATCATCATCCCAGATTGACCGGAGGCCGCCATGAAACCGTTTCCCGATTTTCGCTCGAAAACGTTCCTGCTCGGCCATATGCGCGAGATCATGGATTTCTACCATCCGATCTGCCTGAATACGGAAGACGGCGGCTATTACAACGAATACTGCGACGACGGCTTCATCACCGATCGCAAGACGCAGCACCTCGTCTCGACCACGCGTTTCATCTTCAACTATGTGACCGCAGCGATCTTGTTCAAGCGACAGGACTTTGCGGAGGCCGCGGCGCACGGCGTCAGATATCTCGACGAGGTCCACCGCGACCCGGAGCACGGTGGTTATTTCTGGCTGATGCATGGCCGCGAGGTGGTGGACACGACGAAACATTGTTACGGCCACGCCTTCGTCCTGCTCGCCTATGCCTCGGCGATGAAGGCAGGCATTGCCGGCATGGCGGAAAGGGTGGCGGAAACCTGGGACCTGCTGGAGAACCGTTTCTGGGAGCCGGAACGCGAACTCTACAAGGACGAGATCAGCCGTGACTGGCAGACGGTCTCGCGCTATCGCGGCCAGAACGCCAACATGCACATGACCGAGGCGATGCTGGCGGCCTATGAGGCGACCGGCGAGGTGCGTTATCTCGACCGCGCCGAAACGCTGGCCCGGCGCATCTGCGTGGAACTTGCCGCCACCGCGCAGGGTGTCGTCTGGGAGCACTATGGCGAGGACTGGTCGGTCGACTGGGACTACAATAAGGACGATCCCAAGCACCTCTTCCGCCCCTACGGCTACCTGCCTGGCCACATGACGGAATGGACGAAACTGCTGCTAATTCTGGAGCGTTATCGTGCGCGCGACTGGATCCTGCCGCAGGCGATCCTGCTCTACGAGACGGCGCTGGCGAAGAGTGCCGATCTCGAATTCGGCGGCATGCATTACAGCTACGGCCCGGACGGCAAGCTCTACGATCTCGACAAATATCACTGGGTCCATTGCGAAACGGTGGCGGCCGCGGCCGGCCTTGCCGAACGGACGGGCCAGGAGCGCTACTGGCAGGATTACGACCGGCTCTGGCGCTACAGCTGGCGCCATCTGGTCGATCACAATTACGGCTGCTGGTTCCGCATCCTCTCGCCTGATGGCGTGAAGCAGAGCGACATCAAGAGCCCGCCCGGCAAGACGGACTACCACCCCTTCGGCGCCTGCTACGAAATCCTCCGCGTGCTGTAGGAGGCGCGCTAGCGCGCGATCGGCTTACGCAACAGCCTGCCGCGCCACGCGCTCCGCAGCAGGCATCATCCCGAGAGCGCCTGGTGAAGAAAACCTGGGAGGGAATTGAAATGATGAAGAGATCGCTGGCCGCACTGGCCCTTGGCGTGGCGTGTTTGGTGGCAGGGACTGCCATGGCGCAGGAGAAGCCGAAATTCGTCTACCTGACTCAGACGGGCATCGACAACAGCTTCTGGCAGTCAATCAAGAAGGGCATGGACGACGCCTGCGCCCAGTTCGAGGCGGAGTGCCAGCTCATCTTCACCACGCCGAACGGCGACCTGCAAAAGCACCTGCAGAACCTCGATACCGTCGTCGAGCAGGGCGTGGACGGCATCGTCACCGTCATCGTCAATGACGACCTCTATGACGAAACGATCAAGAAGGCGGTCGACAAGGGCATTCCGGTCATCACCGCCAATGTCGATGACAGCCAGGGGGCCGCCGGCAATGCGCGCAATGCCTTCGTCGGGCAGGACCTCTTCGAGGCCGGCTACGTGCTGATGAAGGGGCTCTATGCAAAAATCCCCGCGGACCAGCCGCTGCATGCGCTGCTCGGCCTTTCGCGGCCGGGAGAAAGCTGGGCGGAGGCGCGCATCGGCGGCGCGAAGAAGTTCCTCGACGAGGTGAAGGCCGCCGAGCCGAACCGGCAGATCAGCTATGAGGTGATCGACAGTTCCAATGACATCTCGGTCACCGCTTCGCGCATCTGCCAATATGTCCAGGGCAAGCCCGAGACCAATGCCTATGTCGACGCCGGCTTCTGGGGTGCGGGTGCCGGCGAATGCCTGCGTGACCTTGGCATCAAGCCCGGTCAGTTGCACATGGCGACGTTCGACCTGGTGCCCGTCGTGCTCGACGAGATGAAGAAGGGTTACGTCGACATCACCATCGATCAGCAGCCCTATTACCAGGGCTACCTGCCGATCCTCCAGCTCGCGATGATGAAGAAGTTCGGCCTCAGCGCCTTCGACGTCAACACCGGCAAGGCGGTGGTGGAGCCGAAGGACCTGGAGCAGGTCGAAAAATTCATGTCGATGGGCGTGCGCTGAGCCAGTCCTTTTCATGCCCTCCCGTCCCTTGGGCGGGAGGCCCTTTTCGAGGCCAGAGAGTATGAAACCCAGTGTCCGCAACCTGATGGCGCGGCCGGAAATGGCAGCGCTGCTGATCTTCCTCGCGCTGCTCGTCGTGTTCAGCGTGTTGAACAACCGGTTCTTCACGACCGGCAACATGACCGTCTATCTGCAGCCGATCCCGGAAATCGCGATCGTCGCGATGGGCATCACCATCCTGATCATCGCCGGGGAGTTCGACCTTTCCGTCGGTTCCGTCTTCGGCCTGTCGCCGATGGTGACGGTGCTGTTGATGCAGAACGGCTGGCCGACGGCGGCAGCGATCCTGGTCGGTCTGCTGATCGCCGCGCTGATCGGCTTCGGCAATGGCCTGATCACGCTGAAGCTCAAGATCCCGTCCTTCATCGCGACGCTCGGCATGCTGTTCATGGCGCGCAGCCTCGCGGTCGTGCTGGCAGGCGGCTTTCCGCCGATCTTCCCGCGCGAACTCAACGTGTCTTGGCTGGTCGGGCGGCTCGATCTTGGGCTCGTCACGCCGCGTGTCTCGCTGCTCTATATGATCGCGATTGCGTTGGTGCTGGGCTTCGTGCTGCGCCGCATGGATTTCGGCCACTGGATTTTTGCGACCGGAGGTCATCCGCAGGCGGCGCGCGACATGGGCATCAAGACCGAGCGGGTGAAGATGGCCTGTTTCATGCTCTGCGCCACGCTCGCCGGCTTTGCCGGCATCATCCAGAGTTTTCGCGTCAAGGTGATCGTACCGAACCTCGGCACGGGCCTCGAAATGCAGGCGATTGCCGCGGCCGTCATTGGCGGTGTGGCTCTCACCGGTGGGGTCGGCTCCATCCTGGGCGCGGTCGTCGGCACACTGCTGATCGCGATGATCGAGAACATCCTCATCCTCAGCGGCGTCAACGCCAACTGGTTCATGTTCGCCGTCGGCGCCATGATCGTGGTGGCGGTCGTCCTCAACACGCAGACCCGGCTAAAAGCCGAGGGCATGAAGGGGTAAGACCATGAACGTAGCTGCAAATCCGGCCCCGGCCGTCGAAGAACCCATCATCAAATGCGTCGGCCTGCAAAAATGGTACGGCGCGGTGCATGCCCTGAAGAATGTCGATTTCCATGCCGCGCGCGGCGAGGTGATCGGCCTCGTCGGGGACAACGGCGCCGGCAAGTCGACGCTGATCAAGATCCTGTCGGGCGTTCACACGCAGGACAAGGGCGAAATCTTCATCGAGGGCCGAAGCGTTTCCATCACCGGCCCGGAAGTTGCGATGGGCCTCGGCATCGAGACTATCTACCAATACACGGCCATGGTGCCGGAAATGTCGATCGCGCAGAACTTCTTCATCGGCCGCGAGCCGCTGAAATTCGGCCGTCCCGGCTTCGGCATCGTCGATCGGGAGAAGATGGCGCGCGAGGCCATGGAGGGTCTTCGCGGCGTGAGCCTGCATCTCCGCGGCGCCGACACGCCGGTCAAAGCCTTGTCGGGCGGCCAGCGCCAGGGGGTGGCGATCGCGCGGGCCATGCATTTCCGCTCGAAGGTACTGATCCTCGACGAGCCTACCAACCACCTCTCGGTTAAGGAGACCAACAAGGTGCTGGACCATGTCGTGGAGCTGAAGGGGCTCGGCGTCACCTCGATCTTCATCAGCCACAACCTGCATCACATCCACCCGATTTCCGACCGCATCGTCGCAATGGCGCGGGGCGAGAAGATCGCCGATCTGCCCGCCAGCGAGATCAGCGTCGACGAGATGACCCGGATGATCAGCTAGCCGGCGCCACGCCCGGCCGTTCCCAACAGAAAGACTGCATTGGAGCCTCCCATGAAGCGACCGAAAATCACCGATATCCGCGCTACCACCGTCACCGTGCCGCTGGAGGCGCCGCTGCGCCATTCCAACGGCGCGCATTGGGGGCGGTTCGTGCGCACCATCGTTGAGGTGGAGACGGATGTCGGGATCGTCGGCCTCGGCGAGATGGGCGGCGGTGGGGAGAGCGCTGAAGCGGCATTCCGCGCGCTGAAACCCTATCTCGTCGGGCATGATCCCTTCGAGCTGGAAAACCTCCGCTTCATGATCTGCAACCCGACCGCCAGCCTATACAACAACCGCACGCAGATGCATGCGGCGATCGAGTTCGCGTGTCTCGACATTATGGGCAAATTCCTCGGCGTGCCGGTCTACGACATCCTTGGCGGCAAGATGCGCGATGTGGTGCCCTTCGCCAGCTATATGTTCTTCCGCTTGCCCAACAAGGATACCGGCGAGGGCGAGACGCGCACGGCCGACCAGCTCATCGAGCAGACGCTCGCCTTGAAGAAAAAGTGCGGCTTCACCACGCACAAGCTGAAGAGCGGCGTCTTCCCACCTGACTACGAACTGGAGGTTTTTCGCGCCTGGGCGAAGGCGCTCGGACCCGACAGCGTTCGTTATGACCCTAACGCCGCCTTCAGCGTCGAGGAGGCGATCCGCTTCGCCAAGGGCATCGAGGACCTCAACAACGACTATTACGAGGACCCGACCTGGGGCCTGAACGGCATGCGCCGGGTGCGCGAGAACACAAGCATGCCGCTTGCCACCAATACAGTGGTAATCAACTTCGAGCAGCTTGCCGCCAACATACTCAATCCCGCGGTCGACGTTATCCTGCTCGATACGACCTTCTGGGGCGGCATCCGGCCCTGCGTCAAGGCTGCGGGCGTCTGTGAGACCTTCCAGCTCGGCATCGCCGTACATTCGTCTGGCGAGCTCGGCATCCAGCTCGCCACCATGCTGCATCTCGGCGCGGTGCTGCCGAACCTCGTCTTCCACGCGGACGCCCATTATCACCAACTCACCGACGACATCATTATCGGCGGGCCGATGCGCTATGAGAACGGAGCCATCAAGGTGCCGACCGCGCCGGGGCTCGGCGTCGAGCTCGACCGCGACAAGCTCGGGAAATATGCCGACCTGCACAAGACGCTCGGCGGCTATCCCTATGACCGCGACCCGTCGCGTCCCGGCTGGTTCTCCGTCGTCCCGAACACCAAATGGGCGGATCCGAACGACAACCGTGTCGTCGCCTATTGAGGCGCCGACACGCCTCATTGCGGCCTCACAAGGGCAGGGGCTGGTTTGCGCTCTGTTTGAACTCGACCGTGACGAAGACGAGCGGCTCGGTGCCGATGTTCTCCAGGTCGTGGATCATCGATTGGCCGGCGTCGAAGGTGAAGTGTTTCGTCTCGCCGGCGGTATAGGTGGCCTCGGCGATGCGGCCGTCGCCGTAGTGGCTGCGCGCCCGGCCGGGCACCAGCGCCGTCCAGAAATAGTTCAGCACATGGCGGTGGAATCCGAGGCGTTCGCCCGGGGGAATATGGAGATGCCAGATGCGCAGCGTCTCGGTCTCCGAAACCAGTTTTCCGCCGACGCGGCCGTTTTGCTGGTTGGCGGTGAATTCCTCGGTCAGGGCCTTTGGCCAGGTCTCGAATGCGTCCATCGTGTGTTCCTCTAGTTCTGGAGCGGCGGGATGAGCCGCTTGGCCTGGAGCTGGCCGATCTTCTCGATCAACGTCGCCTCGGTCGACCGGATTTCATGGCAGCCGTGGATGCGCAGCTTGGTGAGATCGGAGACGACATCGAAGCCGGTGTGGAAAACCCAGTCGCCGAAACTCCACGGGATGGCGTCTTCGTAGCGGGCGGGGGTCAGGGAATAGCGCTCCGTCATCGCCGACCACAGGGGGCCTTTGTCGCGCATGTGATCCACGAGGCGGATCGACAGGGGCGGGCCGATTTCCAGACCGTAGTGATCGGCAAGCGCTGTCCAGAGCTGGTCCCAGCGGAAGAGATCGCCGTTCGTGACGTTGTACGCCTGGCCCGCGGCAATCGGCGCCGTTGCCGCCCAAATGCTGACGCGGGCGAGAAGATCGGCGTCCGTCGCCTGCATCAGCACGCCGTAGCAGGCGGCCGAACCCGGAAAGCGGAACGGGACTTCGAGCTCCCGGCAGATCGCGGCATAGGCACCGATGACCATGGCGAGGTTCAGCGACTTGCCGCCGATGGCGCCGAGCACGACGTCCGGGCGTAGCAGCGAATAGGTCCAGCCATGCCGCGCGCAATATCCCGCCAGCGTGTCTTCGAGATCGTAGTAGAAGTTCGGCGGCATGTGGCGCGGATCGTCTTCGCGCATCGGCGTCTTCACCGGCCCGAGATGCAGGCCATAGACCTTGCCGCCCTGGAACAGCACCACCCGCTCGATCGGCGCCCCGGCACCAGCCAGTCCGTCCAGCAGGTTCGCCAGCATCGCCGCATTGTGGCGGGCTTCCTGCGCGAGGTCGCGGTCCGGCACATAGGCCGCGTAGAAGACATGCGTCACATCGGAGAGGGCCTCACGATGGGTTGCAAGCGAGGCCGGATCGGCAAGGTCGGCCGCAATCCACGGAACGCCGGACATGAAGGCCGGGGCCTCGTTGCGCGCTGTTCCCACCACGCTCCAATCGGAACAGGTTTCGAGATAGCGGACGACGGCGTGACCGATCACACCGCTTGCACCGACGACGAGCGCCTTCTTCGACATGGTTTCCTCCGGACGATTGTGCTTCGCCAAAAGCACAGCAGTTTCCGTGCCAACTGGGCGCGCACCGGAAAACGGGGCTTGCGAACCAGGGCACTGTCGCAGTGCGACACGGCTGCGACAGCCTGGTGTTGCAGGCGCGGGCGGGCTCTATGAGCATTGCGCGAAATGACAGAAGCGGCGGCTTCGTGCTATCGGTTTCACAAGGATGTGCTGTTGACGTCGCGGGCGGGACGGCGACAATTCGCGCGTAAGGAACCACGCCGAACATTATCCGGTTGAGGGCGTCGGGAGGACGTAACCATGACTGCCACGACAAACCATTCGCACACGGTCATCTCCGCGCTCGGCCAGTCGGCGCGGTTGCAGGGCGCCAACCAGCCGCATCTGTCGCGCGTCGTCGCCTCCTGGGAGCGCTGCGTCGAACAATACGGCCTCGACCCGTACAAGGTGGCCTTCCCGACCGTCGTTACGCAGACGGAGCTGAAAAGCTACCAGGAGCGGGTGGAGGACCTCATCGCGGTCGCGATGCCGGAAGTGGAGCGGCTGTTTACCCGTTTCGTCGCGCATGACTACATCGTTTCGCTGACGGATGGCCGCGGCGTCACGGTGCTGTTCCGCTCGCAAAACCCGTCCGCCGGCAAATGCGCCGATTCCGGCCTGATCCTCGGCGCGGTCTGGTCGGAGGAGTTGCAAGGCACCAACGGCATCGGCACCTGCCTTGCCGAGGCAAAGCCCGTCTCCATCGTCATGGACAACCATTTCGACGAGCGCCTCGTCGATTTTAGCTGTACCGTCGCGCCGATCTTCGGCGGTGGCGGCAAGGTCGCGGCAGCGCTCAACGTCAGCACCGCGCGGCCGAGCGATCATTCCGTGCAGTCGATCGTCAGCGAGGTCGTGCGCCGTGCCGCACGCCGCATCGAGAACCGCTTCTTCTCGCGCTGCCACACGGGCCGCGACCTGCTGCGCGTCTCGCAATACGAGGATTTTTCCGATGTCGGCGTCGAGATGCGCATGGCGCTCGATTCCTCCGGCCGCATCGTCGATGCGACGCCGGATGTGTTGCGCTTCCTGTCGCGCAAGAACACGTCCTTGATCGGCCAGTCGCTGTTCGACGTCACAGGTGCAGGCCGCAACGTCTTTTCGAGTGCGCAGTCGGCGGAGATCGAGGTCAACGGCAACCGGTTTTTCATCCGCCTTGCCGAATCCGACAAGCGGCCGGCGCTGGCCGCAACGGCGTCGCGCGTGCTGCCCAAGGCGGCGGTGCAGGCGCCGGACATGAAGCTGCTGGTCGGCGACGATCCGGCGATGGCGCTCCAGATCGGGCGCATGCAGAAGCTCGTCGATCGCCGCCTGCCCGTGCTGCTGCAAGGCGAGACCGGCTCCGGCAAGACGGCGCTCGCCAAGGCGCTGCATCAGGCGAGCGCCTGGTCGAAGGGGCCGTTCGTTTCCATCAACTGCGCCGCCATTCCCCCGGAACTCATCGAAAGCGAGCTGTTCGGCTACCGCCCCGGCGCCTTTACCGGTGCTTCCAAGCAGGGCTCGAAAGGGCGGATCGCGGAAGCCGATGGCGGCACGCTGTTCCTCGACGAGATCGGCGACATGCCGCTGGCGCTCCAGACGCGCCTGTTGCAGGTGCTGTCCGATGGGGAGTTCGTCGCGCTCGGTGCGACCGAGCACACGAAGGTGCAGTTCTCGTTGATCTCGGCGAGCCTGCACGACATTCCGAAGCTCGTCGAGGAAGGGCGCTTCCGGCAGGACCTGTTCTACCGGCTCAGTGGCGCGACCTTGAGCGTGCCGCCGCTGCGGGCGCGGTCCGACCGGCATCTCGTCATCGAGCGCTTTCTCCTGCGCGAGGCCGCCGAGGCCGGCATTCCCGATGCCCGCATCGATCCGGCGGTGCTGAAAATCCTGCTCGCCTACCAGTGGCCCGGCAACATCCGGGAGCTGAAACATGTGGCCCGTTTCGCGGCGACGCTCGCGGAAACGGCGACGATCTCGCTTCGCGATCTTCCGCCGCCCTTCAAGGCGGACGGCGCCGGCGGCCCGGCGGATGTGACCGGCAATGAACGCCAGATCATCGAGCTGGCGTTGCAGCAGAGCGGCTGGAACGTCAAGCTTGCCGCCCAGCGGCTGGGCATCTCGCGCGCGACCTTGCATCGCCGGATTTCCGCGCTCGGCCTGATCCGCATGGCGTCCGCGCCGTGAGGCGCAGGGCGTGTCGCAGATGTGACACGCCCCTGTCGCTGCGTCCAAGGGCTGCGACACGGGTGTTTTTTGTAAGTGATTGAAATGGAACAATTTTAAGAGTTGGCACGCTTCCTGCTCCTTCTCTTGCGAGGCTGGCGATCATCGTCAGGAAAGCAAGGAGGAGCATCCGATGTCGAACAAGGGTCAAACCGCATCTCAGGGCCGCGTCGAGGGCAAGGTGGCGATCGTAACGGGCGGCGCGCTCGGCATGGGGCGGGCCTTCTCGCTCCGGCTCGCGGCCGAAGGCGCGACGGTTATTGTCACCGACATCAACCGGGAAGACGGTGAAAAGGTCGTCGCGGACATCGAAGCGGCCGGCGGCACGGCGGAGTTCCACGTCCTCGACGTCGCCTCCGAGGAAGACTGGGCAAAGCTCCAGAAATCCGTCGAGGAGAAATTCGGCAAGGCCGACATCCTGATCAACAATGCCGGCATCTACCTTTCCGGCACGACGGAAAACACCGACAGCGCCGCCTGGGACAGGACCTTCTCGATCAACGCCAAGGGCGTGTTCCTCGGGTCGCGCGCCGCAATCCCGCTGATGCGCAAGGCCGGCGGCGGCTCGATCGTCAATATCAGCTCGAACTGGGGCATCGTCGGCTTCCCCGACGCGGTCGCCTATGTCGCCTCCAAGGGTGCGGTGCGGCTGCTGACCAAGGCGACGGCGACGGAAGTGGCCAAGGACGGCATCCGGGTCAATTCGGTGCATCCGAGCCTGACGATCACCCACCTGTCGAAGGATATCGTCAACGACCCGGTCGCCACCAAGGCGCTACTCGGGCCGTCCCTGCTTGGCCGCCCCGCAAAGGCGGAAGAGATCGCCAATGGCGTGCTTTTCCTCGCCTCCGACGAGTCCTCCTACATGACCGGCAGTGAGCTGGTCATCGACGGCGGTTATCTCGCGAGCTGATCCTCTCTGGCCGAGCGGAGGCTTGCCATGACCCAATACCTGGTGGAGGCGCGCGGCGTCTCCAAATCCTTCGACGGCGTGCCGGCCCTCGTCAACGGCGAGATCACGCTCGCCCCCCGTGAGGTGCTGGCGCTGTGCGGCGGCAATGGCGCGGGCAAATCGACCTTCCTCAACATCCTCATGGGCCTGCTCCAGCGGGATGAGGGGACGGTGCGCATCCACGGCCGGGAGGTCAATTTCCGCTCGCCGGCCGACGCGCTGGCCGAAAGCATCGCCATCATCACGCAGGAGCTTTCCCCGGTGCCCGACATGACCGCGGCCGAGAATATCTTTCTCGGCCGTGAGCCGCGCCGCGGCGGGGGGCTTGTCGATCATGCGGCGATGCTGCGCAACGCGCGCCAACTGCTCGCGGAACTGCATTTCGACGTCGATGCGGCGCGAAAGATGGCGCAGCTCTCGCTGGCGCAGACCCAACTCGTCGAGATCGCACGCGCCATCAGCCGCAACGCGCGCATCCTCATCATGGATGAACCGACCTCAGCTATCGGCGAGCATGAAACGCAGATCCTGTTCGACGCCATCCGGCGTCTCACCGCCAGCGGCGTCGGCGTCATCTATGTCAGCCACCGGCTCGAAGAGCTTTTCGAGATCGCCGACCGCTACACGATCTTTCGCGACGGCCGTTATATCACCAGCGGCAACATGGCCGAGATCGACCGGCGTCACCTGGTGGAGCTGATCATCGGCCACGAGATGCCGACGCGCAGCGAAACCGCCGGGGCGAAGGCAGACGACGCGCCGATCCTGCTCGACGTGGAACACCTGTCGCACCGCCAGCAGTTCCACGACATCAGCCTCAGGCTGCGCGCCGGCGAGATCACCGGCATCTACGGCCTGATGGGCTCGGGCCGCAGCGAATTCCTGAACGCCGTTTACGGTATTGGCGCGCGTAATGAAGGCGTGGTGCGGCTCTGCGGCACCGTCCTGCCGCCCCAGCGCCCGGACCGGGCGATCGCCGCCGGCATGGCCATGGTGACCGAGGACCGCAAGGACTCCGGGCTCAATCTCGAAGCCTCGATCCGGCACAACATCTCGATGCCGGTGCTCGGCAGCCTGGCGCGGTTCGGAATGATTGCGCGTGGACGGGAGAAGGTGCTGAGCGCTGGCATGATCAAGCGCCTTTCGGTGCGCACCAGCGGCGACGGTCTCAAGGTCGCCGCCTTGAGCGGCGGCAACCAGCAGAAGGTGGTGGTGGCGCGCTGCCTCGCCTCGCAGCCGAAGGTACTGATCTGCGACGAGCCCACCCGCGGCATCGACGAGGGCGCCAAGCAGGAGATCTACCAACTCCTGCGGGATTTTGCGGCGGGCGGCGGCGCGGTGCTCGTCTGTTCCTCCGAGGCGCCGGAACTGCTGCAGCTCTGCGGCTCCATCGCGATCTTCAAGAAGGGCCGGCTGAAGCGCTTCGTGCGCGCCGCCCAGTCCGACCAGCGAACACTTTTGCACGAGGCATCCTTGAGCCTCAGCCTCGAGGAGGGGGAGGAAAATGTCCATGAACAGTGAAAGTCTTCGTAAGCCGGGCAATCCGGCCCTGTCGCAATTCGGCGCGACCGCCCGCAATATTCTGCAGAACCAGGGCATCCTGATCGTCTTCGTGCTGCTGTGCGTCGTGCTCACGCTGTCGAGCGAGTTCTTCCTGACCTGGAACAACTGGACGAACATCATCCGCCAGACGGCGATCAACGGCATCCTGGCGATCGGGGTCACCTATGTCATCCTCGCCGGCGGCATCGACCTGTCCGTCGGGTCGGTCATGGCGCTCTGCGGCGCGGTGGCCGCGAGCTTTTCGGTGACGCCCGACCACTCGTTCATCGGCGTGGCGCTTCTCGCAAGCCTTGCCACAGGATTTGTCGCCGGTCTCGTCAACGGCGCGCTCACCGCCTATCTGCGCATCCCGGCCTTCGTCGTGACGCTCGGCATGTTGAGTGCCGCGCGCGGCCTGACCTTCATCTACACGGATGGCCGGCCGATCTCCAACCTGTCGCAGCCGTTCCTGTGGTTCGGCAACGGGGCGGTGCTCGGCATTCCGGTGCCGATCGTCGCCCTCGCGGTGGTCTTTGCGGTCTGCTGGTTCGTGCTGCGCTACACGGTGTTCGGCCGCCACGTCTATGCTGTGGGCGGCAACGAGCGCGCAGCGATCACCAACGGCGTGCGCACCCGCCGCGTCACCGCACTCACCTACATCGTCTCCGGCGTGCTCGCCTCGCTTGCCGGCGTCATCCTCACCGCCCGCTCGACCGCCGCCCTGCCGCAGGCCGGCATCGCCTACGAACTGGACGCCATCGCGGCCGTGGTGATCGGCGGCACCAGCCTTTCCGGCGGCAAGGGCACGCTGATCGGCACCGTCTTCGGCGCGCTGATCATCGGTACCATCAACAACGGTTTGGATCTCTTGGGAATTTCTTCCTACTACCAGCAGGTCGTCAAGGGCCTGATCATCGTCGGCGCCGTCCTGCTCGATGTCGGGCGCCGCCGCTAGACTTCTACCAACCACAGAACCTCGGGAGGATATGTCTGTGAAACTGAAGAAACTCGCCCTCATGGCAGCCGCGTTGACGCTGATGTCGACGCAGTCCGCATGGTCCGAATACCGCATCGCGCTGATGCCCTTCGGCCTGCCGGAATATATGTCGACCTTCGTCAACGAGATCGAGCAGCATCCGCTCGTCAAGGACGGCACGGTCAAGATCACCGTTCTCGACGGCCGCTTCGACGCCTCCGTCCAGAGCAACCAGATGGACACGCTGATCACCCAGCGGGTCGACGCCATCATTTTCTCGCCGATCGATTCCGAGGCGGCGACCGCACCCGTGGCGCGCGCCGCCGCGGCCGGCATCCCGGTCATCGGCGCGGTGACGAAGGCTAATTCGGACCAGATGTTCGCCTATATCGGCACCAACGACGTCGATGGCGGCCGCATCATCGCGGAGCACATGGCAAGCGAACTGAAGGGCGCGGGCAATGTCGTGATCCTGGAAGGCCCGATCGGCAACTCCCCGCAGCTCCTGCGCCGCGAAGGCATCGACGGCGTGCTGGCAAAGAACCCGGAGCTTAAACTGCTCGCCTCGAAGACCGCCAACTGGTCGCGCGCCGAGGGATTGGCGGTGATGGAGAACTGGCTCTCGCTCTACGGCGATGCGGTCAACGGCGTGATCGCCGAGAACGACGAGATGGCGCTCGGCGCGATCCAGGCGATCGAGGGCAAGGGGCTCGACACGGCCAAGGTGAAGGTGGTGGCGATCGACGGCATCCAGGACGGCATCCGCGCCGTGAAGTCGCACGGGCTGTTCACGCTGTTCAAGTCGGCCCATCACGAGGGGCAGGGCGCACTCGACCTCGCCTTGCGCGCGGTCGTCGGCGAGAGCTACGAGCCGAAGGCCGATATCTGGCAGGGCGACATGACATGGGCCGGCGGCACCGCCAAGCAATATGACGTGCCGTGGATCGAGATCACCCCGGCCAATGCCGACAAATTCCTGAAGGAATGACCATCAGCGCGACCGGGAGGACACTCCCGGTCGATCCCGGCCAGGATTGCGGAGCTTATACAATGTTGAAAGACAAGATCATTCTCATCACCGGCGGTGCCAGGGGGATGGGCGAGGCGCATGCGCGGCTCTTTGCCGAGCGCGGCGCGACGGTGCTGATCACCGACATGGACAGGCGCGGCGAAAGCGTCGCTCAGGACATTGTCGCGGCAGGCGGCAAGGCGCATTTCCGCACGCTCGACGTCACCGACGAAGAGCAGTGGAAAGCCTGCGTCGCATGGGCGATGGCGGAGCACGGCAGGATCGACGGGCTCGTGAACAATGCGGGCATCCTGATCCGCAAGACGATCACCGACATCGACATGGCCGACTGGAACGCCCTGTTCGACATCAACGTGAAGGGTACGTTCCTCGGCTGCAAACACGTACTTCCCGCCATGAAGGCCGGCGGCTCGATCGTCAACGTGTCCTCGATTTCCGGCCATGTGGCGAACATGGAAGGCATGAGCGCCTATTGCGCCACCAAGGGCGCGATCCGCCTTCTCACCAAGGGCGTCGCCGTCGACTACGCAAAGTTCGGAATCCGCGTCAATTCCGTGCATCCCGGCACGATCTCCACGCCGATGACGGCGGAATACGAGGCCGATCCAAGCAAACACGAAATGCTGGTCGGCGTCACGGTGATGGGGCGCATCGGCCAGCCGCGCGAAGTCTCGGAAGCCGTCGCCTTCCTGCTGTCCGATGGTGCGTCCTACATGACGGGATCCGAGATGACGGTGGACGGCGGCTTTACGGCTGTGTGAGCAGCCGGAGGCCTCGATGAAGGCGGAGGATCCGCGGCATGCGCCCGCGGATTTCCCCCTGGGCCCAAGCCGCGGCCTGTTGCCCACCACAATGCTGGACCTTGCAAAACGCGAACCCGACGCTGTACTGATCGCAAGAGGCTGAGGAGTCGCTCGGACAAGAGAAACCCGAGTCGCTTACCCGGCAGTCGATGCATATCTGAGGGTGGGGACGCATGGATATATTTACATCAGCCGGTCTGACGGCGCTTTTGCAGGTCATCGCAATCGATCTGGTTCTCGCTGGCGACAACGCCGTGGTCATCGGCCTTGCGGCGGCGGGACTGGAGCCCGCGCAGCGCAAGAAGGCGATCCTCGTCGGCATCATCGCGGCAACGCTGCTGCGTATCGCCTTCGCCACGGTGGCCGTGCACCTGCTGGCGATCATCGGGCTTCTTCTCGCCGGCGGCCTGCTGCTGCTCTGGGTCTGCTGGAAGATGTGGCGCGAACTGCATGCCGGCCATAATGGCGAGGAGGGCGTGGACGTCGAAGGCGCCCCGCGAAAAACCTTCTTCCAGGCCGCGACGCAGATCGTCGTCGCTGACGTCTCCATGTCGCTGGACAACGTGCTCGCCGTCGCCGGTGCCGCGCGGGAACATCCGAGCGTGCTGATCGTCGGCCTTGCGCTCTCCATCGCGCTGATGGGCATCGCGGCGAACTTCATCGCCCGCCTGCTCAACAAGCACCGCTGGATCGCCTATGTCGGCCTTGCGATCATCCTCTACGTCTCGCTCGACATGATCTATCGCGGCGCCGTGGAAGTGATGCCGTATCTCTCGCCCTGACGACGCCTCATGCGACGGTGGTTTCGCCACCGTCCATGCGCACCCGGCCGCCAAGCCAGCAGCCGGTCGCCCGGCCGTTGTCGACGTTGAAGCGGACCGAGATTTCCGAAGGGCGAAACATCGCTCGGCCCTGGCGGATGGTGATGGTGCGGGGGGAGGCCTCCACCAGTCCGTTCGCCAGCAGGCCGAAGGACAGCGCTGCGGCCGCGATCCCCGTCGCCGCGTCTTCGGGATAACCTGACGACTGCGGAAACTGGCGGGCGTCAAAGACCTGTTCGGCGTGGTCGACCGCGGCATAGGGATAGAGGCCGGTGGAGCCGATCCTCGTGCAGATCGCCTCGACCCGCGTGTAGTCCGGCCGGAGGTTGTCCAGAATGTCGGGGCTTGCCAGAGGCACCAGCGTTTTCACCCGGCTCGTGCAGGCGTTCTGGATGGGGAAGGGCGCGAGGTGTTTTTTCTCGATGCCGAGCACGCTCAGGATTTCGGCTATGTCGTGGTTCGGCACAGGCTTGATCGTGCCCGCCGGCTGCGAGATCTCGACGGATCCGGCATCCAGAATTCGCGCCTGGACCCGGCCGCTTTTCGTCTGGATGTCGAGGTGGTCCTTCTCCAGCCGTCCGAGATGCTGGAGCAGCCAGATGGCGCCGACGGTGGCGTGGCCGCACATGGACATTTCATGGTTCGGCACCCAGAAGCGAAGTGCGAGGTCGTAGTCCGCGCCGGCCGGCGGGCTGATGACGAAGCCGCTTTCGTGGCCGAAGGCGCGCGCGACCTGCTGCATGTCGGCATCGGACATGCCGTCTGCATCGATCACGATCGGCGCCGGATTGCCGCCGTTCGGGCCACCGTAGAAGACGCTGACGAAGTGAAGATCGCGATTCTCAAACATGTTTGCTCCTCCGGCCGGACGTTATGGGGCCAGGATAGGGGGAATGCCGCAGCGGCGGCATGCCCGGCGGGCCTTACGCCTTGACCGAACGGGCCATGCCCGACCGCACATCCGAGGGCGACCGGTCGAGCAGGTGCCGCATGGCACGCGCCAAGGCCGTGCTGCTTTCGAACCCGATCCTGTAGGCGATCTCGCCGATGGGCAGGTCCGTCTCCTCAAGAAGACGGACGGCATTTTCAATGCGCACCTCCTGCTGGAACTGCCCGATCGACCGGCCGGCCGCGTCCCGAAAAAGCCGCGTCAGGTGCCGCCGGGACAGGCCGAAATGCTGGGCAAGCTGGTCGAGCGGAATGTCGCGCTCCGCGTGAAGGCGGACGAAAGATTTGATGTCTTCAACCAGCGCGGCCCCATGGTTCTGCTGGGTGGCGGTGGAGAGCGGCTTGCCGGAAAAGACGTCCATGATGCATTGCGTCAGCAAGGCGGAGGACAGCTTTCTTCGAACGGAACTGTTTGATTCCCCAAGATCTTTGCGCAGGAGCAGGGACTGGATGGCGCGAATGGCCGACGTCCGGGCGATCTGCACGGGCGCGCCTGCGCGCCGGCGAAAAGCCGCGCGCGAACCGATCGTGTCGACCAGCCGCAGCAAGGCGTCCGGCGCGGCATAGAGCGCGACATGCACGCTGGTGCCCAGGCCGGCCCGGGTCGTGTGAGCGCGCTCCGGCGGAACCAAGATGAAGCGGTCCTGCGACAGCCAGAGGCCGCGCGGCTGGCCTTCATGCGAGAGTTCGATCACGCCGCTGCTCGGGATCATGACCATGTATCCATCGTGCCAGTGCCATGGCACGGCATAGTCTTTTCCGCCGCCGATGAGCGCCATGTGCTCGTCGTCCGCGGCGATCAGCGATGCCGCGTCGCTCGGTTTTCGCAGTTGCTCAAGGGATCGCAGCATGGTTGTCTCCGTGCATCCGGCAGGCCTTCGAAGGCCTGTCGAGAATGAGATATGCGTGATCGAGGACGTCAGACACAATGCCCCCATCTTCATTTACCGCCCGATACGGTTTCGAGCGCGATACCGTGCGACTGGACAACTGGCGGCAGGCGCCCTGCAACGTCTGGGCCTTTCGCAATGTCGGCGAGCTGGTTCCGTCGATGCGCATCCGGGCGTCGGCTCGTGCGGCGGACGAGGCGGTCGGTGATCCGCTCGGCATTCTGGCGACACATGCCGCGGCGCTGCTGCGCAGTTCCACGGATGCCCTCGTCGTCATGAAACATGGCCGCGTGATCGCCGACTATTACGCAGCCGATTTCGGCCCGCAAGACCAGCATATCGTGTTTTCGATCAGCAAGTCGATCACAGGTCTCCTGGCCGGTCTTGCTGAGGCCGAGGGGCTGCTCGATCCGGAGGCACCCGTTTCTCTCTATGTCCCGGAGATTGCGGGCTCGGTCTATGCGGATGCCACCGTGCGCCATCTGCTGGACATGCGCATCACCCTGGATTTCGAGGAGGACTATCTCGACACGTCGGGCAATTACGGCCGCTATCGCCGGGCTGTTCTCTGGCATCCGGCCGAGGCGGGCCAGCTGTCGCTCGATCTCGTGGATTTCCTCGCCTCGCTGAAAAAAGGCCCGGGCGACCATGGCGGCGCGGTCTCCTACAAGTCGCCGAACTCGGACATGCTCGGCCTGGTGATCGAGCGGGCCTGCGGGCAGCGTTATGCGGATTTCGCCTCTGAGCGGCTGTGGAAACCGATGGGCGCGGCGCAGGACGCGTTGATCACCGTCGATGGGGCCGGGGCACCGCGCGCGGCTGGCGGCATATCGATGACGGCAGGCGACCTCGCGCGGGTCGGCGAGATGATGCGCAATGGCGGGCGATCGCCGACCGGAGAACAGGTGCTGCCGGAGGCCTGGGTCGAGGACACGACAAGGACCGGCGGCAGTTCTGAGGCCTGGCTGGCGGGCGGGAATTTCTGGCTTCCGGACGGGCGCTATCGCAATCAATGGTATCAGACGGGATATCCGAGCGGGGCCTTCGCTGCGATCGGGGTGCATGGCCAATGGCTCTATGTCGACCCGTCGGCCGGCGTGGTCATCGCCAAGCTGTCCTCGCAACCGTTGCCGGTGGATGAAGAATGCGACCGGCTGTGCCTCTCGCTGTTTCAGGCGATCTGCGCGGTTGCGTGAAAAACTGCCGCCGGCTCCGGGCAGGCGGCAGTTGCGAAGCTTCGAGCGGTCAGCCCTGGCCCGGCTGCCAGTCGCCCGAGGGGATGCTGTTGATCATCCACGGCACGCCGAACTTGTCGACGAGCGAGCCGAAGCCGGGCGACCAGAAGGTCTCGGAAAACGGCATGATCGCCTTGCCCCCTTCGGAGAGTTCGTCGAACCAGCGCTTGGCCTCGGCCTTGTCGGTGGTGTGCAGGGTGACGTCGAAGCCGTTCTTGGGTTTGTCGACATTCGGCGCCCAGGCGATATCCATGTCGGCGCCCATCAGCGCCTGGTCGCCGACGTCAAGCCAGCAATGCATCAGCCAGGTCTTGTATTTGGGATCGCTGATCGGCATGTCCGGCGGTGCGTCGCCATATTCCATGGCCGCGGTGATCTTGCCGCCGAGCACCTTGGCGTAGAATTCGAAGGCTTCGCGGCACTGTCCCTGGAAGCTCAGGCTGGTCACGATTTTCATGGTCGGCTCCTCGTTGTCGATGTTTTGTTCACACGGAAAATAGCCTGCCGTAAGGTGATGTTGATATCAACGTAAATGCATGGCCAAGTCAACCCGCCAAATGGTTTACCCGGCCGAACTTCTCTGAAAGCCGCGCCGGAAGAGGGCCGGGGATTTGCCGGTCCATTTGCGAAAGGCGCGATAGAAGGCGCTCGGCTCGGAAAAGCCGAGGTCGGCGGCAAGCTCGGCGACGTTCGTGCCGCCGTCGGCGAGAGCTTCCATGGCGAGCGAGCGCCGCAGATCGTCCTTGATCGAGCGATAGGTCTCGCCCTCCAGCCGCAGGCGCCGCCGAAGGCTGGGCGCGGCAATGCGCATGCGGCCGGCCAGCACCTCGAAACTCGGCCAGGCGGCGGGCGGCGTGGCGTGCAGCCGCTCCCGAATGGCGGCGGAAAGGCCGAGGTCGTGGCGATAGCGCACGAGGATGTTTGCCGGCGCATGCCGGAGAAAATCCTTGAGCGCCCGCTCGTCGCGGATTGGTGGCAGCTTCAGGAATTCGGCATCGAAGACGAGCCGCGTCTCGGGCTGGTCGAAGCGTACGGGCGCGCCGAAGAACAGGCGATAGTCGGTGCCGGTCGGCGGTGCGCTACAACGGAAATCGACCCAGCGGATCGGCACTCGCCTCCCGACCAGCCAGCAATTGACGCCATGCACGATGATCCAGAAAGTGCGGTAGGCAAAGGCCGAGCGCATGGCACCGCTATCTCTCAGCACGATCTGCGCCAGCCCCTTTTCGACGACCAGTTCGCCATGCGGGTCGTCCAGCACCACCCGCAGGAAGCGGAGTGCGCGCCGCAGGGCATGTTCGAGCGTCACGGTCGACAGGATGGCGTGGCACAGCAGGGCAAAGCTGCCGGCGCGCATCGGGCGCGCGCCCTCGCCGAAGAACTCGTCGTCCATGGTCCGCGCCACGGCATGCCAGAGCGCGCCGTATTGTTCGGCCGGAATGGGGCCGGTGATGACGGGCGGCAGGCCGACCTGGGCCAGCAACGGCTTCGCCGGCACGCCGTGACGTTGCAGGCATTCCAGCGTGTCGTCCATGAAACACGGGGCGATCATGCGGCGTTCCATGGTGACTGTCCCGTCCTCGACTATGGCAAAAGCGATCACGAAAACTGCGATCTTCGGTCATTGCATACCATATTTTGCCGCCGCATCATCCTGCCTGAAACGGGTGGGAGCAGGAAAGCATGGAACTGAAAAGCCGCGTCTTCGTCGTCACGGGCGCGAGTTCCGGTCTGGGTGCTGCCGTCACGCGCATGCTGGCCGCGGAAGGTGCAAGCGTGCTGGGGCTTGATGTGAATGCTTCGGCTGGCGAGACACTGGCTGCGG
Source organism: Shinella sp. GW835-FHT14H05 (assembly GCF_058793575.1). Lineage (NCBI taxonomy): Bacteria > Pseudomonadati > Pseudomonadota > Alphaproteobacteria > Hyphomicrobiales > Rhizobiaceae > Shinella > Shinella sp. GW835-FHT14H05. The sequence goes on along the minus strand of NZ_JBXAFY010000002.1, from coordinate 218,217 downwards.
AGCTTGGCGAAAATGTGCGGTTCCGCCACGCGGACGTGACGAGCGAGGCCGATGCCAGCGCCGCTCTGGCCTATGCCAAGGAGGTCTTTGGCCATGTGAACGGCCTGGTCAATTGTGCCGGCATCGCACCCGGTGAGAAGATCCTCGGTAAAACCGGTCCGCACGGTCTGGACAGTTTCGCTCGCGCCGTCACCATCAACCTGGTCGGCACGTTCAACATGGTGCGGCTCGCCGCCGCGGTCATGGCCGAGGAGGAGCCGGACGGTTTTGGCGAGCGCGGGGTGATCGTCAACACGGCGTCGATTGCCGCCTTCGATGGACAGATCGGCCAGGCGGCCTATGCGGCCTCGAAGGGTGGAGTGGCCGCGATGACGCTGCCGGTGGCGCGCGAGCTGGCGCGGTTCGGCATTCGCGTGGTGACCATTGCGCCCGGCATTTTCGAGACGCCGATGATGGCCGGCATGTCGCAGGATGTTCAGGACACGCTCGCGGCAAGCGTGCCCTTTCCGCCACGCCTCGGGCGGCCGGCGGAATATGCCGCGCTGGTAAAACATATCTGTGAGAATACGATGCTTAATGGCGAGGTGATCCGCCTCGATGGAGCGTTGCGCATGGCGCCGCGGTGAGGCCGGCCATGGGAAGGAGAATCGCATGAACAATCAGGACCCGGTGGTCATCGTCGGCCACGCCCGAACCCCGCTCGGCGGTTTCCAGGGCGATTTGAAGGATCTTTCCGCGCCCGAGCTCGGTGCCGCCGCCATCGGCGCCGCCCTGGAACGCGGCGGCATCGCCTCTGCCGATGTCGATGAAGTCGTGTTCGGTTGCGTGCTCACGGCGGGGCTCGGCCAGGCGCCGGCCCGCCAGGCGGCCATCGGTGCCAGCATTCCGTTTGGCGTTGGGGCCACGACCGTCAACAAGATGTGCGGCTCGGGCATGAAGGCCGCCATGCTGGCGCATGACCTGATCCAGGCGGGATCCGCTTCCGTGGTGGTTGCTGGCGGCATGGAGAGCATGAGCAACGCCCCCTATCTGCTCGACCGGGCGCGGCAGGGCTATCGCATGGGGCACCAGCGGACACTCGACCACATGTTCCTCGATGGGCTGGAGGACGCTTATGACAAGGGGCGGCTGATGGGCACCTTTGCGGAGGATTGTGCCGAGGCCTACCAGTTCAGCCGCAGCGCGCAGGACGACTACGCCATCGCCTCGCTGGAGAAGGCTCAGAAGGCGGGCGCCGAGGGCGGCTTTGCCGGCGAGATCGCGCCGTTGACCATCGGCTCGGGCACCAAGCAGCGAACCATCAGCCAGGACGAGCAGCCGCAGAAGGCGCGGATCGACAAGATCCCGCTGCTGAAGCCGGCTTTTCGCGAGGGCGGCACGGTGACGGCCGCCAATGCCTCGTCGATTTCGGACGGCGCGGCGGCGCTCGTGTTGATGCGCCGGTCGGCGGCGGAGGGGCAAGGAGCCGCACCGCTCGCGCTGATCCGCGGCCACGCCACCTATGCGGACGCACCGAACCTCTTTCCGACCGCGCCGATCGGCGCGATCCGCGCGCTCTGCCGGCGCGTCGGCTGGGAGATCGGCGATGTCGACCTGTTCGAGATCAACGAGGCCTTCGCCGTCGTGCCGATGGCGGCGATCCGCGAACTGGGGCTCGCGCCGGACCGGGTGAATGTGAACGGCGGCGCCTGCGCGCTCGGCCATCCGATCGGCGCCTCCGGCGCCCGGGTGATCGTCACGCTCGTCAATGCTCTGCGTCTGCGGGGGCTGAAACGCGGCATCGCATCCGTCTGCATCGGCGGTGGCGAGGCGACGGCGATAGCGGTGGAGATCCCCGCCTGACCTGACGAAATCCACAGAACGGTCGGCGGTATAAGAACAAGGGAACAACCCCGGCGACCACACACCGTCCAACATTATCGGGACGGAAACCCGGCGCGCTTCGCGCGCGCCGGATGGCTTTCTGCGTCAATCCGTGGGCGCCGCAGAAAGCTTCATCAACGCCCGCAGCCATACTGGGAGCGCATCAAATGAAGAAACTACTCTTGTCCTCGGTCGTCCTGACATCGCTCGCGATGTTTGCGGTCAATGCCCGGGCCGATATCCTGATCGGCGTCGCCGGCCCCATCACCGGCCCGAACGCCGCCTTCGGCGCGCAGTTCGTCAAGGGCGCGGAACAGGCCGTCGCCAATATCAACGCCGCCGGCGGCGTGCTTGGCGAGCAGTTGAAGGTCGTCATCGGCGATGACGTGTCAGACCCCAAGCAGGGCATTTCCGTCGCCAACAAGTTCGTCGCCGACGGCATTCACTACGTTGTCGGCCATTTCAACTCCGGCGTCTCGATCCCGGCTTCCGAGGTCTATGCGGAAAACGGCGTGCTGCAGATCACGCCCGCCTCGACCAACCCGCAATTCACCGAGCGCGGCCTCTGGAACACCTTCCGCACCTGCGGGCGCGACGACCAGCAGGGCAAGGTCGCGGGCGAATATATCGCCGCGAACTTCAAGGACGCCAAGATCGCCATCGTGCACGACAAGACGCCCTACGGGCAGGGTCTCGTGGACGTGGCGCGCCAGACGCTGAAGGAACACGGCATCGGCGACGTGCTCTATGAGGGCATTACCAGCGGCGAGAAGGACTTTTCGGCGCTCATCGCCAAGATGAAGGATGCCGGCGTGACGCTGATCTATTTCGGCGGCCTGCACACCGAAGCCGGCCTGATCATGCGCCAGTCCGCCGACCAGGGGCTGAAGGCCACGCTGTTTTCCGGTGACGGCATGGTGTCGAGCGAGCTGGCGCAGATCGCCGGCGATGCGGTGATCGGCACGCTGAACACCTTCGCTCCCGATCCGCGCCGCAACCCGACGGCGAAAGAGGTGGTCGAAAACTTCCGTGCCGCGGGCTTCGAGCCGGAGGCCTATACGCTCTACTCCTACATCGCCGTGCAGATCGTCGCCGCAGCCATCGAGAAGACCGGCTCGGCCGAGGACGCGCAGAAGGTTGCCGAAACCATCAAGGCGGGCGGACCCTGGGCCACGGCGCTGGGCGAGATCGGCTATGACGCCAAGGGCGATATCACCCGCCCGGACTATGTCATCTACGAATGGAAAAAGGGCGAGGACGGCAAGCCGACCTATTTCGAGAAATAGGGGTTGCTCCGACGGCTGCGGCGGGAGAGGTCTCGCCGCAGCCCATTAAAGCGTGGGCAGCGTCGCGCGGATGTGATCGGCAAAGGTGGTGACGGCGGGCGAGCGGTCGCCTTCCGCGAAGACGATCAGCATGCCGAGATGTGGCAGGTGCGGCAGCGGCGCATTGAGGATGTGCAGGTCCGGCGGCACCGCCTCCTGCGTCATCACGCAGATGGCAAGGCCCGACCGGGCAAGGCCGATCAGCCCGGCAAGACTGTTGCTGGCATAGGCAATCTTGTAGCGCAGGCCCGCCCGCGCCATCGCCTCGCAGGCTGCACGGTGGTCCATGGCGTTCGATGCCGGCAATGCCAGCGGCACCGTATCGCCGAAATCGTGCAGTTCGAGCGTCGGCTTGCTGCCGACCCAGACGAGCGGTTCGGTGCGCACGACATTGTCGACGTCGTTCAGGTTGGGTGTCGAAACCAGCGCGAGGTCCACCTTGCGCGATTGCAGTAGCCCGCGCAGTTCGGCGGTCGGCGCCGATACGACCTTGATCTCGACATCCGGATAGCGCGTGCCGAAACTCTTGAGGAGCATCGGGAAGAAGGACAGCAGATAATCTTCCGGGCTGCCGAAGACGATGGAGCCGTGCAGGCCCTTGTCGGAAAAAGCGGAGACCGCTTCGTCGTGCATTTTCAGAATGCGCTCGGCATAGGCCAGGAACCGTTCGCCGCTGCCCGTTAGCCGGACCCCACTGCCGCTGCGGTGCAGCAGGTTCTGGCCGAGCATCTCTTCCAGCCGCTGCATCTGCATCGTCACCGCCGATTGCGTGCGCCCGACCTGCACCGCCGTGGCGCTGAGTGAGCCGGAATGGGCAGCGTGCACGAAGGTGATGAGCAGGCGGAGATCGAGCGGACCATGCATATCAGTTTTCCTTATATCCGAATCCAAGAACTATCAATTTTACAGAGATGACGCCAGCGGCTACCGTTTTTTCACAGACATTGGAGGCTCACATGTCAAACAATCAGGATCCCGCCTTCTGGGCAGCCGCACGCAAGCATCTCATCCGCTACGGCGGCAGTTTCGACCCCGCCATCATCGAGCGTGCCGAGGGCTCCTTCGTCTATGACGCGGATAACCGGCCGATCCTAGACTTCACCTCCGGCCAGATGAGCGCGCTGCTCGGCCATTCCCATCCGAAGATCGTCACGGCCGTGCAGCGCCAGATGGCGAAGGTCGCGCATCTCTTCTCCGGCATGCTGTCGCGCCCCGTGGTGGAACTCGCCGAGCGCCTGGCGGCGCTGGCGCCGGGACTCGATCGCGTCATGCTGTTGTCGACGGGTGCGGAATCGAACGAAGCGGCCATCCGCATGGCCAAGCTCGTCACCGGCCGGCACGAGATCGTCGCCTTCTCCAAGAGCTGGCACGGCATGACGGGCGCGGCGAGTTCGGCGACCTACAGCGCCGGCCGCAAGGGCTACGGTCCCGCCATGGTCGGCTCGCTGACCATTCCAGCGCCGAACACCTTTCGCCCGCGCTTTCGCCATGCGGATGGCAGCCTCGACTGGAAGACGGAACTCGACGACGCGTTCGGCCTCATCGACAGCCAGTCCGTCGGCAGCCTCGCGGCCTTCATTGCCGAGCCGATCCTGTCGAGCGGTGGCCTGCTGGAATTGCCGCTCGGCTATCTCGCCGCGCTGAAGGAAAAATGCCGCGAGCGTGGCATGCTGCTCATCCTCGACGAGGCACAGACCGGCGTCGGCCGGACGGGAACGATGTTCGCCTTCCAGCGCGACGGCGTGACACCGGATATCCTGACACTCTCCAAGACGATCGGCGCCGGCCTGCCGCTTTCGGCGGTCATGACGACCGCGGAGATCGAGGACACGGCGCATGAGCGGGGCTACCTTTTCTACACCACGCATGTCTCCGACCCGCTGCCGGCGGCAATCGGGCTGGCCGTGCTCGACGTCGTCGAGGAGGAAGGGCTCGTCGAGCGCGCGCGCCATATCGGCGGCAGGCTTTTCGAGGGGTTGTCGCAGCTGAAGTCGCGCTTCGAATGCGTCGGCGACGTTCGCGGCCGCGGCCTGATGCTCGGCGTCGAGATCGTCAAGCCCGATGGCAGCGGCGGTTCCGATCATGAACTCGGCAGCCGCATCGCCGCGGAAGCCTTCCGTCGCGGGCTCAGCATGAACATCGTCAAGCTGCCCGGCATGGGCGGCGTGTTCCGCATCGCGCCGCCGCTGACGATTTCCGAAGACGAGATCGAACTTGGCCTGCGCATCATCGCCCAGTCCATCGAGGCGGCATCGGCGGCCGGCGCAAGCCCCGCCGGCATTGCGGCAGAGTGAGGAAAAACAATCGATGACCGAAACGAACCTTGGCGATGCCGCTACGGCCGAAGCCCCCGAAACCATCCGCGTGCTTGTCGCCAAGCTCGGGCTCGACGGCCATGACCGGGGCGCCAAGGTGGTGGCCCGCATCCTGCGCGATGCGGGCATGGAGGTCATCTATACCGGCCTCTACAAGACGCCAAAGGATGTCGTGCACGCCGCGATCCAGGAGGACGTCGACGTCATCGGCGTCAGCCTGCTTTCCGGCTCCCACGTGCCGCTGTTTCGCGAGCTGTGTCGCTGCCTGCGCGAGGAGGGCGCCGAGCATGTGCTCGTCGTCGCCGGCGGAGTCATTCCCGAGCAGGACTATGCCGCGCTCCTGGAAAGCGGCGTGGACGCCATCGTGCCGCAGGAGGCGCGCGCCGACCTGATCGTCACGACGATCGAAGGCCTCATCGCCGCCCGTGGTCGCATATGACGATCGTCACGCATTCCCGAACGGCAAAGCGCGGCATCTACACGCCCTCTGCCGCGCTGGTGAAGGACGTGCTTGAGGGGCGGTCGATCGCCATCGCCCGGATGATTTCTCGCGCCGAAGAAGGTTATCCCGAGGCCGCAGAGGCGCTCGCCGAACTCTACAAACATGGCGGCAATGCCCATATCGTCGGCATCACCGGCGTGCCGGGGGCCGGCAAGTCGACGCTCGTCTCGGCCCTCATCAAGGCCTATGCCGCGGAAGGCCGCAAGGTCGGCGTCATCGCGGTCGATCCGAGCAGTCCCTATTCCGGCGGCGCGATCCTCGGCGATCGCGTGCGCATGAGCGAGACGGCCGCAGCCGGCGGTGCCTTCGTGCGCAGCATGGCGACCCGCGGCCATCTCGGCGGGCTGACGCGTGCGACACTTCAGGCGGTCGATGTGCTCGACGCGGCCGGTTATTCGCCCATCATCATCGAGACGGTCGGGGTGGGCCAGGACGAGGTGGAGGTGGTGACCGCCGCCCACACCGTCGTGGTTCTCTCTGCGCCCGGCCTCGGGGACGATATCCAGGCGATCAAGGCCGGCATTCTGGAAATCGCCGACATTCATGCCGTCAGCAAATGCGACAAGCCGGAGGCATCGGCGACGGTTTCGGCGCTTCAGGGCATGCTGTCGCTCGGCGGCGGGTCCGGCTCAAACTGGACGTCGCCCGTCCTGCCGGTCAGCGCCGTTTCGGGCGAACGCATCGCCGAACTGAAGGACGCCATCGGCGCGCATTGGGCGCATCTGCGTGACAGCGGCGAACTCGCCGCACGCCAGCGCGCCATCTGCAAGACGCGCATCCTCGGCACCGCAAGACATCTATTTCAGCAGAAATTCCAGCAGGAATCCGCAACGCTCGAGACGCATATCCGAGCCGTGACGGAACGGCGGATGGACCCGTCGATCGCCGCGCGCGCCCTGCTGGGTTGGGAGGAAACCCGATGACCGACACCACCCTGTTTTCCACACAGGCGATCGACAATATCCGTGAAAGCCAGACGGAGTGGGAGGAGGGCGCGCTCGCCGCCTTCCTGAAAACCAGGCCGGAGGAAAAAGCGGTCTACGAGACGGAAAGTGGCATTCCGCTGAAGCGGATCTATACCGCAGCCGACGTCGCCGATATTCCGGCCGACGAACTCGGCTTTCCCGGCGCCTATCCGTTCACGCGCGGCGTCTATCCGACCATGTATCGCGGGCGGCCATGGACCATCCGCCAGGTCGCCGGCTTCGGCAATCCGGAAGCGACCAACCAGCGCTACAAATACATGATCCAGACGGGCCAGACCGGCCTTTCGACGGATTTCGACCTGCCGACCCTGCTAGGGCTGGATTCCGACGATCCGATGGCCTTCGGCGAGGTCGGGCGCGTCGGCGTCGCCATCGACACGATGGAGGATGTCGACCGGCTGTTCGACGGGATCGACCTCGAAAAGATCTCGGTCTCGCTGACGATCAATCCTTCGGCCTGGGTCGTCTATGCCATGTTCGTCGCGGTGGCGGAGCAGCGCGGCCTGGATCTCCACAAGCTGACCGGCACCTTGCAGGCCGATCCGCTCAAGGAATATGTCGCGCAGAAAGAGTGGATCTATCCGGTCCGCCCGGCCGTACGCCTGCTGCGCGACCTCATCATGTACAGCGCCAAGGCGACGCCGAAGATCAATCCCGTCAGCCTCAGCGGCTATCACCTCTCCGATGTCGGCGGCAATGCGCTGCAGGAAATCGCCTTCACTATGGCCTTCACCATCTCCTATTGCGAGGAGGTGACGAAGGCCGGCATGGATATCGACGATTTCGCGCCGCGCCTGTCGTTCTTCTTCATCAGCCACCAGGATTTCTTCGAGCAGATCTGCAAGTTCCGCGCGGCACGCCGCGTCTATGCCAAGATCATGGCCGAACGCTTCAACGCGAAAAAGCCGGAATCCATGCGCCTGCGCGTGCATGTGCAGACGGCGGCCATGAGCCTCACCAAGGTCGAGCACCACAACAACCTCATGCGCACGGCCATCCAGGCACTCGGTGCCGTGCTCGGCGGCTGCCAGAGCATGCACACCAACGGCCTCGACGAAGCCTTCGCCATCCCGACCGAAGAGGCGATGAAGCTCGCCATCCGCACCCAGCAGATCATCCGCGAAGAAATCAACGTGACCTCGGTCATCGATCCCCTCGGCGGCTCCTATTTCATCGAGCGCCTGACGAAGGACATGGAGACCGAGATGTGGAAGATGCTCGATGAGGTGCAGGAACGCGGCGGCGCGATCCAACTGGTGGAGGAGGGGTGGTTCCAGCAGAAGCTCGCGGATTCCGCCTATGCGACCTTCAAGAAGATCGATTCCGGCGAGAAGATTTCCGTAGGCGTCAACAAGTTCGCCGACGAGGCGAGCAGCACGGCGGACGTGCACATCCATCCCTATGACGACCATTGCACCCAGTTGCAGATCGACCGCCTGAAGATCATCCGGGCGAACCGGGACGATGTGCGGATCAAATCGCTGATGGCGGAACTCGTCGAGCAGGCCCGCTCGGACGACGTCAACCTGCTGCCCACGACCATCGAACTGGTGAAGGCCAAGGCGACGCTTGGCGAGATCTGCAGCGCGCTGCGCGAGGTCTGGGGTTCCTATGACGAACCGATGATTGTGTGAGGAGGCCGACGATGAACGATGCCGTGATTTCCACGATCGACGGGCCGATCGCCTGGGTCAAGCTGAACCGGCCGGAGCGGCTGAACGCCATGAACCGGCAGCTCGTCGACAGGCTTTCCAAGGCGCTTGCGGCCGCAGAAGCCGACGAGGGCGTGCGCGCCATCATCCTGCATGGCGAGGGCCGGGCCTTCTGTTCCGGCGACGACCTCAAGGATCTCGACGCGCAGACTGCCTCCGAGGCCGAAACGCAGGACTGGGTGGAGGCCATCCAGGCCGTCACGCTCCAGATCATGCAGTCGCGCAAGATCATCATCGCCGCGGTGCACGGCTGGTGTGTCGGCGGCGCGCTGGAATGGGTTATCAACTGCGACTTCCGGCTGTTTGGCGAAAAGACCCGCTGGTTCTTCCCCGAGGTGACCTATGGCCTGTTCGTGACGGGCGGCGTGACGGCGCTCTTGACGAAGCAGGTTGGCCCGCAGGTCACCAAGGAGCTCCTCATTCTCGGCGAGCGCCATGATGCGCAGAAGGCGATGGAGGTGGGCATCGCCTGGAGGATCGTCGCCGACGACCGGCTGCTTGACGAGGCCCGGCAACTGGCGCTGACGATCGCCGCGCGCCCGGCCGCTGCCGTTGCCGACGTCAAGCGCGCCATCAATGACGGTTTTCACTCATCCCTCAAAGATGCAATGGCGCAGGAGACGGCAGCCACGGTTCGTGGCTTCCTCTCTCCCGAGGCGCAGGCAAAGGCAAAAGAGTTCTGATCCGTGTCCATGACGCCCCATTCCCTTTCGCCCGTTCCGGGCCTCGATGACGCTGAGATCGAAGATCGCGTCCTGCCGAAGATCCTGCTGAAACAGGCCGAGCGCTTCGGCTCCAGGCCCTTCCTCGACCTCGGCGGCGGGTCCGCGAGTTTCGAGCAGATGCTGGACCTGTCCACCCGGCTGGCAAACGGGTTGCGCAAGCTCGGCGTCGGGCGCGGCGACCGGGTGGCGATGCTGCTCCCCAGTTGCCTCGAACTCGTCGTGACGTGGTTTGCCGCCTCGCATCTCGGCGCAATCGAGGTGCCGAACAATCCGGGCCTCAAGGGCGATTTCCTCTGCCACAACCTCAACAATTGCGGTGCCGAGGTGCTCGTCGTCGATGCCGATGTGCTGCCCGAACTGGCGATCGTCCAGGACAGGCTGCCCGACGTGCGCACGCTCATACTGGTCGGCGCCGATCCCGCGATGGCGCGCGCGGTGGGGGTGAAGATCGACCGCATCGTGCGCTTCGAGGACTGCCTGGCGTCGCCCGCGATCCTCGACTTCGCGCCCGTCCACTATTCCGATCCCATGGCGATCCTCTACACGTCAGGCACGACCGGCCCGGCAAAGGGTGCGCTGATGTCGCATCATCATTGTTATTCCTGGGCGGCAGCCATGGCGGCGAACCTTGGATACACCACCGACGACAGCTATTTCTCCGCCTTGCCGCTCTTCCACACCGATGCACAGATGTTCGGCGTCTACCTGCCGCTAATCTACGGCACGAAGGCGACGCTTGCCGACAGTTTCAGCGCCTCGCGCTTCTGGGGCCAGGTCCGAGACAGCGGAGCGACGGCGACCAACCTGCTCGGCGCCATGGCCGTCATCTTGATGCGCGCACCACCGTCCGACAGCGATAGCGACAACCCCGTGCGGGTCTGCCAGTGCATTCCCATGGTGCCGGACCAGCAGGCTTTCGAGCGCCGCTTCGGCATGCGGCTCGTCACCGGCTACGGCCAGACGGAAACCAGTTTCGTGACGCTCGACACCGTCGATGACACCCGGCCCGGCTCCTGCGGCAAGCCGCATCCCGATTGGGAGGTCGCCGTCTTCGATGACAAGGACCGGCCGCTGCCGCCCGGCACGATCGGCGAGATCGTCTCGCGCCCGAAGAAGAGCTGGAGTATGTTCTCCGGTTATTACCGCGCCGAGGCCAAGACCGTGCAGACGCTTCGAAACCTCTGGTATCATTCCGGTGACGCCGGCGTGATGGATGAGGACGGCTGGCTCTATTTCAAGCACCGGCTGAACGAGGCGATCCGGCGGCGCGGCGAAAACATTTCCGCCTATGAGGTGGAGACGCTGGCCGAGCAGCACCCCGACATCGTAGAAAGCGCCGCCTTCGGCATCCCGTCCGAATTCACCGAGGAAGACATCATGGTGGTGGCGCTGCGCCGCGCTGGCTCGACGCTGGCGCCCGCCGACCTGCTGGAGCATTTCCGCGAGAAGGCGCCACGCCACATGGTGCCGCGCTACATCGAGATCACCGATGCGCCGCTGCCGCGAACGCCAACCGAAAAGGTGGCCCGAAGCGTTCTGCGTCAACGTGGCCTCAGTGAGGCGACCTTCGACCGCGGCACGCGCTAGCCCCGTATTTTTCGATTTGAAAGCAAGGACCGGAGGGAGCGCGCGGAAAGGTTCACTTATCGTCATCGGACAAACAGGTTCGAGGTAAGAGACGATGCGTGAAATCATCCGCTTTGCATGGGGGATCAGCTCCCTGGGCGACTTCGTTGTCGCCATGTCCGACAAGGGCCTTGTCGCCCTGGAATTCAGTTCGCATCGCGCCGCGACGGAGGATGCGTTGCGCAGCCGCTTTCCCGATGCCGAGCTGGAGCACCACCAAGCGGAGCTTGCCGGCGTGGTCGATGCCGCTGCCGGCCTGATAGACGATCCGGCAACCGGCAGCGACCTTCCGCTCGACCTGCGCGGAACGCCCTACGAGGTGCAGGTCTGGCAGATGCTCCGCGACATCCCCGCCGGCGAGACGACGAACTACGGCGTGCTGGCGGCAAGATTGGGCACGCGCGATGCGCGGGACGTGACGGTGGCGATCGCCAGCAATCCGCTGGCGATCGTCGTTCCCTGTCACCGCGTCATCAAGAAGGACGGCTCGATCTCCGGCTATCGCTGGGGCGTCCAGCGCAAGCGTGCGCTTTTGGCGCGCGAGCAGCGGGCTCACGGACTTGGGCTCGAACCGCGGTCAGCGGGCAGGTGAGCCGGGACGGACTTGTCGCGGTTACAATCTGGCCGGTCGCCTTCGCGCCGCCGCATGGTTTATGATCCTGCGGTACGCCATCCGCAATTGGGGCCGCCGGGAATGCCTGCCGATCTTCATCATCTCCTGATCGTCTACACCGCCTATGTGATCGCCGCCGGCAGTCCCGGTCCGAGCAACATGCGCATCATGGGCGTCGCCATGCACCAGGGCAGACGGGCAGCGCTCCTGCTTGCCGCCGGCGTCGTCAGCGGCTCGATCTTCTGGGGCATGATGGCTGCGACGGGTATTTCCGCCATCCTGACCCGCTATGCCGAAGCCCTGTTCGTGCTCAAGATCTTTGGCGGCCTCTATCTGCTCTATCTCGCCTACAAGGCGTGCCGGGCGGCGCTCACCTCCGATGACCAGGCAAGGGAAGCGATGTCGAAGGACGCTGCGCTCTCCGGCGCCTCGCTCTACAGGCGCGGCCTGCTGATGCATCTCACCAATCCGAAATCGATCCTTGCCTGGATCGCGCTGATGACACTCGGGCTTGGCCCCGGCGCCTCAACGCACACGCTCGTCGCCATCCTAGGTGGCTGCGCGGTGCTGAGCGTCACCATCTTCTGCGGCTACGCCATCGTTTTCTCGACGGCACCCATGGTGCGCCTCTATCGCCGGGCACGGCGTGGGATCGAGGGGACCCTCGCGGTATTCTTCGGCCTTGCCGGCCTGCGGCTGCTGGTGTCGCGGGTTTAGGAAGACTGCTTACCCGACGGGGTGCGAAGATGTTCCATCAGCGCACGCGCCGTGGGGTCAAGCTCCTCCTCCGCCCGAAAACACAAGAGCAGCCGGCGTCTCGCCCAGGCGTCGGAGAGCCGCACGGAGGTGATCGGCATGGTGCGCCGGCAGCGGCGCGCGGCGGTTTCGGGCAGGATCGAGATGCCGGCGCCCTCCGCCACCATCCGGCAGACGCCTTCGAAGGTGCGCAGGCGCACGCGCGGGCGCAGCCGGTGGCCGGATTGCGTGGCGTGCCCATCGACATGGTCCTGAAGCGCGCCCGCAAAGCCGATGTAATCCTCGCCGAGGATCTGGCCGAAGGCGACCTGCTTTTCCGCTGACATCGGGTGGTCGCGCGGGAGCACCACGACGAGCTGGTCCGTCGCGAAGGGCAGGGCGGTGAGCGCCTCCGTCTCGACCGCATCGGAGACGATGCCGATCTCCGCCAGCCCATGATCCAATGCCTTGACGATCTCGGTGCTCGGCCGTTCCGCAAGCTCGATATCGGCCTTGGGATGGTCCGCCAGCCAGGAGCCGAGCCGGTCGGGCAGGAATTCGGTGATCGCCGCTGTGTTGGCGAGCAGTCGCACGGTGGAGCGGATGCTGCGCGCATGTTCGGATAGCTCCGCCTGCATGGCGCCGACATTGCGCAGGATCAGGCGGGCATGATGCGCCAGTGCCTCCCCGGCGCGGGTCGGCGTCACGCCGCGCCGCGTGCGCACGAAGAGCGCGAGGCCGCCCGAGGCCTCCATGTCGCGCAGCCGCTCGCTTGCCGCGGTGATGGAGAGGTTGGCCGAGCGCGCGCCATGCGTGAGGCTGCCGGCATTGAAGACGGCGAGGAACAGGCGGAGGTCTGCAAGATCGAAGCGCATTGCGGGAGGATAACACGCCACCAGCTTTCGGAAAGACCGAAGGCTGGTGGCGTATATTCCCGATTGCCGCCGGCCCCGCCGGGCGCTCTTAATCGCGGCATGGAACAGAGCGAAACCACATTTCTGATCATCGCCGCCGCCTTCTTCGTCGCCGGGCTCGTCAAGGGCGTCACGGGCATGGGCCTGCCCACGGTGGCGATGGGCATTCTGGGCGGGCTGCTCTCGCCGCTGACCGCCGCGGCCCTACTGCTCATCCCCTCGCTGGTCACCAATGTCTGGCAGCTTCTGGCAGGCCAGCATCTCAAGGCGCTTCTGCTGCGGCTCTGGCCCATGCTGGCCGCAATCTCCCTCGGCACGCTGGCGGGCTCGTTCCTGCTGGCGAGCGGCGAGACCGGCCGCACGACGGTGGCGCTCGGGCTGACGCTTGCCGTCTATTCCGTCTATACGCTGCTGGCCCGCCAGCACCGGGTGCCGCCCGGTTGGCAGGCCTGGGCGTCGCCTCTCGTCGGCCTGGCGACCGGCCTGTTCACCGGCGCGACGGGTGTCTTCGTCATTCCCGCCGTACCCTATCTGCAGGCGCTGGGGCTGGAGCGCGACGAACTGGTGCAGGCGCTCGGCCTGTCGTTCACGGTCTCGACCATCGCGCTCGGCCTGGCGCTTTTGCTGCACGGAACGCTGCCGATGGCGGACGTGAAGGCCTCGACGCTCGCCATCGTGCCGGCACTCGCCGGCATGTTCGCCGGCCAGGCGCTGCGCACGCGCATCAGCCCGCCGTCCTTCCGGCGCGGTTTCCTTGTCTGCATGCTCGGCCTCGGGCTGGAGATGGCACTTCGACCGCTGCTCTTCCCGTGAGGTAACCCCCGGAACTGTTCCCGCCTCTTGCCGGTCTGCGGCCGGCACCCCTCCCTTGAAACGGCGTATCCAGCGCTATCTACAGATGCGCCGGCACGAAAATCCCCGCCGGCGGCGACCCGACCCTCAACGGCAGGACCCCTTCGTCCGCAAAGGCGAAGGCGGCACGATCCGGCCATTTTCAACCCGACAGGAGAACCGGCATGAGCGGCAACATCGCGGAAAACATGGAAGTCATCGGCGCCGACGGCGTGCATGTGGGCATGGTCGATCGCGTCGAGGCCACCCGCATCAAGCTGAAGAAGGCCGACAGTTTCGGCAAGCACGAGGGCCATCACCACTATATCGAACTGGGCTTCGTCGCCGATGTCGAGGGCGACAAGGTGCGCCTTTCCGCCAATGCGGATGTGGCCGTGACCTTGGAGGAGGAAGAATCCGGCCGCCCGGTCGATCTCTAGACGAACAGCGGGGCCGGCTTGCCGGCCCTTTTGCTGCCCTGCGGAATCTTGCCGGGAAGACCTGGATTTTCGATGGCACGGCGCAGCGAGACCCGCTACGTTCCGACAGACAGGTTCTGCCGAACGGATCGAGTATGAATGCAGTCTTGCCTTCCGTGGTCCCCCAGCCGGTCGCAGCGCGGCTGTCGCGTGCGGCCATCTTCCTCGTCGTGACGCTAACGCCCGGCCGCCCGGCGGAAACGGCGGCGCGCGCGCTGTGCGCCGATCTTTCCGGCCTGCTGCGCGCGGTCGGGTTTCGGGATCTCGAAGGCGGGCTTTCCTGCGTGCTCGGCATCGGCTCGGCGGCCTGGGACCGGCTCTTTGCCGCACCCCGTCCGAAGGACCTGCACCCCTTCCGCGAGATCCGCGGCCGCCACCATGCCGTCTCCACGCCCGGCGACCTCCTGTTCCATATCCGCGCCACGCGCATGGACCTCTGCTTCGAGCTCGCGACCCAGATCATGGCGCGGCTGACTGGCCTGGTGTCCACGACCGACGAGGTGCACGGCTTCAGCTATTTCGACGACCGCGACCTGATCGGCTTCGTCGACGGCACGGAAAACCCGGTCGACCAGGCTGCGGTCGACGCGACGATCATCGGCGACGAGGATGCCGATTTTGCCGGCGGCAGCTATGTCATCGTGCAGAAATACCTGCATGACCTGCCCGCCTGGAACCGCCTGCCGGTCTCCGACCAGGAGAAGATCATCGGCCGTGAAAAACTCTCCGACATCGAACTCGACGATGCCGTCAAGCCGAGCTACGCCCACAATGCGCTCACGAGCATCGAGGAAAACGGCGAGCCGCTGGAAATCCTGCGTGACAACATGCCCTTCGGCGATGTCGGCAAGGGCGAGTTCGGCACCTATTTCATCGGCTATGCGCGCTCGCCGCGCCGTATCGAGATGATGCTGGAGAACATGTTCGTCGGCCGCCCGCCCGGCAATTACGACCGGCTGCTCGATTTCAGCCGCGCTGTGACCGGCACGCTGTTCTTCGTCCCCGCCGCGTCCTTCCTCGATGCGGTTTCGCCCGATGTACCCGACACGACCGCCCCCGCGGACCAACCGCAGCCGAAGCGCCACGACGGCTCGCTCGGCATAGGCTCTCTCAGGAAAGAGGCTTCTCATGAATAACCTGCACCGCGACCTGGCCCCGATTTCCGAGGCCGCCTGGGCCGAGATCGAGGAAGAGGCGAAGCGCACGCTGAAGCGGAATCTCGCCGCACGCCGCGTCGTCGACATGGTCGGTCCCTCGGGGCTCGGGCTCTCCGCCGTCGGCACCGGCCATGTCGCGCCGATCGCGCCGCCGGCCGAAGGCGTGCAATCGCTGCGGCGAGAGGTGAAGGCGCTGGTCGAGCTTCGGGTTCCCTTCACGCTGTCGCGCGGCGCCATCGACGACGTCGAGCGTGGTTCGCGCGATTCCGATTGGGAGCCGGTGAAGCAGGCAATGCGAAAGATAGCCTTCGCCGAGGATCGCGCGGTGTTCGACGGTTATGCCGCCGCCGATATCGACGGCATCCGCCAGGCCGCGAGCAACCCCGCCATTTCGCTGCCGGCCAGCGCCAAGCGCTATTCCGATGCGGTGGCGCGGGCGGTCGGCCAGCTACGGCTCGCCGGGGTCGAGGGGCCTTATGCGCTGGTGCTGGGTGCGGATGCCTATATGGCGGCAAGCGGTGGCAGCGACGATGGTTATCCGGTCTTCCACCATCTCGAACGCGTGGTGGATGGCAGCATCATCTGGGCACCGGCGATCGAGGGCGGCCTCGTGCTGTCCTTGCGCGGTGGGGATTTCGAGCTGACCGTCGGGCAGGATTTTTCCATCGGCTATCTCAGCCATTCCGCCACCACCGTCGATCTCTACGTGCAGGAAAGTTTCACCTTCCGCACGCTGACCACCGAGGCTGCCGTGGCGCTTTCGCCGGAATAACCGGCGCCCGGATCACGAGAGGACATCGCATGGCGGCAAGAGGCGACCACCACATCGTCATCATCGGCGCGGGTTTTGGCGGGCTGGAGGCGGCGCGCAACCTGGCCAAGGGGCCGGTCCGCATCACCGTCATCGATCGCCGCAACCATCACCTGTTCCAGCCCTTGCTCTACCAGGCGGCAACGGCGTCGCTGGCGCTGTCGGAGATCGCCTGGCCGATCCGCTCGCTGCTGCGGGGCTACGACAATGTGACGACGCTGCTCGGCAGCGTCACCGGTGTGGACGCGGCGGGCAAGGCGGTGCTGCTGGAGGACGGGCGGTCTATCCCCTACGACACGCTGATCCTCGCTACCGGCGCGCGCCACGCCTATTTCGGCCATGACGAATGGGAGCCGCATGCGCCCGGCCTGAAGACGCTGGAAGACGCGACGACGATCCGCCGCCGCATCCTCTCCGCCTTCGAGCGGGCGGAATGGCAGGAGGATGTGGCCGAGCGCCGCCGCCTGCTGACCTTCGCCGTCATCGGCGCCGGCCCGACGGGCGTGGAACTCGCCGGCACCATCGCCGAACTGGCGCACGAAACGCTACGCCGCGATTTCCGCAATATCGACACGTGCGAGGCCCGCGTGGTGCTGGTCGAAGCGGGGCCGCGCATTCTCGCGGGCTTCACCGAGGACCTTTCGGCCTATGCCGAACGCGCGCTGACCCGCCTCGGTGTCGAGGTGCGCACGGGCCATGCGGTGTCGCAATGCGATGCCGCGGGCATCACGCTCGGCGACGAGGTTCTGCCGGCCGCGACCATTCTCTGGGCGGCGGGCGTCGCCGCATCGCCGGCTGCCGAATGGCTGCAGGTTCCCGCGGACCGGGCCGGGCGCGTGCTCGTCGCCCCCGACCTCACGGTGCCCGGCTTCCCGGATATCTTCGCGGTCGGCGACACCGCCCATGTGCCGATGGGCGAGGGCAAGATCGTTCCCGGCATTGCGCCTGCGGCCAAGCAGGAGGGGCGCTATGTGGCCGGCGTCATCAAGGCCCGGCTCGACGGCAAGCCCGTGCCAAAACCCTTCGCCTATCGCAACGACGGCAATCTCGCGACGATCGGCAAGCGGGCTGCCATCGTCGATCTCGGCTGGATCAAGCTGAAGGGCCGGCTCGCCTGGTGGACCTGGGGCATCGCCCATGTCTACTTCCTGATCGGCCTGCGCAACCGGCTGACCGTCGCGCTCAGCTGGCTGTGGATCTACTCGACCGGCCAGCGCAGCGCCCGCCTGATCACGCAGGCAAGCGCCGAGGATAGCCGCAGCGGCTAATCCGTTTTATCGGAAAGGTGAAGCAAATGGCGGAAAGAATTGTCAAAATACCGGGTCCCGATCACCCGATTTCCATCGAGCGCATCGCGGCACGCGTCGTCGTGCGCGCGGCGGGCCAAGTGATCGGCAGCTCGCCAAAGGCGCTGCGCCTGCACGAAGCGACATATCCAGCGGTCGTCTACATGCCCCGCTCAGACATGGACATGACGCTGCTCGAACGGACGGAGCATAAGAGCTATTGCCCGTACAAGGGCGAGGCGAGCTATTTCAGCATTCAGCTCAGCGGCGGCACCAATGCGGCCTGGAGCTACGAAACACCGTATCCGTCCGTCGCGGAAATCGAGGGCCATATCGCCTTCTACGCCGACCGGGTGGAAATCGACGAGGTGCAGGACATCGAAGGATGAGGCCGGTATCCTAGCCTTCTGGCCTGACGCCGGCATCGCTTGACTTTGCTTGGGCTTGCATGATCGAACAGTAGGGGTTGCTCAACAAGCGCGGGCGAGGGGGATTGAAAAGCATGGTGGCCGCATTCCCTCAGCTTCTGCGGTGCAAGGCGATCCTTGTCGCGATGGCCCTGCTGTTTGCCGGTCCGGCGCTCGCGCAGGACGTTGCGGCGCCGCCCGTCGACAAGCTGCGCGAGATTTCGCGCCTGCTTTCCGATCCCGCGGTGGCCACCTGGCTCAACAGTGCCGAGGCCGGTCCGGGCAAGGCCGAGGATATCGCTCCCGGCGGCTCCGAATCCATGATGATGGAGACGGGCTACGTCGCCGAAAAGCTGGGCATGATCCAAAACCGGATCGATACCGCCATGCAGGGTAGCATGGAGCTTGGCCCCGGCGCGCACACTGCCATGACGCGGCTTGAGGCCGAAGTCACCAGCCGTGGGCCGCTGCGCCTGTTCTTCCAGCTCCTCCTCGTGCCCGTCCTTGCCATCGGCTTCGAGCGATTGTTCAACCGCTTGTCGGCCCAGCACTGGCGCCGCCAGGCGGCGGAGCCGCAGGTCGATCCGGTAGGCGTGGTGCCGATCGGCCTGCATGCCTGCGGGCAGGCCATCTGCTTCGCCGTCGGCGCGCTGCTGCCGCTCGCCATCGTCGCCTGGCCGCCGCTGTTGCAGCGCACTGCGCTTATCCTGGCGATCGCCGCCATCATCGTCCGCTTCGGCGGCCTCATCGGCGCCTATATCGTCTGGCTGATCGAACAGCCGACAGACCGTGCGGCCGAAACGCCACCGGCCGAGTCGGTCGTCGTGCCGGAAGGCACGGTGGCCGTGGAAGCGGCGCCCGCCGTCGTTTCCGAACCGGTCGTTGACATTGTGCCCGCTGATGATCTCCAACCCTCCGCAAACATCACGCCGGAACGGGTCCGCTACTGGCTCTCGCGGTTCCTGCGCGCCCTGCGCTTTTTCGTCATCGGCTGGATCGTGCTGGAAATGATGCGGGTGTTCGGCTTTTCCAAAGGCTCGATGCTGCTCGTGATGTTCGCCTTCGATTTCGGCCTCTTCGCCATTGCCATCGAAGCGATCTGGTCGCGTCCGCGCCGCCGTGAGCAAACCGACACCGCCCGCAAGATATGGTCGTGGCTCGCAACCGTGGCGGTGATCCTGCTGCTGGTCGTGTGGCTCGCGGGGCTGCACCTGCTCTTTGCGGCCGGCGTGGTAGCACTCCTCCTGCCGCCACTCCTGCGGCTGACGACGGCGGTCGTCGCGCGCCTCCATGGCGGCACCGAGACCAGGCGTCCCACCAGCATGCATTTCGTCATCGGCGAACGCGGCATGCGCGCCATCGTCATCATCCTGTCCGCCTGGTGGATCGCCGCCGTCGCGGGCGTCGATGCCGCCGGCATGATGGGGGCCGGCGACACGCTGGTCAGCCGCGTCGCCCATGCCGCCACCCAGGCGATCGCCGTGCTGCTGATCGCCGATATCGCCTGGCAGTTCCTGAAGGCCGAGATCGCCGTGCGCATGGCCGACAATCCGGCGGATCGCCGCCTCACCGACGATGAGCGCGGCCGCAATGCCCGCATCCGCACGCTGCTGCCGATCCTGCGCAACATCCTCGCCATTACGCTCGCCGCCGTCGCCGTCATGATGGTGCTGACGAGCCTCGGCGTCGATATCGGCCCGCTGATCGCCGGTGCCGGCGTTGCCGGCGTTGCCATCGGCTTCGGCGCGCAGACCATCGTCAAGGACCTGATCTCGGGCATCTTCTACCTGTGGGACGACGCCTTCCGCATCGGCGAATATATCGAGACCGGCAAATACAAGGGCGTGGTCGAGAGCTTCTCGCTGCGCTCGGTGAAGCTGCGCCACCACCGCGGCCCACTCACCACGGTGCCCTTCGGCGAGCTCGGCGCGGTGCAGAACATGAGCCGCGACTGGTCGGTCATCAAGTTCAACCTCTCCGTGACCTACGACACGGACCTCGAAAAGCTGCGCAAGGTCATCAAGCGCATCGGCACGGAGACGGCGGAAAAGCCCGAATACAAGGACATCCTGCTCGAACCGCTGAAGATGAAAGGCGTGTCCGATTTCGGCGAATATGCCATCGTCGTGCGCGTCGGCTTCACCACGAAGCCGGGCGAGCAATTCATGATCCGCCGCGAGATCATGAACCGCATCAAGCTCGATTTCAAAGCCAACGGCATCCAGTTCGCCTCTCCGACCGTGCATGTCGGCGGCGGCAGCGGCGATGCCCAGGCCGATGCGGCGGCCGCTGAAGCCCACTATCGCCAACGCCAGCAAGCGCAGACCGCCGCAAACGAAGCGGCGGCGGGCTGAGCAGGCACCCCGCGGAGGGTCTCAGACCGCCCGCAACGGCACGGACGCCTCCGCACGGACCACGGATTCCGCTGCCTCGATGATGGCGTCGGTGTCGATGCCGAAATGGGCGTAGAGGTCGGCGATCGTGCCGGTCTGGCCGAAATGTTCGACGCCGAGCGAGATCGTGCGGTGGCCCTCCACGGAGCCCAGCCAGCCGAGCGTCGCCGGATGGCCGTCCGTGGCCGTGATGAGGCTTGCGGGGCGCGGCACGGCGGAAAGCAGCGTCTCGATGTGGCTGCGGGCGCCAAAATCGCCGTGGCGGCGGGCGCGTTGTGCGGCCGTCCAGCCGGCATTCAGCCGGTCGGCGGAGGTGACCGCGAGCACGGCGATATCGCCATGTGCCTCGGCGAGCCGCCCGGCGGCCATCAGCACTTCCGGCGCGATGCAGCCCTGGTAGGCGAGCACGATGCGGGTGCGAGCCGATGGCGGGCGCAGCCAATAGGCGCCGTCGATCACGCCCTGGCGGAAGGCCGGGTCCTCGCGCCGGAGCGCGATCTGCTCCAGCGGCCGCGTCGTCAGGCGCAGATAGACCGAGCCGCCGGTCTCGTCGCGAAGCCAGGTGCGCGTGTCATGCCCGCCGTCGCCCTCGCGCTGCATATAGTCGAAGGACCAGTCCATGATGATGGACAGCTCGTCGAGATAGGCGGGCTCGAAGCTCGCCAGCCCATCCTGGCTTATGCCGATCAACTGCGAGCCGATCGACTGGTGCGCCCCACCCTCCGGCGCCAGCGTCACGCCCGACGGGGTGCCGACGATCATGAAGCGGGCATCCTGGTAGCAGGCATAGTTCAGCGCATCGAGGCCGCGCGCCACGAAGGGATCGTAGACCGTGCCGATCGGCAGCAGGCGTTCGCCGAACAGCGAATGCGACAGGCCGGCCGCCCCCAGCAGCAGGAACAGGTTCATTTCGGCGATGCCGAGTTCAATATGCTGGCCGGCGGGGCCGAACTCCCATTTCTGCGCCGAAGGCACGCGCTCGTCGCGGAACGTATCCGCCAGCTTCTCGCGGGCGAAAAGGCCGCGGCGGTTGACCCAGGGGCCGAGGTTTGTCGAGACGGTGACGTCGGGCGCCGTGGTGACGATGCGGGCCGACAGGGCATCGTTGCGCTGGGCGAGCGCATCGAGGATCTTGCCGAAGCCGGCCTGCGTCGACAGTTCCCGGTCGTCGAGGAAGACCGGGCCGGACGAGGGCAGCGCCGGTGACGTGAAGCGCCGCGTGCCGTCCACAAAGAAGGGCACGGTCTTCAGAAGCTCGCGCACCGGCTTGGGCGAGGGGATCGCGCCGAACATCTGCCATTCAGCGCCGGGTTTCACACCGATGCGGCTCTGGAAGGTCTCCATCTGCGCCTTGGTCATCAGGCCGGCATGGTTGTCCTTGTGGCCGGCGAGCGGCGTGCCCCAGCCCTTGATCGTATAGGCGAGGAAGACCGTCGGGCGGTCGTGGTCTATGTTTTCGAAGGTGCGGATCAGCGTTTCCAGGCAATGGCCGCCGAGATTGTTCATGAGGTCGGAAAGCTGATCGTCGCTGCGCGCCGCCAGCAGCGCGGCCACACCGGGCTTGGTGCCGATCTCGTCGGTCAGCCGCTTGCGCCAGGCCGCGCCGCCCTGGAAGGTCAGCGCCGAATAGAGCTGGTTCGGACATTGGTCGATCCAGCCGCGCAAGGAAACGCCGCCCGGCTCCTCGAACGCCGCCTCTTGAAGCGCGCCGTATTTCAGCACCTTCACATCCCAGCCGAAGGCCGTGAAAATGCCCTCGATGCGCTGCCACAGCCCCTCGCGCACGACGCCGTCGAGGCTCTGGCGGTTATAGTCGATCACCCACCAGGTGTTGCGCAGGTCGTGTTTCCAGCCTTCCTGCAGGCATTCGTAGATATTGCCCTCGTCGAGCTCCGCATCGCCGACCAGCGCGATCATCCGGCCCGTCGGGCGCTCCGACCATTGTTTGGCGGCGATATAGTCCTGCACGATCGAGGCGAAGGCGGTAATCGCCACGCCGAGGCCGACGGAGCCGGTGGAGAAATCCACGTCGTCGATATCCTTGGTGCGGCTCGGATAGGATTGCGCGCCGCCGAAACCGCGGAAATTCTCAAGCTTTTCCCGGGTCTGGTTGCCCATCAGATACTGGATGGCGTGGAAGACGGGCGACGCGTGCGGCTTGACCGCCACGCGGTCTTCCGGTCGGAGCACATGGAAATAGAGCGCCGTCATGATCGCGGCGAGCGAGGCCGAGGAGGCCTGGTGCCCGCCGACCTTCACCTCGCCCTTTTCGCGCAGGTGATTGGCATTGTGGATCATCCAGCAGGCATGCCACAGAACCTGTCGTTCCAGGTCCTTCAGGCAGGCCAGCCGTGCTGGCGTCAGGGCCGGCGCATTCATCGTCATCTCTCTCCCGTGATCTCCCGATAGACCGGAATGCTACACCGGAATTTCGGGGAAAAGTGATCTCAGTTGACCGCGTGAAGAGAAATTGCGAAAGATTTATCCGATAATTCCTCCATCATCGGTCAATCATGCCTCCCTCGAAACCCGCGCTCGATTCCGCCTCCATCCGCATCCTCGACCTCTTGCAGCAGAATGCCGAGATGAGCATTTCGGAGCTGGCGGAGGCGACGGGCCTGTCGGCCTCGCCCTGCTGGCGGCGCGTCAACGATCTCAAGGAAAGCGGTGTCATCAAGGGCTCGGTGGCGCTGGTCGATGCGCAGGCGCTGGGGCTCGCCGTCAATGTCTTCGTGCAGGTCTCGCTGAAGCAGCAGGACCGGGAATCGCTCGACGTCTTCAACGCCGCGATCCGCACCAAGCCGGAGATCGTCGAGTGTTACCTGATGACCGGGGAGGCGGACTACATGCTGCGGGTGGTGGTCGAGGACCTGATGAAGTTCCAGGCGTTGGTGGTCGATTTTCTTACCCGCATTCCCGGCGTCGCCAATATCCGCTCCAGCTTCGCGCTCGGCCAGATCAAGTACACCACAGCGCTGCCGACCGGCCATCTGAAGGCCGGCCGCGGGGGGTGAGGGCGACCGTCACGCCTTGGCGGAAATGGCGCTCAGTTCTTCGAGGTCGAGGTCGCGTTCCAATTCGTGCAGCGTCTCGTCGTCGATCTCGCCGGCGCGGTGGAGGCGGATGAGTTCGCGGCGGCCGGTGGCGACGGCTTCGAGCACCAGGTCGAAATGGGCATGGAGCACCGGCGTGTAGTCTTCCGTGCGCTCGGCATAGTCGACGATCGATGTCGCCCGGCGCTGGTAGCGCTCCAGCAATTGCGGGTGAACGAGATTGCCGTCTCCGTCATAAGCCCGGCTGCGCACAACCACGAACTGTGCCTGCGCCATGGCCGCCTCGGTCTGGCTCATGGTGAGCCGCGGCCTTTCCGAGGCCGGCTCGCTGAGCTTCGCCCAGGCGATCACCTTGCCCAGGGTCGTGCCCTGGATCAGCACGGTTCCGAGGATGACGGCGAAGGACGTGACCAGAATGAAATCGCGGCCCGGAAAGCCTTCCGGCACGGAGAGTGCCAGCGCCAGCGTCACCACGCCGCGCACACCCGCCCAGCCCAGGACGGTGGAACCGCGGGCGCCGAGCGGTTTGTAGCGATCGATCCCCAGCATGTTGCACAGCCTGATCACATAGTCAGAGCCGAACACCCAGGCGAAGCGCGCGAGCGTCAGCGCGATGAGGATGACGAGGATCGGCAATCCCATGGTGGCGACCACGACGTCGATGCCGCCGCCGCGTTCCACGACGCCGCGCAGCGACAGGCCGATCAGGATGAAGACCGCGGCCTCCATCAGGAAGACCAGCACGGTCCAGAAGGAGGTGCCGCGCATGCGGGTGGCGGCGGAAAAGACAGTGTGCTGGTGCCAGCCAGCGATGAGGCCGGTGGTCACGGTGGCGATGACGCCCGAGACATGGAAGAATTCGCCAAGCAGGTAGGATGTCCAGGAGAGCAGCGCCGTGGCAGCGATGATCAGGTAGTCGTCTTCAAGGCGGCGCACGAGCAGCACCCAGACTGTGCCAATCGCGATGCCGACCAGCGCACCGCCGATCGCCAGAACGAAGAAGCTTCCGACCGCATCCACCGTGCTGAAGGCGCCGGTGACGGCGGCGGCGATGGTGAAGCGGAAGAGCACGAGGCCGCTCGCATCGTTGAACAGGCTTTCGCCTTCGAGCAGGATCTGCAGGCGCCGCGGCAGTTTTACCTGTTGTAGCACGGCGCGGGCGGAGACCGCATCGGGCGGAGAGACGATCGCGCCGAGCGCCGCGCAGGCGGCCCAGGGCAGCGACGGGAACAGCAGATGCGTGACCACGGCCACGACGACGCAGGTGAAGACCACGGCGCCGACGGCAAGCGACGCGATGCCGATCATGTGGCGGCGCAGGCGGCCGAGCGCGATGAACCAGGCGCCGTCCATCAACAGCGGCGGCAGGAAGATGATGAGAACGAGCTCCGGATCGACTTCGATGGTGGGCAGGCCCGGCGCGAAGGCCAGTAACGCGCCGCCCGCGAGCAGCGCCACGGAGGGCGGCAGCCCGAGCCGGTGGGCCGCATAGTGCAGCACGATGATCGCCAGGAACATCCCGATCACGAGTTCGAACAAATGTGTAGGATCCATGCGCTTCTGTCCCGAACGGCTTTATTACCGTCGGCTTCATTACAAAGCGCATTCCGCCGAAAGGCAATTGCCCTCCGGCGGAAAATCCCGTGTCGCCAATGGCATGGCCCCTAACGCCGGAGCGCATCAATCCGAAAGCGTGGTGGCTGCCTTTTCGATCAGTTCGGCGACCGCTGCCGGCTGCGACATGAAGACGGCATGGCTCGCCTTCACCTCGACCGGCTCGCTGCCGGCGCGCTTGGCCATGTCGCGCATCAGGTCGGGGTGGATGGCGCGGTCGTCGGTGGCGATCAGCGCCCAGCTCTTGCGGCTCTTCCAGGCCGGCGCCGTGATTCTGGTCTCGAACGCCGCCTTGGCGGGGTAGACCTGCGAATGGGCCATGAAGCGGGCTTCGTCCGCCGGGATGTCTGCCGCGAAATCGGCGGCGAAGGCGGCCGGGTCGAGGAAGAGATAGTCGTCCTTCGTTGCCATGATGGCCTTGGTCGCGGCCGGCGTCTTGGCGGCGAGGTCGAGCAGGGTTTCGCCCGCATCCGGCTGGAACGCCGCGACATAGACGAGGCCCGCGACATTGTCGGCGGTGCCCGCCTCGGTGACGATCATGCCACCATAGCTGTGGCCGACGAGCACAGACGGCCCGTCCTGCTGGTCGAGGATGCGCTTCGTCGCGGCGACGTCGTCTTCCAGCGAGGTCATCGGCGGCTGGACAACGGTGACCTTGAAGCCCTTCGCCGTCAGCCGGTCGAAAACCTTGCGCCAGCCGGAACCATCGGCGAGCGCACCATGCACGATCACGACGTTCCTGACGGGTTCCGCGAACGCCTGCCCGACAGAGCCGAGCGCAATGCTTGCCAAAGCGGCCAGCAGAATGGATGTCTTGCGCATTTCAAAAGTCCTTTCCTTGGGTTGGTGGGATCGTTCCCTGGGGTTGGCGTCTTGCCTCAAGGAAGCGACGCTTCTCGTTTTGGAAGACGAACGCCACCGCTAGCTGCCGTGGCGGCAGCGTCAAGCGTTCGTCTTCAATGGGGTTTGTGGGTCGGGCCGGCGGTCAGCCGTCCTTGTAGTAGTAGCTGTAGCCGTTCAGCGCCGGGGCGCCGCCGAGATGGGCGTAGAGCACTTTCGAGCCCTCGGGGAAGAAGCCTTTCTGCGCGAGGTCGATCATGCCCTGCATGGACTTGCCCTCGTAGACCGGGTCGGTGATCATCGCCTCGGTACGGGCGGCAAGCCGGATCGCCGCATTGGTCTCTTCCGATGGCACGCCATAGGCGGGATAGGCATAATCGGGATTGATGACGATCTCGTCCTCGCGGATCGCCCGGCCGAGGCCGACCAGTTCGGCCGTGGCATCGACGATGCCGCGCACCTGCGCGCGGGTCTGGTCGAGCGTGCCGGAGGCATCGATGCCGATTATCCGGTCGGCGCGGTCCTGCGCGGCGAAGCCGACGATCATGCCGCCCTGGGTCGAGCCCGTGACGACGCAGACGACGATGTAATCGAAGGTGAAGCCGAGTTCCTTCTCCTGCGCCGCGACCTCCTCGGCGAAGCCGACATAACCGAGCGCGCCGTATTTGTGCACCGAGGCACCGGCCGGGATCGGATAGGGCTTGCCGCCGGCGTCCTTCACCGACTGGATGGCGTCTTCCCAGCTCTTGCGAATGCCGATGTCGAAACCGTCGTCGACCAGCCGGCTGTCCGCCCCCATCAGCCGCGTCATCAGGATATTGCCGACGCGGTCGTAGACGGCATCGTAATGTGGCACCCATTTTTCCTGGATGACCACGCATTTCATGCCGATCTTCGCTGCGGTGGCGGCCACCATGCGCGTGTGGTTCGACTGCACGCCGCCGATCGAGACCAGCGTATCAGCGCCAGAGGCGATGGCGTCCGGCACGATATATTCGAGCTTCCGCAGCTTGTTGCCGCCCATGGCGAGGCCCGAATTGCAGTCGTCCCGCTTGGCATAGATCTGGACCTTGCCGCCGATTGCGGCCGACAGCCGCGGCAGATGCTCGATCGGCGTCGGGCCGAAGGTGAGCGGGTAGCGTTCGAATTTTTCGAGCAGTGACATGGTGTCCTCCGTTTCGATTTTGCCAAGGAAAGATGGCAGAAACCGTGTGGAAGGTGCTCTCTATTTTTGTGGCTATTTTTCCAAAGAGTCGATAGATTTGTGCGATAGTGATTTAATTCTTCGGATCGAGTGATAAAAAATGAAAGATTCTTCCACCGAGAGTTTTGACAGGATAGACCTCAAGATCCTGCGCGCCCTGCAATCCGAGGGCCGGCTTTCCAATGCCGATCTGGCCGAGCGCGTGAATGCCAGCCCGGCCACCTGCCACAGGCGCACGCAGCGGCTGTTCGAGGAGGGCTACATCACCGGTGTGCGGGCCGAAGTGGCGCCGGCGGCGGTCGGTCTCGGCGCGCTCGTCATGGTCGGCGTGGTGCTCGATCGCTCGACGCCGGAGAGCTTTGCCGCCTTCGAGGGCGCGGTGATGGCGATGAAGGAAGTGCTCGACTGCAACCTGGTTGCCGGCGATTTCGATTATCTCCTGAAAATCCGCGTGCGCGACATGGCGGATTTCAACAAGCTGCATGGCCAGAAGCTGATCGCGCTGCCCGGCGTGCGCCAGACGCGAACCTTCTTCGTCATGAAGGAAGTGAAGGAGAATGCACGTCTGCCGTTTTGATAGGAATTGACTATCAAGCCATCGTGACAGTCGCCTTGATCCACGTTCTCGTGTCGATAATACATGAGTCATGACAACGACTTTTATCGGCAAGAAATCCTCCGCAGCCGGCGGCTGGGGAGCGTTGAAGAGTTGCGGCAAAAGGCTTCTGGAGAGCGGTATGCCGATCTCCGGCGCGCGCACCCTGCTGAAGGCCAACCAGCCGGACGGTTTTGATTGCCCGGGCTGCGCCTGGGGCGATCCCGAACACGGCTCCTCCTTCGAATTCTGCGAAAACGGCGTGAAGGCCGTCGCCTGGGAAGCGACGGAGAAGCGTGCTTCGCCGGTGTTCTTCGCCGCCCACACCGTTTCGGAACTGCGTCGACTGACGGATTACGAGCTGGAGCTCAATGGCCGCCTGACGCATCCGATGCGCTACGACGCCGCCAGCGACCGCTATCTGCCGGTCGCCTGGGAGGATGCTTTCGCCGAAATCGGCGGCATCCTGAAGGGCCTCGACAATCCCGACCGCGCGGAATTCTACACCTCCGGCCGCGCGAGCAACGAGGCGGCCTATCTCTACCAGCTTTTCGTTCGCGCCTATGGCACCAACAATTTTCCGGACTGCTCGAACATGTGCCATGAGGCGAGCGGTGTCGGGCTGCGCCAGGCGATCGGCGTCGGCAAGGGCACGGTGCTGCTGGAGGATTTCGAGGAGGCGGATGCGGTCTTCGTGATCGGTCAGAACCCCGGCACAAACCATCCGCGCATGCTGGGTGACCTGCGCCGGGCTGCGATGCGCGGCGCCCGCATCGTCGTGTTCAATCCCATCCGCGAGCGCGGCCTGGAGCGCTTCTCCGATCCGCAGGACAAGATCGAGATGCTGCGCGGCGGCGCGACGGACATTGCCAGCCACTATTTCCAGCCGCAGCTCGGCGGCGACATGGCGGCCGTGCGCGGCATGGCGAAGGTGGTGTTCGCCGCCGAGGACGCGGCGGTGGCCGCCGGTCTGCCCAGCGTGCTCGACCACGCCTTCCTGGCCGAACATTGCGCTGGTCTTGCCGACTACCGCGCCGCCGTTGAGGCGACGGGCTGGGCCGAGATCGAAGACCAGTCCGGCCTGACGCGCGCCGAGATCGAGCGCGCCGCCGAGGTCTATATCAAGGCCGAGCGGGTCATCTGCACCTGGGCGATGGGGGTGACGCAGCACCTGCATTCCGTCGCGACGATCCGCGAGATCGCCAATTTCATGTTCCTGCGCGGCAATATCGGCCGGCCCGGCGCCGGCCTCTGCCCGGTGCGCGGCCATTCCAACGTGCAGGGCGACCGCACCGTCGGCATCAACGAGAAGCCCTCGCAAGCCTTCCTCGATGCGCTGGAAAAGCACTTCGGCTTCGCTGTGCCGCGCAAGCACGGGCACAATGTGCTCTCGGCGATCGGCGCCATGCTGGACGGCTCGGCAAAGGCCTTCATCGGCCTCGGCGGCAATTTCGCCCGCGCCACGCCGGATAGCGCGCTCGTCGAAAAGGCGCTGAGCGGCCTGAAGCTGACAGTGCATGTCGCGACCAAGCCCAACCATTCGCATCTGATGCCGGGCGAGGTCTCCTTCATCCTGCCCTGCCTCGGCCGCACCGAGATGGACCTCAACGCTGCGGGCAATTCGCAGCTCATCAGCGTCGAGGATTCGATGAGCATGGTGCATGGCTCGGCCGGCATCAACCGTCCGGCCTCGCCGCATCTCAAGTCCGAAGTCGCCATTATCGCCGGCATCGCGCGGGCGACGGTGGGCGAGGGCACGATCGACTGGACGGCGCTCGCCGAGGACTACGACCGCATCCGCGACGCCATCGAGGCGACCATTCCGGGCTTCGAGGATTTCAACAGGCGCCTGCGCAAGCCGCGCGGCTTCCACCTGCGCAACACCGCCGCCCACCGCGAATGGGATACGCCGGCGGCGAAGGCGACCTTCTTCTCCGGCCCGCTGCCGGAAGAGACCGTGCACCAGAAGGCGCGCAAGGGCGGCGGGCGCTTCGCGTTGCAGACTTTCCGCTCGCACGACCAGTACAATACGACGGTCTACGGTCTCGACGACCGTTATCGTGGCGTCTATGGCGAACGCCAGGTCATCTTCATCCACCCGGAAGACCTGAAGGCCATGGGATCGGCGGCAGGCGACCGCATCGATGTCGTCGGCGACCATGACGACGGTATCGCGCGTATCGCACCGGATTTCCGCTTCGTGCCCTACGACATTCCGCGCGGCAGCATCGCCGGCTATTATCCGGAACTCAACGTGCTGGTGCCGCTCGGCAGCGCCGGCGAGGAAAGCGACACGCCGACCTCCAAGTCGATCATGGTGACCTTCCGCAAGCGCGAGGCGGCGTGACCGGCACGGTGCCGGATGCCGAGCGCTTCCTGGCGCTCGTCGCCCGGCTGCAAGCGGAGGACGCGCAACTGAGCGCGATCCAGGCGGGACTTCTTGCCGCCGCGTCGCTCGGCATCGCGCATGACAGCCGCACCTTCGCCCGCCATCTCGGGCTCGCCCATGCGCTCGTGCTACGAGAGCTGAATGCGCTTGCCGAGCGCGGCGACCGGCTTTCCATCGAGAAGCGCGACGCCCGCACGATGCGCACGCACTACGTCCTGTCCGGAAAACTCTGACGGCAGCGCGCCGGTTGACAAAAGCGCCGCTGCTGGCTTGTGTGGCGGTGCCGCGTCATGACCTCAGGATTTTCCATGAACCTTTCCGAATATTGCAGCCATGACGCGACCGGTCTTGCCGATCTGGTGAAGCGCCGGGAGATTTCCGCCCGCGAGCTGACTGCGCTTGCGCGCGCGGCACACGAAAAGGTCGATCCTGAAATCAATGCCGTCGTCGAGTTCTACGCCGATGCGGAAGACGTGAGCGGTCCGAACGAGGGCGCCTTCGCCGGCGTGCCGTTCCTGCGCAAGGACATCGGCTCCAAGGAGGCCGGGCGCTTGCAGGAATGCGGCAGCCGGCTGATGAAGGGCAATGTCGCGACGTTCGACAGCTACTACACCACCCGCGCCAAGGCCGCCGGCCTGCGCTTCGTCGGCCGCAGCGCCGTGCCGGAATTCGCCTTTGCCGGCTTCACCGAGACCCTGCTGGAAGGCGTTACGGGCAATCCCTGGAACCTCACTCGCTCGGCCGGCGGTTCCTCCGGCGGTGCGGCCTCGGCGGTCGCTGCCGGCGTCGTGCCGATCGCGCACGCCTCCGACGGCGGCGGCTCGATCCGCATTCCGGCGGGCTGGTGCGGGCTGGTCGGGCTCAATCCCTCGCGTGGCCGCGTTTCCGGCGGCCCCGGCGGTCAGGATTCGCTCTTCGGCCTCGCCCGCGAATTCGTCGTCTGCCGCACGGTGCGCGACATGGCCGCGGCGCTCGACGTGTTTTCCGGCCCGGAGCCGGGCGATCCCTTCATCATCCGCCAGCCGGAGCGCCCCTATGTCGAGGAACTGGGCCGGCCGACCGGCAAGCTCCGCGTCGGCCTCGCGCGCACCGCCTGGGGCAGGGTGCCGATTGCGCCGGACGTGCTGGCCGTGCTCGACGAAACGGCAGCCCTTCTTGCCGAGATGGGCCACGAGATCGAGGAAATCGGCGCACCCGCAGACCCGCAGGACATCATGGTCGGCGTCATGGGCGGCTTCAATCTCGGCCTTGCCGAAATGCCGGACTTCGCCCGCCTGCTCGGAAAGCCGCTCGACGCCACGACGGTGGAGCCGGTGATCCTGAAGCTGATGGAGCAGACCCTCGCCATGTCCCCGGCGGCGATCGTCAACGTCTTCGAGGTCCTGCGCAAGATCCGCCATGACGTGGCGGTGGCCACGCAGCGCTTCGATATCCTGCTGACCCCGACGACGCCGGTCACGGCGCCGGAGCACGGCCTGTTCTCGACGACGCGCGAGGACCTGACGGCGGAGGCGTTTTCCGAGGGCGATACGACGCTCTTCACCTTCCTCGGCACTTTCAACGCCACCGGCCAGCCCTCCGTCAGCCTGCCGCTCGGCCTCGACCGCACCGGCATGCCGATCGGCATCCAGGTCGTCGGCTGTTTTGCAGACGAGGCGACCTTGGTGCGCGTCGCCCGCGACCTTGAGGTGGCCCGCCCGTGGAGCGCGCTGCGGGCGCCGGTGCATGCCGGCAGCTAGCGGGAGGTTTTAGCGTGAGCAAGCCGCGCTACCGGGACATCGCCCGCCAGGCCGGGGTGGGAACCGCGACGGTGGAGCGGGTGCTCAACGGGCGAGGGGGTGTGCGGCCGGAACTGGTCGAGAAGGTGGTCGCGGCCGCGCGCAGCCTCAACTATCCGCGCACGCTTCCCGAAGCACACCGCGGCCTGCTGCGCATCGACGTGTTGATGGTGCGCCCCGAGACGACCTTCTATCGCCGCCTCTCCAAGGCGTTCGAGCGGATCGCCGCGACGCTCGATCCGCTCGTGGTCGTGCATCGGCGGTTTGCGGAGGAGATGAACCCGCCGGAGATCGCGCGGCACATCCTGTCCACGGATGTGCCGCGGGCAGGCCTTATCCTTGCGGTTCCAAACAGCCCGCTGATCCGGGCGGCGGTGGAAACAGTCGTCCGGCAGGGCGTGCCGGTCGTCCATGTCGTGACCCGCGCCTCCGAGGACAAGGTCGATTTCGTCGGCATCGACAACTATGCCGCGGGGCGCACGGCCGCCCATTTCATCGCCCGCATGGCGCGGGCGGAAGGCCCGGTCGTCGCGCTGTGCCATCCGATCTACCAGGTCCACCACGATCGTATCCGCGGCTTTTCCGAATATTTTCGCGACCATCCCGGTGCGATCAGTTTCGACTGGCTCGGCTTCACCCGCGACGAGGAACATTTCAGCGCGGAAACGCTCGCGATCGCGCTCGGCATGTTTCCGAACCTCGTCGGTCTCTACAATGCCGGCGGCGCGAACTCGGCCTTGATCGACGTTCTGCGGCGCCACGACCGCGGCAGGGACATCCTGTTCATCGGCCACGAACTGACCGACTACACCCGCGCGGCCCTGCGTGACGGCATCATGGATGTGGTGCTCGACCAGGCGCCGGAGGCGCAGGCGCAGCGTGCGCTCGATCTCATCCTGCGCCGCGTTGGTCTCACCGAGGTCGAGCCAGACCGAAATCCCATCCGCTTCATCACCATCACCGCCGAGAGCCTTTGATCTGTTTTGATCAACGAAGCCTTCGGCGTTTGAACGGCCTCCTGCTACTTTTGCGGTCGGGAGGAGAGGCGGCGTTTCAGGAAAATGCCGCGCGTCTCCCATCGGAAAGGTCTGCCGAAGGAGAGCGTTATGGACGACTTAAAATATGGCACGCGCAACAAGCGGGGGGACTGGGCACCGCATGAGCCGGTCGAAACCGCACCGCTCTTCGCCTTTCCGCCGCGGCTGCTGGCGGTCCTGAAATGGCTGCCGCATTATTTCTTCCCGTGGAATGCGATCTTTGCCGCCTCCGCCGTCGCCTACTGGGCCTGGATCATCCCGCCGGTGGAAACGATGGCGACGCTGAGCGCCGGCTGGATCGCCTGGCTCTATGCCGTCAACGCCGTCTGTGTGGCGCTTTTCTACGGCGCCTTCGAGGTTCACCTCTATGTGCTGAAGCGGCAGGATAACCGCTTCAAGTACAACGGCAAATTCCCCGCCGACCAGAAGAACAAGGCCTTCTGGTTCGAAAGCCAGAACCTCGACAATATCCTTCGCACCTTCCTTTCGGGCGTCACCATCTGGACCGCCATCGAGGTCGCTATGCTCTGGGCCTATGCCAATGGTTATGCGCCCTGGCTGAGCTTCACCGAAAACCCGTGGACGCTCGCCCTTGTCGCCCTCGTGGTGCCCATCATCCACGAGTTCCATTTCTTCTGCATCCACCGGCTCATCCACACGCCGTTCCTCTATAAATGGGTGCATTCGGTCCATCACAATTCGGTCAACCCGTCGCCCTGGTCCTCGCTTTCGATGCATCCGGTCGAGCATTTTCTCTATCTCGGCACGGCCTTCTACCACCTGGTCCTGCCGTCCAACCCGATCCTCATGCTCTACCAGCTGCACTATGCCGGCTTCGGCGCGATCCCCGGCCATGTCGGCTTCGACAAGGTGGAGGTCGGCGAGGACAAGCTGGTCGATAGCCACGCCTATGCGCATTACCTGCACCACAAATATTTCGAGGTGAACTACGGCGACGCGCTGATCCCGCTCGATAAGTGGTTCGGCACCTGGCACGACGGCTCGGCGGACGGCGAGGCGCGCATGCAGGAACGCTACCGCCGGCGCAAGGAAAAGCTCGCCGCCCGCAAGGCCCGCACGCAAGTTCAGGGAGCAGCCGAATGACCTGGGTTCCCGCCTGCAAGCTCGACGACATCGAACAGGAAGGCGCCATTCGCTTCGACCATGGCGGCCGCACCTACGCGCTCTACCGCGGACCGGACGACAGCGTCTACTGCACCGCCGGCCTCTGCACCCACGAGGCGATCCATCTGGCAGACGGGCTGGTCATGGATTTCGAGGTGGAATGTCCCAAGCATTCCGGCGCCTTCGATTACCGCACCGGCGAGGCGCTCAGGCTCCCCGCCTGCGAGAACCTGAAGATCTATCCCGTCGAGGTGATCGACGGGGAGATCCGCGTGGCCCTCGGCTAGGGCCGCGCACATCAACCAGGCCCATCGGGCTTCCGGAATGCGATCGGGTGATCCGGCACCCATTGGGAGGATATGATGAAAACCCTGTACCTGGCGGCCGTACTGGCCGCCTTGACGGCAAGTGCTGCCTCGGCCGAGACGATCGGCATCTCGATGCAGAGCTTCGACAACAATTTCCAGACGCTGCTGCGCGAAGGGCTGAGCGCGAGGGCCTCCGAGGTCTCGGGCGTCAATGTCCAGGTCGAGGACGCGCAGACCGACATTTCCAAGCAGCTCAACCAGGTGAACAATTTCATCGCGGCAGGGGTGGATGCGATCGTCATGACGCTGACGGACACGTCGGCTGCCCCGGGTGTCAGCGAAGCGGCGGCGAAGGCCGGCATTCCGCTCGTCTACCTCAATCTGGAGCCCGAAAACGTCGACAAGCTGCCGGAAAAGCAGGCCTATGTCGGATCGAAGGAAACCGACGCCGGGCGCCTGGCTGGCGAGGCGGCCTGTTCGCTGCTCCAGGAGAAGGGCAAGGCGAGCGCGGCGCAGGTCTATATCCTGATGGGGGATCTCGCCCACCAGGCCTCGCGCGACCGCACCTCCTCCTTCAAGGACGCGCTCGCGGCTGGCGACTGCAAGGGCGTGACGATCGCCGACGAGCAGTCCGCCGCCTGGACGCGCACCAATGCCATGGACATGACGACGAACTGGATCACCGCCGGCCAGCCGATCGACGTGGTCTTCGCCAACAATGACGAAATGGCGATCGGCGCCATCCAGGCGCTTAAGGCCTCCGGCCTGGCGATGGACGATGTCATCGTCATCGGCATCGATGCGACGCAGGACGGCCTTGCCGCCATGGCCGCCGGCGACCTCGACGCGACCGTGTTCCAGAATGCCAAGGGCCAATCGGCAAGCGCGATGGATGCAGCCGTGGCCCTTGCGCGCGGCGAGCCGGTCGAAAAGCAGGTCATGGTGCCCTTCGAGCTGGTGACGCCGAAGAACATGGCCGACTACGCCAGCAAGAACTGATGCTCCGACCGGCGCGCTTCTGGTTCGCGCCGGTCTCATTTTCCAGGGAGACGACATGCAGGGTATGGTCATCATCGGTGCAGGCGAGGCCGGCACCCGCGCGGCCTTTGCCGCCCGAGAGGCAGGTTTTTCCGGCGCCATCACGCTGGTTGGCACGGAGCCGCATCTGCCCTACGAGCGCCCGCCGCTTTCCAAGCCGCTGGACGGCGTGGTGCAGATGAAGCCGATCTGCGGGCTGCCGGCGCTGGAGGCCGCTGGCATCGACTATCATCAGGGCGTCTCGGCCTTGCGCATCGAGCCGGACGCCCGATCTGTAGTGCTCAGCGACGGGCGCATGCTGGCCTATGAAAAACTGCTCCTCGCCACTGGCGCGCGGCCAAGACGCTTGGCATGCCCCGGCGCAGAACACGCGCTCGACTTCCGCACCTATGCGGATGCGGCGGCGATCTTTTCCAAGGCAGAGGCCGGCGGGCGAGTCGCAATTATCGGCGGCGGCCTGATCGGAATGGAGCTGGCGGCGGTGCTGCGCGGCAAGGGCGTTAGTGTCAGCATCATCGAAGCGGCGCCAAAGCCGCTCGGCCGGGCGGTTCCCGCGCGGTTTGCCGCGACGCTGCATGCCCGGCATGTGAAGGAGGGCGTGCTGTTCCATCTCGGGCAAGGCGTGGCCGAGATCACTCCCGATGCCGTCCTGCTGGCCGATGGCGAGCGTGTGCCCGCCGACATCGTTGTTGCCGCCGTCGGTGTCGCGCCCGATATTGCATTGGCCGAAGCCGCCGGACTTGCAACCGCCAACGGCATCCTCACCGACGCTTTTTTGCGCACGAGCGACCCGCACATCTTCGCGGCTGGCGACTGTGCGGCCGTGTCCCAGCCCGGCGGCGGTCACGTCCGCTTCGAGAGCTGGCGCAACGCGCGCAGCCAGGCCGAAACGGCCGCGCGCAACATGGCGGGTGCCAACGAGGCCTTTGCCGCGATCCCCTGGTTCTGGTCCGACCAATACGATGTCGGGTTGCAGGTGGCAGGCCTGCCCCTGTCGGGGCATCAAAGCGTCTTGCGGACGCTTGGCGACGGCGAACTGGAATTTTATCTCGCCGGCGGACGTCTGGTCGCCGCGGCAGGCCTCGGTGTCGGCAACGGCATCGCGAGGGAGATCAAGCTGGCGGAAATGCTGATCGCCGCTGGCATCACCCCCGATCCGGCCGCGCTGATGGACCCGGGCGTCAACCTCAAAACGCTCCTCAAGAGCGCACGGGCCGCGTGATGCAAAAGCTGCTTGTCTTTCAATCGCTCTGGGCAATGGAGCGCCGGAACACCGACGGCCAGGAGCGCAGCCTCGCGGAAAACATCGCGATGATTGCGGCGGCGGGGTTCGATGGCGTCAGCGCGCATTATACCAATCGCCGGGACGTAGCGGGTCTCGACGAAACCCTGCGCGGCACCGGGCTGAAGATCGAAGGCGTCTGTTTCCCGCGCACCATCGACGACCTGCGCTTGCCGCTCGAACTGGCGACCGAATTCCCGGTCAGCCATATCAACCTGCAACCCGATGTGCGGCTGCGCCGTATCGAGGATTGCCTGCCACTGCTCGATGGCTGGATGCGGCTTGCCGAGGATGCGGGCATTCCCGTCTTCATCGAGACGCATCGCGATCGCATGACCACGGATCTCTTCTTCACACTCGACCTGCTGGAGCGCCGTCCAGACCTGCCGCTCCTCGCCGACCTCTCACATTTCCTCGTCGGTCGGGAGTTCGCCTTTCCGGTCGACGCTGAAAACCACGCGCTGATTCAGCGCATCCTGCGCAATGCAAAAGCCTTCCACGGCCGCGTCGCTTCGCGTGAACAGGTGCAGATCGAGATCACCTTTCCGCACCATCGCCCCTGGGTCGATCTCTTCCTGCAATGGTGGAACTACGGTTTTTGTGCGTGGCGATCGCGTGCCGCCGACGATGCCGAACTGGTCTTCATCTGCGAACTCGGCCCCAAGCCCTATGCGATCACCGGACGGGACGGCAACGACACGACGGACAGATGGGCGGAGGCCTTGCTGCTGCGCGGGATGGTGCGGGATCTCTGGGCTGCGATCGACCACTAGTCCCGCCGCAGCCCATCTCCTCGGGTTGCGGTCGAACGAAGAGAGGTGGCTCCCGGCCACCTCTCTTCGTTGGCTTTTGTCATGCATATGTTAAGTGATTTTAACCATAGATTGTAACGGTCTGTGCCAGCTATGGCATCGGCCGCCCGATTCCGGTAAAGATTAATGAACGATTAGCAGACGGAAATTCTGCCGATTTTCTTTTCGGCATTTGAAACAAAGTGAATCCAGAAAAGGTACAGATCAGTTCTATTTCTGGATTACCGAAATGTAATCTTTGGAGAGTTTTCATTATTCGGAGAATAGTGTAGATGACCAAGGGCATGTTCTAACTTACTTTAAAAGGTGTATCGTTGTGTCCTATTTCAGCCGTAAGATAAGGGCTGCGTTTCCCTGGTTGCAGGATGCAAAGGCCGTAAAGGAGTTGCTCATGCAGAGTGATTCCCGCGTCTTTACCTGCGCCTGCTGCGGAAACAGCCAGAAGTTTCGCCTCGCGGGTTACCCGCCGCGTCTCAATGCGATGTGCCCAACCTGCGGCTCGCTTGAGCGCCACCGGCAGTTCACGCTTCTCCTGAACGATCGGCCCGACCTGACGAAGGGCAAGGCAATCCTGCATTTCGCGCCCGAGCCGACGCTTCGCAAGGGGTATCGAGACGGTAGCCGCCTCCTATATCGGCGCCGACATCGACCCGAACCGCGGCGACCGGGAAATGAATATCGAAGCCATCGACCTGCCGGCCGACAGCATCGAGCTGGTAATCTGCAACCATGTCATGGAGCATGTCGACGACACCAAGGCGCTCGCCGAGCTGCACCGAATCCTGGTGACGGGCGGCGTGGCGCTGCTGACGGTTCCGCTCGTCGAGGGCTGGCCGACCACCTATGAAAATCCATCGATCACCGATCCGGCGGAACGGCTCCTTCACTTTGGGCAGTCGGATCATGTGCGCTATTACGGCCGCGACTTCCGGGATCGCGTGATGGCGGCCGGCTTCGACCTCGAAGAATTCGTGGCCCAGGAACCCTATGTCGGCCAGTATGGCCTTTTGCCCGGCGAGACGATCTTCATCGCAACCAAGCGATAAAAGCCTTTCGGCACACTTTGGCCGGCGGAAACGCTGCCGGTCAGTCAGCTCCGAAAATATCGCGCGTGTAGATCTTTCCGCGCACGTCGTCGAGATCGTCCGAAACGCGATTGGCGATGATGAGGTCGGCGCGGCGCTTGAACTCTGCGAGATCACGCACGATTTCCGAGCGGAAGAACGTCTCTCCGTCAAAGTCCGGCTCATAGATGATGACCGGAATGCCCTTTGCCTTGATGCGCTTCATGATGCCCTGGATCGAGGATTCGCGGAAATTGTCCGAATCCTTCTTCATCGCGAGGCGATAGACCCCCACCACATCCGGATTGCGCGCGGCGATATCGCCGGCCAGGAAGTCCTTACGCGTCGTATTGGCATCGACAATCGCCCGGATCAGGTTTTGGGGGACTTCGCTGAAATTGGCGAGAAGCTGCTTGGTATCCTTCGGCAGGCAATAACCGCCATAGCCGAAGGACGGGTTGTTGTAGTGCTTTCCGATGCGCGGATCGAGCCCGACACCCTCGATGATCTGGCGCGTATCGATACCGTGGGTAATGGCGTAGGAATCGAGCTCGTTGAAATAGGCGACGCGCATGGCGAGATAGGTGTTGGCGAAGAGCTTGATCGCCTCCGCTTCGCCTGAGCCGGTCGCGAGCACCGGAATATCCGTCTTCACCGCCCCTTGCCGAAGCAGGTCCGCGAAGCGATGGGCCTCCGGCGTATCCGCGCCAATGATGATGCGTGAAGGATGCAGGTTGTCGTAGAGCGCCTTGCCTTCGCGCAGGAATTCCGGAGAGAAGACGATCCGGTCGTCATCGCGTGCGTCGCGCAGCGACTGGGTATAGCCGACCGGCACGGTCGACTTGATGATGATCGTGGCATCCCGGTTGACGCGCCGTACGTCGTCGATCACGGCCTCGATACTGCGTGTATCGAAATAGTTGCTTTCGGGATCGTAGTTTGTCGGCGTGGCCACCACGACGAATTCGGCGCCGGCAAAGGCTTCCGCCTTGTCCATCGTTGCCTTCAGCCGCAACGGCTTGGTGCTGAGATAGTGCTCGATTTCCGTATCGACGATGGGCGAGTGGCGCGCATTCACCCGGGCGACGCGTTGCTCGCTGATATCATAGGCGATGACGTCATTATGCTGCGCGAGAAGCACGGCGTTGGAAAGGCCGACATAACCGATGCCGGCGACCGTAATATTGACCATGCAAACCTCTGAGCGGGGGCGTTCGATGAACGCCCTATCGTCTGAATTTGTCGCGCAACTTCAGCGCCATGTTGACGGCGCCGGGGAACTCACGGCGGCCGAAGGCGATTTTTCGCACATAGTCGTCGATATGCCAGATCGCCGACGAACCTGCCGGGAAATAGGCAATGTCGCCGACTTTCAGTACACGCTCCGCGCCGTCCTCGCCGGTGACCCGAACCTCACCCTCCAGGATAACGACCGTTTCGTCCCAGCCGAAATGCCAGTGGAAGGTGCCGGCTGTGCAATCCCATATCGCCGTTGTCGCCTGGTCGTCGGCCGAGCGCGAGTGGAGCGAGCGGCGCGCGATGGGCTTGCCTTCGATGATCCACGAGGGTTCGACTGGGCAGGGCTCCATTTCGAGATCGTCGGGTGCGGTCGCGACGATAGCCTTAGGGGCTGCCGGTTCGGCATAACGCGAACGCACGGCCGCACCCACCATCGTCGCCAATATCAACTTCAATACCATGTCTTGCCCCCCGGCATGCTGTTCAAGGCGTCCCCAAATTCTCCCGTAAGCATTTAAAGAATATCTGAATCCCGCGCTATCGATTTTCCGTACGTAAGCGGCGAATTACTGCAAGGCTTCAAGGATGCGTTCTTTCCGGGCCGGATGCCGATCGAGATAGGACCGGCCGAGCGCCTTGTCGACGTAGCCTCCAGCAAGTTCCTGCAGGACATCGATGCCATAGTCGGAATTGGCTTCAACGACGAGGGGGCCTGCTGGCGTTATGGCGATGTCCCAGCCGAGGGAGCGGAAAGGTGCGACTGTCTCGGCGGCGCGGCTTGCTGTCTCGCGCAGCGCCTGCCAGAACGGCATTGTAAAGGTCGACGGCTCGATGCCGAACACCGTGAGGAGATCATGGTATTTGCCGCCGAAACGCGCCTCGGTCTTGGCGCCAGTCAAGAAGCGGCCGGTCTCCAGCTCGATGGCGATCATGTAACCGCCCGTGCTGGAATTGTCTGTGATGCTGCCGGGGGAGCCGACTTTGAGGGCGGCGGCGTTGAAATGCACTCTGCCTGCTTCATCTATGAAGGTGTCGATGCGGACCGTATTGACAGAGGTTGGGTTAAACCGCGCGACTTCCGGATGCTGCGAGATGGTCTCTTGAACGATAAAATCCGTCCAGTAGAAGCCGTTGTTCGTGGTGAAGATCAACGTGTCGAAGTCCGCCTCACCGAGCGCCTGTCCTTTGTAGTAGAGCACGCCATCTGTCGCGCGAAGCTTAAAGACGGCGCTGCCAGAACCGCCCGAGAGCGGCTTGATGATGATGCCGTCAGGTAGCTCCAGCCCTTCTATCGTTGCGACGAAATCAACATAGGTGACCCGCTTGCCAGCCATGTCGCTGATGGCTTGGCGTTGCAGCTGGAACAGGGTGTTGGTGGTTCTGAGGCCCGCCGCGCGGATCCGCTCCTCGAACAGTAGTTTATCATCGACAAGCGCGAGATCGGCCGCCGAGTTCACGCGGTCGCGCGTGACATGCAAAAGTTCCGTTGGAAGATAGCGGTAAATCTCCTTGCCGTATTTCTTCAGATAGAGGCTGTGCTTCAGGTACTGGTATGGCAGGTAGCCGTAGAGTTTGTGCAGGCGATAGATCTCGAAGACCTGCCGCGGCAGGGGCTTCTTGTCACGAGCCCCCAGATACACCCGGAAATCCTCCGTGAGCATCCGTTTGAACCGCTGATAATTCTTCACTATCACGTTGCTTCTCCTGACGGTTCCGCGTGACGCCCTCCTTGCGGGTGTTACCGGCCGATTGCCTCGATGCGTCCATTTTCCACAAGGGCTTCGGCCGGATGCGGATGGGAGA
Organism: Shinella sp. GW835-FHT14H05; assembly: GCF_058793575.1. Taxonomy (NCBI): domain Bacteria; kingdom Pseudomonadati; phylum Pseudomonadota; class Alphaproteobacteria; order Hyphomicrobiales; family Rhizobiaceae; genus Shinella; species Shinella sp. GW835-FHT14H05. The sequence goes on along the minus strand of NZ_JBXAFY010000002.1, from coordinate 176,356 downwards.
GGAAATTGATCGGGCTGGCCGTGAGCCCGTAGGCGCCCGATTGCAGCACGGCCACGAGGTCGCCGGCCTTTAGGTCGGGCAGTCCTGCATCGCGAGCGAGCGTATCGAGCGGCGTGCAGAGCGGGCCGACGAGCGTTGCCGGCGCGTCGGACGGCGCCGTCATTCGGGCGGGTGCGACGACCGGATAGTTGCGCTTGATGACCTGGCCGAGATTGCCGGAGGCGGCGAGATGGTGGTTCATGCCGCCTTCCATGACGAGGAAGCGCACGCCGCGCGATTGCTTAACCGTGTTGATCTCGCTGACATAGAGGCCGGCCTCGCCGACGAGAAACCGGCCCGGCTCGACTATGGCGCGGGCGCCGGCAATCAGCGGCTCCGACTTGAGGAGCGCCGCCAGCTCCGGCACCGCGGCGGCCACGGCGTCGAGGTCGAGCGGCTTGTCGCCGGCATAATAGGGAATGCCGAGGCCGCCGCCGAGATCGATCGTCTTCAGCGGCTTGCCGGTGGTGCGTGCCACGCGGGCCGCAAGCGTGATGGCGTGGCGCCACTGGCCGAGCAGGGCCTCCGCATCGAGGATCTGCGTGCCGCCATAGACGTGGATGCCGACGAGCTCGATGTTGTCGGCGGAGGCGACGGCGGCGATCGCGGCGTCGAGATCCTCCTCGTCGAAACCGAAGGCTGTCGCCTTGCCGCCCATGCGCATGGCGCCGGCCTGGACGGTGGGGACGGGATTGATGCGGATGGAGGCCTGCACCGGTTTGCCGATCGAACGCAGTCGCTCGATCTCGTCGATGCCCTCGATGTGGATCTCGCCGATGCCGCCTTCGATCACCGCTTCCAGTTCCGCGCGGCGCTTTCCGGGGCCGGCGAAGAGGATGTGCTCGGGCGCCGCACCGGCGGCGATCGCCGCACGATATTCGCCAAGCGAGGCGATCTCGATGCCGGCACCTTCTTGGAGGAAGAGCCGGATGATGGCCTCGGCCGGATTGGCCTTTGCCGAATAATAGATGGAGGCGAAGCCCTTGAGCGCATCGGCAAGCCGGCGATAGGCGTGGCGCATCAGCTCGCCGTCGTAGAGATAGGCCGGCGAACCGACTTCCGTGACGATCGTGCGCACCGGCAGGCCACCGAGGACGAGATCGTCGCCGTTGATCTCGAACAGGCCCTTGGCGAGTTCGTAGCCGTGGTTTGCGGGCTTCTGGACGTTGTCAGCCATTGTCTGTCCGCTCCCTGACGAGCTGTCGGTAATCGACCTTGCCGTTCGGCGTGATCGGCAAGTTTTCCACCAGTTCGAGGTCGCGCGGCACCATGTAGGCGGCGAGCGTGCTGGCGACTGTTTGCAGCACTGGCGCGACGGCAGTATTTGGTTCGAGCGCGACCGCGACCGCATGGACCTTCTGTCCGGCGAAATCATCCGGCAGGCCGATGACGGCGACCTGGCGGAACCGGCCGGTGGCCATGATGACCTCTTCGACTTCCGAGGGGCTGATGCGGTAGCCGGAGGATTTGATCATCGCGTCGTTGCGGCCGATGAAGGAGAAGAAGCCGTCCTCGTCCTGGACGGCGAGATCGCCGGAATAGCAGACGATGTCGCCGCCCTGGTCCTTGGTGCGGAAGGGGTTCTGCTTGAGTACGCGCGCGGTGTCTTCCGGGCGGTTCCAATAGCCGAGCGAAACCGTCGGCCCGCGATGCACGAGGATGCCGGGCTCGCCGGGTTTTGCCCGCGTTCCGTCTTCCTTCACGATGAAGATCTCGCATTCCGGAATGGCCTTGCCGATCGAGGTCGGCCGCCGGTCGAGTTCCTCCGGGGGGAGGTAAGTGGAGCGGAAGGCCTCCGTCAGGCCGTACATCAGGAAGACGTTGGTATGCGGCAACATCCGGCGCAGGTTCGCGACCGTCTGCGAGGGCACGGCGCCGCCGGAATTGGTGATATAGCGCAGGTGCGGCAGCTCGGTCTTGGGGAGCAGCGGCGAGGCCTTGGTCAGGATCGCCCAGATCGTCGGCACGCCGGCAAGTGCGGTGATGCGGTGGTCGCGCAGCGCCTTCACGATGTCGTCGCCGAAGCGGAAGGTCAGGATGACCGTCAGCGCGCCCTGCTCGACCGATGTCAGGAGCTGGTTCAGGCCATAGTCGAAGCTGAGCGGCAGGACGGACAGGATGCGCTCGTCCGGCGTGATGCCGAGATAGGTACGCACGATGCGGGCACCGGCGAGAAGGTTGCGGTGCGAGAGCATCACGCCCTTCGGGCGGCCGGTGGAGCCGGAGGTGTAGAGGATCGCGGCGAGGTCTTCGCCGATATTGACATCGCGCGGGCTGCCGGCGGCATCCGCCTCCGCCATGTCCTCAACGAGGAGAATGCGGGCTTCCACGACGCCTTGCAGGCATTCGGCGACCATCGGCGCGAGCGTGCGGTTGGTGATCACGACCTTTGCGGCGCAATCGGCGACGATATGGCTGATCTGCTGGCCGCGCAGCAGGGCATTGATCGGCACGAAGACGCCCATTGCCCGGCTGACGGCGAAAATGGCGACGCATTCCTCGATGCCGCGCGGCAGGAAGATCGCGGCGCGGTCGCCGCGCTCCACGCCCGCTTTGGCAAGTGCAGCAGCGAAGCGCTCGACGCGTTCGTTCATGCCGCGGTAGTCGAGTTCCCGCTCGCCATCGATCAGCGCAGGCCTGTCGCTTTGCGCATGCGGCGCGAGCAGGTGGTGGAGAAGGACAGGGCTTTTGCTCACATCCGGGTCCGCGAAACGAAGTTGACGAGACTGGCGGGCGTCGCCAATTCCTGGAAGTCGAAATTGTCGTCTTCCATGGAGAGGTTGAAGCGCTCGCCCAGGAACATGATCAGTTCGAGGAAGCCGAGCGAATCGATCGCGCCGTCGAGCAGCGCCGTATCCGGCGCCACCGGGGCGAGCGCCGGGAACCGCTTGTCGAGATAGCCGTAGATTTCGGCCTCGATATCCGGGGTGGAGGCGGCAGTCGCATTGTTCAGCATGGCTTTTCCTCTTCGTGAAGACCGGTCGCGGCTAGACTTTCAAGAGCACGCGTTCGGAGTAGAGTTCGTTGATGCTCCGGTCGTCCCATTCGCCCTTTACCTGGTAGCGAAGCCCGCTCTGCCAGCGGTAGGCAAAGGGAACGCGCCGCCCGGCCGGCATCTGCAGGCAGAGCAGCGGTACGCCGTGCCGGATCAGCCGGCGCGCCAGGATCGCGAGGTTATCGGCAACGAGATCGGCGCTTTCGGCATAGACCACCCGGGCGATCGGAATGCGCTTCTTGCGGATGACGTCGAAGACGACGGGATGGTAGCGCCCGCCCGCCTCGATCACGGTGACGATGCAGCCCAGCGCATGGTGGTTGCGCAGGTCTCGCAGCAGGGTTTCCGAAATGGCGCCCGGAGGTACGGCGTCGAGGGCGACGAGCCTGCCTTGCCGGCGGCCGGCAATCGCCAGCCAGGGGAGGGGAAACAGCAGGAGATCATAGTCGAAGGTGCGGAAGCCGAGACGGTTGTTCAGCTCGACTGCGGCCTTCGAGGGGGTGAGGTCGGTGTAGATGGCCCCGCTGTCGGCCATGGCGGCCAACAGCATGCGCGGCGCATACCAGCGGTGGCTTTCCTCGACATACCAGCTCGAAAGATTGACGATCTTCTGCCCTGTCTCGCCGTCGCGCCGGGCGATGGTCAGGAGGATGCCGATGGGCGTTTCGTCCGCCATGAGAAGGTTGCCGATCGAGCCCGCGCCGGTCTCGCTGCCATGGTCGAAAAGCCGCTTCAAACCGTGCTGCCAGAAGGCGAGCGAGCGCGACGGAAAGCCCTTCGTGAGAAGTTCCGAGGCGGCGTCCAGTCCATCCTGGCCTATGGCGCGAAGCTTGAGCATATCCAGCGTTGCAATCCCGTTCTTTGGGCCAAGTCTCTAGGCCGGACTCCTTCAGAAAGCCTAAACGGGGGCTCTTGCGCCGGGTGCGGGCGGCCTCTGATGCCAAACAAGGTAAACAGTTCGCATGTCGCGAGTAGCCTTGCTCAGCGCTCGCGCGAAAGCGACGTCGCGGCCTGCTCTACGATGTCGAAAAGCTGTTGGCGGCTGACGCGCGGGGTCACGTTGTGGTCGGTATCCGGCAGGATATGCAGGGAAACATTCGGATAGGCGGCAAGCCCTTCCACCTGATTGCCGAAATGCACATAGAGATTGTCGAGCCCCGGATCGTCGACGCTGTAGACGAGGCAGGTCCGGCCCGGCCGCTGCGAAAGCGCGCGGAAATCGGCATGCACGGCACGTTCGAGGCGCTCGGTTGCAAGCAGCGGCCCGAGCAGTGGCGCAAGCCGCTTGGACAGGCGCTGGGTAACGCGCTGGCCGATATTGCGCGCGGCGGCGCTCATGTCGATGTCGCCGGAAAAGAGCCGGCGGATCGTGTCGAGCTTGAGCGCCTTCTGGGAGTAGTCGGCAAGCGCACGGGGTGCGCTGTTGACGACTTCCGCGCTTGGTGGCTTCAGCCAGCGGAAGGCATAGGGGTTGACGACGATGCAGCCCGCCCAGCGCTCGTCCGCGGCGGCGGCGCGGAAAGCGACATAGGCCCCGCTGCACCGCCCGAAAAGCAGTGCCGGGCCGCGCCTGCCCATACCGTCGAGGAATTCTCGCGCCGCGGCCATGTCGTCGACCTGCGTCTCGTCGTAGAGAACCTCTTCGCGGCGGCCCGGCACCGGCGGGCTGTCGCCGACGCCGGCGCTGTCGAAACGAAACGACGCGACGCCCTTTGCCGCAAGCTGCCGGGCAAGATCGACGCCGGAGCGCGCCCACCCGCCCTGATGGTCGTAGCCGGTGGTAAGCAGCACGACCGTGGCCTCGCTGCCGCCCGTCGCGGGTTCGGTCAGCGTGCCGACGAGCCGTTTGCCGGGGCCGAAGCGCAGTGCGGTTTCGCGCACGTCACCGGCGGTGACGACGGCTGGGCCGGATGGGGGCGCTGGCGGATTTATCGCCGTCTGATATGGGGCAAGCCCCTTCAGCCAATCGGGCAGGGCTTCGAGGAAGTCGGCCGGGATTTCTTGGCCGAGCGGGTTGGAGACCAGCTTGTCATAGCCGCGAAAGACGAAATCGCGCACCGTCGTCGCGCCGTCCGCCAGGCGGTCGCGCAACTGACGGTCCGATGTGTTGTCCGGCCTTGCGGCGAAGAAGACGTGTTCGGCGCGGTTGTCGGCAAAGGCGTCGGGGGTCAGGGTCGCGAGCGTCGTGACAATGCCCTGAGGCATCGACAGGCCCGCAATCGTGCCGGGCGCGGTGTCGCGCATATGCGGCGCAACGCCCACGCCTTCATCGACGACGGCCGACCAGACGGAGAGTTCACGCAGATAACGCCGTCCCGAGACGACGGGCGCGAGGAGGGCGAGACCGGCCAGGTTCTCGACGCGGTCGCTTGCTTTCAGCGCGATCGCGGCGCCGAGACCGAAGCCGAGCAGGACCACATTGGCGGCGCCGGAAAGGGTGCGCAGGGCATCTGCCCCCGCGAGCGCGGCATCCGTCCAGCTAGCGATGTCGATGACGGCGTCGGGCGCATCGAGCGCATTGGCAGTGCCGGGATAGTCGAGGCGCAGGCTGGCGATGCCGATATCGGCGAGTGTTTCGGCGGTGATGCGGAAGAACTTGCGGGTGCAGAGTTCGTCGATACCCCAAGGTGCGAGGAAGAGGACCGCGAGATCGCGTGCAGGCATGGTGTCGGAGACGGGCTTGAAGAGGCCCATGATGCCGGAAAAGGCCACGGGATAGGCGGCCTCATGGGCTTTTGCCCCGATTTCCGCAGCAATGATCGCGCCGTTCTTGGCGTCTCCCGACATGTCGTGTTCCGTCCCCAGTCCGCCCTAGCGCCGCGTAAAAGGCGCTGTCATATTTTGAATGCGGCGGCCAATTTTGCAGGCGCGCAGCCGTTCCGTTCTGCCCGGCAAAGTTTAAGATCGCGTGTAATGCGCCCTAGACGGTCTTGTCGCGCGCCAGGAACAGCCAGGTCGCGCCGACGAGCGAAATCTGCACGATGAGGCGGGCGAGGCCAGCGCCGAGCAGGCCACCGAGCACCGCACCGGCCCAGATCGCCGGCACCATGACGAGCGCGGTGATAATGAGGAGCGTGATGCGCAGCTTCTGCTTGCCGACCGCCCGCAGAATATCGGCGCCGATGCCCGAAAGGCCCATGAGCAGCGGATAGAGCGCTAGGAGCTGGATGATCTCCGGCGTGCCGTCGAAATCGTGGCCGATGAGATACGGAATATAGTCGGCGACGAAATAGAGGAAGATCGCGATCGGAACCGAGATCAGCAGCGAGAAGGGCACGAGCTTCAGGCCGAAGCGCACGCTTTCTGCGGCGCTGGCGGACGCGTTGCGGAAGTGGCGCGTATAGGTCGCGTAAAGGAGCGCGCGGATCGGTGCGGAGGCTGCATCGACGATCTTGAAGCCGGCCGCATACTGGCCGGCGATGTCGGGGCCGAGCGTCTGGGCGACGGCCGGTTTGTCGACATCGGCGACGCTGCCGATCGCGACGAATTCCAGGCAATATTGCAGGCCGAGCGAAATGTCCCCGCGGATCACGGCCGGCGACGGCATGCCGCAGACCACGGCGACCAGCACGACGGAGATGAGCGCGCCGAGCGCGGAGGCGGCGAGATACCACCAGGCCCAATGGTCGAGCGTCAAATCCTTTTGCAGCACCACCGCCGCGACCAGGAAGAGCGCGCGCAGCACTGCCATGCCGACATTGACGAGCATTTGCAGCTTCGCCCGGTCGAAGGCCATGAAGGCGCTGGCGCAGACGGCGACGATGCGCCCGAAGACCAGATGGGCCGCGACGAAGGCAAGCAGAGAGGAAAGCGCGATATGGGCGCTCACAAGATAGTGACTGATCGCGATGGCGAAGACCGCGACGATCGGCATGGTGAGGGCGGACATTGCGACGCTGTGGCCGAGGTAACGCGGGAAATTTCCGGGATCGACGGCGACGCGCTGGATCATCACATGGTCGCTGCCAAGGCCGATCAGCAGCACGCCGATGCCGTTGATGGCCGACAGCGTGACGAAGACGCCGTAGTCGGACGGCCCGAGATAGCGGGACAGCAGCATGAAGTAGCCGAACTGGATGACCAGCTGCATGCCGAAATTGAAAGTGTAGACGATGGTATTCCGGGCTAAGAGCGAACCGCGAACTTTGTCGGCAAGCGCCACGATCCGTTTCATGCAACCACCATGCGCTCAGCCCCCGCGGTGCCCGATACGGCCGAGCCGCCCGATCACGGCGCTACGTCTAGAACAATGGTGGATCGCGCGCAATGGTGGCAGAGCGAAGGGGGTAAACCGTTTCTTGAGCTTTGCGGGGTAGAGGAGGGGCGGTCGCCCCATCGCCGCCGGAGACGCCATGCTCGCCAATACAATGTACCTCACCTTTCACGGCATCGGCGCGCCCATCGTGCCGCCGGCCGAGGGGGAGCTTCGCTATTTCGTGACCGCCGACGTTTTCCGCCGGACGATCGCCGGGCTCGGCGAACTGGAGGCGAAGACGGGGGTTGAGGCGCATGTCACCTTCGACGACGGCAATATCTCCGACTATGAGGTCGCGCTGCCGGCGCTCGTGGAGCACGGCCGGCGCGGCATCTTCTTCGTGCTCGCGGGCCGTATCGGGCAACAGGGTTATCTCTCCGCCGCGCAGATCCGCGAGATCGCTGCCGCCGGCATGACGATCGGCAGCCACGGCCATGACCATGTCGACTGGCGCCGCCTTGACGCGGCAGGACGCCGGCGTGAACTGGTCGATGCCCGCAAGACGATCGAGGACGCGATCGGCGCGCCGGTCGCCTATGCCTCGATCCCCTTCGGCGGGTTCGACCAGGCGGTGCTGCGGCAGTTGAAGGCGGAGCGCTACGACCGCGTCTTCACCAGCTCGACGGGGCTCACCTATCGTGACGTGTGGTTCTGCCCGCGCCGCTCGTTGACCGAAACCTTCGATCCCGCGACCGGTCTTCTGCCGCTCGCGAGCGCCGAACAGAAGGCCCGTGGCCTTGCCTACCGGATCGCGCGCCGGTTGCGCTATCGCTGGTAATTCGTTTCCCTCGCATTCGATCCTTTCCGTTTCATGGGCATTAACCAGGCCGCGACGAATCCTGCGCCGAAACAGGACCGGAAGGCGGAAATTAACGCCATGTTAGACACGACACGCCAACAAGTTGGGCACACGGCGAGCGCGATCATCGGTTGCGACGATGCCGGGAACGACGGCCGCAACCGGTGGGCCGAGAAGAGGGACAGGGCGCTTGACCTTGATTTCGGTAGTCATGTGCACCTTCGACAGGGAGGTGATGGCAAGGCGGACGATCGCGTCGGTCTATGCCCAGCGTCTGCCGAGCGGCCTTTCCCTGGAGCTGATCGTCGTCGACAACACGCCGGACGGCAATGCGCGCGGCTGGGTCGAAGGCCTTTCGGGTCTCGAGCCGCGCCCGCGCTACGTCCATGAAACCCGCGCCGGCATTTCCCATGCGCGGAACGCCGGTGTTGCTGCCGCGAGCGGCGAGTTCCTTGCCTTCATCGACGACGACGAGACAGCCGAGCCGGACTGGCTGGAAAACCTCCACCGCGCGCTCCTAATTCATAGCGCCGACATGGGCACCGGGCCCGTCCTGCCGGTCTTCGAGGACAAGCCGGCGCTCGGCTGGGACCCGACACCCTTCTTCTTCGGCAAGCGCGAGGCGATGGCGACCGGCGGGCAATTGCAGGCCGCGCGCACGGGCAACATCATGTTCCGCGTCGCCACCTGCTTCGACGGCACGCCGCCCTTCGATCCGCGGCTTGGCCGCTCGGGCGGCGAGGATACGGATTTCACGCACGGTCTCTACCGCAAGGGGCGCAAGATCATCTGGGTGGCGGATGCCGTCGTGCACGAATTCTGGCCGCAGGCGAAGGCCTCGCTGCCGGCCTTCCTGCGCCGCAAGCTCGTCACGGCGCGCAACACGACCCATGTGCGCATCACGCGCGATCCGCGGCCGATGCCGGCGTTCCTCGCGATCGTGCCCAAGGCGCTTGCCCAGCTCGTCATCTTCTCGCCGCTCGCGGCGGTGAGCTATCCGTTCAGCCGGCAGTTCTACGCGCGCTGCGCCATGCAGGTCATGTCGGCGCTTGGCAAGCTGACCTTCTGGCAGCGCGCCGGTTATTACGGCCGCAGCGGGAGGCAGGCGTGATGCTGCAAAAGCCCGCAAAGCCCTACAAGGTTGCGATCTTCCACCAGGGCTGCGTTCCCGTCTATCGCCGCGGGTTCTACGTGCGGCTCTCGGAGACCTCGAAGAACGACTATGTCGTCTTCCACGGCAAGCCGCCGTCCAACACATCGCTGCAAGTGGCGCAACCGCCGTTTCCCTTCGCCAATGTCGAGGTCGGCACGGTCGAGCTGCGGCTGAAGAAGGCTTTGCTGATCTGGCAGAGGGCGGTGTCGCGCTTTGCCTCCGGCCGGTTCGATGGTGTCGTGATCGGCCATGAATTCAAGTTCCTGTCGAGCTTCGCCATCCTCGCGCTCGCCAAGCTCCGCCGGCGCCCGGTCTTCTGGTGGGGGTTCGGCTACCGCAAGGCCTATGGCTCCTGGGATGAGGGCGGCAAGCCGCCGCTGAAGGACCGTATCGCGCTCTGGGCCGCCGATAAGCTGGCCTGTTGGGGTGACGGTTACCTCGCCTATACGGAAAAGGGCCGCGACCATCTCCTGTCGATCGGCGTGCCCGCTGACCGCATCCAGGTTGTGCGCAACACGATCGACGTCGAGGAGCAGATCGCGCTTGCCGAAGCCGTCGCGGGCAGCGACGACGCCGATATCCGCGCCGAGTTCGGGCTCAGGCCGAATGCCGACGTGCTGCTCTATGTCGGCCGCCTGGTGCCGCGCAAGGAGGTGGACAGCCTCGTGCGCTTCGCCGTCGCCAACCGCGACGTGGACGGACGGCCGGTGGACGTGCTGGTGATCGGCGACGGCGAGGAGCGCGCAAAGCTCGAAGCGCTGGCCGGTGACGCACCCAACATCCGCTTCGCCGGCGCCATCGACCCCTCCGACATCCGCATCGCCAAGGCGATGAAGCTTTCCCGCGCGGTGGTCATTCCCGGTTATCTCGGTCTTGCCATCAACCACGCATTCGCGCATGGCCGGCCGATCATTACCCGCAAGCACGAGTTCCACAGCCCGGAAATCGAGTATCTGACGGAGGGCGAGGACAGCCTGCTGATCCCGGGCGACGAGGCGGCGTTTCACCAGGGACTGAAGAGCTTCCTTGCCTCGCCGCAGGAACAGGCGCGCCTTGCGGCAAACGCCATGGACCAGCGGGAAACCTTGAGAATGGACTACATGGTCCGGGCCTATGACGATTTCATAAGCCGTGTCGTGTCAAAGGCAGGCGACCGATGAACGCAATCGCCCGGCTCAAAATGGCTTCGCTCGGGGACGCACTCGTTCGCCGCTTCCCGCCGCTCTACCTTGCCTATCGGCGCGAGCTCGCCGCCTTCGACGCAAGCGATGCCGCTGGCCGTCAGGCGCTTCAGCAGCGCCTCGTCGATCGCACCCTCGCGGCCGCCACCAGCCTGCCCGGCTACAGCGCCCAGAAGGGCAAGCCGCTCGATGCCTACCCGCTCCTGACCAAGGAAATGCTGCGCGCGGTACCCGACGACTATCGCTCGCCCTCCGGCCTGCTGACGGCGGCCGCGGCCACCAGCGGTTCGTCCGGCATTCCGCTCGCCATCAAGCGCAGCTTCGCCTCCGTCGTCTTCGAGCAGGCAGCGATCGACCATGTCGTGGCGCTTGCCGGCGGCGATTTCCGGAGCGACCGCATCGCCGTCTTGCGCGGCGAGGCGATCAAGGCCCCGTCCGACCGCACGCCGCCCTATTGGCGCGTGGAGCGCGGCGGGCGGATCATGAATTTCTCCGTCGCGCATCTGAATGCCGAGACGGCGGAAACCTTCTTCACCGCGCTCAAGGATTTTGCGCCGGGCGTCATCTGGGCCTATCCCTCCGCGCTCGACATGCTCGCCGCCTGCATGGAGCAGAAGGGCTGGCGGCTCGATGTGCCGGTCGTGCTGACCTCCTCCGAGGTGCTGACGGACGAACTGCGCGCGCGCGCCGAACAGCTCTTCGGCGCCTGCGTGGCGGATTATTATGGCCAGGCCGAGCGGGTCTCCTTCGCCTATGCGCTGAAGGCGTCCACCTACCGGTTCATGCCGGCCTATGGGCGGGTGGAACTGCAACCCATCGGCAACGAGGGTGACGGGCGTTTCCGCATCATCTCGACGAACCTGCGCAACGCCGCGCAACCCCTGGTCCGCTACGACACCGGCGACATAGCGATTGCTCCGGGTGCGCTGGATGCGCAAGGGGCGAACGAAGTGGCGCTCGGAATGAAGCCCTTCGCCCGCATCGAGGGCCGCGAAAGCGACTATTTGATCGCGCCGGACGGCAGCCGGTTGATCGGCATGAACCACATCCCCCGCTCCATCGACGGCCTCTTGCAGATGCAGCTTCGGCAGACGGACCCGGACCGCGTGCTGGTCCTCGCCGTCGCCGAGCGATCCGAAGACGAGGCGCTGAAGGCGGCGATCGCGGCGAAGGTCGCCCAGCGGTTGCCCGACACGATGCGGGTTGAAATCCGTTTCTGCGAGGCGATCGCGCGGGACAAGAGCGGGAAAATGCCGCTCGTCGTGCGCGAGCCCGGCCTTTGTGCCCCGGGATAAGGGTATCCGTAATGTTTTGCCGCTACTGACGCGCTTTCAGCAGCGACTTTCGTCATCACGCCGGGATCGGCAATATTGCAGAGGTTTGCATGAAGATTTCGCTATTTGGCCTGGGTTATGTCGGCGCTGTGACCGCCGCCTGCCTGTCGCGCGACGGGCATGAGGTCATCGGCGTCGACAATCAGCAGCTCAAGGTTGACATCATCAACAGCGGCAATTCGCCGGTCGTCGAAGAGGGCGTGGGCGAACTGATCCGCGCCGCCATCGAAAACGGTCGGCTGCGCGCCACGACCAATGTCGAGGAGGCGGTGAACGCCACCGACATGTCGCTGATCTGCGTCGGCACGCCGAGCCGCAAGAACGGCTCGCTCGACACCGACATCGTGCTGCGCGTCTGCCAGGAGATCGGTGCCGCAGTAGCGCGCAAGAAGCGCCCGCACACGGTCGTCATCCGCTCCACCGTGCTGCCGGGCACCATGCGCAACCTGATCATCCCGACGCTGCGCGAACATGCCGGTCCGGAGGCGCAGCTTTCCATCGGCAACAATCCGGAATTCCTGCGCGAGGCGAGTGCGGTCTATGACTACGATAACCCGCCGAAGATCGTCGCCGGTGGCGAAGACGAGGCCGTGGCGGCGCAGATCGCATCGATCTACGAGGGCATCGAGGCGCCGCGTTTCCTCACCTCCGTCGATGTCGCCGAGCTCGTCAAATATGCCGACAACGCCTGGCATGCCGTGAAGGTCGCCTTCGGCAACGAGATCGGCAATATCGGCAAGGCCGTCGGCGTCGACAGCCACGAGGTCATGAAGATCTTCTGCAAGGACGAGAAGCTCAACATCTCGCCGCGCTACCTGATGCCGGGCTTCGCCTTCGGCGGCTCCTGCCTGCCGAAGGACGTGCGCGCGCTCTCCTACAAGGGCCGCGAGCTCGACCTGGAACTACCGCTGCTCAACAGCCTGCTGCGCTCGAACGAAGAACAGGTCGCGCGCGCCTTCGACGAGATCATGGCCTACGGCAAGCGCAAGATCTCCATCTTCGGCATCAGCTTCAAATCGGGCACGGACGACCTGCGCGAAAGCCCGCTGGTGACGCTGGTGGAGCGCCTGCTCGGCAAGGGCATGGACATCCTGATCTATGACCGTTTCGTCAATTTCGCGCGGCTTTACGGCGCCAACCGCGATCACATCCTCAACGTCATCCCGCACATCTCGTCGATCCTCGTCGACGATTTCGACCGGGTGGCGGCGCATGGCGATGTGCTGATCGTCGGCAATTCCGATCCGGAATTCGAAAGACTTCCCGGGCAGATGCGGCAGGACCAGAGGCTCTATGACCTCGTGCGCCTGAAGAATGTGGATGAGCTGGAGGAACGCTATGAAGGTGTTAACTGGTAAGGAGGTCGAGGCGGCCGTCGACCGGCCGTTCGACCGTCGCGTGCTCATCGTCGTGGAAAACCTGCCCGTGCCCTTCGACCGCCGCGTGTGGTCGGAGGCGACGACGCTTCGCGCCGCCGGCTATACGGTCTCGGTCATCTGCCCGACGGGCAAGGGTTTCGAAGCGCTCTACGAGGAGCGCGAGGGCATCCACATCTATCGCCACCCGCTGCCGATCGATGCGCGGGGTGCGCTCGGCTATCTCCGCGAATATTCCGCCGCTCTCTTCCACGAGGCGCGGCTCGCTTTCAAGATCCGCCGCCGGCATGGTTTTCACGTCATCCATGGCTGCAACCCGCCGGACCTGATCTTCCTCGTCGCCTGGCTCTTCCGGCCGTTCGGCATCAAGTTCCTGTTCGACCATCATGATATCTGCCCGGAACTGTTCGAGGCGAAGTTCGGCAAGCGCGGCATGCTCTACCATGTGACGCGCTTCTTCGAGCGGCTGACCTTCCGCTCGGCCACCGTCTCCATCGCGACCAACGAATCCTACCGCGACATCGCCATCAAGCGCGGCGGCATGGCACCGGACGACGTGTTCGTGGTGCGCTCGGGGCCGAAGATCGAGAAGTTGCAGATCCGTCCGCCGAAGGAGGAGCTGAAGAACGGCTTTGCCCATCTCGTCGGCTATGTCGGCGTCATCGGCCAGCAGGAAGGCATGGACCTGCTCGTCGAGGCCGTCGACCACATCGTCAACACGCTGCACCGCACCGACATCCATTTCGGCATCGTCGGGGGCGGGCCGGAGCTTGCGACCATCGTCGAGGATGTCGAGAAGCGCGGCCTCTCGCGCTACTTCACCTTCACGGGACGCGCGCCCGATGACGTGATGCTCGACATGCTGAACACGGCGGATGTCTGCATCAATCCCGATCGCGTCACGCCGATGAACGACCTGTCCACGATGAACAAGATCCTCGAATATATGACGCTGAAAAAGCCGATCGTGCAGTTCGAGACGCGAGAAGGCCGTGTGTCGGCGGGCGAATCCTCGCTCTATGCCAGGCGCAACGACGTGAAGGATTTCGGCGAGAAGATCGTGGCGCTGATCGACGATCCGCAGCGGCGCCAGTCCATGGGCGAGCTTGGACGCAAGCGCATCCTCGCCTCTTTCTCGTGGGAGCATTCGGCGCCCGTGCTGCTGGCCGCCTATGAGCGCCTGTTCGAGAAAGTCGGCGCGAAGGCCGGCCGATGAGCTCTGGCGATCTTTCGAACCGGCTTTCCTGGTATGCGCGACGTCTGTCGGCCATGTCGACGGCCGAGGTCGTGCACCGGGTCGGCGAACTGGCGAAGAAACGCTCGGCCCGCCTTGCGCAGCCGGGCTGGGCGCGGTTCGATCAGGGCGACGGGCCACTTCCGGTCTTTCCGGCCGCCATCGATGTTGCCTCGGCGGATGCCGATCTGCTGGCGCGCTGGGAGCGTGTCGCGGAGGCCGCAATGGCCCGGCGGCATCGTTTCCTCGGGGTGGAATGGCCGGCGGTGGGGAACGCTTCGCTCTGGCATTTTGATCCGGTCTCGCAGCGCGAATGGCCGAAGGACCGCTATTGCTTCGACATCAACTATCGGCATAGCGATGTCTATGGCGATGTGAAATATGTCTGGGAAATCAACCGCCTGCAATATCTCCAGCCGATCGCGGCGCTGGCTGCACGGACGGGTCGGGCGGATCTGTGCGCCTTCGTGACGGCCGAGATTGCCAGCTGGATCGCCGACAACCCGCCTTTCCACGGCATCAATTGGCCGTCGGGCATCGAACTTTCGGTGCGCGCCATCAGCGTGCTGGTCGCGACGCGGCTGCTCGGTGCGGATGCCTTTTCGCCGGCCGAAACCCGCGCCATCCGCGCCTTCCTGGCTGCGACTGGCGACTGGCTCAGCCGCTATCCGTCGCGCTTCTCCTCCGCCAACAACCACCTGATCGCGGAGGCTGTCGGCCTCTATGTCATCGCCACGGCCTGCCCGGAACTGCCGGCGGCATCGCGCTGGAGCGCCTATGCGCGCCGCGTACTGGCGGAAGAGGTCGACCGCCAGTTCCACGCCGATGGCATCGGTGCCGAGCAGTCGCCGACCTACACCGCCTTCACGCTCGAACTCTATGTGACGGCCGTGCGCGTGGCGCAGGCGGTGGGCGATCCGTTGCCGCGGGCGGTGCTGGACAAGCTCGCCACCGTCGGCGAGGCGCTTTCCTGGTTCATGGACGAAAACGGCGCCGTGCCACGCATCGGCGACGATGACGAAGGCCGCGTGATCGTCAGCGATCCCGAGGCCGACCGGTTCTATGTCGCCTCCGTGCTCTCGGCGAGGGCAGCAGTCTGCGACAGGCCGGACATCGCCCCGCCGGTGGCGCCGCCGCATCTGCGCGACCTCGTCTTCGGCCGCCGCCTTGCCCCGACCAAGGGGGAGGGCGTGCACACCTTTGCCGAGGGCGGCTACACAGTGCTGCGTGATCGGGTACACGACCGGCAACTGGTGTTGGCCATGGACCACGGGCCGCTCGGCTTCCTGTCGATCGCGGCGCACGGCCATGCCGATACGCTCGCCGTCTGGCTCACCTATGGCGGCAGGGCGCTGCTAGCGGATGCCGGCACCTACCTCTACCACGCTGGCGGCGCCTGGCGGGATGCGTTCCGCGGCACGCCTTTGCACAACACGCTGTCGATCGGCAGCGAAAGCTCCAGCCTCGTCTCCGGCGCCTTCAACTGGAAGGCCAAGGCGGAGGCCAGCCGACTTGCCGTCGACGACCGCCTCGACGCCTTCTCCTGCGAGGCCGCGCATGACGGCTACAAGGCCCGTTTCGGCGTGGAGCACGTCCGCGCGCTACGGCGCGTCTCGCCGGATACGTTCCGCATCGAGGACAAGCTGGAGGGTGCGGCTGCACCGGTCGATGACGTCGCGATTTCCTTCCTGTCCGGTGAAGGCATCGAAATCCGCGCCACTGACAGGGCCGGCACCTTCGATTTCGTGGCCGAGGGCACGGCGCTGCTGCGGCTCACGGGGCCGGAAGGCTGGGTGGGATCGGTCGTAAGCGAACAGGAGGCGGAGCGGCTCGGCTGGCGTTCGCCCTGCTTCGGCGTGAAGACGCCGTCCGACCAGCTGGTGTTTCGCGGATCGGCGACGCCCGGCACGACGATGCGCACGGATTTGAGGCTGCTGTGAAAACCCTCCGCCCGCTCGTCCTGCTCGTCATCATGCTTCTTGGTGCGGCAGGCACGACGCTGGCGGCCGACCTGCCGAGCTTCCGGCGCGGTATCAATCTTGCCCGTCTACACAGCCTGCCGACGGAGGATCCCACGACCGCCGGGGCTTTCCTCTGGCCGCCATTCCAGGGGCCGCTCGCCCGCATCAAGAATGCCGAGCTTCGGCGCCTGCGTGCCGTCGGCTTCGATTTCGTCCGCCTGCCGGTGGCCCCGGCGCCCTTCCTCTCGGTGACGCAAGCCAAGCGGCGCGTGCTTACCGACGCGCTCCTCAACACGGTGCGGCGTTTGCAGAAGGCCGGCTTCGGCGTGCTCGTCGATGCGCATCCCAACCATTCCGACCCGAACTGGTCGGCGCCTAAAATCCTCGCAGATGCCAAAGGTGCGGCGTTCCGCGATTATGCCGAATGGCTGCAGCAGCTCGCCGGCCATTTGCGCAAGCTGCCGGCGGAGAAGACGGCGCTCGGCCTGATGAACGAGCCGCAGCAGGAATGCCAGCTCAAGACGGCCAACGACTGGATCAACATGCAGCCGCTGCTCTACGCGGCCGTTCGCGAGACCGCGCCGGATCTCGCTCTGGTGCTGACGACGGGATGTTACTCCTCCCCCGAAGCGCTGCCCCAACTGGCTATGGCGCCCTTCGACGGCAATACGCTCGTCGACGTGCACTATTACCGGCCCTATCCCTTTACGCATCAGGGCCTTCCCTTTGCCAACGAGCCGCTGCGCTACATGTCCGGTATCGCCTATCCCGGCCCCGGCGCCGATAGGATACTGACGCTGGCCCGCACGATGCAGCTCATCGCAGAGCGCCGGCGCGCCGGGGACAATGTGCCGGACGACGCGCTCGACCAGGCGAAGGCAACGATGGCGAATTACTACGATGATCCGCCGATCGTGGACGACGGCTATGTCGCGGGTCATTTCGCCGCCATGCGGAAATGGGTCGAGGCTGAAAAGATCGCGCCGTCGCGGCTGATCATCGGCGAATTCGGCGTTGCCCGCCAGCCGGAAGACTTTCCCGAAATCCCGGGCCGCTATCGCTGGCTGAGCGACGTGCGCAAGGCGTCGGAGGACAACGGTTTCGGCTGGGCGCTGTGGGATTACAATGCCGGCGACGGTTATCCCGGTTTCGGGTTGGTTTTTGACAATGAATCACGCAAGATCGACGCCGACGCGATAGAGGCGCTCGGTCTGGACCGGAGCGCGCTGCGCGACTAGGGCAAATCCAGCGGCTTTGCGTCTGGAGAGGCATCTCCCGCACGGCGCGAGGACCAGGTTGAGCGATACGGTGAACAACGGTGTGGCCGTGAGGCAGGAGCAGCGGCAGGTCCGTGCTTCTGACGGCCTGCTCGGCTGGGTTCCGGCGATCGCGATCGGTTATGCGACCATCCTCACGCCACTCCTCGTGTTCCGCACGACACCGGCAGTCGAGGACCCAGCGATCGCCGCGGCTGCGTCGGGCTCCAATCTCCTCAACCAGGTCTTCTGGCTTTTCCTGCTCATTTCGACCGCGTTCGCCTTCCGCCATCGCCTTTCGCGGTTCGAGGAGTCGCTGAAGCAGCCGGTCGTCGTGCTCGTCGGGCTCTACATGCTGCTCGCCTTTGCCAGCATCGTCTGGTCGCCGGCGCCGTCCATCGCCTTTCGCCGCGCGACGCTGCAATTCATCGTGATCGCGACGGTCGTGCTGCCGGCCTTCCTCGTGGACGACCCCAGGGGCCAGATCGACCGCGTCATGGCGGTCTTCTTCGTGACGATCGCCATCAACCTCGTCGCGGTGCTGCTGCTGCCCGCGGGCCGGCTCGGCCATCAGGGCATCTATACCCACAAGAACGAACTCGGCCTCGTCGTTGCCTACGGCTTCGTCTTCTGCCTCTACGGCGTCTGGCGGCTGAGCGGCCTCGGCCGGCTCATCGCACTCGCCCTTGCCGCCGCGGCTCTGCTGGAACTCGTCGTCAGCAAGTCGAAAACCTCGCTCGGCCTTGCGCTGCTCATCCCGCTGATCGCGCTTGCGGTGGTAGCGGTCAGCCGGTTTCTGCGCATCAATGCGCTGTATCCGCTGTTCTTCGGCCTGCTCGCCTGCCTGTTCGGCGGGCTCTTCGTCGCCAACCTGGTCGATTTCAGCTTCGCCGACTTCTCCATGCTGCTCTTCGACGATACGACCTTCACGGGGCGCACGATCATCTGGGATTTTCTCGGCGACGTCATCAGCCGCAGGCCGATCCTCGGCCAGGGATACGGCTCCTTCTGGGATATCGGCCTCGGCTCGATCGTGCTCACCGAAGCCCCGGGCTTCGTCGCCACGCTGTTGCAGGGGCATAACGGCTATGTCGACGTCACGGTGGAGCTCGGCCTCGCGGGTCTCGCCTTGCTGTTGTTCTTCCTCGCCTGCGTTCTCCTGAGTGTCGGCCGCGCGCCGAACGATGGACGCACCGGCATGGCGGAAGCGTGGCTCTTCATGTCCGTCGTCATCGTTACGCTCTGCCACAATATGCTGGAAAGCAGCTGGTTCCGCGGCTATTCCGTGGTGTGGATGCTCTTTCTGCTGGTGGGCGCCTGGGCACAGGCGGGGCGGCGCAAGGCGAGGGGAAACCGCGGACTGCGCCCGGGAAATTGAAACTCCGTTAACCATAACGATTTACACCATGGGAGGGGATTCGTGCGCGCCGCCCCTTATTTGCATGATGTGATTTCATTTCAGCCGAGCGGGTCTATGACGAACGCCTCCATGGAAAACCGAGATGGCGAAGGGTTGATCGACCCCTGGGCGATTGCGCGCAAGCTGTATCAACGCCTGCCGCTCATCGCGCTTATCGCGGTCGTGGCCGTGGGTCTCACCGCCGCCTATGTCTTCACCGCCGCGCCCGTTTACACCGCCTGGACGCGCATCGTCGTCGATCCGGCCAGCCGCAAACCCTTCGAGGACAAGAACGCGCCGTCGCTGCTCGGCAGCGAAGTGCTCGGCCTCGATACCCAGCTTCTGATCGTTTCCTCCGCCGCCGTGCTGGAACCCGTTGTCACCGAACTCAAGCTGACGGAAGACCCGGAATTCGCCAAGGAAGCGGCCGGCGACGCGCCCGAGCGGCGTGCCGCCAAGGTGATGGCGGCGCTCGCCAAGGCCGTGACCGTTTCCCGGGAGGGCGCCACCTACATCATTTCGATCGGCGTCAAGTCGCAAAGCGCCCAGAAATCCGCCGACCTGTCGCAAGCCATCGCAAAGTCTTACCTGCGCGAACAGCAGCAGTTCCAGCTCAACTCCTCCCAGCAACTCGCCGAACAGATCGACAGCCGCCTGGTCGGCCTGCGCGAGCGCGTGCGTGAGACGGAGGAGAAGGTACAGAAGTTTCGCGCAGAAAAGCGGCTGCAAAGCGGGGTGGACGGAAGCCTGCTGGTCGGCCAGGAACTGGGCGGCCTGAATGCGCAGCTCGTCGAGGCGCGTAGCGCGCTTGCCACCGCGACGGCGGCGAGCGAGGAGATCCAGCGTTATTTCCAGCGCGAGATTGAGCCGACCGCCCTTGGCGAAGTCGTCAATTCGCCACGCGTCACGCAATTGCTGCAGGAATATTCGCGCGCGGTGCGCAGCGAAGCATCGCTGGCCTCCGGGCTCCTGCCGCAGCATCCCTCGCTTTTGAGGGCGAAGGCCGAGGTTGCACGCATTTCCTCGCTGGTGAGGGCCGAAATTCAGTCGATCGGCGAGGGCAAGAAGGTCGAGCTCGACGTCGCCCAGCAGCGCGTGGCGAACCTGGAACGCCAGATGGAGACAGTGCGGTCGTCTTCCAATGTCGGCGAAGAGGACCTGATCATGCTGCGCGAGCTGGAGACCGAGGCAAAATCGACCCGCGCGGTCTATGAGAACGTGCTCGGCCGGGCCAAAGAAGTGGCCAACCTCGAACAGATCACCATGCCTGTCGCCCGTATCATCAGCCCGGCGCAGCCGCCGGAAGATCCGTCCTGGCCCCGCAAGAAGGTGCTGGTTGCGCTTGCCGGGGTGGTGGGTGTGGCTTTGGGCGTCTTCCTGGTCGTGGTGCTGGAGGTCTGGCGCCAGCTTCGCGTCCGCTATTCGCCTGCACCTGTCGTCAGCGAAAGCAAGGTCGAGCCGGTCGAAACCGTGGTGGTGGAAGCCGCGCCGGTGGAAGCCGTTCAGGTCACGGAGACGGTCCAGCCCGCTCCCCGGCGGCGCATCGTCTATACCGGCTCGCCAAAAATATCGACCGGCTACCCCAAGCGTTGACACAAGCTCAGGCGTTAACTGTTTCAGCATTTTGGTTTTCGGTAAGGCGGTCCTCGCGGCTATAGTCGCGAGGATGCTGACCACAGTCTATGCCATCATAGCCGTCCTGTTCCTTGTGCTGACCTTCCTTGAAGGGCAGCAAAGGACTTGCCTTGGAGCCCGATCGGGCTTTCGGCTTGTTGCTCTGCGCGGCGTGGCCGGCGCTTCTCGTCTATGTGTTGGTCACCGCGGCAATCGAGCACTATGGTGAACGATCTTCGAAGATCGCGAAACGGCAGGACGGATTTTGAATTCCGCACACTTTTAAAGTGCTTTTGCCTTTGAACCGGCCGCTGTTCGAACGCCAGGCCGTTCGCGACATCGATCCTGCAACACTCGTCGCATTGCAGAGCAACGGCCGGCAGTGGATCCGCCGTCACGCCTTCGACATCGAGGCCTTGCGCTACAAGGCGAAGCGCATCGACACCTTTGCCGAGAGCGATGTCGACAAGGCGGTGCTGCCGGCAGGCCCGCAATGGGATCTCCTGGAGATCACCTTTTCGGTGCCGACAACCGCCTCCATTCGTCTCGACCGGCTGCTGGCATCCGAGCTGGGCCTTTCCCGCACGCGCCTGCATGTCCTATACGATACGGGAAAACTGCGGCCCGATCTGGAGCGAAAGGACGCCCTGCGGCGATTGCCGAATGATGGTGGGCGGGTGACAATCGATGCAGCAGGGCTGCCTGAGCGTGGTGACATCGCACTCAACGCACGAGGAGAAAGGCGCGTCTGACGCTGCAAGACCCAGCCGCAGGTCCGCACCGTTTCCTCCGGTTCTGCGGCTGGTGTAATGCGCTGATCTTCGGACAGGCGGTCTTGAGCTTCGCTTTGAAAGAGCAAGGATCGACGATTGGTCGTCATTCATTATGGCGTGAATCCAGCATAGGGTTTCAGGGGGATCACGTCGAAGGCGATCATGCCGGCGGCGGCGAGGGGCAGGGTGGCGAGCGTTTCGTGCACGGCGTCCAGCGTTTCCGCCTCGACGATCTGGCAGGCACCGGGCTGGTCGCCGCGGTGCCAGATCTGGCGGGTGAAGCCGGCGGCGTAGAGTTCGCGCGCGCGCACACCCTCCAGCGGCACGACGGGCGCGAAATCGGCGTCGGAAAACCGGTCCGTCAGGCGGCGGGATATGACGAGAAACTGCATGTCGGTTCCTTAGCGGGCGATGGGTGCGGTGCTGGCGCGCACGACGAGCCGCAGCGGCAGTTCGCGCTGGCGCATGTGCTCGCGCTGGGCGGGGGTGGCGAGGAGGTAGTCGCCGGCAATCGTGCCCATCTCGCGGGCGGGCACCTCGACGGTGGTGAGGTCCGGTGTCGTCAGCTCGGCGATTTCCAGATTGTCGAAACCGAGGATCGAGACGTCGCGCGGCACGCTCAGTCCCTTGTCGTGACAATATTTGATGGCGCCGGCGGCGATGATGTCGCTGCCGCAGAAAATGGCGCTCGGCGGCTGTTCCGCCGCCATCAGCGCCTGCATGCCGGCACGCCCGCCCTCGATCTTGTAGGCGGATTCGACGACCGGAATCTCCGCTTTCCCAAGCCCGCTCTTGACGAGTTCTTCGAGGAAGCCGTTGCGACGCGACGCGGCGCGGTCGTTGTCGCGGGTGATGCCGGCGATCATGGCGATGCGTTTGTGGCCGAGGTCCAACAGATAACGCGCCGCCATGCGGCCCGCCTTCACATTGTCGAAGCCGATTGCCGCGCCGACCGTCGTGGCATCGGACGTGTAGGTGTAGACATAGGGGATGTTGCGCTGTTCCAGCATGGCGAGCGTTTCCGGCCTATGCGTCGAGCCGACCAGCACGATCGCCTCGACGCCGCGCTCGACCAGCAGCCGTGCCTGCTCCAGCTCCATGTCGACATCGTAGAATGAGGTGCTGATGATGATGGACACGTCCCGCTCGGAAAGCCGGGTCTGGAGGCTGTTAACCATGGTGGCGTAGATTGCGTGGTCGAGCGTCGGGATGATCGCGCCGACGAGGCGGGTGCGCGTGGAGCGCAGTGCGCGCGCCGAGCCGTTCGGCACGTAGCCGAGGTCGGTGGCGGCCTTCAGCACGCGCTCGCGCACGCCGAGCCCCACCTTGGGATTGTTGTTGAGCACGCGTGAGACCGTCGCGGGGGAACAGCCTGCCCGTTTCGCCACGTCGACCAGCTTTGCGTCCAGGCGATCTGTTTCTGTGTTCACGGGATGCGGCCTCCGGATTCGTGAAATCGATTTATCAAATGTCTTGGTTGAAAATGCAAGCTTTGAAGAATATTCCGGAAAGCCAGTTGACAGAGAAATGGAAAAATGTGAAATCGATTTCACGAAAGTTTGGGAGGAACCATGCTTCTTGACGGTATCAAGGTCGTCAGCTTCTGCCATTTCCTGCAGGGGCCGGCCGCAGACCAATATCTCGCCGACATGGGCGCCGACGTCATCAAGGTCGAGCCGCTGACCGGCGCCTATGAGCGGCAATGGTCCGGCGCCGATGTCTATGTGGAAGGCGTCAGCGGCTTCTATCTCTGCGCCAATCGCAACAAGCGCTCCATCGCCATCGACCTGAAGAGCGAAGAGGGCAAGGCTGTCGCGGCAAAGCTGATCGCCGGCGCCGACGTGGTGCTGGAGAATTTTCGCCCCGGCGTCTTTTCGCGGCTCGGCTTCGATGATGCGCGGCTGAAGGAACTCAATCCGGCGCTGATCTTCGCCTCCGCAAGCGGCTTCGGTTCCACCGGTCCGCTGGCGCAGAAGCCGGGGCAGGACCTGCTGGTCCAGGCCCGCGCCGGCCTCATCGGCGTCACCGGCACGCCGCAGGGCGGGCCGACGCCGGTTGGCGCGGCGGTTGTCGACCAGCATGGCGGCGCGCTGCTGGCCATGGGCATTCTCGGCGCGCTCGTCCGCCGCCTGCGCGATGGCAAGGGAACGCGTGTCGAGGGCAGCCTGCTGAATGCCGGCATCGACCTTCAGGGCGAGCCGCTGGTCAACTGGCTGGCTGGCGATATCGAGCGCAAGGCTTTGAAGCGCGAGCGCAATCTTGCGACCTGGTTCCACCAGGCACCCTACGGCGTCTATCCGGCATCCGATGGCCATGTCGTTGTGTCGCTCTGCGAAACCGAAAATCTGGCGGATGCCGTCGACAGCGACGGGCTTCGCGCGCTGGCCGGCAAGGACCGCTACGAGGAGCGCGATGCTTTCGCGCGGCTTCTGGCGGAAGCCACGCCGAACTTTTCAATGGAAGAACTCGGCGAGCGTTTCGACCGGTTCAATGTCTGGTGGGCGCCGGTCAACTATTACGATCAGCTGCTCGACGATCCGCAGTTGAAGCATGCCGAGGTCTTCCGCGAGGTCGATGTGCACGGGCGGAAAATCCACCTCGTCAATCACCCGAACCGCTACGACGGCAAGGTGCCGGAGCTGCGCGTGTTGGCGCTCGATATCGGCGAGCACACGCGCGAAATCCTCGCCGAGCATGACTACAGCAAGGCCGAGATCGAAGGGCTGATCGCAAACCGCGCCGTTGTTGCGGCGGATGCGGCCAAGAAGGGAGCGGCGTGATGGCTGGCTTGAGGCTCGACAAGACGGGGCTGCCGTTGCCGGAACGCCCGGCCACGGCCAAGCGCGGCGTCGCCGTCGTCACCGGCGCACGCCGGGGCATCGGCCGCGCCATCTGCGCGGCGCTGGCGGAGGCCGGCTACGACATCGCGGTCATCGATATTTCCCGCGACGGTGCGGAGGAAACGGTCGATGGCGTGACGGGGCTTGGCGGCAAGGCCGGGTTCTACGAGATGGATATTTCGCGCACGCAGGATTTCACCAAGGTCATGGCGGCGATCGAGGCCGATCTCGGGCCGATCGATTGCCTGGTGAACAATGCCGGCGTGCAGGTTTCCGAGCGAGGCGATCTCTTGGATGTCTCGGAGGAAAGCTTCGACCGGCTGCTGAACGTCAACCTGCGCGGCACCTTCTTTTTCACCCAGGCAGTGGCACGGCGCATGGTCGAGCGGGCCGAGCCGCCGGAACACCGGTCCATCGTCTTCATCACCTCGGCGAATGCGCATCTCGTCTCGCCGGAAAAGGGGCCGTACTGCATCTCGAAGGCCGGCCTGTCGATGGCCTCGCAGCAATTCGCGCTGCGGCTCGCCGAACACGGCATCGGCGTCTACGAGATCCGGCCCGGCCTTATCCGAACCGACATGACGGCCGACGTGGTGGAGCGCTACAGCGACGGCATCGAGAACGGCACGCTCTCGGCGATCCGCCGCTGGGGCCAGCCGGAGGATATCGCGCGCGGCATTGCGACGCTGGTGACCGGCGGCATGCCGTTCAGCACGGGCGATGTCTACAACATAGGCGGCGGCATGCAGATCCCGCGGCTTTAGCTTTCGGCTGGTTGAGAAAACGATTTCACGGATGATGGGAGAGAGGACATGACGGCTCCGATCCTGGAGATGAAGGGGATCCACAAGCGGTTCCCCGGCGTCTATGCCTTGAAGGATGTCAGCTTTTCCGTCCGGCGCGGCAGCGTGCACGGGCTGATCGGCGAGAATGGCGCGGGCAAATCCACGCTGATGCGCATCCTCTCCGGCGCGCATCGGGCCAGCGAAGGCTCGGTCGCCATCGACGGTGCCGAGATCGACAATCCGACGCCCGAGCGCATGCTGGAACTCGGCGTCGCCGTCATCTACCAGGAACTCGCCCAGACGCCGCACCTGACGGTCGCCGAAAACATCTTCCTCGGCCGGCTGCCGAGAAACGCGCTCGGTCTCGTCAACTGGCGCAAGGCGCGGGCGGATGCACGGGCCGTGCTGCAGGATCTCAATTTCAACGTCAATCCGGCGGCGCGCATCGACAAGCTCAGCGTCGCGCAGCGCCAGATGGTGGAGATCGCCAAGGCGATCTCGCGCCATGCCCGCATCGTCGTGCTCGACGAGCCGTCGGCCGTGCTCGGCGACAGCGAACTCGTCAATCTCTTCGCCATGATCCGCCGGCTCAGCCGCGAGCAGGGCGTGTCCTTCATCTACATCTCGCACCGGCTGAAGGAGCTTTACGAGATCTGCGACGACGTCACGGTGCTGCGCGACGGGCAGGTGATCTCCAGCACGCCCATCGCCGGCACCACGACGGAAAGCCTGATCCGCCAGATGGTCGGGCGCGAGATGAACGACATTTTTCCCGAACGCGGGACGCCGCGTGATGAGATCCGACTGGCTGTCTCCGGACTCAATCGCAAGGGCGTACTGAAGGACATCAGCTTCGACGTGCGGCAGGGCGAGATTTTCGGCATCTGCGGGCTGGCGGGCTCGGGGCGCACCGAGGTGCTGCGCGCGGTCGCCGGAGCAGACCGGATCGACAGTGGCGAGATCCGCGTCGATGGCAGGGCGCTGTCGGTGAACAGCCCGCGCACGGCGCTCGCCAATGGCATCGGCCTGCTGCCGGAAGACCGCAAGACGGAGGGGCTCTTCCTCGACCAGTCGGTGGCCTTCAACGTCACCATTTCCTCGCTCGGTGCGCTCGCCTCCGGCGGGTTCCTGAAGGCCGGCGAGGAGCGCACCAAGGTCGCCGAATATATCCGGCAGATGCGTATCAAGACGCCATCGGGTGCCACCCGCGTGCGCACCCTTTCCGGTGGCAACCAGCAGAAATGCGGCATTGCCCGGCAGCTCAGCGCCGGCACGCAGATCCTGCTTGTCGACGAGCCGACCCGCGGCGTCGATGTCGCCGCCAAGCGGGAAATCTACGATCTGCTCGTGCGGCTCACCAAGGATATGGGCGCCGCCGTGGTGATGGTGTCGTCGGAACTGCCGGAAGTCCTCGGGCTCTGCGACCGCATCATGGTGATGCGGCAAGGCGAGGTGTCGGCGATCGTCGACGGCAAAAGCGCCAGCGAGGAAACGCTGATGGCCCATGCGGTCTGGAATTGAGGAGAATGACATGACGGTTCGTGATTACAGCCACTATATCGCCGGCGCCTTCGAGGCCTGGAACGGCGAAACGGTCGAGCGGCGCTCGCCTGCGAGCGGCGAAGCGGTGGCCCGCTATGCGAGCGGCACACCGGCCGATATCGACCGCGCCGTCGAGGCAGCACGCAACGCCTTCGAAAGCGGCGCCTGGTCGGAGCTCAGCGGCATGGAGCGTGCCGAGGTGCTGAACCGGCTCGCCGACCTGATCCAGGAGAATTTCGAACGGCTCGTGCGCATCGAGGTCGAGGAGACCGGCAAGCCGATCCGCTTTGCCCGCGGCGATATCAATGGTGCCGTCGGGCTCACGCGCTATGCCGCCTCGCTTGGCATGCAGATGGCGGGCACGACCTACACCAATCTCGGCCGCGACCGCACGGCCCTCATCATGCGCGAGCCGATCGGCGTCGTCGGCCTTGTCACGCCCTGGAATTTCCCGGCGCTGATCCTCATGCAGAAGGTGCCGTTCGCGCTTGCGGCCGGCTGCACGGTCGTGGTGAAGCCCTCGGAATTCACCTCCGGCAGCACGCTGGAAATCGCCGCACTCGCCTCGAAAGCGGGCCTGCCGGACGGTGTGTTCAACGTGGTGAGCGGCAAGGGCGCCGTCGTCGGACAGCGGCTCACCGATCATCCGGGCGTGGACTTCATCTCGTTCACCGGCTCCACGCGTGTCGGCCGGAACGTCATCGAGAGTTCGGCGAAGAACATCGTCAAGACCTCGATGGAGCTTGGCGGCAAGTCGGCCAACATCGTCTTTGCCGATGCGGACCTCGACGCCGCCGTGGACGGCGCGCTGATGGGCGTGTTTTTCAACAATGGTGAATGCTGCGTCTCCGGCTCGCGGCTCTTCGTGCAGTCCACGGTCGCAGATGATTTCATCGCCCGCGTCGCCCGCCGCGCCGCGGAACTGAAGGTCGGAGACCCCTTCGACGACAAGACCGATATCGGCGCGATGATCGACGAGAACCACTTTGGCAAGGTGCTGGATTTCGTGAAATCCGGAGTGGCCGAAGGCGCGAAACTGCTGACGGGCGGAGAGGCGGCAAGGCTCGGCGCCGGCCACTATGTGCAGCCGACCGTATTCGACCACGTGACGCCGTCGATGACGATCTTCCAGGAGGAGATTTTCGGCCCCGTCCTGAGCGTCACGCGCTTCGACACACTGGACGAGGTGATCGGGCTTGCCAATGACAGCCAGTACGGCCTGTCGAACTATGTCTGGTCGAAGAACATCGACACCGTCATGACCGTTTCCAAGCGGCTGAAGAGCGGCTGGGTGCAGGCCAACACGATCATCGACGGCGCGCCGCAACTGCCGCTGACCGGAGTCAAGGGCTCCGGCTTTGGTTACGAGATGGGCCAGGCCGGCTTCGAGGAATTCACGCAGCTCAAGACGCTCTTCCTGCACACCGGCCCGCGCCAGCCGGTTTTCGGGAGCTGAGCATGGCGCCGATCACCCTCCTCGTCTCCGATGTCGACCGAACGCTGCTGACGCACGACTACGTCCTGCGAGACGACGTCGCCAGCGCGCTCGCGCGGCTGCGCGCGGCGGGCGTGCAGGTGGTGCTTGCCACCGCGCGGTCGCCGGAGGCGGTGCGGCCCTATGCCGAACGTCTCGGCGCGACGGGCCTTGCCATCTGCTTCAACGGCGGATGGATCGGCGATCTCGATAAAGGCGAAGCGCATATCAGCACGCCGGTTCCGCGCGACGATGCGCTCGCCGTGATGGCGGCTGCGCAGGAAATCGGCGTGGTCGCGCTCTGGTACGGCGCAGGCGGCGTCAGCACGATTGGCGCGCATCCCCTCGCAATTCGCGAGGCGAAGATTACCGGCGAAAGCTTGCGCGTTGTCGATGGCCTCGCAGACCTGCCCGGAGAGCCGGGCAAGATCATGTGCGTCCGCGCCGACCCCGACGACGACACAGGATTTACCGCAATGAGGCTACGCTACTCCGACCGCCTTGCCGTCGCGGGCTCGCATCCGCGCCTGCTTGAGATCGGGCCGCAAGGTGTTTCGAAACGCGCCGCCGTCGAATGGGTCGCGCGGCATGTCGGCGCCAATCAGGTGTCCACGGCTGCGGCCGGTGACGCGGAAAATGATCTCGACATGCTGCACTGGGCCGGCACGCGGCTGACGGTCGAAAACGGCATCGATGAAATGAAACGCATCGCGGATTTCGTCGCCCCGTCCTGTGACGCGGGCGGGCTCGCCGTCGCCGTGGACTGGCTGATGCGCGAGCGGATGCCCACAGAGCCGACAAGCACCCCGCAGGGAGGAAGAAGGAATGGCTGACATGGCAACGCGGCAGGAAACGGGCCTTGCGCCCGGCGGGTTCTCGCGCATCGTGACGGTGCTGCAAAGCCTCGGGCTGTTCTGGGTGCTCGTGGCGCTCTGCGCCGTGGCCGTCTATCTCTCGCCGAGCTTCTTCCAGTTCGGCAACATGATGAACGTCGGGCGCCAGGTCGCGCTCTTCGGCATCGTCAGCATCGGCATGACCTTCGTAATCCTGACGCGCGGCATCGACCTTTCGGTCGGCTCCATCGTCGGCGTCGTCGCGGTCTCCACGGCCATGCTGCTGTCGGCGGGCTTTTCCATTCCAGTGGTGTTGGGGATCGCGCTGGTGCTCGGCATGCTCTTCGGCGCCTTCAATGGCGCCGGCATCGTGCTCTGCGGCATGCCGCCCTTCATCATGACGCTCGGCACGCTCGTCATGGGCCGCGGCATCGCGATGACCATCGCCAATGGCGAGCCGCAGATGCTGGGCGAGGCGACCGATGCCTTCTATTTCCTCGGCGGCGGCTTCCTGCTCGGCATTCCGGTGCCGATCTGGATCTTCGCCTTCGTGGCCGTCGTCGCCTTCGTCGTGCTGCGCTCCACCGCCTTCGGCCGCCAGGTCTATGCGGTCGGCTCGAATGCCGAGGCCGCGCGCCTTGCCGGCATCCGCGTCGGGGCCGTGCTGATGTCGGTCTATGTCATCTCCGGCATGCTGGCCGCCGTCACTGCACTGATCACCGTTTCGCGCCTCACGGTCGGCGAACCGACCGCCGGCAGCAATCTCGAACTCGAAGCCATCGCCATCGTCGTCATCGGCGGCACCAGCCTGTTCGGTGGCGAGGGCGGCGTGGTCGGCACGGTCATCGGCGCGGCGATTATCGCCGTCATCGCCAACATCCTCAATCTTCTGGGCATTTCGCCCTTCACCCAGCAGATCGTCAAAGGCGCGATCATCATCGCCGCCGTGATGTTCGAGGTCTACCGCCATCGCCAGAAGGCCTGACATTCCGCGGGCGCCGGGGGCGCCGGGATCCATGAGCAATGTTCATCAACGGGAGGAGTAATACAATGAACACCAGTCGCAGACAGTTCCTGACACTTTCGGCCGCCATCGCCGCTGCTGCCGGCACCGTGGGGCTGCCGTTTCGCAGCGCCTTTGCCGAGGGCACGATCAAGGTCGGTTTCAGCCAGGGCACGATGAACCATCCGTGGCGCATCGCCATGGTCGAGGTGAACCGGCAATATGCCAAGGAGAACTTTTCCGATCTCGAACTGATCGTCACCGACGGCAACAACGATGCCGCAAAGCAGGTGGCCGACGTTGAAAGCCTGATGGCGCAGGGCATCCAGGTCCTCGTCATCTCGCCGCTCACCGAGCAGGCGCTGACGCCCGTGGTGCGCGATGCGATGGCGGCCGGTATTCCGGTGCTGACCCTCGACCGCAAGGTCAACACGGACGTCACCTGCCATCTCGGCGGCCTCAACCTGCCGCTCGGCGAGGGTGCGGGCAAATTCCTGATCAACGCACTGCCGAATGGCGGCGGCATCATCGAGCTGCAGGGCACCGCCGGCGCCTCGGCGACAAACGACCGCCACAACGGTTTCAAGAGCGTCATCGAGGGCAATGCCGCCTTCAAGGTGATCGCCGAGCAGAACTGCGACTACACGCGCGACAAGGCCGTGAAGTTCATGGAGGACATGGTCCAGCGCTTCAAGCCGGGCGAGATCCAAGCGATCTATGCGCACAATGACGAGATGGCGCTCGGCGCGGTGCAGGTGCTGGAAGCCGCCGGTCGTCTCGACGGCGTCAAGGTCATCGGCATGGACGGTCAGAACACGGCCTTCCAGGCCATCAAGGACGGCAAGATGTCGGCCTGCTTCATCTACCCGTTCTGCGCACCGGAAGGCATCCAGACCGCACACAAGATCGCCAAGGGCGAGGCCGTCGACAAGGAAATCATCCTGCCGACCGTCGAAGTCACCAGCGCCAATGTCGACCAGTTCCTCGGCAAGGGCATCTAGCAACACAAGCGCCGGGCCGCGCCGCAAGACGCGGCCCATGCGTTTCCATGGAAGGAAGAAAGATGGCATCCGTTCGTCACTACGATAATCCCAGAGGCGTGATCCCCGCCGTGCTCATGCCGTTCACCGCCGACCTCGCGGTGGATGAGAAGGCATATCGCAAGCACCTCGCCGACGTTGCCGGTGTGGAGGGCATCAGCGCGATCACCATCAACGGCCACGCCGCCGAGGTGGCCTCGCTGACGATCGAGGAGCAATACCGCGCGATCGCCGTCACCAAGGAGGTTCTGGAGGAGCGGGTGCCGACGATCGTCGCCGTCTATACCAACTCCACGCTGGAGGCGGCACGCATCGCCCGCAAGGCGCAGGACGAGGGCGCAAACGGGCTCTTGGTCTTCCCGCCGGAGGTCATGGTGCTCGGTGGCCATCTGCGCCCGGAAATGGCGCGCGAACATTTCAATCGCATCACCGATGCATCCGACCTGCCGATCATCCACTACCAGTTTCCGCTGAATTCCTATCTCGCCTATCCGCTGCCGACGCTGCTGGAGCTGTGCAACCAGTTCCCCTCGATCAAGGCGATCAAGGACAATTGCGGCGATGGCAATCTGCATGAACGGCAGATCCGCGAGCTGAAGGCGCTGGATCGCCCGGTAAACACGATGACGACGCACAGCTCCTGGCTGCTCGGATCGCTGGCGCTCGGCTGCGATGGGCTCTTGTCCGGTGCCGGCTCGGTGATTGCCAACCTTCAGGTGGCGCTCTTCCGCGCGGTGCAGGCCGGCGACCTCCATGCCGCCAAGGCGATCAACGACCGGATCTACCCGACCGTGCGCGCCTTCTATGACCATCCGCTGCTCGACATGCACAACCGCATGAAGGAGGCCCTTGTCATTCTCGGCCGCTGGGACGAGGCTCACGTTCGCCCGCCGCTGATGAAGCCGACACCGGCCGAGATTGAAAAGATCCGGCAGTGCCTCGTTGGCGCGGGCCTGACCGCCGAAACGCTCTACAAGAAGGTTGCTTGACACATGACTGCACTCGTGCTCAGCGAACGGCCGGCACCCGGCGTGCTGCGCCTAACGCTGAACAGGCCGGACAAGCTGAACGCCCTTTCCAAGGACCTTCTTGGCGAACTCACCGGCCTGCTCCGCGATGCGCAGGCGGATGCCAGCCTGGGCTGCGTCATCCTGACGGGAGCCGGGCGCGCCTTTTCGGCCGGCGCGGACATTTCGGACATGCTGGAGCGCGGCGTCGCCTCCTATGCCGATCCCGAGCGTCTGGCGCGGTGGGCGGAGATCCAGGATTTCCCGAAGCCGATCATCGCGGCGGTAAATGGTTTTGCACTGGGCGGCGGTCTTGAACTGGCGCTGCTCTGCGACATCATCCTCGCGGCCGACACGGCAAAATTCGCGACTCCGGAAATCAACATTGGATCCTTTCCCGGCGACGGCGGCACGCAGAGGCTGCCGCGGCTGGTCGGCCGGAGCTTCGCGATGCAGATGGTATTGACCGGCCAGATGGTCGATGCGGCACTTGCCGAACGCAAGGGATTAGTCAGCGAAATCATGCCACTGGAGGCTCTTGCAGAGAGATCACTGGAGATCGCCTCGGTGATCGCTGCGCAATCCGTTGCAATCACGCCCTATGCAAAACGGGCGGTGAAGGCGGCGGATGAACATTCGCTGGCGGACGGGCTGCGCGTCGAGCACGCGCTGACGGTCGAGGCGTTCGATACCGAAGACAGGATGGAAGGACTTCGGGCATTTGCGGAAAAGCGCAAGCCGAAGTTCCAGGGCAGATAGGGGTCCCGAGGCGGATCGGGAGGATGGAATGCAGACATTCGACTATATCATTTCGGGCGCCGGCTCGGCGGGCTGCGTCATCGCCAATCGGCTGACCGAAGATCCGTCCGTGAAGGTGCTGCTGCTCGAAGCCGGCAGCCGGGACTGGAACCCGATGATCCATATTCCGGGCGGCATCGGCAAGCTGTTCGGGCCGGGCGTCAACTGGCGGTTCAAGACGGTGCCGCAGAAGAACCTCGACAATCGCGAGATCTGGTATCCGCAGGGCAAGACGCTCGGTGGTTCCAGCTCGATCAACGCGATGATCTACATCCGCGGCCAGCGGGAGGACTACGACAACTGGGCGGCCCTCGGCAACGATGGCTGGGCCTATGACGATGTGCTGCCCTATTTCCGCAAGTCGGAAGACAACGAGCGGCTGGTCAGCGCGTATCACGGGCAGGGTGGTCCGCTCTGGGTATCCGACCAGGTCAATCCGCACGAATTATCCAAGGCCTTCGTGCGCGCCTGCCAGCGCTGGGGCCTGCCCTACAATCCGGATTTCAACGGCGAAACGCAGCACGGCGCCGGCCTTTACCAGGTCACCTGCCGCGATGGCCGCCGGCGCAGCTCCGCCGTCTCCTACCTGCACCCCGTGCGCTCGCGCAAGAACCTCACCGTGATGACGGGTGCCCGCGCTATCCGCATCGTCATGGAGGGAACGCGCGCCGTGGGGCTGGAAGTCGCGCAGGGCCGTTCCGTCCAGACCTTTCGCGCGGACCGCGAGGTCATCGTCACCAGCGGTGCGCTCAACTCGCCGCGCCTGCTGATGCTCTCCGGCCTAGGCGATGCCGATGAGCTGAAGCCGCTCGGCATCAAGCCGCAGGTCGACCTCAAGGGCGTCGGCAAGAACCTTCAGGATCACCTCTGCTCCAACGTGCATGTCACACTCAAGGAGCCGATCAGCTATGACGGGCAGGACCGCTATCCGAAGGCGATCCTGCACGGCATCCGCTGGCTGCTCTACCGCAACGGCCCGGCGGCCTCCGTCATCGTCGAGGGCGGCGGTTTTGCCTCCAGCGAGGGCAATGGCCGGCCGGACATGCAGATCCATGTCGCCCCGGCCATGGTGGTGCGCGGCGGGCAGACGCAGCTCGACGGCCATGGCTTTACCGTCAACACCACGTTCCTGCGCCCGCAGAGCATCGGCTCGATCAAGCTCGCCTCGGCGCGGCCGGAAGACGAGCCGCTGATCGACCCGAACTATCACGGCGCGGAGTACGACCGGGCCATGTCGCTGAAATCGATCGAGACGACTCGAGAAATCCTCTCTCAGCCCGACATCGCGAAATATATCAAGATCGAGCGCCTGCCGGGGCCGGACGCGAAGACGAAGGAGGATATCATGGCCTATGTGCGCCAGTACGCCTGCTGCGACTATCACCCCGTCGGCACGTGCAAGATGGGCATCGACGAGACATCCGTCGTCGATCCGCAGCTTCGGGTACGCGGCGTCGGAGGGCTTCGCGTCGCCGATTCCTCCATCATGCCGGTGCTGCTCAGCGGCAATACCAACGCGCCCTCGATGATGATCGGCGAAAAGGCTGCCGACATGATCCGGCAAGCGCATTGAGGCCGACGATGACCTCCGACAAGTCCGGTATCCTCGTGGTCGGCCCGGAGGGCGGGCGGCGACTCTGGCAGCCGTCGCCGGCGAACGGCTCGGTCGATATCCGCGTGACGCCGGAGGATGTGGCGCTGCGCACGCCCTACAGTTTCGGCGAGCAATGCATCCCGCCGGGTTCACGCGTGCCGGAGCATGCCCATCCCGATCACGATGAATTCTTGCATTTTCTCGCCGGCTCCGGCGTGGCGATCCTCGATGGCGAGGAGCACGCGATCGTGCCTGGAACGACGATCGTCGTCGGCGCCAACCGCCGCCATTCCTTCGTCAACACTGGCGAGGCCGACTTGCGGTGGCTTTGGTTCATCCAGCCGAACGGCCTCGAAATCTACTTTGCCGAGGTCGGCATTCCGGTCACGCCGGGCGAAAGCGCGCCGGAACCCTTCAGGCGTCGGCCGGAGACGCCCTATGCCGATGTTTTCGCACCCAGGGAGGCGCGCGCCAAATAACAGGACCAGGCCACCCGTATCTGGTGTAACTTGCGACGCACAGCCCGTGACTCATCAAGGGAGACGTCCGATGACTGCGCCGCACCCCTCCAGAACCCATATCGGCAACCATGCCCTGCATCCCGAAACGCAGATGCTGAACTATGGCTACGATCCCGAACTGTCCGAAGGGGCCGTCAAGCCGCCGGTCTTCCTGACGTCCACCTTCGTCTTCGCGTCGGCGGAGGACGGCCGGGACTTCTTCGACTATGTGTCCGGCCGCAAGGAGCCGCCGGAGGGCAGGGGCGCCGGCCTCGTCTATTCGCGCTTCAACCATCCCAACAGCGAGATCGTCGAGGATCGCCTGGCGGTCTATGAGCGCACCGAGAGTTGCGCGCTGTTCTCCTCCGGCATGTCGGCGATCGCGACGACGCTGCTCGCGTTCGTGCGGCCGGGCGATACGGTGCTGCATTCCCAGCCGCTTTATGGCGGAACGGAAACGCTGCTCGCAAAGACGTTCCTCAATCTCGGCGTCTCCGCCGTGGGTTTTGCCGACGGGGTCGACGAAGCATCTGTGAGGGCTGCGGCGGACGAAGCGGTGGCCAAGGGCCGCGTCTCGGTCATCCTGATTGAGACGCCGGCCAACCCGACCAACAGCATCGTCGACGTCGCGATGATCCGCCGTATCGCGGATGCGATCGGCGAGAAGCAGGGCCACACGCCGCTCATCGCCTGCGACAACACGCTGCTCGGGCCGGTCTTCCAGCGGCCGCTCGAGCACGGGGCGGATATTTCGCTCTACTCGCTGACGAAATATGTCGGCGGTCATTCCGACCTGATTGCAGGCGCGGCGCTCGGCCGCAAGGCTGTGATGAAGCAGATCAAGGCACTGCGCGGCGCGATCGGCACGCAGCTCGATCCGCATTCCTGCTGGATGCTCGGTCGCTCGCTGGAGACGCTGCAGCTCCGCATGGAGCGGGCCAACAACAATGCGAAGGCCGTCGCCGATTTCCTGCGCGAGCATCCCAAGGTCGAACGCATCCACTACCTGCCGTACAACGCGCCGGACTCGCCCGTCGGCCGCACCTTCGCCGCCCAGTGCGGCGGTGCCGGATCGACCTTCTCCTTCGACATCAGGGGCGGCCAGCCGGCATCGTTCAAGTTCCTCAACGCGCTGAAGATCTTCAAGCTTGCCGTCAGCCTCGGCGGAACGGAATCGCTCGCCTCCCATCCGGCGACGATGACCCATTCCGGCGTGCCGCTGGAGGTGCGCCAGCGCATCGGCGTGCTGGAATCGACGATCCGGCTCTCGATCGGCATCGAACATCCCGACGACCTGATCGCCGACCTGACGCTGGCGCTCGACGAGGCGTGACGTTTCAGGGCGCCGGCCGGGGGAGGCGCACTTGCGTCAGCGTCTTGATCCGGCCGGGCCGCAGTCCCTTCAACTGGGTCAGGAGGTTCCTGGCGGCGTCATTGCCATAGGCTCGCCGGCTGATGCCGAGGAGCATGACGCCCTTGTTGCCGCCGGCATCGCTGTAGCGGGCATAGCGGTAGGCATTCCATTCGACGATATATTGCCCGTTGGCGTCCTTGCTGCTGACGATGAAATCGAGCAAGGACTCGCCGCTCGCTTCGTTCTGGATTACCTCCATATTGACGAGCGGGTCGGTCGCCTTGCGCTGGTTCAGCATGTCGACCTGCGCGCGAACGGCATCCATGACGGCGATGCCGCTGGTCACCGTCTCGACGAGCACCATCTGCTCGTATCGCTCGGCGCTCTGGCCGGCCGGAAGGTATTCCTGCTTGATGTAGGTTTTGGAGGGCTGCGAACTCCAGGCGAGCACAAAGGCTTCGCCCTCGAAATCGATCGGTCCGGGCACGCCGAGCCGGTCCGTTGCCTGTGCGAAAGCGGATGTCGCCATCAGCCCGAGCACTAGCAATGCTGCACCGAGGCGTGCGATGGAAAGGGTGGCTGGCATGGCCTGTCTCCTTCGTCCTGTCCGGAAATGGCAAGGCCGCAGGGTTCAGCCGGCGGCCTTGCTTTGTTGGGGATGTTCAATCCGCATTGTCGGTCTGGACCCGGGCACTTCCATTGAGTGTCCTTGCCGCGGGATTGCCGATTGCGGCGCCGAGCAGGGCCTGTGTCGGGTCCGCCCCCTTGAAGCCCGCCTGCGCGAGGATCTCGTCGAGGATGGGTTTCTGGGCGGTGAAGTTCAAAAGCTGGCTGCTGAGGTCGCCGACCGGATTGCCCGCGCCGTCGCCGCCATTGCCGCCCAGCGCGCCTGCAAGGCCGCCGGCGCTGAAGATGCGGATGTCGGAAATCTTCTCGATCGGCTTCATCGCCTGTTCCAGCGCCTGCGGGATGATGGCGATGCGTGCCCGCGCGAGCTCGAATTCGACGATGGCGGGCGACAGGGCGTTGCGGGCTTCGTTGAGCGCGCGTTCCGCCTGGGCTTCTGCCTGGCCGAGTTCGATGACGCCGGTCGCCTTGATCTTGGCGGCTTCGGCATCGGCCTGGGCCTGGATCTTGATCGCCGCCGCGAGATTTTCCGCCGCCTGGCGCTCCGCTTCGGCCTTCACGGTGATGGCGGTCGCTGCCTGTTCGGCTTCCTTGCGGGCATCGAGCACGGCGATGCGTTTTGCGCGCTCTGCGATCTCGACTTCGCGGGCGGTCGTCACCTGTTCCTCGGCGGTGATGGCCGAGGCCTTGGCTTCATCCGCCTTGGCACGCGCAGCCTGCTCCTGCTCGCTCTTTTCCGCGACGGCGATCGCGGCGTCGATACGGGCGGTTTCCGTCACCCGACGGGCCTCGGCTTCCCGCTCCGCGATGCCGCGCTCCGCGTCGATGCGGGCGGTTTCCTTGGCCTGGCGCGCCTGGGAGTCACGCTCGGCAATGCCCTTTTCCGTGTCGAGGCGGGCGGTTTCTTCGCTGAGGCGCGCAAGCTGTTCAGCCCGTGCCGCTTCCGCGCGGGTCTCGGCCGTCTTGTTGGCGATATCGCGTTCCTGCGACAGTTCGGCATCGCGCTGTTCGCGCTCGATCGTCAGGCGGCGGAGCGAGGCTTCGCGGTCCTTCGTGGCGATCTCCACCTCGTTGTCACGCACAATCTGGTTGCGTTCGCGCTTGCGCTCCTCGGTGATCTTGGTCAGCGCGGTCAGGCCCTCAGCGTCGAACGTGTTGTTCGGGTTGAAATGCTTGATGTCCGTCTGGTCGAGGCGGGTCAGCGATACCGATTCCAGCTCGAGGCCGTTCGATTGCAGGTCATGCGCGACGGCCGCCTGCACCGATTTGACGAATTCCGCACGCTGCTCCTGCAGGTCGCGCAGCGACATGGTCGCGGCGACCGAGCGCAGGCCGTCGACGAATTTCGCCTCGACAAGTGCTTTGAGCGCGTCCGCATCGTTGGTGCGGTCGCCGAGCGTTTGGGCGGCGAGCGCGATGTTGTCCCCATCCGGCTTCACGCGGACGTAGAATTCCGCGGTGATGTCGGCGCGCATGCGGTCCTTGGTGATGAGCGACTCGTTTTCCGCACGCTTGACCTCAAGGCGCAGCGTGCTGAGCGACACCCAGGAATAAGAGTGGAAGATCGGCAGGATGATCGATCCGCCATCGAGCACGACCTTCTTGCCGCCGAGGCCGGTTCGTACATAGGCCTTGTCGCGCGTGGCGCGGGTATAGAGCGAGGTCATGATGATGCCGATGACGACGACAGCCGTCACGATGACCCCGGCGATGATTCCTACCGAGAGGAAGTCCATGTTCGTTTACCCTCCGTTGTTGGAATAAAGGTCGTCCCCCAGTGCTGCCGGCGCCGGGATGGCCTGGAAAAGACCGTTTGCCCCGTCGACGATCAGCACGGATGCGCCCGTCTCGATCACATGCCCCGGCACGGCCCGGGCGCGTAGCGTATGGATGTTGTCGTAGCGGTCCTTGATGCGCACCGTGCCCGGATGGCCCTGGTCGAGCGGCCCGAG
Source organism: Shinella sp. GW835-FHT14H05 (assembly GCF_058793575.1). Classification (NCBI taxonomy): domain Bacteria; kingdom Pseudomonadati; phylum Pseudomonadota; class Alphaproteobacteria; order Hyphomicrobiales; family Rhizobiaceae; genus Shinella; species Shinella sp. GW835-FHT14H05. The sequence continues at coordinate 137,638 of NZ_JBXAFY010000002.1, read as the reverse complement.
TGTCACGGTTCCTGTAAGGCCGATGAAATCGGCCTGTTCCTGCACGCTGGTCTCATCGCGCGGGATGATCCTTGCGAGCCCGCGGCTCGACCAGCGGGTAATGGGAATGGCGATGGCGAGCGCGCCTGTGACCGCCGCATAGAGCGGAAGCGGCTCGCGGAACTGCGAAATGAAGCCCTGCAAGGCAAAGCCGGCGGCCGCAAAGGCCGAGAGCAGGATGACGGCGAGCACGAGGATCGGCACGCCGCCGGCGTTGAGCCAGGACATCCACCCGCCGAGCAGGCCGTGCTCCACGTCGCCCGGCCCGTTCAGGTCGAAGCCGTCATCGATCAGGCCCGAGGCGGACGCCCCGAGCAGGACCGAGACGAGCTCGACGATGCCGAGGCCCGCGACCGTCAGGAGCGCGATCCAGAAAGGCGCGGTGCCCGGATGGACGATGGAATCCATCAGCGCTCACCGTGCTTGAAGGCGGAAAGGCGCGCCTCGATCGCCTTCTGGCGTTGCAGGCGGCTGAGTTCCTCGACCTCCGCCGTGCCTTCCATGGCGGGCTTCGAGGGCACGCCGGTGACGCGCTCGACGGCCTGTAGGGCGTCGGCAAGGCGCTGGTCGTTGCGCTGGGAAGGGGTTGCGGCCGCCGGCACGGTGCGCTCGGCGCGCTTGGCATCCTCCAGCCGCTTCATCGCGTCGGCGCGGGCGGAAGAGATGCTGCGCAGCGTCGCCTCGGCATCGGCGATCTCGCCGGCATTTTCGAGAATGGCCTTCGACAGTGCGTCGCGCTGGGCTTCCAGGTCGATCTGCACGCCGGTGGCGGCGCGGGCGAGGTCTTCGCGGCCGTTTTCCAGCCCGACCTTGATCTTCTCGTCGAGGTCGCTGATTTCCGCGTCGAGGTCGTCGGCCTTGGCCTTCAGCCGGTGGCCGGCCGCCATGGCGACGCCGAGAGCGGCGCGTGCCTCCTCGGCGATCGCGCCGATTTCCCGCACGGCCTGCTGGGCCACCGCGACCGGGTTCGAGGTTTCGGCGGCATCGACTGCATTGTTGACGACACCGGCGATGACGCGCCCGAGGCGGGCAAGAATACCTTCATTGGACATGGAAGCCTCCTTTTTCGGGTGAACGCCGGCCTGGATGCCGGCGTAGAGACAGATGGACGAGCCGGCAAAGACCAACCTTGCCTCGGCAAAATCCGCCCAGCCTTCCTGGTAGCCGCTCGCCGCATAAGGCAGCACGATCCGGCCGTTGAGCGTGGCGATACTGACGCTGTCCGGGCCTTTCACGGCGAAAAGCTTGGAGTCGAGCGGGATATCCGCGACGATCTCCCCGGGCTTTCGCCGGCCGTGATCGCGCAGCGCGAGCGTCACCAGGCGCGCGGGAAGGCCCGTCACCGTGCGGATCTGCTCATAGGCTGCCTGGTGCAGCGTCACGACATTGGCGCCGGGCGTCCTATCGAGGATCGCCATGGCCTGCTGGTAGGCGGCAAGCGTCTCCGACAGTGCCTGACGCATGTCGGGCGTGGGTTGAAGGACGAGCCTGAGACTGGATGTAAACTTCGTTGCCATGCTTAAATATATAAAGCACTTCATTGGTGCTTTCAAGAGGGATTCCTGACTGGCTCTCTCTTCAACGGATGAGGTGGGCGGAACCTTCGGCCGCGCGGCCCTTCTTTTTCAGGCGAGCCGCATTATCCTTTATGACTGCTTGCCCGGACGGCAGGCGGCGCCAACCGTCAGGGAGCAGGGATGCCGCACCGGTTCGTCGACATCGTCGTCTTTCGCGCCCATCGCTTCAGCCTGGGGCTGGAGGAGGAAACCGGCGCCTACTTTCTTTCGACGCCGGTGAGCGGCTTCAATCGTGCGGTGGAATACGAGGCCTATTTCCGCATCAGCGCCGACGAGTTCGAACGCTATCGCCGCGCGCCGGACGCCGCGGACGATTTTCTCGAAACCTGCCGCAACCACGGCAATGAAGACCGGCGATTTCCCTAAATCGACGCATGATGGTCGGCCCGGCCTTGATTTTGAAATAAGCCCTTTATGTTGATCGTCTTAGATGCAGTTCGATATTTTCCGAGAAATCCATTCATGCAGCTCTTTTCCTGTTTCCTCCGCCCCGCCGTTTCCCTCCTCCTCATCGTTTTCCTGGCTTCGCCCGTTTTCGCGCAGGCGCCGACGCAGGCGGCTATTGCGCGCTCCGACGTGATCGCGGCGGAGATGCAGGCGCTCTTCGACAGTGGTGACGCCGATGGCGCGCGCCGCAAGGCGGAGACGGCAAGCGCGGCGTTCAAGGCCGAGGGGGAGACATGGCTCGCGGCGAGCTATGCCGTTTCCGCCGCCGATTACGCCATGCGCATGGGGGACGCTGCCCGCGTCGACGCCGAATATTATCCGCGCATGCGGGCACTTCTCAAAGTGCTCGATCCGGTTGAAGAAACCCGTTCCAACCTGCTGATTTCACTGCTGATGGACGCCAAGGGACGACTCGGGCAGACGGGCAAGCAGGACGAACTGGTAGAGCTCTACGAGAAGCGCATCCGCAAGGCCCATGGCAAGGACAGCGAGCAGGACATCGACGCCCGGGTGCGCACGGCCTACAGCATATTGGAAGCCGGGCGGCTGGAGGATGGCCGCAAGAGGCTGCGCGCAGCACTCGACGCCTCCGCGAAGACGGACCTGCATGCCGTGACGCTGCGGCACTATACGCAGGCGGGGCGCAGTTTCCAGGCGAGCGGGCTCAACGACGACGCGGCGGGCCTGTTCCAGGCGGCCGAGCAGACGGCGGCGATCCGCGCCGAGGTGAAGGAGCTTGCGGACTTCTACCTTGCCTATGCGGAATTCCGCACCGCGGTGCCCGACAACGAGCAGCATTTCGTGCCGCTCTATACGATGGCGACCAATCTCTATGCGCGCTTTTACGGCACGGAATCGCCCGAACTGATCCACGCCACCGACAAGCTCGCCACTGCGCTGTCGGATGTCGGGCAATACGGCACGGCGATCGACCTAGAACGACGCAATTACGAGATCGCGCAGAAATCGCTCGGCGACGACGACACCGTGACCTGGCGCATTGCCAACAATCTCGCCGACATGCTGCGCGGCATGGGCTCGCCATCCCGCGCGCTGGAATATGACCTCAAGGTGCTGGAGAACCGCACCCGCCACTACGGCCAGAACCATTTCAACACGCTGGTGAGCGCCAACAACACCGCGCAGAACTATCTCGATCTCGGCAATTATGCCGAAGCGCGCCGCTATTTCGCGCTGTGCCTCGATATTTCCAAGGCGCTCGGCGACCCGGTGACGATCGCCGGCATGGAGGCCTGGATCGACTATACCGACCTTCTTTCGGGCGCCAAGCCGATGGACGCTGCGGCCGCCAGGCGCATCGAGGCGATGATCACCGATTCCAACTATCCGGCGATCCTCAGCATGAAGGCGGCCTATCTGATGGCGGATCATGTTGCCAAGGGAGGCAATGCGGCGCAGCAGATCAAGCACTTGCAGCAGGCCTTCAGCATTGCGGCCGGCGAGATGAGCCTGGGCCACCCGCTGGCCTTTGCCGGGCGCATCGCGATCGCCAAGGCGAAGGCCGGCACGGACAAGGTGACGGCGGCGAGCGAATTTGCCGGGATCGACGAGGAGATGCTGCGCTGGGTGCATCTCCAGGTGTCGGTCGCCGGCGGGCGGGAGGTCGGCGAGGCGGTGCGCGCCATGGCCGACGGCATGCTCTACGACTATGCGCGTTTCGCCGAACAGGATGCCGCGGCTGTTCCGGCCTTTGCGGATGCCGCCCGGCGCTGGCCTTCGCTCGCCACGGCGGACGCGGACAATGTGCTGAAGCTCGGCCGCATGATCGACAAGTGGGACACGGAGACCGCCCGCCTGCTCGACCGCATCACGCGCCTGTCGCGCATCGCCCGCGAGATTTTTGCCGCCGATGTCGAGCAGGATCTCGCCTATGCCTATCTGTCGGACACCAAGGCGCTGGAACAGCAACTGCACGAGCGCATCGTCGGGCGCTACCAGCTGGACCGCGAAAAGCTGCTGAACCAGAAACTGCCGACGCCGGGGGAGCTGCTCGGCAAGGACCAGGCCCTCGTCCAGTATTTCGTGACCCGCAAATGGCGGGCGGACCGTGAAAGCGCCGATCCGATCGCGGATTCCGGGCTCTATGCCATCGTCTGGCGCGGCGGCGCAGCGCCGGTGCTGCGCGCGCTCGGCGATCCGCGTCAGGTACTGTCGAGCGGCCAGGAGGTGGTCGCGGCGCTCCAGACGCGCGATCGCAGCGGTGGCGATGGGCGTGGCCTGCTCGTGCAGGCGAGCAAGCGCGAGTTCGCGCGGCTCTACGACCGGCTGATCGCACCCGTCGAAGGCGACATAAGCAGCGCGAAAACGGTGTTCATCGTGCCGGACGGGCAATTGTTCGCCGTGCCCTTCTCCCTGCTGGAAGACCCCGCCGGGAAGTTGCTGGAAGAACGCTTCACGCTACGGCTGCTGACGGAACCGGAAGCGCTCTACCGCGCCGTCGAGGACCGCGCGCTGCCCGCGGAAGGCACGGTCGTACTGGCCGGCGGCATCGATTATGCGAAGGGCGAAGAGGCGGGGGCCATGCCGCTGCCGGGCACGCTGCGCGAGGTTGAGGCGATCGGCAAGGTCCTCGGCGGCCCCGGCCTCAAGATCGAGACCATGACCGGAGCGGGGGTGAGCGAAGGCGCGCTTCGCGAGCGCATGAAGGGCGCGACGCTCGCCCATCTTGCCACGCACGGCGCCTATGGCAGCCCGAAGAACGGCGGCGCCACCAATGTCGATACGCTGTGGCAGAGCGAGGTCATCCTCGCGCGTTCCGGCGATGAGCGCGCCATGCGCCGCGACGAGAAGGACGGGCGGCTCTACGCCTTCGAGCTGATGGGCTGGGACCTGACCGGCCTCGACCTGCTGGTGCTCTCGGCCTGCGAAACAGGCCGCGGCGACGAGGCTTTCGTCGGCGGCGTGCGCGGCCTGCCGACGGCCGCAAGCCTTGCAGGGGCGAAACGCGCGCTGCTGACGCTCTGGCCTGTCGCTGACGACGGTACGGCGGATTTCATGGTGCGCTACTACGAGCATCTGAAAGGCGGGCAGACATTTGCAGAGGCGCTGCGCAACACGCGGCGCGACGCCATCGACGGGAAAATCCCGACGGCGCGCGACGCGCTCGTCTGGGCCGCCTTCGTGCTGTTCGAGAACTGAGGCATTCGTGGCGGAGAAGACCCGGGAGCGCCTCGTATCGCTCAACCGGGTCCCCGCGCGACCGGATACGGCTTGGGGCGCATTGCACCCGGTCGTCGGTATCTCCCGTCAGCGGGCTGGCGGGAGAATGGTGGTGCGTTCGCGGCAGCGCGCGAGTGCTCCGTGCAGGATGCGCCGGGCGCGATAGGCGTTGATCGGCACCGGCTGGTTGTTCAGGTGAACCCAGTCCAGCCGCCGGTCGATATCCTTGATGGCGCGTGCGAGACGCTGGGTGGGTGTCGGGTCGTTGGTCAGACGCTTGGTTGTCTGCATTGGCATGAATGGTACCTCGAATCGCTGCTCCGTCATGGAGCGGCGCCAAATTACCCCGCCATCGCGAACGTCCCACCTACCGTCGATTGCGGGCGGCGACAGGGTGCGCGAAGGATGAACGAAAACCTGCCGTTTTTATTAAAATTGTCTCGAATAGGGATCGTGCGGCGCGACCTTGCCCCGGGACGAGACGGGCAGGCGTTGCGCACTGGCGCGCGCAGTCTTCGGTGCGGAATAGGGTGCACGTCAGACGCGAAAGCCTGCAACGCCGTGCCTTTGGCGACGTGTCAGGCCTTGAGCGCCCTTGCCGGGCTGAGCCGCAGCGTCAGGAGCGCCGGCAGGATGGAGACCAGCATCGCCAGCGCGATGAACCAGACCGCGAGCGAAATATCCTCGCGTGCGAATTCCACGGGCATGCGCACCGCAGTCGTGGCGGTCAGCGAAGCGGAGATGAGCTGCGCGCCGGCATAGCCGATGACGATGCCCAGCACGAAGCCGGCGAGGAACAGCAGGAGCAGTTCGCCCCAGACGATGGCCACGACCGAGCGCCGCGGCGCACCGAAGGCCCTGAGCGCGCCGATCTGCCGCTGGCGCGCGCCGACATGCATGATGGTGACGAGCAGGATGGCCGCGATGACGATGACCTGCGTGCCGATGGCGATTGCGAGAAGCAGGCTGCGCGCATCGCCGAGCGTGGCGTAGAGGCGCGTCAGCACCTCGGCGGGAAAGACGGCGAGCGTCGTCTCGCCGCGATATTCCTGGCGCAGGCGATAGGCATCGGCGATAGTCTTCGGCTTGACCAGCACGGCGGGAAGGCCCGGCATCTCGGCGTCGAACTGCTCGTCGATGGCGGCATCGGCGTCGACAGGCGCATGCTCGTGATCGTGCTCTTCCGCGGCGGCGGCCTCCGGCGTCTCGCCGGCGTGGTGGTGATCATGGTCGTGCCCGCCCGCCATGCCGTGCAATTGCCAGACGGCGCGGATCGGCACGAGGATCGCCCGGTCCCACGCGGTGCCCGTAGGCGCCATGCGGCCGCTCACCTTGTAGACGATCTCGGTATGGGTCTCGCCGCCGATATCGGCAAGGCCGTGCATCGGCTTGATCTCGGCACCGAGTTGCTTGGGCACATCCGAACCGACCACCGCATCGCCGAGCCTCGCAAAGAGCGTGCCTTCCGCAAGTTTCGGCGACAGGGCGGAGATGAGCGCCGTCGTCGTGCCGACGACCGGGTGGCCGGCCTCGGAATCGCCGAAGCCGACGGGCGCGGCGAATTCGACGCGTGGATCCGCAGCAAGCTTCGACAACACCGCGCCGGACATCAGCGGCAAGGGCGAGGGCTGGAGGAAGACGGCGGAAAGGGCAAGCTGCGTCTCGCTGCCGGCGGCGCCGACGAGGAGGTCGAACTTTTCGGCCGCACGCGCGCTGCCGAGCCGCACGGCGCGCTCCTGCAGCGTGACGGTAACGCTGAGCGCCACGGACAGCGCGATCAGCACGATGACCGCAAGCGCACCGCCCTTGAAGCGGCGCAGATCTGCGAGAATGAAGTTCATCATGCCGCGATTTTCTCCCCGCTGTCTTCAACGATGCGGCCGCCGTCCAGCGCGATTCGCCGGTCGAGCCGTTCCGTCAGCGCCGGATCGTGGGTAACGACGACGAGCGTCGCCTTTTCTTCGCGGGACAGCCGCACGAGGAGATCGGCCACCTCTTCGCCGGTCTTGCGGTCGAGGCTGGCGGTCGGCTCGTCGGCGACGATCGCGCCGGGCTTCGACAGAAGCGCGCGGGCGACCGCGACGCGCTGCATCTCACCGCGAGACAGCGTCTCGATATGCTGGCCGGGGCGGGCGATGCCGGTGGTTTCAAGCAGGAACAGCGCGCGTTCGCGCTCGGCGGGCGTGAGGCGGCGGGCAAGCCGGACCGGCAGCACGACGTTCTCGAAGGCGGAAAGCCCGGGAAAAAGATGAAAATCCTGCATAACGAGGCCGATATGCGCGGCGCGAAAGGCATCGCGGCGCCCGACCGGCAGGCGGGTAATATCCGTGCCGCCCCAGGACACGGTGCCGCTCGTTGCGGTTTCGAGCCCGGTCACGGCATTGACCAGCGTGCTCTTGCCCGAGCCGGAGGCGCCGGTGATCGCGAGGCGCCCGCCGGAGGGAAGGTGAAGCCGGTCGATCGCCAGCACCGGCGCATCGAGGCCGCGAAAGCGCATCTCCAGGCCGGAAATATCGAGTTCAAGCATGCTCATGCCGTGTTGAACGCAGCTTCGCGCAGGCGCAACTGGCTGACGAAGCCGGTATCCGGATCGATCCACGAGCCGTATTCGAGCACGCCCTGCGCCTCGATCGGCGCATTGAACTGCACGAAGGTCTGTTTGCGCGCGAGGTAGACGACGAGGATATTGTCCGGCCAGTCGGCATCCGACGAGCAGAACGGGCAGAGCGACATCGGGATTTCCGTCAGCACGAAGAAGTCCGCTTCCGCCTTCAGGGGCGGGGCCATGAAGCCCTTGACGGTGACTTCCTGGCCGGCAAGGCGCTTCACCTTGTCGGAGAATTCGAGGCCGAGGATACCGAATTTCTTGTAGAGCTCGCCGAAGCCGAGCGTGTCGCTGGCGAGGGCCGGACGCGCGAGGGCGAGAGTGGGCAGGGCCGCCAGTGCGCAGAGCATTCGCCGCCTGTTGAAAAATGCGGGGTGCGTTTCCGTCATGGCATGCTTCCTTCTGTCAACGGCAATGCGGGCAGGCGGCGCGAGGCCGCCTGCCCGTCAAGGGATGAAGCCCCCTTATTCCTTCGGCGCGCCGAGGGCGAAAGCGTCGACCAGCACGCGGTAGACGTCGCTCTGTTCCATGTAGCCGCGGAAGCCTTCCGAGCCGGGGCCGATCGCCTGGAGCACGATGTCGTCGACGGCGTGCACGCCGGTGTCGCCGTCCTTCGGGATATTGCCCTGCACGAAGACCGCGCCGGGAACGTCCTTGTAGGCTTCGTTGGCGACATATTCCTTCGCCTCGTTCTGCACGGCCGGAACGAACGGGCCGTCGAGCTTCGGACGGAAGGTCTCGTAGTGGTCCGGGCCGTTGTTGGCCGACAGGAACAGGCGGCGCGAGACGTCGATGCGATCCGGGTAACCGTCGCCGTTCTTGTCTTCGTAGTTCGGGAAGCCGGCCTCGTCATAGGTGCCGACCTTCTGGCGCATTTCATCGCCCGGCTTCTCGTCATCGACCGTGCCGATGATGCCGACGCCGTGGGTGTGGTCACCCGTGACGACGATCAGCGTGTCGGGGTTGGAGGCTGCGAATTCGCGGGCAACGCCGACGGCCTTGTCGAATTCGATCGTCTCGACGAGTGCGCGGTCCCAGTCGAGCGGATGGCTCATCTTGTCGACCGATGCGGCTTCGACGACGAGGAAGAAGCCTTCCGGGTTCTTCGACAGCTTGTCGAGCGCGACCTTGGTCATCTCGACGAGGCCGGGCTGGTTTGGGAACTTGTCGACGGTGCCCTTCTTGAGGAATTCACGGTCGAGCGTCACGTCCAGGTTAGCGGTATGGAAAAGACCGAGCAGCTTATCCTGGTTCGAACCGCTGAGGGCAGCGAGTTCCGTCTTGTCGGTTGCAAGCGCGTAACCGGCATTCTTGAATTCAGCGATATAGTCCTTGTCGTCCTTGCGCTTGGAGCCGGGCGTGTCCTTGCCGAGGAAATAGACCGAGCCGCCGCCGAACAGCACGTCCGGCTTGACGTCGAACAGCATGCCGACGATCTGTTCCTTGTCGGCGCGCTTGCGGGTGTGCGAGACGACGGCGGCCGGCGTCGCGTCTTCGACTTCCGAGGTGGTGACGATGCCGATTGACTTCGTCGTCGTGCGGCGGAGCGCCTCGGCGATCGTCTCGACCTTCGGGTCGTCCAGGCTTGCCGGTGTGCGGTCGGCATAGACGCCGAGCGCGTTGACGCGCGACTTGTGGCCGGTCATGTAGGCCGACATGGTGTTGGCGCTGTCGGTGGCGATCGAGTGCGTCGAGGACGTGCCGATGAAGGCGACCGGCGGGATGTCATCCATGGCGAGGCGGCCGTTTGCCTTGCCCTCGGTCATGCCCTTGGACATGATGCGGGCACCTGTCCGGTGGGCGACGGACAGGCCGTCGGCGACCAGGAAGATGATGTTTTTGGCCTTCGCCTCGGTAGCGGTGCCGTAAACGTCCCAGTTGACCGACTTTGTCTCGCTGCCGGCCGTCACTTCGACCTTGTAGTCGCCGGCGGTGGCGATCGTCAGGCCGCGCAGCGTCAGCGCGGAGCCGAGAACCTTGTCCTCGGCGCCCTTTTCTTCCGCGACGAATTCAGCCTTCTTGCCGAAGACGGCCTCATAGTCCTGGCCGTTGACGGTGACCTTCACATCTTCCGGCTTCACGACGGCGTCGAACTCGACCTTGAAGTCGAAGGGGGAGCCGACGAGGATGGTGGCGCGATCGATCGGGTAGACGGTCGCGGCATTGGCGGCGCCGGCGAGGACCGTAGCCGATGCCAGGGCGAGGAGGAGTTTGCGCATGGGAGAGCCTCTCTTGAGCGGTGTGTTACCTCCTCCGCATAGGAAACTCACATGACACGCGTATTACCGAGCCGTCCTAAACCCCTTACCTCGTCACACGCCGCCGCTCAGATGCCGCCCATGCAGAGATATTTCATCTCCAGATAGTCCTCCAGTCCGTGGCGCGAACCTTCGCGGCCCATGCCGGATTGTTTCATGCCGCCGAAGGGCGCCGCCTCGGAGGACATGCGGCCGGTATTGATGCCGACCATGCCGTATTCCAGGGCTTCCGCGACCCGCCAGACCCGGCTGAGGTTGGACGCATAGAAATAGGCGGCGAGGCCGTAGATCGTGTCGTTGGCTTCGCGCACGACCTGGGTGGCATCGTCGAAGCGGATGATGGGGGCGAGCGGCCCGAAGGTTTCCTCCTGCGCCACGCGCATGTCGCGGGTGATGCCGGTGAGCACGGTCGGCGCGAAGAACGTGCCGTCGCCGTCGATCCGCCGGCCGCCGCAGCGCACGCTGCCGCCCTTGTCGAGCGCATCGGCGACATGGCCCTCGATCTTGGCGAGCGCGCGTGTATCGATCAGCGGGCCGATCGCGACATCGGGCTGAAAGCCGTCGCCGACCGAAAGCGTCTGCACCCGCTCGATGAATTTCCGGGCGAATTCGTCGTGAACGCCGGATTGCACATAGAGACGGTTCGCCGAGACGCAGGTCTGGCCGGCATTGCGGAATTTTGCCTGGATCGCGCCGTCCACGGCGGCATCGACATCCGCGTCGTCGAAGACGATGAAGGGCGCATTGCCGCCGAGCTCCAGGCTGAGCTTCTTCACCTGGTCGGAACATTGCCGCATGAGCAGGCGGCCGACCTCGGTGGAGCCGGTGAAGCTGATCTTGCGCACGGCCGGGTGGGTGCAGAGTTCGCGGCCGACCGCATCGCCTTCCGAAGCATAGATCAGGTTGACCACGCCCGGCGGAAAACCTGCCTCATGGGCAAGCGCGAACATGGCGCCCGCCACCAGCGGCGTCTGCTCCGCGGGCTTCAGCACGACGGCGCAACCGGCCGCCAACGCCGGCGAAATCTTGCGCGCCACCATGGAGGCCGGGAAATTCCACGGCGTGATCGCACCCACCACGCCGATCGGCTGCTTGATGACCAGCATGCGACGATCCAGCGACGGTGCCGCGATCGTCTCGCCATAGATGCGGTTGGCTTCCTCGGCATACCATTGCAGATAGGCGGCGGCGTGGGAGACTTCGGATTTCGCCTCCGCCAGCGGCTTGCCCATCTCGGCCGTCAGGATGGCGGCAAGGTCATCCGTGTGCAGGACGATCAACTGGTGCCAGCGCCAGAGCATGTCCGAACGGTCGCGGGCGGTCAGCCCCGCCCATTCGGGCTGGGCAACGGCGGCGCGGTCGATCGCAGCCCGGGTTTCCGCGACGCCCATGTCGGGCAGTTCCGCCAGCAATTCGCCGGTCGAGGGATTGAAGACCTCGAATGTGCGCTCGCTCGCCGGACTGACCAGCCAGGACGCGGTTACGATGGTTTCGAAGGGTTTTGGGTCCTTCAGCCGCCGGATAAGGGTCTGTGACAGGGCCAATTCGCTTCTCCTCTCGAATCCAGGGACGATTCTTCCCTTTCTTCGAGAGCTACAGGCGAATTGCGGGCCAAACAATGCTTGCATCGGCAGGATTGCCGACGCTGTGACAAAGGGCGCGCGTTCAGCGCTTGCGGACGATCGCGATCCACGAAAAACCGCGATGCAGCCGCTTCTCCTCGCTGCGTCCGCCATGGGCAGTGGCAAGCTCCGCGGCCATCTCGAAGAGATCGTCGCGCGGCGTCACATGGTGCCATCCGAGCCACTTGGTCACGCCTTTGCGGAACCAGCCGGGCAGGCCGCGCATGTCGCCGAAATCGGCGATGTGCAGTTCGCCGCCGGGGGCAAGCCGATTGGTGGCCTCAGCCATGACCTTCTGCCATTGCGGGATCATCGACACGGCATAGGAAATGAAGATGCGGTCATAGCTCTGTTCGCCGAAGAGCGCTCGCGGGTCGAAGCTGGCGGCGTCGGCCCGCGCCAGCCGCACCCGGTCCTTCAGGCCAGCGTCGGCAACGGCCTTTTCCGCCGCGCTCAGCATCTCCTGCGAAATGTCGATGCCGTGGAACCGGCTTTCCGGATAGAGCGCCGCCGCCTTCACCAGATTGCGCCCGGTGCCGCAGCCGATCTCCAGCACGGAACTGCTCGGCAGCGGGCGAAGGCCGGCAAGCATCGGGTCGCGGCCGAGCAGGTAATATTTGCGCGTCGCGTCGTAGATGCCGAACCGCCGCTGCCAGCGGTAGATGCGGTCCATCAGCAGGGCGTGGTCGGAAACGGCGTTCATCCCGCTCACCCCTTGAACTCGTAGAGGTGGAAGCCGCCGTAGATCGACGAGCGATCCTTGTCGTGCAGCGCGCGCGATTCCGCCTCGTGATAGGTCCAGCGGCCGAGAAGGGTCTCGTCGAGGCGGCCGGGCAGCAGGCTTTCGGCAGGCGCGGTGCGGAAGACGACGCGCGCGCCGGGGGTCGCCGTGCGGGTAATCTCAGTCCACAAGCCGTTGAGCTGGGCGTCGGTCATCCAGTCCTGCGCATCGAGCAGGATGAAGCGGTCGACGGACTGCGGGGCCTTTGCCGCGAGGAATTCGGTGAGCGAGGTGTTGGTGATGGAAATGCGCGAGGCACGGCTGCGCACCGCCTCGAAATTCTGCCGGGAGAGGTAGGGCGGGAGCGGCGCAAGCTCTCCGCTGCCGTAACCGCGCCCGAAGGCCTGCCAGGCAAAGTAGTTTTCCGACAGCGGGAAGCCGCAGGCGAGCTTTTCGACGCGTTGGCGCAGGATCGTCGCCATGTCGCTGCCGGCGCCCGAAAGCGCTTCATATTGCTGCGGCGGGATGCCGAGGCCGAACAGCGACGTCTTTCGCGTCGTCGCCCAGCGGATCAGCCGTTTTTCGAAAAGCGGCGCCAGCGTCTCGTCGAAGAAGCGCTTCTGGTCCTCGATCGTGCGGGCCTGGAGCAGGTCGCGCGGATCTGCGCCGTAGAGCCGCGCCATCTTGTGGCCGAGGCCGATGAAGCCGCCGAGCAGGCCGTGGCGATAAAGCCGGCGGTGGAAGATCGAGATGCGGCGGCGTCCGGTGACGGTGCGGCTTTCCCAATAATCGCGGGTCTCTTCGTCGAGATGCGGGCGCAGGTAGAGCCGGTAGGCGTCGAGGTTGCGCTTGTCGTCGCCCCGGCCGTAGAAGCGGTAGAAGGTCTCGTAGTCCGGCAGGTGCGCTGCGGCTGCGAACTTCAGGCGGTTGAAGGCGACGTGGGCCGGATTGAGATCCACCGCTTCGATGCGGGCCGGGTCGGCGACGAGATAGGACAAGGCGTTGCAGCCGCCGGACGCGATGGTGACGATGCTGTTGCCCGGTTCGATCCTGAGCGCGGCCATGTCGACGTCCGGGTCTTCCCAGATCTGCGCATAGACGAGATTGCGGAACAGTCGCGAGAAGACATATTCGGACATGCCCGAGGGCGAGAGCAGCGGATTGCGGCGAACGGCGCGGTTGAGGCGCTTGCCGACGCCACCCTTGAGGGCCGGGGCCGGTGAGGTGGCGGTGGGGGCGATTGTCTCGATCATCTGGGCACGTTTCCTACGCTGGAGTGTCCGTCATCACCCGTCGCCGCGGCAGGACCGGAAGGCGGCGAAGTGCTCATGCCTCCTGCGGGGAAGGACGATGATCGAGACCGCGCAATCGATGCGCTGAGCCCCTTGTTTGAGTCGTCACAATCGCCTGATGGCATGGGGCAGCGTTTCAACAGATCGCCATGACACGCGCATGACATCCGGCGAGGATGTCCACAGGGCCGCGCGGGCGCTGATGCCCGACGGTCGCGAAGGATCAACTTCCGCGAGCGGCAGTTGTCGGCCGCCGAAAAAATGTGCAGGCGGCGAGGCGATGCCCCAGTCCCGACACGATCGACGTTTCTACAAGGCCGGACTGATTGATTTTACAATGTTACGGCAATGTGCGGCCCTTAATACGGGACGCGATCTGCCCCATGCCTAGGCCTGTTGCGGGCAAAAACTCTAAAGCAAGACGGATTTCATGAGCGAGCGCACCATCCACAACTCAGAAAACTCCATGCCCGTCCGCAGACTGTCCTGGTCAAGCGCAATCCGCATCGCCTGCCTGGCGGGATGGATCGCTGCGGGAGCGGCACAGGCGCAGGAGGCTGCGAAGCCGACGATGGAGCTCGCGCAGGTCGACATCACCAAGGTCGAACCGCATGATATCGCAAGCGAAGTCCGCATTGCCGGCTCGCTCACCCCGATCCGCCGCTCGACGCTTGCCGCGCGGGTCGCCTCGACGATCGTCGAGCTGCCGGTCAAGGTCGGCGACGTGGTGAAGGCGGGCGACCTGCTCATCCGCTTCGACAAGATGGCGCTAGAATCCACGTTGACCGTTCGCCAGGCCTCGGCGGAGGCGATGCGCGCGCAGCTTGAGCTTGCCGAATCCGTCCAGCGACGCACGGCCGCTCTCGGCGAGCGCGGCGCCTCCTCGGAGGCCGCTCAGCTCGAAGCCCAGGCGAATGTCGCCAACCTCCAGGCGCAGATCCGGTCGAAGCAGGCCGAGATCGCGGATGCCGAGCGCGACCTCGCCAATGCCGAGGTCCGCGCTGCCTTCGACGGCGTGATCGCCTCGCGCCCGGTCGAGCAGGACCAGACGGTCGGGCTCAACACCGAGCTCATGACCATCGTCGACCTCAGCAAGATGGAGGTCGATGCCGGCGTACCGACCAGCCGCATCCCGATGGTGAGCATCGGCCAGCCCGTCGAACTGAACGTCGAGGGTTTTCCCGACCGGACCTTCTCCGGCAAGGTCACACGAATCTCGCCGACGGCTGTCGCGGGCTCGCGCGCGGTCCGGGTGTTTCTGGCGATCGATAATGACGACGGTATCCTCAAGGGCGGCATGTTCACGACCGGCATCCTGAAGGTCGACGAGCGCAAGAATATCATCGCGCTGCCAAATTCGGCGATCCGCACCGACCAGGCGGGCAGCTTCGTGCTGAAGGTGCAGGACGGCGTGCTACGCCGCCAGCCGGTGCAGCTCGGCACGGCCTGGACGGATCGCAGCCTCGTGGAAGTGTCGGGGCTTGAAGCCGGCGAAATCGTCGTCTCCGCGCCGCTGCCGGCGCTCGAGGCCGACATGCCCGTCGTCGTCGAGGGGCTGTAAGCCATGTTCCTCACGCGTATCAGCGTCAAATATCCCGTCTTCGCGACGATGATGATGGTGACGATCCTGGTGATCGGGCTGTTTTCCTATTCGCGCCTCGGCGTCGACCAGTTCCCCGAAACTGACCTGCCGATCGTCGTCGTCACGGCGACCTATACGGGCGCCTCGCCCTCGACGGTCGAAAGCGAGGTGTCGCGGCCGATCGAATCCGCGCTGAACACCATCGGCGGCATCGACACGATCATCTCCGAATCCTATGAGGGCCGCTCGGTCGTCGTCGTGCAGTTCGAGCTCGATGTGGATTCGCAGGTTGCCGCCCAGGAGGTCCGTGACCGCGTGGCGCGGCTGGAGGCAGGTTTTCCGGATGCCGTGGACACGCCGCAGGTCACCCGCTTCAATCCGGATGACGCGCCGATCCTGTCGATCGCGGCCTCCTCGTCGAAACGCTCGCTTTCGGAAATCACCACGCTCGCCAACCGCGTCATCACCAACCGGCTGAGCGTGATTGCCGGCGTCGGCCAGATCTCGCTGGTCGGCGGCAGCGAGCGGCAGGTGCTGGTGATGGTCGATCCGGATCGGCTGGAAGCCTATGGCATCGCCGTCACATCGGTGATGGACGCCATCCGCAAGGAGAACCAGGACCGCGCCGCCGGCACGCTGATTTCCGGCATCAATCAGCGCATCGTCACCGTCGAGGGCCGCATTCCCGACGTTGCCGGCTTCAACGGCATCATCGTGGCGCAGAGCGGCGGATATCCGGTCTATCTCTCCGATGTGGCGACCGTGCTCGATGTCGGCGCCGAAGTGACGAGCCGGGCGACCTATCAGGGCGCGCCGTCGCTCGGGCTCGATATCGTCAAGGTCCAGGGCGCCAACACCGTGGAAGTGGCGTCGGAACTGCGCAAGGAGATCGCCGCGCTCAATGTCGAGCTCGCCCCGGAAGGGGTCGAGCTGAAGGTGACGCGCGACAATTCCCGCCCGATCGCCGCGCAGGTGCAGGAGGTGCAGCGCACGCTGATCGAGGGCGGCGTGCTCACCGTCGTCATTGTGTTCCTGTTCCTGAATTCCTGGCGCTCGACGGTCATCACCGGGCTGACGCTGCCGATCTCGGTGATCGGCACCTTTGCCGTCATCTATGCGCTCGGCTTCACGCTCAACACCATGACCCTGATGGCGCTATCGCTCTCGATCGGCATCCTGATCGACGACGCGATCGTCGTGCGCGAGAACATCACCCGCCACCTGCATATGGGCAAGAACCATGTGGATGCGGCGCTCGACGGCACGAACGAGATCGGCCTTGCCGTTCTCGCTACGACGCTGTCGATCGTCGCGGTGTTCCTGCCGGTCGCCTTCATGGGCGGCCTGATCGGCCGGTTCTTCCTGCAATTCGGGGTTACGGTCGCCGTCGCCGTGCTGATCTCGCTGTTCATTTCCTTCACGCTCGATCCGATGCTGTCGAGCGTCTGGTATGATCCGCAATCGGAACAGAACGCCAAGCGCGGGCCGCTCGGGCGGCTGATCGCCCGTTTCGACCGCTGGTTCGAGCGCCTTGCGGACCGCTACCGCCGGCTGATCCACTGGACGTTCCGCTTTCGCAAGAGCACGGTCTTCGTCGTGGTTGCGATGTTCGTCGCAAGCCTGATGCTCGTGCCGCGCATCGGCGCGGAATTTCTGCCGCCGGCCGACCAGGGCGAGGTCTCCATTGCGCTGAAGGCGACCGAGGGCGCTTCGCTGGATTATATGGCGGCGAAGGTCAGCCAGGTCGAGCGGGCACTGCGCGAATTCGATTACGTCGAGACGATCTACTCCACCGTGAATTCCGGCGGTGCGCGCGGCTTCAACGAAGCGTCGGTCGCGGTACAGCTCAAGCCGAGCGACGAGCGCACGGTGACGACCGCCGAAAGCATAGAACCGATCCGCAAGCGGCTGGCCTCGATCGCCGGCCTCGAAATCTCGATCGGCCAGAATTCCGGCACGGGCTCCTCGGAAAAGCCGCTGCAACTCTCCGTCCTCGGTGATGGCGAGGAGGAACTGCGCCGGATTTCCACCGAGATCACCACGGCGCTTTCCGCAATCCCCGGTGCCACGGAAGTCGAATCCTCGATCGAGAACAAGCGCCCGACGCTTGCCGTGCGGATCCGGTCGGAAGCCGCGGCCGACCTAGACGTGTCGATCGCCACCATCGGCGACACGCTGCGCCCGCTTGTGGCCGGCGACGCCATCTCCGTCTGGAACGCGCCGGACGGCGAATCCTACGACGTCATGGTGCGCCTGCCGGCAACGGGCCGGCGTGACGCGGCGCAGCTTCGCGACCTCACGATCGCCACCGGCCGCACGGACGACGACGGCAAGCCGATCACCGTGCTGCTCGACCAGGTGGCGGACGTCATCGAGAGCACGGCGCCGGACGCCATCACGCGAAAAGACCTTTCGCGCGAGATCCGCATCGAGAGCAATATCGAGGGCCGCGCGCTCGGCGACGTGACGGCCGACCTCAACGCGGCGATCGCCAAGATGCAGATCCCGGCCGGCTACCGCATCAGCTTCGGCGGCGACGCCGAAAACCTTGAAGAGAGCTTCGGTTACGCGCTCCAGTCGCTCGCGCTCGCCGTCATCTTCATCTACATCATCCTGGCCTCGCAATTCGGCTCGTTCATCCAGCCCATCGCCATCATGATGACGCTGCCGCTCTCGCTGATCGGCGTGCTGATCGGGCTGCTCGTCACCGGCTCGACGCTCAACATGTTCTCGATCATCGGTTTCATCATGCTGATGGGCCTCGTCACCAAGAACGCCATCCTGCTCGTCGACTATTCCAACCAGGGACGGCAGGCCGGCAAGAGTCTTCAGGACAGTCTGGCCGATGCGGGCGCGGTGCGCCTTCGCCCCATCGTCATGACGACGTTGGCGATGATCTTCGGAATGCTGCCGATGGCGATCGGACTTGGAGAAGGCGGCGAGCAGCGTGCGCCGATGGCCCACGCCGTCATCGGCGGCCTGATTTCTTCGACGCTGCTGACGCTCGTCTTCGTGCCGGTCGTCCTGACCTTCCTCGACCCGCTTGGCGCACGCATCGCCGGATGGTTTCCGAAGGGGCCGAAGGAGCGACGCGAGGAGCAGGGGGCGTAAGGCGCTACAGGACGACGACGCGGTTGCCGGGGTTCGGGCCGGTCTTGAGGCGTGACAGTGCTTGAGGCAGCTCATCGAAACCGGCAACCTCGATGAGCTGCGGATCGAAGAGCCCCTCCGAGATGTGCTGCGCGATCTCGGTGCCGGCGGCGACAAGCCGTCCCCACTGACGATCGGAGGCGTGGGCGTGCATGGCGTTGAGGCCGACTTCGTGCAGCGAGATGGTCGTCGAGAAGGCGGGCAGCGGCGCGGTTTCCTGCCGATCCTGGATGCAGACGAGATGGCCGTTTGCCGTCAGCAGGGGAGCCAGGCTTGCCGCATGGGCGCCACTCACCATGTCGAATATGGCGTTGAGCGGCTGATACCTCGCGCGCTTTGCCCAGTCCTCCTTCCAGCCGTCGTGGCGATAATCGGTAACGGTTGCAGCGCCGAGGCGAAGCAGGCGGTCCGATTGGGATGCGGAGCCGACGGCGTGCACGACCCAGCCGCGCGCGCGGGCAAGCTGAAGCAGCGCACCGCCCACCGCACCGGAGGCGCCGGTCACCAGCACATGGGCGTCAGGCCAGAGCGCGACCTTGTCGATGGCTTGCCGGGCGGTAAGGCCGGGGCAGGGGATCGCCGCAGCGGCGGCAAAGGGCAGGGCGGCCGGTAGCGGGATGGCGGCGCGTGCCGGGATGACGGTGTATTCCGCGAAGGAGCCGGGCTTCAGGAGGTCGTTGTGATAGGTGACGCGCGTTCCCGCGGCGATATGGTGCACGCCGTCGCCCACTGCCTCGACCTCGCCGGCGCCGTCGACACCGGGAATATGCGGCCAGTCCCAGGCGTCGTGGCCCCAGAGGATGAATTTCCAGTCGACGGGGTTGAGGCCGATGGCGCGGTTGCGGACGAGCAATTCGCCCGGACCCGGCTCCGGCTTCGGTCGGTCGCGCAGTTGCAGGACTTCCGGATCACCGGTCTTGTCGTGAACCCAGGCTTTCATGTGCAGTCTCCTCAGCAGACCGAATAGCCGCCGTCGACGGGGATCATCGCGCCGGTGATGTAGGCGGCATCCTGCGACAGCAGGAAGCGAACGACGGAAGCGACTTCGGCAGGTTTCGCCCAGCGCCCCATGGGGATGCGGGCATTGATACGCTCGGCGCGCGCGGCGTCGGTGCGGGCTTTTTCGGAGATCTTCGTCTCGACCCAGCCTGGTGCGATGGAATTCACGCGGATGCCGCGGCCTGCCCAGGCCACTGCCTGCGAGCGCGTGACGGCGGCGACCGCGGCCTTGCTCGCCGTATAGGCGGGGGCGCCCGGCGAACCGAAGATCGCCCACATCGACGCGACATTGACGATGGCGCCACTGGCGGCTTCGAGCCTTTCGACGAGCGCATTGGCGAGTGCAAAGCCGGCGGTCAGGTTGACGCGCATGACCTGTTCGAAGGCCTCGGTTTCCCATTCCTGCTGGTGGCGCAGCATGCCGGCGCAATTGACCAACGCCGCGACCGGCCGCCCTGCCGGCAGGGTGGCGATGCTTGCCGCCGTGTCGGTAATATCGACGGTGTGGAACGCGATGTCGGCGGGCAAGTCATCGTCGCGGTCGAGACCCAGGGCGACCACCGCGTAGCCGTTTGCGGTCAGGAGTTCCGCGACGGCGCGGCCGATGCCGGTGCCGCCTCCGGTGACGACGGCGAGGGGCGTTTCCCGGTCATTCTGGGGCATTTCATCTTCCTCTTCGATTGGCGATGGCGGGGCGCATGGCGGCCTCCGCCTCGATGGTGAGCATCGCGTCGACCAGATCGGCGACGGTCAGCGTTTTCGGGAAATTGAGCATGTGCGGCACGGCGATCGACGCCTCCGCCACGGCCGTGAGCTGCGTTCGACCGATCTGCGCGGTGGTCAGGTCCGCGAGGCAAAGCGGTAGCCCTGCATGGCGGTAAAGCTCCACGAGTGCGTCGGGCATGGCCTCGCCCATCAGCCGGTGGTGCACGACGAGACCATAGGCGACCTGCAGGCCGTGCGGCTTGGCGTTGACGCCCGGCAGCAGCGGCAGACCGCGCGTCAACGCATGGGGCACGGACAGGCCGCCGCTTTCGAAGCCAAGGCCGGCCATCAGGATCATCCCCTCGACCGCGGCCTCGAAGGCCTCGGTTGGCTCGCCCGTGCCGGCAGCGTTGTAGGCCGCCCGGCCATGCGTCATCAGCGTGTCGTAGCAGGCCGTCGCGATCGTGCCGGCAAGCCGCGTCGGCCGGGCGCGGAACATGGTGAGGCCGCTGCTGGCGGCGCAGGCGAGCGCTTCGGCCTTCTTGGAGAGCGCGTCGCCCAGCCCGGCCGCGAACATCGCTTTCGGCGCGCCGGCCAGCAGCACCGTGTCGACGACCACGAAGTCCGGGTTACGGGCAAGATGCCGGACCTCCAGCAGCACGTCGTCCTCGTCATAGAGCACATAGTTCTTGCTCGTC
This sequence comes from Shinella sp. GW835-FHT14H05, assembly GCF_058793575.1. Lineage (NCBI taxonomy): Bacteria > Pseudomonadati > Pseudomonadota > Alphaproteobacteria > Hyphomicrobiales > Rhizobiaceae > Shinella > Shinella sp. GW835-FHT14H05. The sequence continues at coordinate 116,763 of NZ_JBXAFY010000002.1, read as the reverse complement.
GGCGCGTCGTTGGAAGCGACTGTGGGAATGGTGATCAGCCGCAGCCCCCGTGTATCGGCAAGCGCCTTGCCAGCATCGATCGCTCGCCCGCCGCCAGCCGCCAGCACGATTGCCGGCGCCGCATCGCCGAGCCTGGCTGCGAGGTCGTGGCCGGTTTCGGGGCCAAGCCGCCCCTCGAAGGGCAGCACCATCAGGGAAACGCCCCGCTGCTCACAGGAACGGCGGATCGTCTGTTCGACGAGGGGCAGGATGTGCATATCCGCCAGAAGTACCGCGCTTCGGCCGATCTGGGCCGCGAAGTCGCCGATGCGGTGGAGGATGCCGCGTCCCTGGACATAGCGTCCGGGCGCTCCGAAAACCTTGAGATCGGCGTCGAAAATGGTCAAAGGGGAATTCATGCTGGCGTCTCTATGGATATTTCATATATCATATATTATGTAGTCGAGCGCGCAAGCGCCTTCTTGTCGTTTTCGAGGATTCTCCCATGATTACCGGGCATACCCGCTTCGTCCCCCTGCTCGCCCATCCCTGCCGCCATGTGCGCACGCCGCCGCTGTTCAACGCCGAATGTGAACGGCAGCGGGAAGACATCGTCATGGTGCCGCTCGACGTCGTGCCGGAACGGCTGCCCGCCACCGTCGACAGTCTGCGGGCGATCGAAAACCTCGCCGGCATGGTGATCACCATTCCGCACAAGGGGCCAGTTGCCGCGCTGTGCGACCGTCTCGTCGGTGCGGCAGCCCTTGTCGGCGCCTGCAACATCGTTCGCCGGGAGAAGGACGGCAGCCTCACCGGCGGCATGTTCGACGGCGAGGGTTTTGTTGCCGGCCTTCTCCACCGTGGGCACGATCCCGCCGGCAAGCGCGTGTTGCTCGTCGGCGCCGGCGGTGCGGCGAGCGGTGTGGCGCATGCGCTGCTCGGCGCCGGCGTGGCCGGCCTGACGATCGCCAACCGGTCGCCTGAAAAGGCTGAAACCCTGGCGGGCCAGCTGCGTGGCCTCTTTGAAAACGCCCGCGTCGAGACCGGCCCGCCCGATCCCCGCGGCTTCGACATCGTCATCAACGGCACCGCGCTCGGCATGCATGCGGGCGATGCGCTGCCCGTCGATGTGGACCGGCTCGACGTGGGCACGGTCGTCGGCGAGGTGGTGATGCAGCCGGACGTGACGCCGCTTCTTGCCGCGGCAGAGGCGCGGGGCTGTGTCGTTCACAAGGGTATCCACATGATCGAGCAGCAGGTGCGCCTGCTCGTCGATTTCCTGAAATGAAAGAAGGCCCGCATCGCGCTTCGTGATGCGGGCCAGTTTCGCGTGCGGGAGGTTCACACGCGGCGTTTTGCCCGGGCGCCGATGCCCTGCATCAGCACGGCGAGGATGATGATGACGCCCTTGATGATCTGCTGCGGATAGGCCGGCACGCTCATCAGGTTCATGATGTTGCCGATCAGGCCGAGTATCAGCACGCCGATCATCGTGTTCGTCACCGTGCCCCGGCCGCCGGACAGCAACGCGCCGCCGATGACGCAGGCGGCGATCGCGTCGAGCTCTAGGCCGATGCCGGTGACCGGCGTGCCCACGGCGGTGCGGGCGGTGACGAAGATGCCGGCGAGGGCGGAGAGCGCGCCGCTCAGCGTGAAGGCGAGGAACTTGTAGCGCCAGACGGGCAAGCCTGCGAGGCGGACGGCATTCTCGTTGCTGCCGGTGGCGACGGTCAGTCGCCCCCAGTTTGTGCGCCGCAGCAGGAAGACAAAGAGCGCGATGACAACGAGCACGGCGAGCACCGGCCAGGGCAGGCCGATGCCGGGCAGGCCCTTGCTGCCAAAGCCGGTCAGGATCTGCGCGGTCGGCAAGTCGCGCGGAAAGCGCACCGGCTGGCCGTTCGACAGCATGTAGGCGAGGCCGCGTGCCATGGTCATCATGGCGAGCGTCGCGACGAAGGACGCCATGCCGAAGCCCGCCACGAGCGCGCCGTTGATGGCGCCGAGCAGCGCGCCGAAAAGAACACCGCCGAAGACACATATCAGCAGGGCCGTGACACCATCGAAGGGCAGCGCTGGCATTGCCATCGCCACGCCCATGCCGCCGATCGCCGCGATGGAACCGACCGAAAGGTCGATGCCGCCGGTGAGGATGACGAGCAGCATGCCGATCGAGACGAGGGCCAGGGGCGCCAGTTGCCGCAGCAGGTTGAAGAGGTTCTGCAGCGTCAGGAAGTGTTCCGACAGCAGCGTGGAGATCACCACAAGGGCGGCGAGCATGATGTAGATATTGTAGGTGACGAGAAGGGAAACGAGGCCAGGAGCCTTCGGATTAGTGGACATGCTTGCGCCCCATTGCCAGTTCGATGATGCCTTCCTCGGTGAGCTGTTCGCCGGCGAGTTCACCGGCAAGGCGGCCGGCGCGCATGACGATCACCCGATCGCACATGCCGATCAGCTCGAGCATTTCCGAGGAGACCATGACGATGGCGGCACCATTGGCCGCCAGCTCGTTGATGACGCGGTAGATCTCGACTTTCGCGCCGACATCGACGCCGCGCGTGGGCTCGTCGAGCAGCAGGATCTCGCAGCCCGAGACAAGCCACTTCATGATCGCGACCTTCTGCTGGTTGCCGCCGGACAGCGTGCCGGCCTCGGCGTCTATGCTCGCGGCCTTCAGGTTCAGCCGGCTGCGCAGGGCCTCGGTGTCGCCCCGCTCGCGCGCGTCGCGAATGAGGCCCCAAAGGCCGAGATGCGGATTGACCGGCGTCAGCATAGCGTTGTTGAGGATGGGCAAGTCGAGCAGGCAGCCCTGCTGCTTGCGATCCTCCGGCACGAGCCCGATGCCCGCCCGCACGGCGTCACCGGGCGAGCGGATGGTGCGAGGGCGCCCATCAATGCGGATTTCGCCGGCGGAGATGGGATCCGCGCCAAAAATCGCACGAAGCACTTCGGTCCGCCCGGCGCCGACAAGGCCGCCGATGCCCAGCACTTCGCCGCGGCGAACCGTGAAGCTGATGTCGGAGACCAGTCCGCCGGCTGCAAGCGCATCCACCTCTAGCGCCACTGGACCGGGGGTGATCTGCCGTTCGGGAAAAAAGTCCTTCAGCTCGCGGCCGATCATCAGGTTGACCAGTGTCGTGTGGTCGAGCGTGCCGGTTTCCCAGGTCCCGACGGTCGCGCCGTCCTTGAGCACGGTTACCCGGTCGCAGAGGCTGAAGATCTCGTCGAGACGGTGCGAGATGTAGACGATGCAGACGCCCTGGTCGCGCAGCCGCCGCACCAGGTCGAAGAGCTTTTCCGTCTCGTGCGTGGTCAGCACGGCCGTCGGTTCGTCGAGCACGAGGATGGAGCAGTCGCGCGACAGCGCCTTGCAGATTTCCACCACCTGCTGGCGCGCGATGGTGAGCCCGCCGGCAATCTCGCCGGGATCGATATCGTCGAAACCCATGCGGGCGAGCAGCTCGGCGGCGCGGGCATGCATGGCCCGCCGGTTGACGAACATGCCGTGTCCCAGCGTCTCGATCAGGATGTTTTCGGCAACCGTGAGGTCGCTTGCGAGCGAAAATTCCTGGTAGATGATCGAGACGCCGTTGCGGATCGCGTCCTGCGGGTTCGTTATGCTGACGGGTTCGCCGCCGATGCGGATCTCGCCGCCGTCGTGGCTATAGGCGCCGGCCAGGATCTTCATCAGGGTCGATTTGCCGGCGCCGTTTTCGCCCATCAGGGCATGCACTTCGCCCGCGCGTGCCGAAAATCCTGCGCCGCTGAGCGCGGCGATACCGCCGAATTCCTTCGAGATCTGCCGCATGTCCAGGCGATCCATGTCCTGCCTCCCTTTCATCGCGGCGGACCCCGCAAGGTCCGCCGCATCATCCCCGGTGCCGATCAGCTCTTGAGTTCGCCGATCGTCTTGAAGGCCGGGACCGTGTAGCGGAAGAACGGGTTCGCCGTGTCCGGATCGATGAACTGGTCGGCATTCTCCTTGGTCACGATCTGCGAGGGGTAGTAGGAGCCGAGCGGAAGGTTGTTGGCATCAAAACCCTTGTCGAAGATCTGGTTGATCAGGGTGATGACGCCTTCGCCGGTGTGCGAGCCGGAGCAAAGGCCGGTCACCAGCATGTCGCCCGACTTGACGAGATCGAGCGCGGTGCGGAAGCCGTCCGCGGCGTTCGCCACCTGGATCTTGCCCTTGAGGTCCTGGTTTTCCAGTGCGCGCAGCGCGCCCATGCCCATGAAGTCGTTTTCGGCGAGGATGATGTCGAGCTTAGAGGAATGTGCCGTCAGGATGTCTTCCGCCGCATCGAGGCCGCCTTCCTCCGTCCAGAAGCCGACGCCCATCGAGACGACGCTGAATTTAACCTCCGGATAGTCGAAGGCGCCGCCGGTCTTCAGTTCCTGGAACTTGTTGAAGCCGGCGAGCATGGCGTCTTCCTTGGAAAGGTTGAGGCCGAGCTGCTGGGAACGCTCGTAGATGATGCCGGTGATCATGCCGTTGACGCGGCTTTCCGACGTCGAATTGCCGACGGTGCCGAGGATCGCGGCCGCGGTGATCGGCTTGTCGGCGCCATAGTGCTGCGCGACGAAGCGCCCTGCCTCGAAACCGTTGCCGTAGGGGTTAAAGAGCACGGTCGTGACGATCGGGCTGTCATCCGGCACGGTGCCGAGCGCAATCACCGGAATGCCGGCATCGACGGCGCGTTGTGCATCGGCCGCGGCCGCCGCTAGGTCGGTCGGGTCGAGCACGATGACATCGACCTTCTTGGCGATGAAGGCGTCGATCTGCGCCGACGTCTTCGCCGGATCGCCATCGGCGACCTGCACGTCGAGCTCATAGCCGTATTCGGCAGCCTTGGCCTTCGCCGTGTCGATGACGCTGACGAACCAGGGATTGCCGAGCGTGATTTCGGTCCAGCCGATCACCAGCTTCTTGCTCGCATCGCGCGGGGTCGTCGGCAGCGCCTTGGCGACGTCCGAACGGTCGGCCATTTCCGGATCGATGACGCCGGAAAGGGCGGAATTCGGCAGCAGCTTGTAGATTTCGTGTTTTTCGGCGGCATTGGCGGTGCTGGTCATGATGGCCAGTGCGGCCGTGCACAGCATCAGCGATGCCGATTTCAAGAACGTCATGGTCTCTCTCCCTCAGTTGAAGTTGGATCGTCCGCTCCGGAAACCCGGAGCGGAATAACGCGCCCTCCCGGCGCGGGCCGTCAGCCGATGATGTCGCGGACGACGGATTCGATGCCGGCCTGGTCGAGCCGGTAATGGGCGTAGAGATGTGTCGGCGGGGCGATCAGCGCGTATTCGTCGCGGATACCGTGGCGCACCAGCCTCGCGGGGCCGCCTTCCTCCGCCAGCACTTCGGCCACGGCGGAGCCGAGGCCGCCGAGGATGTTGTGCTCCTCGATGGTCAGGATGACCTTGGAGCGCGCGGCGGCGGCGAGGATCGCGTCGCGGTCGATCGGCTTGACCGTCGCCATGTCGATGACGCCGACGCTGCGGCCTTCGGCGGCGAGTTTCTTCGCGACCTGCACCGATGGATGGACCGGCAGGCCGCAGGCAATGATGGTCACTTCCTCGCCCTGCGCATGCTCTACAGCCTTGCCGAAGACGAAATCGGCCTTGCTGTTATAGAGCTCCGGCTCGCGCCCACGACCGGTGCGGAAATAGATCGGCCGGTCATGGTCGACCGAGGCGCGGATCGCCGCTTCGAGCTGCGGGCCGTCCGCCGGTGAGACGATCGTCAGGTCGGCGATCGAGCGCATGGTGCCGATGTCTTCCGTCGCATGGTGCGAGGTGCCGTAGAAGCCCATGGCGATGCCGGTGTGGTGGCCGATCAGGCGCACCGGCAGGGCGCAATAAGCGACGTCCATGCGGATCTGTTCGCAGGTCAAAAGGCCGAGGAACGAGGCGAAGGTCGCGACGTAGGGCATCATGCCCGTGGTGGCGAGGCCGGCGGCGGCCGACACCATGTTCTGCTCGGAAATGCCGAAGCTGACATAGCGATCCGGATAGCGCGCGGCGAAGCGGTTGAGGCCGTTGGAATATTGCAGGTCGGCGGAGCCCGCGACGATCGGGTGGCCAGCCTCGGTGAGCGTGATCAGGCCGTTCGACAGGTGGTCGAGGCCGGGATTCTTCATGTTCAGTTCCCGGTAGTGCCAGGAATTCGGCGAGGTCGGTCGCAGATTGGCTTGGGTCATCTCAGATCACCTTGGACAGAATTTCTTGGCGCGCGGCTTCCGCGTCGACGGGGTCGAGATAACCGAGATGCCAGCCGGGCTCGGTTTCCATGTAGGAGACGCCTTTGCCCTTCAGCGTGCGCGCGATGATGCAGCAGGGTTTTTCGCGCGACGCATCGGCCTTGACCCGGCGCAGCAGCGCGGTGAGTTCGGCGATGTCGTGGCCGTCGACGACGTGCACCTCCCAACCGAAGGCCCGCCATTTCTCGTCGATCGGCTCGATGCCCATCACATCGTCCACCGCGCCGTCGAGCTGGTAGCCGTTGCGGTCGATGATCGCGACGAGCCGGTTGAGCTTGTGGTGGGCCGCGCCGATGGCGGCCTCCCAGACCTGGCCTTCCTGCATTTCACCGTCGCCGAGCATGACGAAGGTGGTGAAGTCGCGGCCCTGCATGCGGCCGCCCAGCGCCATGCCGAGGCCGTTGGACAGCGCATGGCCGATCGAGCCGGACGAGAAATCGACGCCCGGAACCTTGCGCATGTCGGGATGGTCGCCGAGCGGGTTGCCGAGACGGGTATAGCCGTTCAGCACCTCGGTCGGGATGTAGCCGAGTTCGGCGAGGATCGGGAACAGGCCGACGGCCGCATGGCCCTTGCCCATCACGAAGCGGTCGCGGTCGGGCCATTTCGGGTCTGCCGAGAGCGACATCACGTCATAGTAGAGCGCGGCGAAGATTTCGGCGGCGGAAAACACCGAGGTGTAGTGGCCCACCTTGGCGATCTCGATGAGCCGGATGGTCTCCAGGCGCACGAACTGCGCGCGGTCCCTGAGCCGCGCGATCTCGGCCTCCGTGGGTCGGTAATCGTTTCTCACTGGCTGCGTCACACGCTCCTCCCTTCCTGTGCCGATCCCGGCAACAACTCCTTGCGATGGGGCGAGATAACATGATATATGATATATGTCACTGACAAAAATGGAGGAGATGACGTGAATCTTGCACTGACACAGGCGGATGTGGCCGCGATCCGCAGCCGGATCGCCATCAAGGGCCAGGCCTTCATCGACGGCCGCTTCGTCGACGCGGCCTCCGGCGAGACGTTCGACGACATTTCGCCGCGCGACGGCAAGGCGATCGCGCGTGTCGCGTCGGGCGATGCGGAGGATGTCGATCGTGCGGTCAAGGCGGCGCGCCGGACGTTCGAGGCGGGGGACTGGCGCGACCGGTCGCCGAAGGAGCGCAAGAAGGTGCTCCAGCGTTTTGCCGCACTGTTCGAAAAGCACATGGACGAGCTTGCCGTGCTGGAAACGCTCGACATGGGCAAGCCGGTGTCCGAAAGCCGCAACATCGACGTGAACGTCGTGCTCGATACGCTGCAATGGTATGCCGAGTGCCCCGACAAGCTCTATGACGAGATCGCGCCCACCGGTCCCGGCCAGCTCGCCATGATCACCCGCGAGCCGATCGGCGTCGTCGGTGCGGTCGTGCCGTGGAATTTCCCGATGCTGATGGCGACGTGGAAATTTGCGCCGGCGCTCGCCATGGGCAATTCCGTCGTGCTGAAGCCGGCCGAACAATCGCCGCTGACGGCGATCCGCCTCGCGGAACTTGCCGCCGAAGCCGGCATTCCCGATGGCGTCTTCAACGTCGTGCCCGGCTTCGGCCCGACGGCCGGCAAGGCGCTCGGGCTGCATATGGACGTCGATTGCCTGGCGTTCACCGGCTCGGGCGAAGTCGGAAAGCTATTCCTGCAATATGCCGGCCAGTCGAACATGAAACGCGTCTTCCTCGAATGCGGCGGCAAGTCGCCGAACATCATTCTCGACGACGTGCCGGAATTGCGCGTCGCGGCGGAACGGGCGGCAACGGCGATCTGCTTCAACCAGGGCGAGGTCTGCGTGGCGCCGTCGCGGCTGATCCTCTCCAAGCGCATTCAGGAGCAGTTCCTCGACATCGTCGTCGAGACGGCGAAGTCGATCCGGCCGGGCGACCCGCTTGACCCCGCTACGAAGCTTGGTGCCCTTGTGGAAAGCGGCCATCGCGACCGAGTGGAGAGCTATATCGCCAAGGGCAAGGCGGAGGGTGCGCGGCTGGTTCTCGGCGGCGACCGGCCGGGCGATACGCCGGACGGCTATTACATCAACCCGACGATTTTTGCCGATGTGCGCAATGACATGACCATCGCGCAGGAGGAAATCTTCGGTCCCGTGCTGTCAACGATCACGGTCGAGGACGACGAGGAGGCCGTTCGCGTCGCCAACGACACGTCCTACGGTCTTGCGGCTGCCGTCTGGACGCGCGACCTGTCACGCGCGCACAAGATCGCCCGCAAGCTCAGGGCCGGCACGGTCTGGGTGAACTGCTACGACCACGGTGACGCGACCGTTCCCTTCGGCGGGTTCAAACAATCCGGCAACGGACGCGACAAGTCTCTGCACGCGCTCGACAAATACACGGAACTCAAGACGACGTGGATCGAGCTTTGACACTCACGGGGCGGCTTCGGCCGCCCCTTTCGCCTCAAGCCAGTCGACCATCACGACGCCCACGCCGATATCGGCCTGGATGGCGCGGCGCGCGCTTTCTGGGTCGCGGGCCGCCAGTGCGCGCAGCACGTCGTAATGGCCATGTTTGCCGCTGACGAGCACGCGGGGAGGGGTGTGCAGGTGGTAGAGATGGATGAGCGGTCCCATCTGCGCCCACATGCCTTCGATGGTCGAATAGAGCATCGGCATTTCCGCCGCTTCCGCCAGCTTGAAGTGAAATTCGCGGTTGATATGAGAGGCTTCGAGCGGATCGGTGGCGGCGGTCTTGGCAAAATCGGCGTGTAGCGCCTCAAGGACTGCCAAGTCCTTTGCCGATATCTTGATGGCCGCCTGAGCCGCCGCTTCGCCCTCCAGATGATGGCGGATCAGCTGGATTTCGCGCAGTTCGGAAGCCGTGAGGCTGCGGACCTGGATGGAGGTTGCGGCCCGCATCTCCAGCGCCCGCTCGGTGACGAGGCGGAAGATCGCCTCGCGCACCGGCGTGATGGAGACGCCGAGCTGGTCGGCGAGGCTGGCGATCGTCAGCCGCTCACCGGGCTCGTAGCGGCCGTCCATCAGGGATGCGCGAATGGTGCCGTAGACCTGCTCGGAGAGATTTCCCTTGTTGATTTTCGGCAGCTGGCTCATGCGGGGACCCGTGGCGTTTCCTATCCTGGCACTTACGCATCAAGCGTTCGATGGCGCAAGCGGCGCCAGGCCGCGGATGATATCCGAAGCTTTCTCTCCGATCATTATCGCGGTTGCGTTGGTATTGCCCGAAATCAGTGTCGGCATGACGGAGTTGTCCACAACGCGCAGATTGCGCAGGCCGTGCACGCGAAGCTCCGGATCGACGACCGACATCGCGTCGCGCCCCATCCGGCAGGTGCCGACCGGATGATAGACCGTCTTGCCCTTGGAGCGGATATAGGCGCCGAGCGCCGCATCGTCGTCCACCGCCTTACCGGGATAGGCCTCGCCATCCTCCACGAAATCGGCGAAGGAGGGCTGCGCCAGAATGCTGCGGGCGAGCTTCAGCGCCTTGACGGAAAGCCGCATGTCCTCCGGCGCCGTCAGGTAACGCGGGTCGACGATCGGATGGGCGGCCGGATCGGTGGATTTCAGCCGGATTTCGCCGCGGCTCTCCGGCCTGAGCACGCAGGGGTTCACGGTGGCGCCCGCGCGTTTGACCTGCTCCTGGTCGCTGTCCATGAAGACGATCGGCACGAAATGCATCTGGATGTTCGGCTCGGCGTCCATGTCGTCGACATTCATGAAGGCGCAGGCCTCCGTGACATTCGACATGACCGGTCCCGACTTGAAGAGCAGGTATTGCAGCCCGTTTTTCACGGAGCGGAAAAAACTGTCCTCGCCGTAATAACCGTAACGGCCGGTGCAGAAGCGGATGGCGGGGAATTCGAGGTGATCCTGAAGGTTCTGGCCGACGCCTTCCAACCGGTGTTTGACGGCGATGCCGTGCCGGTTCAGTTCCGCTTCGGGGCCGATGCCTGAGAGCATCAGCAGCTTCGGCGTCTGAACCGCGCCGCCGGAGAGGATGACCTCCTTGTCGGCCAGGGCCGTCTCGACCTTGCCGTTTCGGACATATTCGACGCCGCGGGCGCGGTCACCCTCGAAGAGGATGCGGGTGACGAGGCAGCCGGTGCGGATTTCGAGGTTGCCGGTTTTCATGGCCGGGCGCATGTAGCCGACGGCGGCACTGCACCGGCGGCCGTTGCGGGTGGTGGTCTGGTTGAAGCCGACGCCGCGCTGGCGCGTGCCGTTGAAATCCGGCGTGTAGGGAATGCCGGCTTCCTGGGCGGCGCGCACGAAGGCGCGCGTCAGGTCGGTCACCTGGCGGAGGTCTGAGACGCCGAGCGGGCCACCGATGCCGTGATAGGCGTCGGACAGCCGGTCATTGTCTTCCGCCCGGCGGAAATAAGGGAGCACGTCGCTATAGGCCCAGCCATCGGCGCCGAGGCGCGCCCAGTCGTCATAGTCGCGGCGCTGGCCGCGAATGTAGATGGCGGCATTGACCGAACCCCCGCCGCCGAGCACCGCGCCCTGCGGCATCACGGGCGCGCGGCCGTTCAGCGCTGGCTGCGCTTCGGTCTTGTAGTGATAGAGAAGATCCGAATCGAGCAGCTTCACGAAGCCCGCCGGAATGTGGATCAACGGATTGCTGTCGCGGGGGCCTGCCTCGATCACCAGCACCTTTCCCGCATCGCCGAGCGCCAGCCGGCCGGCCAGCGCGCTGCCCGCCGAACCGCCGCCCACAACAATATAATCCGCCATCGCTTCCTCCCGGGATTTCATGATAATATATGATATATCTATTGATCTCGGGCAGGATCGTCAATGTGTCTTGGCACGGCCCGTCTGCTGTCGCGGTCATCGCGCGCCCAGCACGCGATCTTCGAGTTCGGCCATGGAGGAGAGCCACCGCACACTCTCCGGCGGTGCACTGTGGCTGTGCGGCACGAAGACTGTCTCGATGCCGGCGGCAAGGGCTGCATCCGCGCCGCTGCCGCTGTCCTCGACGATCAGGCATTCGTGCGGTTCGACGCCGAGCAGGTAGGCGGCCCGGAAGTAACCTTCCGGGTGGGGCTTGCCGAGCAGGACATCGTTGCGCGCGACGGTGACGAGCCCGGGGCGGACCAGGCCGGCGGCCCGGAGGTTCACGTCGACGATGGCGCGGTCGCTGTTGGAGACGATAGCCTGCCGGATGCCGGCCGCCGCGAGGCGGTGCCAGGTCGCCACGGCGTCGTCGTAGCCCCTCAGTCTTTCCGCTGCGCGAAAATAGTGGTGGTGCTTGCGGCACTCCCATTCCAGCGGATCGGCCTGCAAGCCGAAGTCCCGGGCGATGATCGCGTAGATCTCGTCGGCCGAGCGTCCGACGACCCGCGCCTTGAGGTCCGCGGGCGGCGGCAGGCCGGCCTCCTGCATGGCGCATGCCAGCGCCTCGACCGCGATGTCCTCGCTATCCACGAGGGTGCCGTCCATGTCCCACAAGACTGCTCTAATCATGTTGTCGCTTTCCAATGCCAATTTTTGGCTTCCGGGGGGAGGCCGCCTCGCAAGACTGCATAAAGGCGCGCGCACGGGATTTCTCTCGATCGCCAGCGCAAAAAATAAAAATCATTTTTTTTGATGTTGCACAATAACGAATTTCATTCTATCTGTTGGTCACGGTAGGAAATTCGATGGGAGGGGAACATGGGTTTGACCGGAGCGGAGATGGTGGGGCGGATTGCTGCGGCGCGCATCCTGCCCGTCGTCGTGCTGGAGCGAGCCGAAGATGCCGTTCCTTTGGCGCGTGCTCTGGTCGACGGCGGCTTGCCCGTCGCCGAGGTGACGTTTCGTACGGCGGCAGCGGCGGAATCGCTGCGCCGCATCCGCGCCGAGGTTCCAGACATGCTGCTCGGCGCCGGCACTGTTTTGACGGCCGAGCAGCTCGACATGGCGACAGAGGCTGGCGCGCAATTCATCGTCACGCCGGGTTTCAATCCGGCCATCGTCACGGCGGCGCAGGCACTCGGCCTGCCGATCGTGCCCGGCATCAACAACCCGACCGGCGTCGAGCAGGCCATGTCCTTCGGGCTGGAGGCCGTCAAATTCTTTCCCGCCGAGCCGAGTGGCGGCGTGCCCTTCCTCAAGGCGCTGACGGGGCCTTATCCGGCCATGCGCTTCGTGCCGACGGGCGGCATCGGGGCTGCGAACCTTGCGAATTACCTCGCGCTTCCCGCCGTGCTCGCCTGCGGCGGTTCCTGGATGGTGGACGCAAAACTCATCCGGGAAGGGCGCTTTGACGAGATTTCTCGGCTCACGGCGGAGGCGGTCGCTCTCGCCCGCACGGCCTGAAACGGTTTCAGCGAAAATCTGGACACGCCTCGATCGGGGCACAAAACGGAGGTTCCAATGCCCAGCAATACCCTGTCGGAGGGACTGTCCCTCAAAGGGAAATCCTGCATCATCACCGGTGCAGCATCCGGGATCGGCGAAGCCGTTGCCCGCATCTATGCCCAGAACGGCGCAAAGGTCGCCATGATCGATTTCGACCGGGAGCGCCTGACGCGCATCGCCGGCGAGATCGAGGCCGATGGCGGCACGGTGCTGCCGATCTATGCCGATGTCTGCGAGGAGGAGACGGTTCGCGCCTTCTTCAAACAGGTCAACGACACGTTTGGGTCGGTCGATGTGGTGGTCAACTCCGCCGGCCGCGATAGCCTCGCCCCGCCGGTCACCCGCGTGACGCTGGAAGAGTGGAACAAGACGATCGGCCCGAACCTGACCGCCGTCTTCCTCTGCTGCCGCGAAGCCTTCCTCTATATGGAAAAGCAGGCTGAAGGCGGGCGTATCATCAATATGGGCTCTTCCTCGACCCGCGTCGCCTCCGGCCCCGGCCACAGCCCCTACCGCGCCTCCAAGCACGGCATGCTGGGTTTTTCGAAGAACATCCTGCTCGAAGGCAAGGACAAGAAGATCGGCGTCACCGTTCTGAACCCCAGCCACGTCAAGACGCCGATGACCGAGATCATCGACAAGGGCCTCTACGACGGCGACCTCGAAGCCTATGTCGACGGCTGGCTCGACGAGAAGGAAATCAAGGAAGGCATCCATGCCTCCTGCATCGACGTCGACAACGTCGCCTGGCTCGCGCTTTACGTCGCGACCCGCACGCCCGACGTCACTATCCCGACCATTTCGCTCTATCCCACCCACAAGGCGCACCGCTACGGGATGGAGGTGTAAGCCGATGAAGGCCGCCGTGTATCAGGGCAGGGGCCGGATCGCGCTCGAAGAGCGCCCGCGCCCCGTGCCGCAGGACGACGAGGTTCTGATCCGCGTCTTCGCAGCCTCGATCTGCGGCACGGACCTGAAGGTCATCCGCGGCGGCCATTTTCGTGTCGGGGAAAACGACACGCGCGTCCTCGGCCATGAGCTTGCCGGCGAAATCGTCGAGGTCGGCCGGCATGTCGGGCATTGGAAGAAGGGACAGCGGGTGTCCGCGGTGCCGAATATCGGCTGCGGCCATTGCGAAATGTGCCGCCGCGGGCTCAACAATATGTGCCCCGATTACGAGGCCTTCGGCATCGATATCGACGGCGGCTTCCAGCAACATATGGTTGTCACCGCCAAGGCACTCTACGGCGGTAACCTCTTCGAGATCCCCGCCGGCATGAGCTACGAGGAGGCTTCGCTCGTCGAACCGCTGTCCTGTTGCTTCAATGCCTGGAAGGACCTTGTGGTGACGCCCGAGGACCGCGTCCTCATTCTCGGCACCGGGCCGATCGCCGGCCTGTTCCTGCAACTGGCGAAAGCCTATGGCGCAAGGCAGGTCATCGTCGTCGGCCGGAGGGCGGAACGGCTCGAAGAGATCGCGCCGCAGGGCGCGACGGACACGGTGGATTCGAGCCGCGTCGACGTGGTGGAGGAGGTGCTGCGCCTGACGGGTGGCCGCGGCGCAGATGTCGCGCTCACCTGCGCACCAGCGCCGGAACTGCAAATCCAGGCGATGGCCTGCCTCGCGCGTCTCGGCCGCATGAACTTCTTCTCCGGCCTCAACAAGGGCACCAAGGTCGAACTCGATACCAACAAGGTGCACTATTGGGGCCTGAAGCTGTTGGGCTCGACCGGGTCGAGCGTCGAGGATTATGCCCGGGCGCTGAAACTGGTGGAGACCGGCAAGATCCGCGTCACCGATATCGTTACCCATCGCTTCGGCATGGCGGATGCGGTCGTCGCCTTCGACCATGCGCTTTCGGGCAAGGGCATGAAGACCATCATCTATCCTCAGGAGGAGAGCCTGCGATGAAGGCCGCCGTTTTGCATGCGCCGGGAGATCTGCGCGTCGAGGATGTGCCGGTGCCGGACATCGGCCCGGACGAGGTTCTTATCGAGGTGAAGGCCGCCGGCATCTGCGGCTCGGATATCGGCCGCGTCATGGTGACGGGCACCTATCGTTTTCCCACCATTCCGGGCCACGAATTCGCCGGCCGGGTGGAGCGGGTCGGCGCCGCCGTCTCCCATCTGAAAGCAGGCGACCGCGTGGCTGTCGCGCCGCTGATGCCGTGCCGAAAATGCCAATGGTGCGAGGCGGGAAAATTCCAGCTCTGCGACGATTACGATTTCGTCGGCTCGCGCAGCGACGGCGCCTTTGCGCAATATCTCTGCGCGCCGGCCACCAACGTGCTGAAGGTGCCGGACAACGTATCCTACGAGGTCGCCGCGACGATCGAACCGGCTGCCATCATCCTGCATGGCATCCACAAGCTCGATCTTAAGCTCGGCGATGCGGTGGCAGTGGTCGGCTGCGGCGCACTCGGCTATTTTGCCCTGCAGTTCGCCCGGCTTTCCGGCGCCCGCCCGCTGATCGCCATCGATGTCGACGACGACAAGCTGGAGCTGGCGAAGAGCATCGGCGCCGATCTCTGCCTCAATCCGACGCACGACGATGTCATCGCCCGCGTCCGCGAGGCGACCGGCGGGCGCGGGGTTGCCGTGTCGCTGGAATGCGCGGGCTCCGCGCCCGGGCGGGACCTTTCCATCATGGTCGCGGCCAAGCAGGGCGCGGTCATGCTCTACGGCACGGCCTATGGCGACGTCACCTTCGCGGAAAAGGCTTTTGCGAAGATCGTGCGCGAGGAATTGCAGGTGGTCGGCTCGTGGAATTCCTATTCCCTGCCGTTCCCCGGCAAGGAATGGTTTGACATCATCGGATTGCTTGGCGACGGCCGGTTGACGGTCGAGCCGCTGATTACCCACCGGGCGACGCTTGAGGAGGCGCCGTCCATTTTCAAGGCACTGAAGGACCGCAGCTTCGGCAGGTATCACAAGATCCTGTTCAAGCCGAACGATTGACGATGCGGGGGAGGAAGACATGGTTGAGCGTTATGTCATGGCACTGGACGAGGGAACGTCCAGTGCGAGGGCCATCCTTTTCGATCGGGGCGGCAACATCGTCTCGCTCGCGCAGCGCGAGTTCCGCCAGATCTATCCGCGGCCCGGCTGGGTGGAGCACGATGCCAACGAGATCTGGGCCACCCAGCTCTCCGTCGCCCGTGAGGTGATGCAGAATATCGGCATCTCCGCCGCCGAGATCGCCGCGATCGGCATCACCAACCAGCGCGAGACCTGCCTCATCTGGGACCGCAAGACCGGCGTGCCGCTGCACCACGCCCTCGTCTGGCAGGACCGCCGCACCGCCGGCATCTGCGACCAGCTGAAGGCGCGCGGGCTCGAACCCTATGTGAAGGAGAATACCGGCCTCGTCATCGACGCCTATTTCTCCGGCACCAAGCTCGCCTGGCTGCTCGACAACACGCCCGGTGCCCGCCGTCGCGCCGAACGCGGCGAACTGGCCGCCGGCACCATCGACACCTGGCTGATCTGGAACCTCACCGGCGGTCGCGCCCATGTGACGGACGCCTCCAACGCCTCGCGCACGCTGCTGTTCAACATCCGCACCGGCGACTGGGACGAGCGCCTGCTTGCCGAAATCAACGTGCCCCGCGCGATCCTGCCCGACGTGCGCGATTCCTCCGATGTCTATGGCATGACCGACCCCGATCTCTTCGGCGGCGAAATCCCCGTTGCCTCCTCGATCGGCGACCAGCAGGGCGCGCTTTTCGGCCAGTCCTGCTTCCACACCGGCATGGTCAAGGCGACCTACGGCACCGGCGGCACGCTGCTGATGAACACCGGCAGCCAGATCCGCACCTCCGACAACGGCCTGCTGACAACGGTCGCCTGGCGGCTCGGCGGAAAGCTCGAATATGCGCTGGAGGGCACGCTGTTTTCCGTCGGCTCGGTGGTGCAGTGGCTGCGCGACGAGCTGAAGATCATCCACAGCGCCTCCGAAACAGAAGCGGCGGCGATGGATGTGCCGGATACCAACGGCGTCTACATCGTGCCGGCCTTCACCGGCCTGTCCGCGCCGTTCTGGGATCAATATGCCCGCGGCACCATCGTCGGCATCACCCGCGGCGCCAACCGCAACCATCTCATCCGTGCCTCGCTGGAATCCATGGCCTATCAGATCCGCGATGTCATCGACCGCATGGAGGCCGATTCCGGCATCGCGCTCGCCGAACTGAAGGTGGATGGCGGCGCGGCGATGAACAATTTCGTCCTGCAATTCCAGGCCGACCAGCTTGGCGTGCGCGTGCTGCGCCCCAAGGTCATCGACACGACCGCGCGGGGTGCGGCTTTCCTCGCCGGCCTTGCCGTCGGCTACTGGAAGGACCAGGCCGAACTTCACACCGCCTTCGCCCTCGACAAGGCGTTCGAGCCGACCGTCGAACGCGCGATCGCCGACACGCTCTATCGCGGCTGGTGCCGCACCGTGGACCGGTCGCGCGACTGGGCCGAACACGACTAGGAAACGTTCGTCATGACCTACACACCAGCAAGCCTGCGCACGATGTATTTCATCGGCGTGACCACCGGGAAATCCTCGATCATGAAGGTCTTTCCGGCCTGGTCGGCGCATCTCGGCCTGGACGCCGAAATGAAGGGCATCGACTTCGTGCCGAATTCGGAACCATCAGCCTATCGCCGTGCGGTGGAATTCATCAAAAGCGATCCGCTGTCACTCGGCGCACTGGTGACCACCCACAAGGTCAACCTGCTCAAGGCCTCGCGCGACCTCTTCGACGACCTCGACCCCTATGCCGAAACCCTGCACGAGATCAGCTCGATCTCCAAGCGGGGCGGGCGTCTCGCCGGCCATGCCAAGGACCCCATCACTGCCGGCGCGAGTTTTGAGGCTATCGCCCCGGAAGGGCATTGGGCCAGGACGGGCGGGACACTCTGCATCCTCGGCGCCGGCGGCTCCTCGCTTGCCCTCTCGCTCTACCTGCACAACAAGAATCGGGCAGGCGGCGACACGCCGCAGCGTATCGTCGTGACGGCGCGGCGCGAGGCCTCACTGGCCGAGATGCGTCACGTTCACGAAGAAATCGGCTTTGCCATCCCCATTGATTACCGCTTTGCGCCGACGCCTGTGGAAGCCGACGCGGTGGTGGCTGACATGCCGCCGGGCTCCATGGTGGTCAACGCCACTGGCCTCGGCAAGGACGGGCCGGGCTCGCCGCTGACGGACGCGGTCAAATTCCCGCAGGACGGGCTCGTCTGGGAATTCAACTATCGCGGCGACCTCGTCTTCCTCGACCAGGCGCGCGCGGCAGCCCGGGACCGCAACCTCACGGTCCACGATGGATGGGTCTACTTCATCCACGGCTGGACCCGCGTCATCGCGGAAGTTTTCGACATCGACATCCCCATGTCCGGGCCGGCCTTCGACGAACTGAGCCGCATCGCCCGCGACGCCACCGCCTGAAAGGAACAGGACATGACCGTTTTGCCAAGCCTGCATGAGTTCAACCTCAACAACGGCCTTAGCTCCACCCGTGAGCCGATCCGCCGCACGCTCTCCAAGATGAAGGGCATGTTCCACGACGAGGCGGCCTTCGACGCGCAGCTCGCCAGGAGCGACAGCCTGCTCTACGAATTCTACGACATGGGCGTGCCTGACAGCGAGAAGGACGTCGCCTACGGCACATCGATCACCTATCCCGGCAAGGTGGGCGACGAGTACCACATGACCAAGGGCCATTTTCACACCGTCATCGACACGGCAGAAGTCTATTACTGCCTGCGCGGCCACGGCTACATGATGATGGAGACGCCGGAAGGCGAGACGCAATGGCTGGAGTTCCTGCCCGGCAAGGCCGTTTACGTGCCCGGCCGCTGGGCGCACCGCTCGATCAACGTGCACCCGACCGAACCGCTGGTCACCTTCTTCGCCTTTCCGGGCAACGCCGGCCACGACTATGGCACGATCGAGAGCAAGGGTTTTCGCAAGCTGATGGTCGAGCGCGACGGCAAACCGACCGTCATCGACAATCCCCGTTGGAACGGCTGAGCGGAAGAGGCCGATGACCGGTAAGATCGCCGTCACCCCTCGCTCGCTCTCAGGCGCGGGCCATCCCGTTCTGTCGCGGCTCGTGGAGCAGGGTTTTGAAATCGTCTATCCCGCGCCGGGCAAGATGCCGTCGGAGGAGGACCTGCTTCGCAGTATTCCGGGTTGTGTCGGCTGGCTTGCCGGCGTCGAGCCGATCAGCCTGCGCGTGCTCGATGCGGCAAGCGGCCTCCGGGTCATCAGCCGTAACGGCACAGGCGTCGACAATATCGACATTTTCGAAGCCGAGGCGCGGGGGATCACCGTAGAGCGGGCGACCGGGGCGAATGCCCGCGGCGTGGCGGAACTTGCCATCGGCCTGCTGCTCGCCGCCTCGCGCCATATCCCCTGGTCGCACCAGCATCTGAGCAAGGGGGAATGGCGCCGGCGCATCGGCTGCGAGGTGAAGGGGCGCACGCTCGCTGTCATCGGCTGCGGCGCGATCGGCCGGGAGGTCGCCGACATGGCGCTCGGCCTCGGCATGGAGGTGGTCGGCTACGATCCCTATCCGAATGCGGGCTTCGTGCAGCCGGGTTTTCGCTATGTCGGCCTGGAGGAGGCGCTTTGCGGCGCGGATGCCGTGAGCTTCCATTGCCCGCCCGGCGAAAGGCCCATGCTCGATGCAGCGATGTTTTCGCGCATGCGCAAGGGCGTCATCGTCGTCAACACGGCGCGCGCCGAACTCATCGACGACGGCGCCATGCTGGCGGCGCTCGAAAGCGGGCAGGTTTCCACGCTGGCGACCGACGTCTTCCACCAGGAGCCGCCCTCGGCCTCCGCACTGCTCAGCCACGAGCGGGTCATCCTCACCCCCCATGCCGGCGGTTTCACCGAGGAGAGTGTCGACCGTGCTACCAGCGTCGCCGTCGACAATCTGCTGAAGAACCTGGTGTGCCCATGAGCATCCTGGAGACCCGCCCCCTTGCCAGTGTCGATCGCCTTGAACCGGGCGAGGGCGCAGCGCTGGCCTGGCTGGGGCAGGCGGGTTTCCTGATCGCTCAGGGCGGATTGCGCATCGTCATCGATGCCTATCTTTCGGATTTTCTTGCGGAAAAATACCGCGGTACGCGTTTCCCGCATACTCGGATGACGCCCCCGGTCATCGCGCCGGCTGAGCTCACCGGCATCGATTGGCTGCTCTGCACCCATGGCCACACGGACCACATGGACCCAGGCACCATCCCGGCCCTGCTGGCCGCCAATCCCGCTGCCCGCGTCCTCGCCCCGCGGGCGGGATGGGCACACGCCATCGAACGCGGCGTGCCGGAGCACCGGCTCGTGCTGATCGATACCGGGGAAAGCGTCGATCTAGGCGGCGTGCTGGTCACCGCCACGCCTGCGGCGCACGAGGATCTGCGCAAGACGGAGTACGGCCATCTGTTTCTCGGTTACGTGCTCACCGGCGGCGGCGTCACCCTCTGGCATTCCGGCGATACAATCCCGTTTCCCGGTCTGGCCGAATGGCTGATGCCGTTCCGCGTCGATCTTGCTTTGCTACCGGTCAATGGCCGCGATGCGGAACGGGCGGCAAACGGCGTGCCCGGCAATCTCACGCTGGAAGAAGCGGTGGCGCTTGCCGACGAAATCGGCGCGCGCGCCATGCTCGGCCACCATTTTGGGCTTTTCGATTTTAACACGCTTGATCCCGTGGATGGCGCACGGCGTCTGGCCACCCTCTCGCCGCAGGCGGAAGTGAGCCTCGTCGAGGCGGGCACGGCGTATCACGTTGCACCGGTCGCCCGTCCGCCGCTTTCGGTGCTGATCGTCTGCCGCGGCAATATCTGCCGCTCGCCGACCGCCGACGGCATCCTGCGGGCCGCCTTGCCGGAGCATCGCATCGACAGCGCGGCCATCATGGATTGGAACGTCGGCAAGCCGCCGCATGGCGAAACGACCGCGGTGGCCGCGGCGCGGGGCGTCCGTCTCGACACGCTTGTGGCGCGCCAGATCCGAGAGACAGACTTCGAGGAATTCGACTTGATCCTCGGCATGGACGACCACAACATGGCGGCGATCCACGCCTTGCGGCCCGCGACAGGCCGGGCGCGGATCGGACGGCTCGGCGCGTTCGCGGAGCCCGGCGAGGAAACCAGCATTATCGACCCGTGGGGCGAACCCCGCGCGACCTTCGAGGCCGTCTTCGACCAGATCAAGACGGCTTGCGACAGGCTTGCGCAATTCGCTCGCGCGGGCAGCACGACAAACAGGGAGAGGAAATAGAACATGGATTTCGGGATCAACGGCAAGATTGCCATCGTCACCGGCGGCGCCACGGGCATCGGCTATGCCATCGCCAAGACATTTCATGACGAGGGCGCCGTCGTCGTCATCAACGGCCGCGACCAGGCCAAGCTCGACAAGGCCTGCGCCTCGATCGGTCCGCGCGCGCACGGCGTCGTCGCCGACCTGTTGACAGCGGAGGGCGCGACACGGCTTGCGGATTTCGCCGGCAAGCTCGGCCCGATCTCCTTCCTCGTCAACAATATCGGCGTCTTCGACGTCAACGATTTCTTCGAGGTCAGCGACGAGCGCTGGCGGGAATATTTCGAGCACAACCTGATGACGGCGATCCGCATCTCGCGCATCGTGCTGAAGGACATGCTGGCGCGCAACGACGGCAGCATCGTCTTCATCTCCTCCGAAGCGGCGATCCGCTCCATCGGCAACATGATCCCCTATTCGACGACGAAGACGGCGATGCTCGGCCTCAGCCGCTCGCTCGCCGAATTGACGCGCGGCACGAATGTGCGAGTGAACAGCTACATGCCCGGCAGCACCGCGACGGAATCGGTGGAGACCTATTTCGCCGATCTCGCCGCCCAGCAGGGCAAGACCGTGGAACAGGCGCTCGCCGATTTCTACCGCGACGTCCAACCGTCCAACCTCACGCAGAAACTGATCGACCCGGCGATGCACGGGCGCGGCGTCGTGCAGCTGATGACGAACAACGCGATGAACGGCGTCTGCCACCGCGCCGACGGCGGCACCATCCGTTCGATCTTCGGCTGAGGAACACGACATGAGCGGAAAACTCGGCATTCACAGCCTGGTCTTCACCGATGACTGGTCGCCCGCAGCAGCAGAGGCGAGCTGCCGCGCCGCCGCCGAAATCGGTTTCGAGCTGATCGAGGTGCTGCTGTTCGATCCGGCCGCGCTCGACATTCCGTTGACCAGGCGGGTGGCGCGGGAGGCGGGGCTGGACCTCCGCCTCGGCATGGCGCTCGGGCCGGATACCGATATCGCCTCCAACGATCCGGAGGTGGCGCGCCGCGGTGAAGCCAGCGTCGCCCGCTGCCTGGAGATCGCCGCGGAACTGGAGGCACCGGCCGTCTCCGGCATCACCTATGCCGCCTTCGCCAATTATGCGGCGCCGGCAACAAAAGCCCAGCGCGCGCAGGTCGCGGCAAGCCTTGCCCGCCTCGATCGGCGCGCCGGCGAACTCGGCGTGCGCCTCGGCCTCGAACCGGTCAACCGCTACGAGAGCTACCTCGTCAACACGCTGGACGAGGCGGCCGACCTGATCCGCGCCTCCGGCGGCTCGAACCTCTTCATCCACATGGACACGTTCCATATGAACATCGAGGAGGGGGATATCGCGGCCGCCATCCACCGCAATGCCGCGCTGCTCGGCTACGCCCATGTCGCCGACAGCAACCGCGGCCTGCTCGGCGGCGGGCATTTTGACGTGCTCGGCTATTGCCGTGCGCTCGAATCTGCCGGCTATCGCGGCGACCTCACCGTGGAGGCGTTTTCCTCCAAAATGCTCGGCGAAGGGCTGGTCGGCGGCGTGCGGCTGTGGCGGGAGGCGTGGCAGGATTCGCTCGTCGCGGCGCGGGCGGCCTATGATGTCTTGCGCGTGGCGCGGGAAAGTGCGCGGGCCGGGTGCACTGTCTGGTAACAAAAAGGAATTTCATTTTCCCCTCGTTGCAAGCTATAGAATTGCGACGATGCAACGGGAGTGATGGTCCGATGGACAGTTCAGCGGACAACAGGCAATCCATCCTCATGCGGATCCGCTGGAAGGCGGGCTACATGAACCCGGCCTTGCGCCGCATCGCGGACCGGGTGCTGAAAGCGCCGGAAGAGATCAAGTCGATCTCCATCAAGGATCTCGCTCTGCAATGCGACGTCTCGGAATCGACCGTCACCCGCTTCGTGCGCGAGATCGAGGTTCCGAGTTTCCAGCAGTTCAAGATCCTCATCGCCGAGGAATTGTCGCAGGGCACCGCAACGGCCCAGCCGCCCTCCGAACGCCACGTCTATGAGGACATCACCGCCGAAGACGACGTCGGCTCCGTGCTGTCGAAGGTCGCCGCCCGTTATGCGATGACGGTCTCCGACACGCGGGCGGGGCTCGCCGAGAGCGAACTGGAGCGCGCGGTTGCGGCGATCGAGGAGGCGGACGTGCTCGGCTTCTTCGCCATGGGCGCATCATTGATCTGCGTGGAAAACGCGTTGCTGCGCTTCATGCGGGTGGGCAAGCGCTGCCTGTTCTTCCGCGACCTCGGCATCCGCCAGATTTCCACCTCGACGCTCGGGCCGAAATCGCTCGCCATCGGCGTCTCCAATTCCGGACGCACCATCTCGACGGTCGACAGTCTCCAGCAGGCGAAATTGCAGGGCGCGACGACGCTTGCCATCACCTCTTTCCCGGATTCGCCGATCGTCCGCCACGCCGACATCTGCCTCTTCACGCCGACCATCACCGGCGTCGTCGGCCCGGGCGAGTACCACGAATCCATGGTGTCGAAGATCGCCCAGCTCCAGGTCATCGACGTGCTCTACTCGCTCTATGCGGTGCGCAATTTCGGCCGCGCCATCGAGGGCCTGGAAAAGACCTCCGACGTCACCGCCCTTACCCGTTACTGAAGGAAATCCGATGTCCGACACCGCATTTGCCGAGCGGCTGAAGCCGCGCCTGGCCGTTGCCGAACGCGCCGCGCGCGAAGCCGGCCGCCTGCTGCTTGCCCATTACGGCCGCCGCGATGGGCTCGCCATCGAGCAGAAGGGGCTGAACGATTTTGTCTCCAAT
Organism: Shinella sp. GW835-FHT14H05; assembly: GCF_058793575.1. NCBI lineage: Bacteria > Pseudomonadati > Pseudomonadota > Alphaproteobacteria > Hyphomicrobiales > Rhizobiaceae > Shinella > Shinella sp. GW835-FHT14H05. The sequence goes on along the minus strand of NZ_JBXAFY010000002.1, from coordinate 93,094 downwards.
GCCGACCGCGAGGCGGAAGACGCGATCGCCGCCATCCTCACGCCGGCCTTCCCAGAGGATGGGTTTCTGGGCGAGGAGACGGGTGCCTCCGCCATCGAAGGCGCCGAGTTTGTCTGGTGCGTCGATCCGCTCGACGGCACCACGAATTTTCTGAAGGGCGCGCATAACTGGTGCGTGTCCATCGGCCTCTGGTCGAAGGGTGCGCCGGTTCTCGGCGTGATCTATGACCCGCTGCGCGACGAGCTTTTTGCCGGCGCCGAAGGTATTCCATCCACCGTCAACGGCGTGCCGATCGCGGTCAGCACCATCGACAGCATCGACCGCACACGGCTCGGCATCGGCCATAACCACCGTGTTCCGCCGGCCGTCTTTGCCGCCGATGCCGAGCGCCTCCTGTCGGCCGGCGGCAGTTTTTCGCAGGTCGGCGCGGGTGCGCTCATGCTGGCCTATGTGTCGGCCGGACGGGTGGATGGCTATTTCGAGCGCCACATGTGGGCCTGGGATGCGGTTGCCGGTCTTGCCCTCATCAAGGCGGCCGGCGGACGTTGTGCGCCCTATCCGTCCGACGAGACACCGCTTGCCGCAGGCGGCCTCGTGCTGGCGAGCGGGACGGGCCTGTTCGGCGCGCTTTCCGACCTCTTCGCCATTGCCTGAAGGCAGTCTTCCGATAATCCGAAGACCGGCTCTCTTCTCCCCATGGTATTGATCCGACTGGCTTTTCAAGCCAGCCACGGCGCTCTTGCGCCTTCGGATCGATGGGAGAGACTTCATGAAGGAAGGAATGTTTGTCTTTGATGCGGCGGTGCATTGCCAGGATTTCAGCGATGGCCAGATCAAGGACGGAAGCGATGGCAGGCGGGTGCGCATCCTGCGCGAACAGCTGACCGGGTTCATCAACCTGACGGGTCGCCGCGGGCCGCCGCCGGAACCGGAAACCTTTTCCGACCCGGATCTCGACTGGGGCGTCGACATGCTGTTCGGCAAGGCCGACACGGACATGGCCTGCGCCTGTTCGGTGCCACTGTTTTCCCACTGGCGCGCCGGCCTCGGCCCCGTCGAACTCAGCCATGCGCTTGCCCAGAAGGATCCGGCTCGCATCGTGCTGACCGGCGGCGTCGATCCGGTCTATCACGGCCTCGGCCCGGCGCTGAAGGAGATGGAGCGGCAGGTGCACGAACTCGGTGCCGTCAGCTTCAAGTTCTACCAGTACCAGTCGCGCGGTTGTGCCTGGCGCGCCGACGACCGGGACATCGCCTATCCGCTCTGGGAAAAGGCGATGGAGCTCGGCATCAAGATGGTGCAGTTCCACAAGGGTTTTCCGCTGGAACTCGGCCCGGTCGAAGCCTTCAAGCCGAACGATCTGCAATATGCGGCGGCCGATTTCCCGGAGCTGAATTTCGGCATCCACCACCTCGGCGATCCCTATGTCGACGAGACCATTTCCATCGCCAGCCGCTTCGAGAATGTCTATCTGATCCTGCCGCTCTGGTTCAACCAGTACTACCTGCAGCCCTACAAGATGCTGCAGCGCCTCGGCGAAGCGCTGCTCTATGTCGGCTCGGACCGCATCTGCTACGGCTCGGAAGCGTTCATCTGGCCGCATGTGCAGACCTATATCGACACGCTCGCCAACCTCGTCATGCCCGATGAGCTTCAGGATAAATACGGTTATCCCGAAATCACTCGCGAGATGAAGGAGAACATTCTTGGCAAGGCCTTTGCCCGCGGCATGGGCATCGATCTGGAAGCCAAGAAGCGCGAACTGGGGCTCGTCTGATGATCGATCCTTACGCTCTTGAAGCCGCGCTCGATCGGGCGCGGCCGCTCGTCCTCGGCCATGGTGGCGATATCGAGATCACCGATGTGACCGGGGAGGGCGTCGTGCATGTCGCCCTCTCCGGCGCTTGCCGCGCGTGCCCGAACCTCGCCATGACCTTCGTCGGCCCTGTTCGCAGCTATCTCATGGCGGTTCCCGGCGTGTCGGAGGTTCGCTGCGAGCAGGTGAAGGCCGGGCCACGTGCGCTGTCGCGGCTGGCGAACCTGCTGCACGCGCATCCTTACCCCGTCGCCTGATCGCAGAATTCATCCATGCAGAAAAGCCCGGAGGATTGGATCCTCCGGGCTCTTTCGTGCGCGCGTTTTATTGATCAGGGAATGATCCGCTCGGCGCGCAGCCGGTCGAAGACGTCGATGAAGGACTGTTCGGTGTCCTGGAAATCGGAGAAACCGAGCGCGCGGCTTTTCGCCATGGAGTGCAGGCATTCCATCGGGCGGCCGAGGTCGAGGTCGGTGTGCCACGGCGAGGCGAGGCGATCGAGCGGGTTCGGCTGCAAGCCGTGTTCTGCGACGAGGGCCTCCCATTGCGGGCCGAGCGTGCGCATGCGTTCCGTCAGCGAGTTGTATTCACCGGGATAGGTGGCTTCCACGCCAAAATAATCTGCGATGCGCTGCCACAGCTGCTCCCAGCGGAAGACGTCGCCGTTGGTGGCGTTGAAGGCTTCGTTGCGGGCATTGGGCTCGGTGGAGGCCCAGACGATGTGTTTTGCGAGCAGGCGCGCATCGGTGATGTCGTTGATGCCGTGATAGGCGGTCGGCGTGCCGGGAAAGACGAAGGGCGCGCCGGTCGCCTTGCAGATCGAGGCATAGGTGGCGAGCGTCGCACCGATGTTCATGAGGTTGCCGACGGCATAGCCGATGATCGTGTGCGAGCGGTGTACCGACCAGCCGAAACCATGGCGTGCGGCATAATCCATCGCGATGTCTTCCAGCTCGTAATAGAAATTCTTCTTTTCCAGCCGTGGGGCATCTTCGCGGAAGGGTGTGACGGGCGTCACCTTGCCGTAGTCCTCGAAGGGGCCGAGATAGTGCTTGGTTCCAGTGACGACCGCGACGTGCTCGACGGTGCCCGCCGCCGCCAAGCCGTCCAGCAGGGTGCGCAGCATGCCGCCGTTCAGGCGGATGTTTTCGTCCTCGTTGCGGCCGAGCGTCCATGTGCAATAATAGACATGGGTGGGCCTGAGCTCGCCGAGCGTTTTGAGCGCCGCCTCGCGGTCGAGAAGGTCGACGGCGATCGAGCGCATGTAGGATGTGCCGGCTGGCGGACGGCGGCTGAGCCCGGTGATCTCCCAACCGCCGCTGTCGTGCAGGTGTTCGGCCACATTGAGCCCGACAATGCCGGTGGCGCCGGCGATGAGTGCCCGCTTCTGATACATGCTGATGTCTCCTCCATAATGTTCGACCTCGTGTCTGTCATTTCTCGCTTGTGCCAAAAAGCGGAGCACTGGCATAAGTGAGGTGACAAAGGTTCATGAATGGAGGCGGGTCATGGCGGGCAGGATTTCCGAGATCGAGGTCTTCGTGAAGGTGGTGGAGACGGGCAGCTTCACCGCGGCGGCCGATGCGCTGCATCTCTCGCCGTCGGCCGTCAGCAAGATCATCGCCCGCATCGAAACGCGGCTCGGCCTGCCGCTCGCCGTGCGCTCGACGCGTAAGCTGCGGCTGACCTCGGAGGGCGAGGATTATTTTGCCCGCGGCAAGCAGATCCTCAAGGATATTTCCAGCCTGGAGCGCGGGGTGAAGGAGAGCGCCGGCCAGGTCGGTGGCGTGCTGCGCGTCAGCTGCAACGTGCCCTTCGGGCTGCATTGCGTATCGCCGCTGGTGCCCGGTTTTCTGGAGACCTATCCCGAGATCAGCCTGGAATTCTCGCTGTCCGACAGCACCACCGATCTCATCGGCGATGGTATCGACGTGGCGATCCGCACCGGCGTTTTGACGGATTCGACCATTCGCGCCCGGCGGATCGTCGCGTCGCCACGCAGGGTGGTGGCCTCGCCGGCCTATCTCGACAAACATGGCATCCCGGCGGAGCCGCGCGACCTGTTGGAGCACAATTGCCTGACGCTTGGCTTCAGCCGCAGCTACGGCAAGTGGCCGTTCCGCATCGAGCAGGACGGCATCCCGACCCAGCTCGATCTCGCGGTGAAGGGCAATCTCAGCCTCGACAATGGCGAGAGCCTGCGGCGGTTCGCGCTGGATGGCGTGGGGCTTGCGCGGCTGTCCGAGTTCCATATCGGCCAGGACCTGAAGACGGGGCGGCTCGTCGCGGTGCTCGACACCTATAATCCAGGTGATCGCGAGCCGGTCTCGATCATCTATGCGGACCAGTCGCCGCTTGCCCCGCGCATCCGCGCTTTCATCGATTATCTGGCCCGGCATATCGTCGCTTAGGATTTGTGACGAAACGTACAGGATCAAATGACCAATCTTCACCGCACCTGGCCGGGCTGTGGTGTTACTCCTTGGATCAGAGGTTCCGCCTGCCCTGAAGGAGGGCGCCCCGCTGCGGGCGCCGGGCATCCGGAGCCGCCAGGCAGACATGCCTGACAGGAGGATCCGGAATGAATGGTTTGGCCGATCTCAGGATGTTTTCGGAAATCGCCCGCTCGCAGAGCATGGCAAGCGCCGCCAATCGCCTCGGCATGGCGCCGGCGACGATCAGCGGGCGGCTGAAAGCGCTGGAGGACCATTATGGTGTGGCGCTGGTGCGGCGCACGACGCGCTCGCTGTTGTTGACGGAGGAGGGCAAGCTGCTGCTGGAGAGGGCGAGGCCGGTGCTGTCGGGCTTTGCCGATCTCGAGCGCGACATGGGCGGACGGCGCACGGCCGTCTCGGGCGGCCTCGTGCTCTCCTGTGCTGCCGACATCAGCCGCGTGCAGCTTCTCTCGCTGGTGCGCAGCTTTTCCCGCGCCCATCCTGATCTTCAGTTTTCGCTGCGCTTCGATTCGCCGGGCAGCCTGCATGAAATTCCTTTCGATGCGGCGCTGCGGGTCGGGCCGGTGCGGGATTCGAACCTGACGATCCGGAAATTGTTTTCGATGGAAACGGTGACCTGCGCTGCACCGGCCTATCTGGCGGAACACGGCGTTCCCGCTCGCCCGGCCGACCTCTGTCGGCATGAATGCTTGCGGCTCGACGGTTCCGGGTTTGCCGGCAATGACTGGGCCTTTCGCGAGGGCGCGGGCACCGTTTCGGTCGGCGGGCGTTTCCGGGCGAGCGATCCCGCAACGCTGAAAAACTTTGCTGTTCAAGGCCTTGGTATCCTGCGCACGGCATTGGCGGACGTGGAGACGGAACTTGCCTCCGGCCTTCTGGCGCCGGTGCTCGGTGCGTTCGAGCCGGAGCCGCAGACGGTCTGCCTGCTCAGCGACAGCCGGCGCCGGCTGCCCGCCAGGACCTCGGAATTCATCGATTTCGCCCAGGCGCATGTCCGCGCGCCGTTGGGCGTGCGGGGAAATCTGCCGATGCCGTCGCAGGGCGACCTCTGCAAAATAGTGTAAAATTTATTTTCTTGCAAAAGTTATGAAAAGAAATTAGTTCTATCGGTCGAGGCAAGTTCCCTCCGGCCGACAGGGCTGGCGGCCGGGTAGGCCGGATGGAGGGAATGAGCGGACCGCCTGGAGGGGTGGTGCGCCGGGGCTGGTCCCCGATTGCCATGGGAGGTTTGGGCAATGGATTATGGTCTGAAAGGCAAGCATGTGCTGGTCACCGGCGGCGCCACGGGCATTGGCCTTGCGGTGGCCGAGGCCTTCGTCGCCGAGGGTGCACGGGCCACGGTGAGCGGCCTTTCCGAGGCGGAAGTTGCCGATGCGGTCGCAAAGCTCGGCCCTGAGGCGCGCGGCATGGCCTGCGACCTTACCGTCGCCGGTGAGGACCTGCGTCTCGCCGATTTCGCGCGGGCCGCAGCGCCCGTGGATTTCCTCATCAACTCCGTCGGCATTTTCGAAGTGCGGCCGTTCTTTGAAACGCGCGACGAGGACTGGTTCCGCTTCTTCGACGTCAACGTGATGACGGGCGTGCGCATGTCGCGGCTGCTGTTGCAGGACATGCTGGCGCGGGGCGAGGGCTCCATCGTCTTCATCAGCAGCGAGAGCGCGGTGAAGCCGCAGGCCTGGATGCCGCATTACGGCGCGATGAAGGCCTGCCTTCTCGGTGTTTCGCGGGCGCTGGCCGAACTGACCCAGGGCACGCGCGTGCGCGTCAACACCATCCTGCCCGGGCCGACCGACACGCTCGCTGTGCGGCGCTACCACGAGCAGATCGCTCGTGAAAAGGGCGTCACCCGCGAGCAGGTGGTCGCCGATTATTTCGACGAGACCGAGCCGACCTCGCTGATCCGCCGGATGATCGCGCCGGAGGAGGTTGCCGCGAGCGTCGTGCACCTTGCGGCCTCGCCCGCGCTGAACGGCATGGCGATGCGGGCCGAAGGCGGCACCATTCGCGCAATTCTTTGATCTTCAACCGGAAAAGACAATGGCTGACCTTCAGATCGACAACCTAGCAAAGACATTTAAGGGCGGCTTCGAAGCGGTGCGCGGCATCTCGCTCGATGTGGCCGACCGCGAGGCTGTGTTTCTGCTCGGTCCGTCCGGTGCGGGCAAGACCACGACGCTGCGCCTCGTCGCCGGGCTGGAGGAGGCGGGTGCCGGCCGCATCATGATCGGCGGCCGCGATGTAACACAATGGACACCGCGCGAGCGCAACCTCGCCATGGTCTACGACAAACATTCGCTGTTTCCGCATCTGAGCGTCTTCGAAAACCTCGCCTATCCGCTGCGCATCCGGAAGATGGCGGAGGCCGAGATCCGCCGCCATATCGCCGGCGTCGCCGAAACATTGCAGATCGAGAAGCTCTTGGAACGCCGGCCGAACCAGCTCTCCGGCGGGCAGATGCAGCGCGTCGCCATCGGCCGCGCCCTGGTGCGCGATGCGGATGTCTTCCTGCTCGACGAGCCGATCTCCCACCTCGATGCAAAACTGCGCGCCCGTATGCGCGTCGAGTTCAAGCGGCTTCAGCGCGAGTTCAAGGCGACGATGCTCTATGTCTCGCACGACCAGCTCGAAGCCATGACCATGGCGGACCGGATCGTGCTGATCAACAAGGGCCGTATCGAGCAGATCGCCGCCCCGCAGGACCTGTTCGACCGGCCGGAAACGCTGTTTGCCGCGACCTTCGTCGGCGAGCCGCCGATGAATGTCATGAAGGCGGTGATTTCCGAGGCCAATGGCTGCTATTCGCTCCGCGTTGGCGACGCCTATATCGAGGTCGATCACGACTGGATGCAGGACGGCGAGGCGGTAAAGCCCGGCGGCAGCTATCTGCTGGGGCTGCGCCCGCAGCAGCTTCACCTCTGCCCGCCGGATGCGGCACATCCCTGCCGCGTGCAGGGCACGGTCTTTGCCGTGGAGACGCTGGGCTCGCGGGTGGTCTTCGATATCGAGGTGGAAGGCCAGGTGATCCGCGCCATGACGACGCTCGACGCCGCGCTGAAATATCCGCGCGCGATCGGTGCGCCGATCGCGTTCCGCATCGATCCCGACTTCATCTACCTGTTCGACGCCGATAGCGGCCGCACCGTGCGCCAGGCCCGCTTCACCCGACAAAAGCCGGCACGACTGCACGCCTGACCGGGCGTGACGATGGATACGCATGCACCATCAACTGAGGAGGAGAGAATGAACATCGTGAAATTGAGTGCCGCAACGGCGGCCGGGCTGTCGCTGCTGATGCTGGCCCTTCCGACCCACGCGCAGACGGAGGCGCAGAAGGCACTTTCAGGCAAGACCGTGCACTTCCTCGCCCCGTCCATGCCGCAATTTGCGGCGCTGGCAAAGTTCTTCCCGGAATTCGAGGAGAAATACGGCATCAAGGTCGTGGTCGACGAGGTGCCGTTTGAAAACTACCGCCAGAAATCGCTGGTGGAAATGCAGCAGGGCACCGGCACCTACGACTTCTTCGCGGTCGACGTGATGTGGCTTGCCGAATATGCCGCCGCCGGCTTCCTCGAGCCGTTGATGCCCTATGTCAAGAATGCCGACCTGACGGATGCCGACTACGACATCGACGACTTCCTGCCGCGCGTCATCAGCGGCACGGGCGTCTTCAACGACACGCTCTATACACTGCCGATCGGCGCAGGCCCCGTCGGCACGACGTTCCGCGCGGACGTGGCGGAGAAGGCGGGTTTCAAGCTGCCGGAGCGCTTCTCGCAGGAATTCACCACGAAATACATGTATGACGCCGCCAAGAAGGTGAACAATCCCGAATCCAACATGATCGGCTTCGCCAACATTCCGGGCCGCTGGTTCTGGGGCGTCACCTACCTGCCGTACCTGTTCGCCTACCAGACGCCCGAGACCAAGGGCGACGAATATGTCGACAAGGACTGGAAGATCACGATCAACAACGAGCGCACCGTCGCCTCGATCGACTATTTCCTGAGCCTGAAGGAATTCATGCCGGCCGACAGCGCAAACTGGGGCATCGGCGAGGCGACCGCCGTCTACCAGGCGGGCAATGCCTTCGGCACCTGGAACTACCAGGACTTCGTCAAGGGCTTCTTCGAGGATCCCGAAACACAGGCGAAGGTCGCCGGCAAGAACGTGCACCTGCACACGCCGGCCGGTCCCGATGGGGTGATCGACCCGTGGTTCGGCGCCTGGTCGCTCGGCGTTTCCAAGGATTCCAAGAACAAGGAGGCCGCCTGGACCTTCATGCAGTGGGTCACCTCGAAGGACGTTCAGGCCCGCGCCACCCAGTATGGCGCCGGCCCGTCGCGCCACTCGACCTACAAGAGCGAGACGCTCGCGAAGTACCAGCCCTGGTGGCCGGGCGTCTACGAATTCATGCTGAAGGAGACCAATCCCGACGAGCGCGTGCGCGTGCCGGAATGGGCGGAAATCTCCGACATCATGGGCGAAGAGGGCAACCGCGTCTGGATCGGCGAGATCGACAGCAAGACGGCCGCCGCCAACATGGAAAAGCGCATGACCGACGCCATGCGCAAGGGCGGCTACTACATTCCCGGCCGCAACGACCTGCCGAAGCAGCAGTGGCGTGATCTGACCTACTACGATCGCCTGCCGTCCGAGTGGAACTGATCTCTGAGGGTGCCCGGGCGTGATTTCACGCCCGGGTGCCGGCTGCCTCTCCAACCGCAATTCAAAGGGACTGAGACATGTCGATCTCGGAACGCACCACAACAGCCCCGCCGATGGCGCTTAGCCATAGGGGCATCCTGTCCCGTTTCGGCCCTTCGAACCGAGCGGTCTTCCCCTGGGTGCTGATGGCGCCGACGCTGATCATCCTGTTCGCCATCGGCATCTATCCGTTTCTCTACTCGCTCTACATCGCGAGCCACAACGTCATCCTCTCCAAGCCGTACCTGCCGCGCATCTTCGTCGGGCTCTACCAGTACCAGGCGCTGATCCAGGATCCGGAATTCTGGCATGCGCTGCGCAAGACCCTGCTGTTCACGGTGCAGGCGGTGTTCATCGAATTCTGGCTCGGCCTCGGGCTGGCGCTGCTGTTCCAGCGGCAACTGGCCGGCATCGCCTTCATGCGCGTCTTCATCCTCATCCCGATGATCCTGCCGCCCTTGGTCGCTGCCCTCATCTGGCGCTACATGTTCTATCCCGGCGCCGGCCTGATGACCTATTATGTCGGCGGCATTACCAAGGCCCTCGGCTTCGGTGAAATCCCGTTCCTGTCCGACCCGACGATCGCCTTCCAGACCCTCGTGTTCGTCGATGTATGGGAATGGACGCCGTTCATGTTCCTGATGCTGTCGGCGGGCCTCGCCTCCATTCCGCGCCAGCCCTACGAGGCGGCGGAAATCGACGGCGCGAGCTCGTGGCGAGTGTTCTGGACCATCACCATGCCGCTGCTCCGGCCGGCGATCCTGATCGCCGTCGTCATCCGCACCATGGATGCCTTCCGCACCTATGAGCTGATCGTGATCATGACCCGCGGCGGACCGGGCAATGCCACCACCACCATGAATGTCTTCCTGACGAAGACCGGCCTCGAATTCTTCGATGCGTCGAAGGCTGCGGCCCTGTCGCTGATCATGATGATGATCATCATCGTGATGAGCTTCGTGTTCATCCGCGTCTTCCGGTCCAAGACCGAAGTGGCCGAGTAAGGAGAGCCGCCATGAAGCAGCCAACCTACAATATGGAATCGCCCGCAGCGCCGCTGGTGCAGCGCAACTGGTGGGTCTACCTGGTGCTCATCCTCGTCTGTCTGGTCAATTTCGTGCCCTATCTATGGGTGGTCATGACCGGCTTCATGGACGGCGCCTCGGCATCTTCCGCCACGCCCGCCTGGTTCTTCACGCCCTCCCTCGAAGCGTTCCATTACCTGATCGTCGAGAAGGGCATCATGAAGAACTTCTTCAACAGCGTGATCGTCTCGCTCGCCTCGACCTTCTTCTCGGTCACAATAGGCATGTTCTGCGCCTATGCGCTGGCGCGCTACGATTTCACCGGCCGGGACGATGTGTCCTTCTGGGTGCTGACCAACCGCATGATGCCGCCGGTGGCGGTGCTCATCCCCATCTTCGTCACCTTCCAGACCGCCGGGCTGCTCGACACGCTGGCAGGCCTGGTCCTCCTCTACACGGCCATGCAGCTGCCCTTCGTGGTCTGGATGCTGACCGGCTATTTCCGCGACATTCCCCGCCGCTACGAGGAATCCGCCATGGTGGACGGCGATACGTGGTTTGCCGCCTTCCGCAAGGTCACGCTGCCGCTGATGATGCCGTCGATCACCGCCACCTCGATCTTCGTCATGATCCTCTCCTGGAACGAGTTCGCCTTCGCGACCTTCCTCACCAGCACGCAGGCGAAAACCATGCCGCCCGCCATCATGGCCTATTCGATCGGAGCGGACATCCGCTGGAACGTGCTCGGTGCTGCCGTCGTACTGATCACCGCGCCGCTCATCCTCTTCGTGCTGCTGCTGCAACGCCAGCTGATCAGCGGGCTCTCGCAGGGCGTGGTGCGCAAATGACCTCTTTCCGCAACAGAATGGAACGCCATCATGGCTGATATCGAGATCCACAGTCTGATGAAGCAGTTCGGCGCGTTCAAGGCCGTCGACGACGTCAACATCACCGTGAACGATGGTGAATTCGTCTTCCTGCTCGGCCCCTCCGGCTGCGGCAAGACGACGACGCTGCGCATGATCGCCGGCCTTGAAATGCCGAGCAGCGGGCGCATCGCCATCGGCGGGCGCAACGTCACGTTCCTCCGGCCGCGCTACCGCAATGTCGGCATGGTCTTTCAGGACTACGGCCTCTACCGCCACCTGACGGTCTTCGGCAACATCGCCTATCCGCTGGAAGTTCGGCGGCTGGGTCGTGCAGAGATCGCGCAAAAGGTCGAGGCGGTCGCGCGCACCATGCAGATCACCGAAGTGCTGCAACGCAAGCCCGACCAGCTTTCGGCCGGCCAGCTCCAGCGCGTGGCGATCGCCCGCATGCTGGTGCGCGATGCGGACGTCTTCCTGATGGACGAGCCGATGTCGCATCTCGATGCCCAGCTGCGCGGGCAGATGCGCGCCGAGCTGCGCCACATCCAGAAGACCGTCGGCGTCACCACCATCTTCGTCACACATGACCAGCTGGAAGCCATGACCATGGCCGACCGCATCATCGTGATGAAGGACGGCGAGATGCTGCAATTCGCCACCCCACGCGAAATCTTCGAGAGGCCGGCAACGGAATTCGTCGCGACCTTCGTCGGCGAGCCGCAGATGAACATTCTCGACGCCCGCATCGCGCGCCTCGAAGGCAAAATCGTCGCGATGACCGAGCATTTCGCGGTGCCGCTCGATGCCGATTGGGTGGCGCGCAACCACCTTGCGGACCTCGTCGACCAGCCGGTGCGTCTCGGTATCCGCCCGGAACACATCGCGATCCGCGAAACGCCGGATGCAGACCACCGCATCGTCGCCGAGCTCTATTCCTTCGAGCCGACCGGCGCGGAAAATCTCTACGTGCTTCAATGCGGTTCCGTCATGGTGACGACCCGCAGCTCCACCACCGAAACGGCCCATCTGTCGAAGGACGAGGGCAGCGCGCTTGCGGCCCGCTTCGATCCGAACTGGATCTATCTGTTCGATCCCGCGACGGGCCGTACCATCGCGCAGGCCGCCGGCAGCGACGTTTCGAGAGAGGATATCTGACATGAACCGGTCCAACGTCATCCTTCTCGTCATCCTGGCCTTGTTGCTCGGCTCCTGCACCGTCATGGCCGGCGATGTCTCGCATTGGCCCGCCTCACTGATCGCCGTCATCGTCATCGTCTCGCTGAAACTCTGGAACGACCGGGCAAAACTTCTCGCCTGGCCGATGGAGTTCCTGCTGGCGGCGGGCGTGTCGATGATCGTCATCAATCTGGCCCGGCTCTACGTGACGCCGCTGCCCTATTGAGAAGGATGATCCCGTGACAAGCCCCGCCCTTGCCGTCACCGCGCTCACCAAATCCTTCGGGGCCAAACGCGCCGTGGAGGACGCCACCTTCTCGGTGGCGCGCGGCGAGATCACCGGCTTTCTCGGCCCGAATGGCGCGGGCAAGACCACAGTGATGAACATGATCGTCGGGCTCACCGCGCCGGATGCCGGCGAGATCGAGCTGTTCGGTGTGCCGCAGGGCAGCCGTCAGCGGGATCTGCGGGTGCTGTTCGGTTATTTGCAGGAGAAGCCGCGGATCTATCCGGAAATGACCGCGCGGGCTTATCTCCACTTCTTCGCCGATCTCTACGGCATCGCCGATACAGGAAGCCGGGTGAAGGAAGTGATCGAGTGCGTCGGCCTCACCGCGGCGGCCGACCGGCGGCTCGGCAATTTTTCCCGCGGCATGCAGCAACGTGCCTGCCTTGCCCGCGTGATGCTACACCGGCCGGAACTGCTCATCCTCGACGAGCCGACGCTCGGCCTCGACCCGAACGGCGTCGCCGATATGCGTGCGATCTTTCGAGAGATGAGGGCTGAGGGCGTGACGCTGCTGTTCTCCTCCCACCAACTGGCCGAGATGGAGCGGGTCTGCGACAGCGTCGTCTTCATGCGCCAGGGCCGCGTTCTGGCAACAGGACGGCCGGGGAAGTTGCTTCCGGCCGGCCTCTCGGCGGGCAGCCTTCAGATCGAACTCTACGAATCGGCCGCACAATGCCTTGAGGGGATTGGCCGCCTGCCGGATGTGGCGCGGGTACATCAAACCGGGCCGCACCGACTGGAACTCGTGCTGCGCGGCTTGCCCGATGACGGGCGTGATGCGCGGGCGCATGCGGTTCGGCTGCTTTCGAGCGCAGGATACACCGTGCTCTCGGTCGATGCTGCCACGCCATCTCTCGAAGACATCTTTATCGGTTTGACCCGGCCGGAAAGCCGGGTCCGGCAGGAGCCCGCAGGGCTCGTTCATTGAAAGGGAAAAGACCATGGACCTCGGCTATCGCGACAGGCGCTGCCTGATTACCGCATCCACCGGCGGCCTCGGCCTCGCCATTGCGACGGCCATGGCACGCGAGGGCGCGACCGTGGTCATCAACGGCCGCAGCCAGGACACCATCTCCAAGGCCATTGCGCGCATCCGGGCAGAGGTGCCGGAGGCGCGGCTGGAGCAGGCGGTCGGCAATTCCGGCACGAAGGAGGGCTGCGACGAACTCATCGCCAATTGCCCCGATGTCGACGTGCTGGTGGTCAATCTCGGCATCTATGAGGCCGTGGATATCTACAAGGCCGGCGACGACCGCTGGTATGCGCTGATCGAGGTCAACGTCATGAGCGGCGTGCGCCTCGCCCGGCACTACCTGCCAAAGATGCTGGCGCGCAACAGCGGCCGCGTTGTGTTCATGGCAAGCGAATCCGGCATCAACCCCGCGCCGGAAATGCCCGCCTACAGCGCCACGAAGACCATGCAGCTGTCGCTTGCCCGCAACCTTGCCGAAACGACCAAGGGCACCGCCGTCACCGTCAATTCCGTACTGCCCGGCCCATGCAGCACCGAAGGCGTGGCCGATCTCATCGCCGGCCTCTATCCCGGCGTTCCCACAGCCGAGGCGGAGCGCCGCTTCGTGGCGGAGAACCGCCCGACCTCACTGATCCAGCGACTGTCGAAGCCGGAGGAGGTGGCCGATTTCGTCACCTTCATCGGCAGCACGCGTACCGGCATCGTCAATGGTGCGGCGCTCAGGATCGACGGCGGCCTGATCCGCACCGTCATGTGACCGGTCGCGCCATGGAGCACGTTCGCCCGCCCTACATTTCCCCGCGATTGCGCCCGCCCGGCCTGGGACGGCAGACCTTCCTGCTGGTGCGTCGGGAAGTCGCCGCCAAGTTCGCGTCGGTGTGGTTCTGGCTGGTCGCGAGCGCGCTCTGCCTTATGGCGTACGTTTACGGTGCCGGTTTCGCACGGACCTTCGAGACGGAGTCCGTCGTGGTGACGGCCGATCCGCTGGCTGGCTTGAACACGCTGGTGGTGGCCTTCCTTGGCCTGGTGCTGGGGTTGCGGCTTGCGGGTTCGCTTAGCTGGGAGCGCGAGCACCGGACGCTCGAAGTCCTGCTCGTCGGCCCGGTGCCGTCGAGTGTGATCGTGCTCGCGAAATATCTCGCGGAACTGCTCGTGCTCGCTGCCCTCGTCGCCGTCTACTGCCTCTATCTCGCTGCCGCCCAGCCCCTCGGCGCCGGCGTGACAGGGTTGGGGGATTTCGCCGGCATCCTCGAAAACGGCCTGTTCGTGCTGCCGGTCATGGCGATGGGGCTTGCCGTTTCCGGCATGACCGCGTCGGTGCGCATGGCAGTCGTGCTCTATCTCGCGCTCGTTGCGCTGCTTGCGACCTATGAGGTGGTGCTCGGCCTGCTGCGGACGATGCCGGCGGACAGCATGAGCCTGTTTTCGCTCTATCTGCGGGCGCTGCTGGAAGCTGCAACTCCATTGCTCCACGCGCTCTCGCCCGTGGCCGGCATCGCCTTCCTGGCCGAGCGGCTCGTCACCCAGCAGGCGCTCCCGCTGTCGCAGTCCCTTGGCGTCGTCGTGCTGACGGCCGGCCTGCTGCTCTTCGCCTGTATCGCCACCAGAATGAAGGGGCCTTAGTCATGCGGAGATTGCTTGCTATCCTCCTTCTGTGCCTCTCCTCCGCCAGCGCCGCGGAAGCGATCGAGCCCGAGCGCAGAGACGCCGTCATCGTCACCGGCCGCGTCTGGGACGGCTTTACCTTCAAGGACATGTTCCTGCCGTCGCAGGCCGGGACGCTGCACCTGCTTGCCGGCCAGGACAGCGCCATCTCCTTCGTCGAGACGCAGGAATATTACTGGCCGCTCTCCCGGCAGGTCTATGTCGACCTTGAGAAGAAACGGCGGGAGGTGAACGGCGTCCTCACGATCACGCGCGACGGCAAGACCGTCGCCGAGGTCGGTCCTTCTCCCTATGTCATCCTCTATCCCAAAGGCGCCCTGAACGGTAACGGCCAGCTCCTTTGGGGCGCGGAGGCCATGAGGGCCTACAGCGCTTACCAGGAAGATGAGCGAACCTTCGCGCGCCGCTATGTCGAGGCTGAAGCGCAACAGCGTGTCTATGAACGCAAGCTCCTGGAAGCGGGGGCGGCACGGCTGCGCGGTGCGCCGGTCGAGGTGATCGACGCGCCCGACCCGCTGCTCAAGCCGAGCCTCAAGCTCGTAACGGCGCCGGCTGCGGCCTATCGCGTTGCGCTCGCTGCCGGCGCATACGAAATGGCGCTCTCCGTCGAAGGCGTGCTCGTGCCGGGCACCGCGCGCAGCCTCGCCGTAGGCGACATGGCCGGCCGCCGGGTGACCGTCGCGGATGTGGTGCCCGAAGAGCGCTGGACGCGGCCCATCGCCACCAACAGTGCGGACATGCGCATCTTCGCCCGGCCGGGCTCCACCTTCTATCTGACGCTCTCCGAGGCGGATCGTTTCGACGAGACGGAATACCTGCCGGTCGTCTCGCCGCAGCAGGATGCGGTTTCGGGCCGAAACGTCTGGATCCGCCGCGCGGCATCACCGCTCGACAGCGTCGCCGCCCGCTTCACCGAGACGCAGGACCTGCCGCTCGCCCGCCTGAAGGTGGTGCAAACGGAAGGCTCCGGCTTCGGCTACCAGGTCCGCGCCGCCAAGGAAGGCGAAAAGGAAGACTTGAAAGCCTTCGCGGTCTCGGTGCCTGCGGAGGCCGGTGTATCGCGTGGCGAAATCCGCTCGGAAGGAGAAGGCCCCGCCGCCTTTCACCGCGAGATCGTGGTGGTCCAGCCCCGCAACGACGGCCTCGCCCTCAGCCTCGCGCTTCTGCCTCTGCTCGGCTGGCTCGGGCCAAAAATCCTTCGCGCGACGAAGAGCAAGGCAGACGCATAAGGCACGCTGCACATGAAACCCCGGAGGCGCCAAGCGTCCGGGGTATCCATTCTTCAGGTGCAGATCGCCACTGATTGGAAACGGCAATCAATTCCCCCGCTTTGTGAATTGGAGGTAATCACCGGCATGGGCTAGCCTTCGATCATCGGATGAACAGTCGCATCCGAATGGGAGGAGAGCCTATGCTGGATGTGACGTCGCCCGACGGCCGGACTTTTGCCGAGCGCCTGCGGGCCGGGGAACCTTGCTATTCGCTGGGGATCCGTACCGCCCGTTCGGTGGATTTCGTGCGCATGGCGGCGAGTTCCGGCTATGACGCCATCTGGATCGATCTCGAACACAGTACTATTCCGCTCGACACGACCGCCCAGATGACGGCGACGGCACGCGACCTTGGGCTGGAAGCCTGGGTGCGAGTGCCGGAGGGCGATTTCGGCGTGATCGGGCGGGTGCTCGATGGCGGCGCCTCCGGACTGATCATCCCCCAGGTCGAAACGGCCGAGGATGCGCGCAAGGCCGTCAGCTATTGCCGCTATCCGCCGGAAGGCGGCCGGTCGCACAATGCGCTGACGTCCCCCTTCGGCTTCCGACGGCTCGACGGCAAGGCGCGGGCCGAGGCGGCGAACCGTTCGGTCTTCCTGCAGGTCCTGCTCGAATCCGCCCATGCCATCGACAATATCGATTCGATCGCCGCCGTCGATGGTGTGGACGCCATCGGGCTCGGCCTCAATGATCTTTCCGCGAACCTGAACATGTTTGGCGACGTGCGGGCGGAGGCGATCACCGCGTTCTGCCGGCGGGCCATCGCGGCCGGTGCGAAACACGGCAAGCTCGTCATCATCGGTGGCCTCCAGGGGCCTGATCACTACCGCGAACTGGTCGATCTCGGCGCCGCTCCTTACGTCTTCGCGGCCATCGACACCGACATCTTCGTCGACGTTCTCGACCAGCGCATCGCCCGGTGGCGTGCCGCCATCTCAGCCTGATTCTTCTCGACCATTGCAGGGAAATTCTCGATGACTGAACCGCTGACCTCCGAACCCATGCTGCCGCTTGCTGGCCTGACCCGACCGTCCTTCGCGGTGCCGAAGGGCGCTTGCGACGCGCATATGCATGTCTTCGGGCCGGAATCGCTTTATCCGCATGTGCTGAAGCCGCATTACACGCTTCCCGACGGCAAGCTCGATCATTTCCACGAGTTGATGACGGTGCTGCATCTCGAACGCTACATCATCGTGCAGCCGAGCTTTTACGGCACGGACAATCGCTGCATGCTCGATGCGCTGAAGGTGGCCGGGCAACACGCGCGCGGCGTCGCGATGGTGGAGGACGATGTGTCGTCGGCCGAGCTGGAGGCCCTGCACGAACAGGGCATTCGCGGCCTGCGCCTCGATCTCTTCAAGCGCGCAGACCTGCCGATCGCGGAGATCCAGGCCTATATCACCGCGATGGCGGCGAAGATCGCGCCGCTCGGCTGGCACCTGCAATTCTACGTGCCAGGCCGCGTCGTGCGCGACCTGATCGGTTTCCTCGGCACGCTGACCGCCCCCTACGTCATCGACCACATGGGCTACATGATGGAGGAGGACGGGCTGACGGAGAGGGATTTCCAAAAACTTTTGACGTTGATGACGGAGAGCCATTGTTACCTGAAGCTGAGCGGCCCCTATCGCGTCGCCAAGGACAAGGGCTACGGCGCCGTCGCCCATGTGGCGAAGGCGATCGTCGAGACGGATGCGAGCCGCGCCAT
Organism: Shinella sp. GW835-FHT14H05; assembly: GCF_058793575.1. Classification (NCBI taxonomy): domain Bacteria; kingdom Pseudomonadati; phylum Pseudomonadota; class Alphaproteobacteria; order Hyphomicrobiales; family Rhizobiaceae; genus Shinella; species Shinella sp. GW835-FHT14H05. The sequence continues at coordinate 75,142 of NZ_JBXAFY010000002.1, read as the reverse complement.
CTGGGGATCGGACTGGCCGCACATCCCGAAATCGGGCCGCGACACAGGCGAATTGCTCAATCTTCTCGTCGAATGGGCGCCGGATGCCGCCGATCGGCAGAAAATCCTCGTTGACAACCCAAACAGGCTCTTCGGCTTCGAATGAAGGACCGGCATTGATACCGGCTGGCAGGGCACGCAGATGTATATAGGATTACCCAGCATAGCGGCCATGGAACACAACGCGACTGAGGCCGGAACCATGCAAGCACGACCGGATGCCGCGGCGGAACCGCTTCTCTCCGTCCGCAATCTCAACGTTCAGTTCCGTTCGAACGACCGGCTGCTGCATATCGTGCGCGACGTCAGCTACGATGTGCGGGCCGGTGAGCTGGTGGCGCTGGTTGGGGAATCCGGCTGCGGTAAGTCCGTCTCGTCGCTCGCGGTGATGCGCCTGCTGTCCGATCCGACGACGACGCGGTTTTCCGGCGAGGTGCGCCTTGCGGGGCGGGATTATCTGCGCCTGCCGGAAAGCGAGATGCGGCGGCTGCGCGGTCGCGACATCGCCATGGTGTTCCAGGAGCCGATGACCTCGCTCAATCCGCTGATGACCGTCGGCCGCCAGATCATGGAACCGATGTTGGAACACCTGGACATCGACCGCGCCGCCGCACGCGAGCGGGCGATCGACCTCCTGAAGCGGGTCGGCGTGACGGATCCGAAACGGCGCATGGACCAGTATCCGCACGAGTTTTCCGGCGGCATGCGCCAGCGCGTCGTCATCGCGATTGCGCTGTCCTGCAATCCCAAGGTCATCATCGCCGACGAGCCGACCACAGCACTCGACGTCACCATCCAGGCGCAGATCCTCGATCTCCTGCGCGCTCTGGTGAAGGAGACCGGCGTCGGCCTCGTGCTGATCACCCATAATCTGGCGCTGGTGGCGCGCTATGCCGATCGCGTCAACGTCATGTATGGCGGCAGGATCATCGAATCCGGCACGGTCGAGGATGTGCTGCGCCAGCCGCGGCATCGGTATACGGCGGGCCTGCTAATGGCCGTCCCGCGGCTCGACCTGCCGCGTGCGGCGCGGCTGCACACGATCCCCGGACAACCGCCGAGCCCGGCGCGTTTCCCATCCGGCTGCGCCTTCAGCCCCCGCTGTGGCGCGGCGACAGCGGCCTGCGGCAGTGTGCCGGCCGATACGGTCACCCGCGACCGGCGCTATGCCTGTTTCCATCCGGTCGTCGATGTGCTGCCACAGGAGGGAGAGCATGCGGCGGCAGGTGCCGAGCACACGTTTGGCACGACAGTGCTCAGTGTGCGTGGCCTGACGCGCCACTTTCACCTGAAGCGCAGGGCAGTGGTGCGTGCGGTCGAGGATGTGTCTTTCGACATTCCGCAGGGCGGTACGCTCGGTCTCGTCGGGGAATCGGGTTGCGGCAAGACGACGGTGGTGCGCACGCTGCTGAGGCTTCAGAGCGCCACCTCCGGCCGTGCCGATTTCGCGGGGCAGGACATCCTGTCGGCGGGCAAGCGGGATCTTGTCGCGCTGCGGCGGCAGATCCAGGTCGTCTACCAGGACCCGTCCACCTCGCTCAATCCCCGTCACCGCATTGCCTCCATCCTCGCCGAACCGCTTTTGGTGCACGGCCTCTGCAAGTCACAGGGCGAGGCCCGTGCGCGCGTCGAGGAACTGCTCGACCTGGTCGGCCTGCCGGCGGAGATGGCGGAGCGTTATCCGCACCAGATGTCCGGTGGCCAGCGCCAGCGCGTTGGCATCGCCCGCGCACTCGGCATGAACCCGCGGTTGATCGTCTGCGACGAACCCGTCTCGGCGCTCGACGTGTCGATCCAGGCGCAGATCATGAACCTTCTCGCCGATTTGCAGGCGAAGCTCGGCCTTAGTTACCTCTTCGTCGCCCACGATCTCGCGGTCGTGCGCCACATCTCCGATGTCGTGGCGGTGATGTATCTCGGCCGGGTCGTCGAGACGGCGACCCGCGCCGAGCTCTTCTCCACGCCGCGCCATCCCTATACCCGCGCCCTGCTTGCGGCCGTGCCGTCTTTCGCGGCGGATGCGGGGCAGGGGCCGGAGGTGAAAATCACTGGCGAGCTGCCGTCGCCGCTCAATCCGCCGACCGGCTGCGTCTTCCGCACGCGCTGTCCGATGGCGGTGGAGGCGTGCGCGAAGGTCGTGCCGCCGCCCGTCGCCTTTTCCGATACCCACCACGTCGCCTGCATAAGGGTCTGAGATCATGCTCCAGTTCATCGGCAGACGGCTTCTTCTGGCCCTTCCCACCCTTCTCGGCGTGGCGACGCTGACCTTCTTCATGCTGCATGTGCTGCCCGGCGATCTCGTCGAGACCATGCTGCGCGCCGAGGGCGGCAACCCCTCGGTGGAGCTCGTCGCCGCCGAGCGCGCCCGCCTCGGCCTCGACCAGCCGCTCATCGTGCAATATTTCGAGTTCCTGAAGGGGCTCGCCGCGCTCGATCTCGGCCAGTCGCACTGGACCGGCAAGCCCGTCGCGGAGGAAATCTTCTCGCGGCTGCCCGTCACGCTGGAAGTGGCGGCGCTGAGCATGATCGTCGCGATTGCGCTGGCCATACCGCTCGGCACGCTCGCCGGCATGTATCCGGGAAGCCCTATCGACTACGCGATCCGCTCCTTCGCCATTGCCGGTATCGCGCTGCCATCCTTCTGGTTCGGCATGGTCGTGGCGCTTGCCATGCTGTGGTATTTCAACTGGCTGCCGCCGCTCGGCACCGCCTCGCTGTTCAAGAACCCGCTGACAGCGCTGCAACAGCTCATCCTGCCGGCGATTGCGGTTGGCTATCGCTACTCCGCCATCCTCATCCGCATGATGCGCTCCTCGGTGATCGAAACCATGCACGAGGATTTCGTGCGCACCGCACGCGCCAAGGGTCTGGCGATGCGCACCATCATCCGGCGCCATGTCATCCCCAATTCGCTGCTGCCGACGATCACCATGATCGGGCTCGAATTCGCGCTGCTCGTCGGAAGCCTCGTCGTCATCGAGCAGGTGTTCAGCCTCAACGGCATCGGGCGCTTGTTCATCGAGTCGGTGTCGCGCAGCGATTTCATCGTCATCCAGGGCATCGTCATGGTGCTCACCCTGATCTTCATCGCCGTCAATTTCCTGGTCGATCTCGCCTATGCGGTCATCGACCCCCGCATCCAGTTGGGCTGAAGCCATGCGCAAATCCTCCGCCGCAACCGAACTCTGGACGACCCTGCCCAAGCCGCGCGGGCCGGTGATGAAACACATCCTTGGCCAGCCGCTCGGCGCGCTCGGCCTGGTGCTGATCGTGCTCGGCTTCGTCGTCGCCTTCGCCGCCCCGTGGATTGCGCCCTACGACCCGCTCGCCACCGACTACGGCAACGCCATCGCGCCGCCGTCCTTCGCCCATTGGATGGGCACTGACAGCTTTGGCCGCGATCTACTCTCGCGCATCCTCTATGGTGGCAGGACCGCCTTCCTCATCGGCGTTTCGGCGAGCTTCATCGGCTGCACGATCGGGCTCTTTGTCGGTATCACGTCTGCCTATGCCGGCGGCTGGGTCGATGCCATCGTCGAGCGCTTCATGGAAATCCTGCTGGCGATCCCGATCACGGTTCTCGCCCTGGTGCTCGTCTCCAGCCTCGGGCGCAACATGGTCTATGGGGTCGATCTCAACCTCGTCTTTGCGATCGCGTTGCCGATCATTCCGAAGATGGCGCGTGTCGCCCGCTCGCAGGCGCTGACCATCCGCAACCTGTCCTATATCGACGCGGCCGTAACGCTCGGCTTCAGCGACCTGCGCATCATCGTGCGCCACATGGCGCCGAACATTTTCGGCGCGTACATTGTGATGCTCACCGCCTTCATCAGCCAGGCGATCCTTATCGAGGCTTCGCTGTCCTATCTCGGGCTGGGCGTTGCCGAACCCACGCCGTCCTGGGGACTGATGCTTGCCGGCAACGCCTTCAACACCTCGATGACCGCGCCGTGGATCGTCATCTATCCCGGCCTCGCCATCGCACTGGTGGTCTTTGCCTTCTCGATGTTCGGGGATGCGCTGCGCGACGTCTTCGACCCGAAGGCGCGCTCGGACCGCTGACACTGCTTTGCATGTTTCTAGGGAGGAAACGACATGACGATCCACGGGAAGATACTGGCGCTCGCCGCAATGGGGGCGCTGCTGATGAACGGCGCTGTCGCGGCCGCGCAGGAGCCGGTGCCGAAGGAGGGCGGCATCCTGCGCTATGCGGTGAGTGACGATCCCGCCAATTTCGATTGCCACGCCGCCAACCATTTTGCGGCCCTGATGCGGCTTGCGCCGCACTATTCCACCCTGCTGCGCTTCAAGCCCGGCAGCTATCCCGATATCGAGGGGGACCTTGCCGATAGCTGGGAGGCCAACCCCGCCGATCTCACCTACACCTTCAAGCTTCGCCAGGGCGTGAAATTCCACGACGGCAGCGACCTGAAGGCGGCAGACATCGCGGCGACCTACGATCGCCTGACCTGGCCGCCGGAAGGCGTTGTTTCGGAGCGGTTGGAGACTTTCCGGCAGATCGAGAAGATCGACGTCGTCGATGACTACACGGTGCGCTTCAAGCTGAAGGAATGGGACGAATCCGTGCTCGGCACCTTCGCCTCGCCCTATAATTGCGTCTATTCGGCAGCGCTGTTGAAGTCGGAGGCGAGCTATCCGAAAGAGAAGGTCATGGGCAGTGGCCCCTTCGTCTTCGATGAGTTCGTCTCGGGCTCGGTCTGGAAGTCGTCGAAGTTCGAGGATTATTTCCGCGAGGGCCAACCCTATCTCGACGGGCTCGAATCCTACACGATGGAAGGGCCGGCGGTGGTGAACGCCATCCAGGCCGGGCAGATCCACACGGATTTCCGCGGCGTCAGCCCGCAGGGTGCCGATCGGCTGAAGCAGAGCCTTGGTGACGGCATTTCCATCGAATCCGGCCCGGCGCTCACCCACTTCCTGGTGACCTTCAATGCCGAAAAGCCGCCGTTCGACGACGAGCGCGTGCGCCGCGCGCTGAACCTCGCCATCGACCGCTGGGGCGGCGTGAAGGGCCTCGGCCGCACGACCGAAATGCGTTATGCGGGCGGCATCTTCCTGCCGGGCGGGCAGTTCGCCGCCTCCGACGCCGAACTTCAGAAGATGGCGGGTTTCGGCACCGACATCGCGGCGGCGCGTGAGGAGGCCAAGCGCCTGCTCAAGGAGGCCGGCCAGGAGAACCTGAGTTTTGACCTGACCGTGCGTAACGGCCCGCCGATCGTCGTCGATTTCGGCGTCTTCCTGGCGGATCAGTGGCGCCAGATCGGTGTCAACGCCCGCAACGTCGTGGTCGAGACCCCGCCATGGGCGGCCGCCCTTTCCGAGGGGTCCTACCAAGTGATCATCGACATCTATTCGGCGCTGCGCGAGGAGCCGACCGAGCAGATGACGAAATATGTCTCGCATGACGTGTCGGCCCGTTCGGCCGGCCGCTTCACCGACCGGGAACTCGACGATCTGTGGCACAAGCAGGCACTGGAGCAGGACAAGGCCAAGCGCATGGCGCTGCTGCGCACCTTCGAAAGCCGGCTCTATGAAAAGTCCTATTCCGTGCCGGTCGTCTGGCTGGAACGCATCGTCGCGATGAATGCCGCGCTGAAGGGCTGGACCTTCAATCCCAGCAACTTCCTCTACCTCGACCAGTCCTCGACCTGGCTCGACGAATAGGTCTGGCGCAAAATTCTGAACGGGCAGGCTGGGGCTGAAAGGCCTCAGCCTTCCTGGTTGTGGAAGGCCGTCTGCGCCAGCCGGATGAGATGGGCGATGCGGGGATTTTCCTCGCCGGCGCGAAAGGCCAGGAACAGGTCGGTTTCCGCATCGTCATCGGCAAGCGGCAGGAAGGCGACATTCGGGATCTTGATGAATTGCAGGCCCGACGGCACGACTGCGATGCCGAGGCCGGACGCCACGAGGCCGATGATCGTCGTCGCCTCCTGTGCCTCCTGCACGATGTTCGGGAAGAAGCCGCGCTTGCCGCACAGCTCGATGAACTGGTCGTAGATGCCGACGCCGATCTTGCGCGGATAGAAGATGAAATTCTGATCGGCGAGGTCCTGGATGCGAATCTCCGTCTTTTCGAGTAGCGGGTGGCCGCGGTGCGCCGCGACGACCAGCCGGTCCGTCGCAAGCTTGCGGAACGAGATGCCGGAGACGAGGTTGCGTTGCGGACGGCGGATTACGCCGACATCCAGCTCCCGCTCGCCGATCGCCCGCAACTGGGCGATGCTGGTGTGTTCCTTCAGCGTGACGTTGATATCGGGATAGTGGTTGCGGAATGCGTGGATCAACGCCGGAAACGGCGAGAGCAGGGAGGAGGCTGCGGTGAAACCGATGCGCAACTGCCCGGCCTTGCCGCTCGCCACCGCCTTCATTTCCTGTTCGCACGTATCGATGCGCTCCAGAATGCCGAGCGAATGGTGATAGAGCAGTCGGCCGAATTCCGTGAGCTGCACGCTGCGCTGGGTGCGCAGGAACAGCGGCGCCCCCAGCTCCTCCTCCAGGTTCTGGATCGCGATCGACAGCGGCGACTGGGTTATGTTGAGCTTTTCGGCCGCGCGGCGAAAATGCAGCTCCTCGGCGAGCGTGCGGAAATAGAGCAAGTGCTTGAAGTTCATGGCGATTATCCGGGGCGGCATTTGTTTGTCGTTTTAGACGATGGGATGATAGGCAGTGATTGATGCATTTTGCAAAACAAAACGCGCAAAAATTGAATTGGCTGCGCGCGGCGAATTCTCCCAATAATGGGCGGAGAAATCATCATGCAGGGAGGCATTCGTGGATAAAGCAATGAGGAGCGAGCGGGAGGAGCGCAACGGAAGCGTCCTGTCCGAGGGCGGGCTGCTGCGGCGCGTCGCGAGCCTGCCGACCTCCGGCGCCCGCGCCTGCGAAATCTTCCGCATGGATGGCCGCCTCTTTCTCGCCATCCCGCAGCTTGCTTATGACGTGGCGGACCTGCCGGCGCATATGAACAGCGGCGACAGCAACACCGATCTGCTGATTTTCGAATGGCTGAACGGCGGCTTCGTGCCGACCTCCACCCTGCCGGTTCCGGGCGGCGAGGATGCGGAATTCTTCACGATCGGCGATCGGCGTTTCCTCGCCACCGCCAGTGCCCGCACGGGGGCGGGGCTTTATCAGCCCAATGTCGATTCGGTTGTTTACGAATATGTCGGCGGCGAATGGGTGCCGTTCCAGCGCTTTGCCGGTTTCCTCGCCAAGCAGTGGAAGGCCTTGCGCTTCGAAGATCGCTTCTTCCTGGCGCTGGCTCTCGGTGTGACCGTCGAGGGCGTCGAGGCCACCAATCCGCGGCAGTCCACGATCTTCGAATGGGATGGCGCCGCCTTCGTGCCCTTCCTGACGCTCGACGGTCCCTGGGGCTACAACTGGACGAAGATCGTCGTCGACGAACGGCAGTTTCTTGCCTATGCCGACCATACCGGCAAGTCGGTGATGCTGGAATGGACCGGCGAGACCTTTGAAATCTTGCAGCGTTTCGAGGGCAAGACCGGCCGCGCCTTCCATGTCCTGCCGGCGCCCGGACCGGTGCAGGTGGCCTTCGCCGCCATCGCCGACGACACGGTCGTCTACCGGTGGGACGGCGTGCGTTTCGCGCCAATGCAGGTGCTCAGCGGCCCGGGCGGCCGCGAATTCGCCTCCATCACCCGCGGCGGCCGGCACTATCTCGTGCAGGTCAACTTCATCGAGGGCTCGCCGAAGGCGCCGAAGACCGATCTCCTCTCCGTGATCTACGTCTGGTCCGGAGAAACATGGGAACGCGTCGACCAGTTCGAGACCTTCGGCGGCACGGATGCCGCCTTCTTCGAGGCCGATGGCAGGCAGCATCTCGTCGTGACGAACAGCCTGACGCCGGACGTCCGGTTCTCGGAAAACACCGCGATTTATGAATTTCTAGGTTGAACAGCGGTTTCGCCGTTTCAGGAGCATTCAGTCCATGTCCTACAGACCCGATCCGCGTTTCGTCGATCTCTACGAGCTTTACACCGGCCCGAACAGCATCGCGGCCGAACTCAGCCAGAAGAAGCGCGATGCGACCGCCGATACGCCTCTCCTGATCTCGACCGGGTCCGACCTCGTGCTCTTCCCCGGCCGCGGTCGCGACCCGGTTTATGAGAGCTTTCGACACAGCACCCGCGGTTTCAAGGAACTGACCGCCGTCTCCCATCTCGGCACCGCCATGGCCTGGGTGGTGGAGATGCAGGAGGAGAGCATGGATGGATGGGAGGTCTGGGCTCGCCGGTTCCTGGCGCAATGCGAGGAGGTGCGTGCGATCTCGACCGTGCCCTACTGGACCGACGAGGTCGCGGTCGAGGCGTGGAAGGGTTGGGAGCGGAAGATTGTCGACGTGGTCGACTATGCCTGCCGTGCCAGCGAAGACTATCTTCGCGCCGGGCTTTCGGACCCCTCCGTCTTCACCTACGCAGCGCTTCGCGAGCGTTTCCTGGAGCCATCGCAGCCGGGTGGCCTGCCGGTTCCCTACAATGACGTCATGGTCGCGACCTTCGCGCTGACCTTCCTCGACATTACCCACCGCATGATGCGCTGGCTGAACACGCTGGAGCTCGACTGGCGTACCGTGATGGTGATGATCTGCGGCAGTTCCGGCCGGCCGACGGCGGGCCTTACCTGGGCCACCAACAATATGTGCCACCTCCTGTGGCGCGCCTCGCAAAAGACGCTTGCGCCCGAGCATCTGCTGATCTCGCCGCACGCGCCGAGCCTCAACCTCGACATGATCAAGAGCGGTGCCGATCTGCAAGACCTGGAGAAGGCCTACCGCACGCTCTGGTGCAAGACGCGGGTGACGGCGGAGATCGGCGGGAAGATGTTTGACGGCTTCCCCGCCTTCGTGCCCGATATCGGCGAGGCTTCGGTGATCACTGATCCCCAAGGCACGCTCAGCGAAATGCCGCGGCTGAAACACCCGGACGACCGCTTCACTGCCATCTCCCGGCTGCGCATGGTGATGGAAGACCCGCGCCAGCTCCTGTCGAACTCTGTCGCCGAATTCATCATCGACGAACTCAGCGACAACGGTCTCGATCCGGCGGCGATCACCATCCCCGGCTTCACCAACACCGCCTATCCGGCTGCCGAGCGGGCCGACTGTCCCAGCTGAAAAACCCCAAAGGAGCGCACCATGTCGAATTCCAACGCGGAGCCGACGGCTTCCGCACGCCTCTATATCCCCTCGCTTTCCCCGCTCTACGGCCGGCTGCATGTCGGCGCCGAGACGCTTTTGCGCGTCGTGGCCGGCGGGCTTCTCGTCACGCATGGCCTGCCGAAAATCCTCGATCCGTTCGGTGCCGCCGGCATGGTCGAGAGCATCGGCTTCTATCCGGGCGCCTTCTGGTCGCCGCTGCTTTCGGTCAGCGAGTTTGCCGGCGGCGTCTGCCTGATGCTCGGGCTCTTCACCCGGTTCGCCGCGCTGGTGACGACCGTCATCCTGCTTGTCACCGTCTATTTCCATGGCGTGCTGCAAGAGCAGGGGCTGTTCGGCGCGGAGAAATCGATCCTATGGGCGGCGATCACGCTGTTCTTCGTGGTGCGCGGCGCAAACCGCCATTCGCTCGATCACCTCATCGGCCGGCAGATCTGACCGGCCTCCATCACAAAGCTCTCCGGCTCCTCGTGCCCATCGAATGATCCATTCGATGGGCATTTCCGTAATAGGATCCGTGTACCTGAGCGACAGGATGGAAGACGTGTGACCGGCGACAACATCTCCTATCTCATCGGGCGCGTGTCGCTGAAGGACCGCAAGGCCTTTGCCGCCCTTTATGATCTGACCGCCTCGAAACTTTTTGGCATCTGCTTTCGTATCCTCAAGGACAGGAGCGATGCGGAAGAGGTGTTGCAGGATGTTTACGTCAAGATCTGGCAGCGCGCCGACCGTTATGTCGAGAGTGAAACCCATGCGATGGCCTGGCTTGCCGCCGTCGCTCGCCATCAGGCGATCGACCGAATCCGAGCGCGCAAGCCGGTGGCGTCAGACATCGATGCGGCCTACGATATTGCCGACCCGCTGGCGACGCCGGAAGAAAATGCCATATTGCGCTCGGAGGGCCGACGGATCGACGCCTGCATGGATCGGCTCGAACCCGACAAGGCGGCCGCCGTGCGGCGAGCCTATGTCGAGGGCCTCAGCTATGAGGAGCTCGCGGAGATGCATGGCGTGCCGCTGAACACGGTGAGAACCTGGCTTCGCCGGAGCCTTTTGAAACTGAGAGAGTGCATGAGCCGATGACGGCGCCCGACAAAGACATGAAAGACCCCCGCCGCGACGAGGTGATCGCCGGCGAATATGTGCTCGGGGTACTTTCCGCCGAAGATCGCCGCAAGGTCGAGGCGCGGCTGGCGCGCGACCGCGCGTTCGCCGCCATGGTGAGCCGCTGGGAGGAAAACCTTGCCACCTTCAACGACGATTACGAGGCGCTGCAACCCTCGCCGCAGACCTTCTCCGCCATCGAACAGCGCATTCTCGGCGCAACTCCGCGCGACACGGTTTTGTCTGGCGGCTTCTGGAATTCGCTGGCGCTCTGGCGCTCGCTGGCCTTCGCCTCGATCACTGTGGCCGCCGGCCTTGGCATCTGGATGAGCACGTTTGTCGGGCCACGTCATGTACAAGGCGGGCAGCTGATTGCGGATTTGGCGGGCGAGGGAGCGACCGTCAATCTCGTGGCGCGGTATGACGATGCCAGCGGTACGCTTCGCGTGACACCGGTCGCTGCCGGCAGGGCGCAGGAAAAATCGCTGGAACTCTGGCTCGTCGAAGACGGCAAGGCGCCGGTCTCGCTCGGCGTGCTGCCGCAGACCGGCGAGGGCGAACTCGCCGTGCCGGCCGTGATGCGCGGGCGCCTCGTGCAGGGCGCGGTGCTGGCCGTCAGCGTCGAACCTTTCGGCGGCTCGCCGACGGGCAGCGCGACCGGACCGGTCATCGCGTCGGGCGCTGCGCGGTTCGACTGACCGAATTTTCCGCGCTTTTTCAATCTATTACGAAAAAAGATCGCTGGTCCTGAAACTCTTTTTCCCGAGGTCCCGTTGCTCGAAGTGATTGCCCGTCGGGCATCGCAACCGGGAGGACCCGCATCATGCGGGCCGAAAAGAAGGACCACCCCACCATGATCCGTTTCACGCTCCGCACCGCCGCTCTCGCCTCCGTTTTCGTACTCAGCGCCTTTGCCGCTCATGCTGAAAACCCGATGGTCGGCGGCGCGGCGATGTTCGAAGACAAGAACATCGTTGAGAACGCCGTCAATTCGAAGGATCACACGACACTTGTCGCCGCGGTGAAGGCTGCCGGCCTCGTTGAGACGCTTTCGGGCGCCGGTCCGTTCACCGTCTTTGCGCCGACGAACGAAGCCTTCGCGGCGCTTCCGGCCGGCACGGTCGATTCGCTGCTGAAGCCGGAAAACAAGGACCAGCTCGTCAAGGTTCTGACCTGCCATGTGGTTTCGGCCAATGCGATGTCCGATGCGATCGGCAAGATGATCGCCGATGACAAGGGCGATCATCCGGTCAAGACCGTCGGCGGCTGCATGCTGTCGGCCAAGATGGACGGCGACAAGATCACCTTGACCGACGAGACCGGCGGCACGGCCACGGTAACGATCGCTGACGTCAAGCAGTCGAACGGCGTCATCCACGTCATCGACAAGGTTCTGCTGCCGAAGGCCTGACCTCGAAATCCGCGTTCGCCTCGAATCCAGCGCGGATCAGCCTTTAGCAGCCTTGGGCCGCCGGTTTTGCCGGCGGCCTTTTTGCTGCGTGGAACTTTTGGCGGCTTCGACAGTTCGAGGGCGAAAGCTCACGGAGGTCTTCCCATGCCAGCAAAATCGAAAGCCCAGCAAAAGGCCGCGGGCGCAGCCCTTGCGGCCAAGCGCGGCGACATCAAGAAGAGCGAATTGAAAGGCGCGTCCAAGGACATGGAGAAATCGATGTCCGAAGGCGAATTGAAGGAAATGGCTTCGACCAAGCGAAAGGGCAAGCCGGAACACGTGTCGAAATCGGACTGACCCAGAGGAGGATGGATATGCGGGTGTTGATCGTCGAGGATGAATCGCTGATTGCGGAACTTCTTGAAACGGTGGTGCAGGAACAGGGCCATGAGACCATCGGCCCGGTTTCGACCATGGAGCAGGCGCTTGCCTACGCACCGCGCACCGATATTGCGCTGGTGGACCTCGGCCTTTCCGACGGCAACAGCGGCCATCTGCTCGCCCGCCGCCTGATCGACCGTTTCGGCATCGACGTGATCTTCGTGACGGGCGATCCTGGCCCGGTCCAGCAGGGTTTCGATGGCGCGCTCGCGGTGGTGCGGAAGCCCTTCAGCGACGAAGACATCATCGATGCGCTCGCCAAGGCGCTGGACAAGCGCAGTCGCTCGGTCGGCCGCCGCATCGCGTCCTAATCGGCTTCCCGCAGGGATTTCACGTCGAGGATCGAGCGGATCTTGTTTGCGAGATCCTCGATCGTGAAGGGTTTTGGCAGAAGCTGCGTATGGGGCTCCAGGATGCCGTTGTGCACGATGGCGTTGCGCGTGTAGCCGGTCGTATAGAGTACCGGCACGCTCACGCCCTTCGTGCGCAGCTGATCGACCAGCTCGCGGCCGGACATGCCCGGCATCACGACATCGGTAAAGAGCAGCGAAAGGGTCTGGCCGCCTTCGATGATGCGCAGGGCCTCTGCGCCGTCCGCCGCCTCGATCACCGTATAGCCGAGTTCGCGCAGTGCATCGGCGGAGACCGCGCGGACCCGGTCGTCGTCCTCCACCACCATGATCACCTCTCCCTCGCGGCCGGGGGAAAGGTGCTGCACGGCCGTGTTTTCTTCCGCGGCGGCGATCGCGCCGTAGTGCCGCGGCAGGTAGACCTTGACCGTCGTGCCGACGCCGATTTCCGAGTAGAGCTTCACCGCGCCGCCCGACTGCCGCACGAAGCCGTAGACCTGGCTGAGCCCGAGCCCGGTGCCCTTGCCGACCGCCTTCGTCGTATAGAAGGGGTCGAAGGCCTTGGCGACGACGGCATCGGCCATGCCGGTGCCTGTATCGGTGACGGCGATCAGCACGAACTGGCCGGTTTCCAGGCCGGCGTCGCGCGCATACCGCTCGTCGACATAGATATTCGCCGTCTCGATCGTCAGCCGCCCGCCGTTCGGCATGGCGTCGCGGGCATTGACGCAGAGATTGAGCAGCGTGTTTTCGAGCTGGCCAGGGTCGGCATTGATCTGCCAGGCGCCGGCGGCAAGCACGGTTTCGAGCGCGACGGTCTCACCCAGTGTGCGGTTCAAGAGCTCGCTCATGCCGCCGACCACGCGGTTGGGATCGAGTGGCTGCGGCGAAAGGGGCTGGCGCCGGGAAAAGGCGAGCAGCCGCTGGGTCAACGTCGCGGCGCGCTGCGCCGCATCCACTGCGCCGTCGACGAAGCGGCCGACATCGGTGTCACCGCGGGCAAGCCGCCGTTGCAGCATGCTGAGGCCGCCCAGGATGACGGCCAGCATGTTGTTGAAATCATGGGCGATTCCGCCGGTCAGCTGGCCGACCGCCTCCATCTTCTGCGCCTGGCGCAGCTGCTCCTCGGCCTTGGCGCGCTCGGCCACCTCTTCGGCCACCCGCTCTTCCAGCGTGGCGTTCAGCGCCTGGAGGGCCGCTTCCGCGCGCCGCCGCTCGGCGAGCTCCGCCTCCACGGCCTGGAACAGCCGGGCGTTGTCGATCGCGGTTGCGGCATGGCCGGCAATGCCGAGCAGCGCGGTTTCGTGTTCCTCGCCGAAACGCCCCGTCTCCTGGTGGCCGAAGAACAGGCCGCCAAGCACCGCGCCGGACCGCGAGATGACCGGCACCGCCAGATAGGAGCGCACGGGCAGATGGCCTTCCGGCATGCCCTTTCTCGGCAGGTTGTGGCCGTAGCGGGGGTCCTTCAAAATATCGTTGGAGCGCACCACGCCTTCGCCGAGAAAGGTGGGCTTGAAGACATCCGTCGCCCGCGGCATCGGGTAGGTCTCGAAGGCGCTGCGCGGGGCGCCCGACAAGGCGTAGAGCATGTAGCTCCCACCCTCGTTGTCGAGCACATTGTAGAAGAAGGCGCCGAATTCCGCGCCCGACAGTTCGACGCCGGCATCGGTGACGGTCTGGACGATCTTTTCGAGATCGAGTTCGGCGGCAATCGTCGCGCCGGTATCGTTCATGATCTGAAGGTGGCGTTCGGCCTTTTTCTGCGCGGCGATATCGCGCACGGAGCCGACGAACCGCACGCCGTCGTCTGAGGCGACGACGTCACCGTTTGCGGCGATCCAGCGCTCTCGGTGGTCGGTGATGCCGATCGTCCGGTATTCTATATTGAAGGGTTTCGTGATGGTGCCGAAGACCGATTCCTGCACCGCCTTGTCCGCGCGGTCGCGGTCGTCCGGATGAAGCCCGGCCAGGAAGCTGCCTTCATAGGTAATCTCGGCATCCGCCGGCAGGCCGAACAGCGCCTTGCAGCGCGTATCCCAGGTCAGCCGGTTGGCGGTGACGTCGAAATCCCAGATGCCGATCGAGGCGGCGTCCGTCGCGAGCTTCAGCCGCTCCGCCGCTTCGCGCGCCGTCTGCTGCGAGCGCACGCGCTCGATATGCGCCCAGGAGCGCTCCGTCACCTCGCCGAGAAGGGCGAGTTCCGTCGGCTGCCAGACATGCGGCTGCCGGTGGTGGATCGCCATCAGCGCAGTAAGGCGGCCTTGCTTGACGAGCGGCATGCAGATGGTGGCGGAAATGCCGATCGCCTGGAAGGTGGCGGCCTCTTCCGGCGGCAGCTCGGCGTGGTTGTCGTTGATGACGAGCGGCCGCCCCGCATGCAGATCGTCCACCGCGCGCACGCCGAAGGCGGCGAGGCTGTAATAGCCGCGGATGCTGGACGAGCCGGACGCGCTCCAGTCGCCGCGGATGGTGAAATGGTCCTGGTCGGGCTCCATGTCGGCATAGGCGCAGACGGAGACGTCGAGATATTGCCCGAGCATCCGCGTGGTGATCGCGAGAATCTCGTCCGCATCCGCGCTCGGTGCCGTCGCCTTGCCCAGCACGTCGAGGAACCGCAGGCGCGCTTCGCTCGCGGCAAGGCCTTCGGTGGAGGCGGGCGGCATGGTCACGGCCGGTTGGGCCTTCTGATCGTCGTCCTGTTGCGCCGGCACGTTGTAGGACCTCGACTGATGAGCAAAGCAGTTTGCCGGATTGTACTCATCTCTGCGGTCAATGGAATTGGCATCCGTCAAATTCTACGCGGCTTGCGGCGTATATCCGCCAGGCCAGATCCGCTGCGAAGGAGAGCTACTCCGGCGACGTTGAAGCGCCGCTGGTGACCTCGTAAAAGTCCCGCTTTCCCTTCAGACTGCTCGCAATGCGGTGGCTGCGAAGGGAGCGTAGAGCCATGGATGATCGACGGAATATCCCTCAGGGCGGATCGGATCGACGCCGGAGACTATCTATGCGGCGTTTCTGGATCGGGATGCCCTGTCCAAAATAGCTGCCGCCAGAAGGTGCCACGGAGCTGGATGCATTAAGGCGACTAAAATTATCATGTTTCTGTCGCGTGACGAAAGATGAATTTGTTTCGATCGTCGTGCCGGTGAAATCGGCGTATGAAAACCCATCTTCTGCCTATGCGACCATCCCGATGAGCGGAGAAGATTCATGCGTGTCGTGAAGTGTCTTGCAATGGCCACCATAGCCCTGATGCTCACCACCGCCGTCGCCGAGGCGGCGGTCCGCGTCGCCTTCGTCCATCCCGAACGATACCGCGACCGGGATTTCCGCAGCGAGGCGAAAAGCGAGCGCATCACCGCCGAGCTGACGCGCTATCTGCACAAGCTCGATAAGCGCTACCTGAAACCCGGCCGGCGCCTCGATATCGAAGTGCTGGATGTGCGGCTTGCCGGACAATACGAACCCTGGAACACCGGCCTGTACGACGTCCGCATCCTGCGCGATTCCACGCCGCCGCGTTTCAAGCTGCGCTACACGCTTCGCGCAGGCGCCAGGGTCCTCGCCCGCGGCGAGGAAACCCTCACCAATGCCACCTATCTCTGGAGCCCGGCGGCGCGGCGGTCCGAACGGCTGGCGCATGAGAAGAGCCTGCTTGCCGACTGGTTCCGCAAGCGCTTCGGCAAGCTTTCGGCGTCCGCCGGCTGAGTTCAGTAGACGTCGCGCAGATAGCGCTTTTCGCGCTTCAGCCCGGCGATATAGTCGGTCGCGCGGTCTGCCGTCATGCCGCCATGGGTGGCGATGATGTCGGCAAGCGCGCTGTCCACGTCGCGGGCCATGCGGCTGGCGTCGCCGCAGACGTAGAAGGACGCGCCGTCCTCCAGCCAGGCGTAGAGCGCCTTGCCGTTCTCGCGCAGGCGCGTCTGCACGTAGATCTTCTCCTGCTGGTCGCGGGAAAAGGCGAGGTCGAGCCGTGTCAGCAGCCCGTCGCGGCTCATCTCCGCCAGTTCGTCCTCATAGATGAAATCGCTCGCGCGGTGCTGGTCGCCGAAAAACAGCCAGTTGCGGCCCTTTGCGCCACGGGTGCGGCGTTCCTGCAGGAAGGCGCGGAAGGGGGCGATGCCGGTGCCGGGGCCGACCATGATCACCGGCGCGTCGTTGTCGGCGGGCAGGCGGAAGGACTTATTCTGGGAGACGAAGATGCCAGCTGTCCCATCCTGCGCCACGCGGTCGGCGAGGAAGGTCGAGCACACGCCGCCCCGGTCGCGGCCATCCGTATGGTAACGCACGCTGGCGATCGTCAGGTGCACGCTGCCGCTGGCGGCCTGCGGGCTGGACGAGATGGAATAGGCGCGGTGCTGGAGGGGCTTCAGCAGGGCCGTGAACTCCGCGGGTGAAAAGGTTCCTTCGGGCGCGAGCGACAGCAGGTCGCAGATATCCTTGCCCCAGAGGAAGGCGTCGAGCGCTTCCTTGTCGCCGTTGCGCAGCACATGGGTCAGCTCCTCATTGCCGGCGCGGCGCTCCACCTCGGCGATCAGGTCGCGTGACGGGGTCGAGATTTCGACCTTCGTGGTGAGCAGGGCTTCGAGCGGCACGTCTCCGATGGGCGCTTGCGGATCGGCGCCGAGGCGGGACAGGAGGAGGTGGACGAGAGCGGGGTCGTTGACCGGCATGACGCCGAGCGCGTCACCGGCTTCGTAGGTGAGCCCGCTGTCGCCGAGGTCGAATTCGTAGTGGCGGATCTCCTTGGCCGACGCGCTGCCGGAAAGCCGGCGGTTGACGGCGAGCCGTGAAGGGTAGGGGTTCTTGCGGCTCCAGCCGGAAACCTCGCGGGCCGGGGCGGCAGCGGCAAGCGGCTGTGCCACAACGGCAATGCCATCGGTGTCCGCCGTCGCGGCGGCAAGCGGCAGGGCCTCGCCGACCCATGCGGCGGCCGGGTCCTCGTAGTCGATATCGCAGTCGCGCCGGGCGAGGATGCGCGTCGCGCCGAGCTGTTCGAGGCGCATGTCGATGAGTTTTCCCGCCTGGCAGAAGCCGTCGTAGCCGGTGTCGCCAAGCGCCAGCACGCCGAACCGCAAGCCTTCCAGCCGCGGCGCGGCGGCGGCGGAAAGCGCCTCCCAGAACAGTTGCGCATTGTCCGGCATCTCGCCTTCGCCATAGGTGGAGGTGACGACGATCAGGCGCTGCATGGCGGCAAGTTCGGCCATGCCGATATCGTCGAGGCCGGCCACTTCCGGCGCGAGCCCCAGGCTGCGCGCGATCGCGGCCGCATCCATCGCCACCCGTTCGGCATTCCCGGTCTGGGTGCCGTAGAGGATGTGCAGGCTTGCCGCCTTTGCCGACGCACTAGCAGCAGCGACGGCCGGCGTTTCGATGGCGAGGCGGGAATGCAGGCCGGCGAGGAAGCCGGAAAGCCAGGCGCGCTGGTCGGCGTTGAACGGTGCGTCTTCCGGGATATAGGGGATCTTCATCGTTTCTGCCTCACTGTCTGGCCGGGGCGAACCCGGAAATCGCCTGCCGAGCGAACAATTCCTCGAAGCTCGGGATGCGGCCGATGCGTTCGACGTTGCGGGCGGTCTGGTGGAGGATCCAGCCATACGTGCCGGGGCTGTCGATGGAGCGCGTGTTGCGGCCCTTGAGTGCCTGGCGATAGTCGTCGAGGCGCTTCGAGGCGACCATCACGGCAAGCGCTTCGTCGTCATAGTCGGCGATGGCCTCGCGGGCGTAGCGCGCAAGCCGCTGCATGAGCGAAAAATCCTCCGTCAGCAGCAGGTTGCGCACCGCTTTCTCGACGGCCGGATCGGACGGGCCGCGCGCGGCGGGAACCCGCGACAGTGCCAGCGACTGCGCCATGCTGAGCACCGTGTAGTTGTTGAGAAGCACGAACATGCCCTCCGTGTCGGTCTCGCCGTAGCCCGGCACGGTGCCGTTGAGGACGGCCTTGCGGTCGCGATAGGCGAGCTTGAATTTTCGGACCTGATGGGCGGCGAGCGCGGTGGACAGTTCCTCGACGAGATCCTTGCGGCTCTTCGCCTTCAGGATGGCGTCGCTGTCCTGGTAGAGCAGCAGCGCGCGCGGCAGGCCGTAGACGAAATTGTGCCTCTCGCTCTCCCAGTTCTTGATCAGCCACCGAGCCTTCTCGGAGCCCGTCGCCGTCACATGCCATTCGAGCATCAGGCGGATGGCGTCGGCATGGACCGCCGCCATGGCATCCGTCTCGTCGCCGATCGTTCCCAGCAAGATGGAGTCGTGGCTCATCTTCTTGGGCAGGTCGCCATAGGGGTCGTACTGGTAGACGAAGCCACCGCTCATGCCGTTGCCGAAACCCTTGCCGAAGGTGCCGAGGTTCAGCACCGCGCCGTTCGTCATATATTCGCAGCAGAAATCGCCGACGCCTTCGACCACGGCGGTCGAGCCGGAATTGCGCACGGCGAAGCGGTCGCCGGCCTGGCCTTCCACGAAGAGGCGCCCGCCGGTCGCACCGAACAGCGCGAAATTGCCAACCAGCACATTGCCGCCGGCTTCCTGTGAACCGCCGCCCGGCGAGCGCACGGTGATGACGCCGCCGCACGCACTTTTCCCGACGCCGTCATTGCAGGTGCCGGTATGGGTCAGCGCCATGCCATCGTTGCAGAAGGCGCCGAAGGACTGGCCGGCCGAACCCGAGGTGGAGATGCGCACGCTGTCGGCATCGAGGAAACGGCGGCCGCGGTCGTCCTGCCGCACGGCGGGCAAGGCGCGTGCTTGCGCTTCGGTGAGCTCGTGGTTCAGCAGGCGCTCGATATCGACGGCGAGCTGGCCGCCGACGGTCTTGTTGCAATTGTTGAGGTAGCGGTTGCCGCCGAGCTCCACCGTCTGGCGCCTGCCGTCGAGGAGGGCGGAGCGGACGAGATCGATGAAACCGTCGTCGACCGCAAAATCCTTCTCCATATAGACTGGATCGGCGATCTTCACCTCGTCCACGACCGCAAGCATCGCGCGAAGGTCGAGCTGGCCGACGCTCGAAGGATGGTCGAGCAGGTGCAGCAGGTCGCTGCGGCCGCGGGCTTCGCGCAGAGACGGCAGGCCGAGCGCCGCCAGGATTTCCCGCGTCTCGTGGGCGATGTTGAGGAGGTATTGCGCGAGCGCCCGCGGGTCGCCGTCGAAGACTTCCGGATTGGTGGTGAGGCCGGCGGGGCACTTGATGTTGCAGTTCTTCGCCATCACGCATTTCAGCATCATCAGCGCCGTGGTGCCGAATTCGAAGCTGTCGCCGCCGAGCAGCGCCGACTTGACGACGTCGCTCGCCGTCTGGTGCGCGCCGGAGCAGCGCAGTTGCACCTTCTGGCGGATACCGTTGGCGCAGAGTGCCTGATGCACTTCGGCAATGCCGATCTCGGCGGCACGACCGGTATATTTCAGGCTGGTGACGGCGGCCGCCCCCGTGCCGCCGGTGTTGCCGGCAACGTTGATGACATCGGCGCCCGCCTTGGCGACGCCGACGGCGATGGTGCCGATACCCTCCGAGGAGACCAGCTTGACGATGACGCGCACGCGCGCTGCCTTGCAGTCATGGATAAGCTGGGCGAGATCCTCGATGGAATAGGTGTCGTGGTGCGGGGGCGGGGAGACCAGCTCCACGCCGGGCGTGCCGCCGCGCGCAGCGGCGATCTCGACCGTCACCTTCTGGGCGGGAAGCTGGCCGCCTTCGCCGGGCTTGGCGCCCTGGCCGATCTTGATTTCCAGCTCCTCCAGCATCGGATCAGCGAGATAGCCGGCCCAGATACCGAAGCGGCCCGAGGCGAACTGCTTGATGCGCGAGGCGCGGATCGTGCCGTAGCGTGAAAGATGCTCGCCGCCCTCGCCGGAATTCGACATGCCGCCGACCATGTTGGTGCCGTGCGCGACCGCCTCGTGGGCATTGGCGACCAGCGCGC
Organism: Shinella sp. GW835-FHT14H05; assembly: GCF_058793575.1. Classification (NCBI taxonomy): domain Bacteria; kingdom Pseudomonadati; phylum Pseudomonadota; class Alphaproteobacteria; order Hyphomicrobiales; family Rhizobiaceae; genus Shinella; species Shinella sp. GW835-FHT14H05. Next base: position 54,703 of record NZ_JBXAFY010000002.1, on the reverse strand, counting down.
CATGGCTCATGGCGCCGGAGGCGAGCAGCGGCGTGATCTCGCTCGCCTTCTGCACGGCATCGAGCGGAATGCTCTGCGGCGCGGTGCGGATGAGCGCGAGATAGTCCAGCGCCTCGCCGGCCGCCTGCACCATCAGCGCGCCGCCCTCCAACCAATGGCCGAGGATTTCTGGGCCGAAGCGCATGACGAGGGACTGGCCGAGCGCGGCAAGCCGCGCCAATTCACCGCCGACGAGGGTGAGGCGGAAGGTGTCGTCGGCAAGGGTTTCGCAGGCGAGGCCGCGCACCATGAAGCTGTTGTTGCCCTTGCGCGAGAAGCGACCCATCTCCTTGCGGAAGTCCTCAGCCGACGCGAGATATGTGACGTCCGCCGGCAACGCGAGCACGTCGCGCAACGCCGCGGGCCGCCGGGTGCGTTCCTCCGTCATCTGGCGGATGAAGGTGCGGTAGCCGGGCGTGATGGTGAAACGGTCGATCGCCTCGGATGTCAGCTTCTCGAAGCCGTTGTTGCTATAGGCGGCATCGTCGAGGCCGAAGGCGTCGTCCAGCCGGTTGAGCGTCAGGAGGCGCAGGAAGGGATCGTCCTCACCCGCCCCGTCAAAGGCGATCTTCTCCTCCGTCATGTCGACGAAGCCGCGCACGGCGGCCGTGCCGAAGGAATGGCCGGCGCCCTCGGCGCGCTCCTTGAAGAGGCCGAGCAGCGGGATGTCGTCCTCGCTTTTCACGGTCAGCGCCTTGGCATGCCAGCCGGCGACGGCGGCTGCGATGACCTTGAAATTCACGCCGCCGACCGGCGTCTTCACGTTGGGGAAGTAGCGCTTCAGCACCGGATCGTTGGTGTCGAGGAAGTTGGGCTCGAAGAACTCGCCGCCGATATAGCTTTCGGCGGTGCAGAGGCCGACCTTGCCCATGGTCTTCATCAGCGCCTTTTCGGCCGCCTTGGCGAAGCGCTTGAAGGCCTTGTCGGCCTCCGCGCCGAATTTTTCCTCCGCGCGGAACTGCACGCCGAGCGGATAGACCGCCGAGGCGCCGAAGCCGAGCACGGCCGCGACATGGTGCGAGGAGCAGATCTGCCCGCTTTCGACGACCAGCGAGAGCCGCAGCCGCAGGCCCTCCTCGATAAGCTTCTGGTTGACGGCGGAGACGACGAGGATCATCGGCAAGGCGGCACGGCCCTTCGCCACATGCCGGTCGGTGACGACGGCGATGCCGCCTTCCTCGCGGGCGAAGCCGGCAATCGCATCGCAGAGGGTGGCGATCGCCTGTTCGAGCGCCTGCTCGTTTGCCGTCGCGTCGTCGAGATCGGGCGTGAACAGCATTTCGAAGCGCCGCACCGGCGTTTCCGCCTGCTCGCGGATGCGCAGCATGTCGAGATGGGTGAGGATCGGCGAGGGCACGACGATCTGGCGGGCCGCCTTCGCGCCGATATTCGGCTTGGCGCCGAGCGCCACGCGCAGCGTCATGCCGTCCGCCTCGCGGATCGAATCGAGCGGCGGGTTCGTCACCTGCGCAAAGCGCTGCGAGAAGTATTTCGCGACGCCGCCCTCCTGGTCGGAAAGCGCGTTGATGGCGTTGCCATAGCCCATGGCGGAGATCTTCTCCGCCCCGGTCTGGAGCATCGGGTCCATCAGGAACTTGAAGCTTTCCTGGTTGAACGAATAGGCGACGTAGCGCTGCTGGCGTTCGAGATCGCCATTGTAGCGCAGCGGCGAGCCCTGCGCGTCGGCCGGGATTTCCGGCAGGTCGGCGAGGTTCACGCGTGCGTCGCGCAACAAGTCGCGATAGGGGCGGCGGGCGGCCAGCATCTCCAGCGCCTCGTTGGTGCCGAAGGCACGCTTGGCGGTGTGATCGTAGCAGAGCATGCCGCCGGCCTCGATACGGCCGCGGCGCAGCACGGTTTCAGGCGGAAAGGCGATCTGGCCCGCTTCCGACATGACGCAGAGATAATCCGCCGTCTCAACCGTGCGCAGCGGGCGCAGGCCCAGCCGGTCGAGCCGTGCGCCGATAATGTCGCCATCGCCGAAGATGAGGGCGGCGGGGCCGTCGTTCTTCTCCTCGTAGAGCGAGAAGTATTCGAGCATCGCCACGACCTCGGGCGACAGCGTATCGTCGTTCTCCCAGGCCGGCGGCATCATCGAGACGACGGCGGTGACGAGATCGAGGCCGTCCTCCAAGACGCGGGTCAGCAGCGTCTGGTCGAGGCGGCAGCTGTCCGACTGGCCCTTCGGCCGGATGATCGAGGCGTTTTTCGCAAGCGCGATCGCGGCCTCGGAGAGGCGGTTCTTGCGGTCGGTGTTGAGTTCGCCGTTGTGCGCCATCAGCCGGAAGGGCTGGGCCATGGAGGGATGCGGGTCGGTGTTGGTGGAAAACCGCGTGTGGAAATACATGGTGTTGACGGTGTGGTCGGGGTCCACCAGGTCGCGGAAATAGGGCATGACCTCGTTGGAGTTCAGCCGGCCCTTCAGCACCTGCGTCCTTGCACTCATCGAGAGCGGATAGAGCCCGGCAAGGTGCGGCTCGATATAGGCACGAGCCTCGATCGCCAGCAGCGCCTTGTGGATGCGGAAATCGAATTCAGCCTCGCTTGCCGCGGCGTCATGGCAGGCAAAGACCCATTGGCGGATCGGCGATTGGTAGCGCACGGCGGCCGGCCGGATGGCGCTTTCGTCGACCGGAACGGCACGCTCCAAAAGCAGGGCGAAACCCTGCTCGGCGAGCGCATCGCCGATGATCTGTTCCGCTTCCGCGCGGCAGGCGGGGTCGCTCGGCAGGAAGAAGTTGCCGACGCCGAAGCGGCGCGGCTGGAGGTCCGGGCGTGCGGTCAGCTTGCGGAAGAAGCCGAGCGACAGATCGACCGAAACGCCGGCGCCATCGCCCACGCCTTCCGCCGACATGCCGCCGCGATGCGGCACGGCGCAGAGCGCCTCATGGCCTCTCTTGAGCACGTCATGCGTCTGGATGCCGTCTTTTCGCGTGATGAAGCCAACGCCGCAACTGCTCTTCTCTTGCGAGGGATCGTAAAGGCCGGTGGTGTCGCCACGGTGCTCCAAGTCGCATCCTCCTATATCGAATGTGTCAGTGATGCTGACCTATCTTAATAAGAGTAAGGGAGTCAAGTTTTTGTTAGAAAAATTCGCGAGGATGTCATCGCGCGTAATTTCTTGACGCGGAGGCCGCATTGCCGGCAAGTTTCCGCCGGACGCTCGCTACATCCTGCCGATCAGCACGAGGCGCCCGGGCTCGATGACGCGGATCGCGTGTTCCACGCCGGCCTCGACGACGAGGTGATCGCCAGGGCCGCAGGGCAGCGTCGCGCCGTTCATCGTCACCTCGAATCGGCCGGAGACAACAATGGCGAATTCTTCGGTGTCGGCGGCATGCGCCGGGATATCGGCCTCCACCTCGGCATCGATGACCAGCATGTCGCCGAGCCTGCCGGTGATGCGGCCGCGAAAGCCGGGGCCTTCGATGATGTGCGGATCACTCATGCGCTGCCTCCTTGCTGGCAATGAACAGGAAACCCGCGGTGGCGACTTCGCGCGTCTCGACCGGCTTCAGACCGGCGTCCTTTGCCCATTCGGCGAGCGTCTCCGGCGCGTCGAAGCGCATGTTCTCCGCCATGCTGGGGGAGAACCGCGCGATCTGCGGGCGAAACGCGGGGGGCGAGGTGATCAGTGCCAGCCGGCCGCCGGGTTTTAAGACGCGGGCCATTTCGCGCAGGCTTTCGGCCGGCTGCGGGAAAAAGAAGAAGGCGTTGAGGCAGTAGACCTTGTCGATCGCGCCATCCGCGATGGGCAGGGCTGCGGCATCCGCCTGATGCAGCACCAACCGTCCCTCGGCGAGCGCCCGGGCGTTCAGCCTGCCGGAATTGGCCACCATGTCCGGGCTGTGGTCGATTGCGATGGCGCGACAGCCGCCAGCGAGCAGGCGGCGCAGGAAGACCCCGCCGCCGCAACCGACTTCGAGCACGAGATCGCTCTTTTCCGGCGGCAGGCGGTCGAAGGCCAGGTTGAAGCCGATCTTGTGGCCGAAGGGGAAGCGGTAAAGCAGGTAGCCGAGAAGGCCGCCCGGCCGCCGCGCGATGCGGTCGACCATGGTGGACGAGAGCGAAAGCATGGATCGGATCCTCGATCTATCGGGTGACGGGGAGGGAGCGCGCAGCGCGCGAGACGAAGAGTGCGGCGAGGACCAACGCGACGGTGGCGCCGGCGAAGGTGGCGGCATAGCCGGTGCGCCCGGCCACCCAGACGACGACGCCGGCAATCGCCATCTCGCCGAGCACGTTGGCGCTTTGCAGCACGGTGACGTCCGTGCCTGCCTGTTTGCCAGCCCCGCCGAAAGCCATGATGATGGTTGCCGCGGAGACCGCGATGAAGCCGCTTGCCACGGACAGGAGCCCGATCGCCAGCGATACCGAGAGCCAGCCGGACGGCAGGATGCCACCGGCGATCAGTCCCCAGGCGGCAAAGGAGGTGGCGGCGAGCAGTATGCCCGTGCCCATGGCGACCCAGCGGTAGCGTGCGGTCAGCGCGCTGCCGAGCGGGCAGCCGATGACGAGCATGACGAGGCCGCTGATCGTCGAGACGAGCCCGGTATCCTGGTTCGACCAGCCCTGGTCGACGAGAAAGATCTTGCTGACGCTGAGCCCGCCCGCATGCGCGCCGCCATAGATGAAGGCGAGCACGAGGAGGAGGGCCACGCCGGGCCGCCGGAACGTATCGGCAAGCCGCGCCCTGGTGTCTTCGCGTGCCGGAACCGGCCTTGGCGGTTCGCGCCAGCCAAGCGCGATGGCGACCGTCAGGGCTGGGAACAGCGCCAGCAGCAGGAACACGCCCTGCTGGCCCAGCGCATCGGCGACCATCAGCACGCCGCCACCGCCGACCATGAAACCGGCCATCATGCCGCCGACCTGCAACGCATTGGCATAGGCGAGCCCGCGCCCGGCCAGTTGTTCCGCAGCAAGGCCGTCCGTCGCGGTGTCCTGCGTGGCGCTGGCAATCGTGCCAATGGCGAGCGCCGTCACCGCCATCCACAGGCCGCTGCCTTCGAGCGGCAGGAAGCCGAGCAGCAGCAGGCAGGCGGCGAGGATCGCCTGCATTGGCACGATCCAGCTCTTGCGCCGCCCGAGGCCGGCATGCCAGCGGTTGTCGACCATCGGAGCCCAGAGGAATTTTATGATCCAGGGCAGGCCGGCCAGCGGCACCAGCGCGATGACATCCATCGAGACCCCGGCCTGGCGCATCAGCACCGGCACGGCCTCCATGGACAGCCCCACGGGCAGCCCTTGGGTGAAATAGAGCACGCCGATCAGCAGGAAGAAGCGGAGGCGCCCGGCTTCGCTGGAAGTGTTGGCGGCGGCGAGCGGCAGGGTGTCGGGGTTCACGCTCATCACCACACCTTCGCCAGCGTGATGCCGACGGTGCGGCCGGCTGCGGCGACGCCCATATCGGTGCCGCTATAGCTGAAATAGTTCTTCAGGTAGCGCTCGTCCGTCAGGTTCTTGGCCCACAGGCTGGCGCTCCAGCCGTCCTTCTCGATGCCGATATGGGCGTCGACCAGGTGGGTTGGGTCCTGCCTGTACTTATTGTCCGAGGTGAAGGCGTAGGAGCTGCGGAACGTGTAGTCGATGCCGGCCTTCAGCGTAGCGCCGGCTTCAAGTTCGCGGGCGAAATTCACGCCGGCGCTGAAACTGTGGCGCGGTGCGAAGGGCAGGTCGTTGCCGCTATAGTCCGCGCCCATCACAGTATCGACGAATTCGTCGTAGCGGGCATGGGTATAGCCGTAGCCGCCGCGCAGGCCGATCTCCTCGGTCAACTGCGCCGTCGCCTCGATCTCGAAACCCTTCGATGTCGCGGCGGCGGCGTTGCGATAGACGCGCGTGAACGGCGTCGTGTAGATGACCGCCTGCTGGTCCTTCCAGTCGATGTAGAACAGCGACGCTGCCAGCGTGAACCGGCCGTCGTCGGAGGTCGCCTTGGTGCCGAGTTCGTAGGACATGGTGGTTTCCGGATCGTAGCGGTTCGCCGAGCCGTCCTCCTCGATATAGGGGCTGATGCCGCCGGACTTGTAGCCACGGCTGATCTTGGCATAGGCGATGTTGCCTTCCGAGACGTGGTAGGTGATGGCGGCTTCCGGCGAGAAGTTGGAGAAGGAGACGTCGCCCTCGGCCCGGCCCGGCGTGCCGAACATGAAGCTGCCGCTCGGCGAGGAAATTTCGCTCGTCGTCGACTTGCGGTCATAGGTGTAGCGCCCGCCGGCCGAAAGCTCCCATTGCGGCGTCACGAAATAGCTCGCCTCGCCGAAGACGGAGAACGTGTCGGCCGATTGCTCGAAGACGTCGCGGCTCCAGACGTTGCGCGGGAAGGAGACGAGGTCGAAAAACTGCGTGCCCTCGAAACGCTCGTGCATGTAGAACAGTCCGCCGCTCCAGCGGAACACGTCGTCGTCGAGCGAGGAGAGGCGCAGTTCCTGGCTGAACTGGCGCTGTGTCTCCTCCTGCGCCTGGCCGATATAGGGTGTTGCGGTGAAATCGCCGTCGAGATAGCTGCTCATCTCATGGCCGCGGAAGGCTGTCACCGAGGTCAGGCGCACGGTCTCGAAATCATGGTCGATGCGCACCGAGACGCCGCCGCTGTCGACGCTGTTGTCCGGCTCGAAATCATGCGTCGCCTTGTGGTCGAAGGCGAGCGGCAGCGGCGCATACCAGAGCCCGCCATCGCTGCGGTCGCGGGTAAAGTCGCCGATGATTTTCACGCGGGTGCCGTCGCCCACTTCGCCGGTCGCCACGACGCGACCTCCGAACACGTCGGTATCGCTGACGTCATCGCCGTTGACGAGGTTTTCGATATAGCCGCGATTGCCGCTCCAGGCGGCGGAGGTGCGCACGGCCCAGCCGGTGCCCTCGATCGGCGTTTCGAAGGCGGCCTTGAAGCGGCTGTCGAGATCGGTGCCGATCGTCGCGGAGAATTCGCCGCCGGCCGTGTCGCCGGGCTCGCGCGAGATGAGGTTCACCGCGCCGCCGATGGTGTTCTTGCCGTAGAGGGTGGCCTGCGAGCCGCGCACGACCTCGACGCGCTCCAGGTCTTCCAGGATGAAGGGATAGCCCATCGGCCGGGCCATATAGACGTCGTCGAGGAACATGCCGACGGCCGGCTGGCGATCGACGCCCCCGGAAATGCCGAGCGAGGTGACGCCACGAATGCTGACCGGGCCGCCCTGGCCGTTGAACAGCACGTTCGGCGTCTTGAACGCCACGTCCTCCATCGTATCCGTCCGGCCCTTGCCAAGGTCTTCGCCGGCAATGGCGGTGACCGCGACGGGCGCATTCTGGATTTTTTCCTCGCGACGGCGGGCGGTTACGACGATCTGTTCAAGCACCGTCGCACCTTCGGCCGGTTGCTCCTGCGCGGAAAGCCGGGCGGCATCGAAGAGAACGAAGCCCGCGGTGGCGAGGATGGTGGCGGTGCGCAAGGCGGCGTGGCGTTTTTGATTCATGACGAATTCCCTCAGCTTTGCGTGGGTCTTCGCATGCGGCCTGCCGGGGGCACAATCTGGCGCACGTTCGGGATTGCGCCAAAGGTGTTCGGGAACCGGACTACGTGCGCGCCCGGCCCGTGATGGTGGTGGGCGCCATGCCGAAGCGGCGGCGGAATTCGGTGGCGAAATGCTGCGGCTGGTAGCCGACCTGCCGCGCGACATGGGCAATCGAGGTCTCGCCGCCTTCGAGGAGCAGCCGCGCGGCATCGAGCCGGCTCGTCTTGACGAAACCATAAACCGTGCTGCCGAACAGCGCCTGGAAGCCCGCACCGAGCTTCTTGGCATTCGTGCCCACCCGGCGGGCGAGCTCCGGTACGCTCGGCGGCGCGGCGAGTTCGGCAAGCAGGATGCTGCGTGCCTCGTGCAGACGGGCGATATCGCGCGCCGGCCAATTGGCCGCGCCGCCATGGTTGGGCACGGTCGCGTCGTCGAGAATATGCGCCACCATCTCCATGGCCTTGCCGGTCATGTAGAGGCGTCGGGCCGGGCCTTGCAGCGGGCAGCCGAGCATCTGCCAGGCGATCATGCGCGCGGCCTCCGGCAGCGCCAGGCGCGGGTCCGGCGTCTTGCGGGCGATCAGCGACAGCGTATCGCCCCCCATCAGCGGTTCGGCCATCTCCTCCTCGATCTGCACGAAGACCGCCGCGACTCCGCCGTCGCGTAACACCACATGGCGCGTGTGCACATTGTCGCTGGCGGAAAAGATCGTGCCGCCGCCGCTCTGCCAGAGATGCGAGCCAAAACCCTCCTGCTCCACCGAAAGGCTGCCTTCCAGCAGCGTGCCGATCCAGTGGCCGGGCGGCGTCACGCTTTCCCAAACCATCTCCCGGCGCACGGGCGAGGTTTCCAGAAAGATGTTGAGGCCGCAGGCGCGGATGATCTCCACGATAGTCTCCGGGGGAGAGGGTTTTTTCGTGGGAGACGATCACAATATATGAGTTTGTTAGTCAAGTTAAATCGTCATATCTGTGCCCTTATGGACCGATGTCGAGCGGCGGTTCCGCACTGTCGCTCGACGACCTCCACCGCGAAGTGGGCTTGATGCAGAGCTTCCGTTCAGGCGTTCAGGAAGGGGGCGTTTTCTCTGAGGTGGATGACCGTCGGGCCATCTGCGGCGAAGGCGGCTTTGACGGCGGCTTCCAACTCCTCGAAGCTTGTCGGCTCGGCGGTCCGGCAGCCATAGGCCTCCGCCAGCTTGACGAAATCCGGATTGTGCTGGTTGACGCCGATGGTCGGGATGTCGCGCGCGATCATGCCGTCGCGGATCTGGGCGAGGCTGTCATTGTTCCACAGGATGATGGCGAGCGGCAGCTTGTTTTCCACCGCCGTGCCGAGTTCCTGGAGCGTGAACTGGAAACCGCCGTCGCCGACGATCACGGCGACCGGTGTCTCGGGGCTCGCGATCTTGCCGCCGATCGCCGCCGGCAGGGCATAACCGAGTGTGCCGAAGCCGGCGGGGAAATGCCAGGTGCGCGGCAGGGCGCTGCGATAGAAGGCGTAGCCGGTATAGGCGAGCTGCGTCATGTCGGTATAGACGACGCCGTTGTCGGGGATGGCGTTGCGCAGGCTGTCGAGCACGCGCACATGTTTCTGTTCGAGCGGCGTCAGCCCGTCGCGCTCGGTGGCGCGCAGTTCGGCGATGGCATTGCTGTCCTTGAAGCCGGTGGCTGCGGAAACTTTCTCCGCGATTACCGCGACGGCCAGTTTCGAATCCGCTTCCATGGCGACGTCCACGTCGTAGTCGCGCACCAGCGTCGCGGGGTCGATGTCGATGCGGATGATCTTGCCGTTCATCGGCAGCGGGCCGTCGAGCCAGATGTCCGGTTCGGCAAGCTCGGTGCCGATCAGCAGCACCGCATCGGCATCGCACACGAAATCCTGGGTGGCGCCGCGGTCGACCGTCACTTCCAGGGCGAGCGGGTGGTCGTCCGGCAGGATGCCCTTGGCGGCGATGGTCGGCACCACGGCCGCGCCGATCTTTTCCGCCAAGGCGCGGACCTCGGCGGCTGCGGAGACCGCACCGCCGCCGGCGAGGATCACCGGTCGTTTCGCGGCGTTGAGGATGGCGGCCGCCGCCTCGACCTGTGCGGCATCAGGTGCACGGCGCCGCGCGGTGGTGCGACGGGTGGCCGGCTTGTCGTCCGGTGCCTTGAAGACGTCGAGCGGGATGGAGACATGCACCGGGCGCGGGCGGCCGCTGTCGAAGAGGGCGAAGGCGCGGGCGATGTATTCGCGCACCTGATCTGGGCTCGTCGCGGTCTCGGAGAAGGCGGTGAGGGGGCGGGTGACGGCCGACTGGTCCGTGATCTCGTGCAGCATGCCGCGGCCCATGCCGAGATCCTTGTTGGCGGCGACTGAGGTGATGACCAGCATCGGCACGCTGTCGGAATAGGCCTGGCCGATCGGGGTTGCCGCATTGGTGACGCCGGGGCCGGAAATCAGCACACAGACGCCCGGCTTGCCCGACATGCGGGCATAACCGTCGGCCATGAAGCCGGCGCCCTGTTCATGGCGCACGCCGATATGGCGGATGCCGGCGGCACCCATGCCGCGATAGGCTTCGAGCGTGTGCACGCCCGGCATGCCGAAGACGGTGTCGACGCCATAGGCCTTCAAGATCTGCATTAGGCGGCTGCCGCAGGAAATGGTCTCGTTCATGATGAAATTCCGTTCGATTTTCAGGGTTTTGCGGCGTCTTCGAGGCCCGTCCAGATGGAGCCGTATTCGTCGGCGACCACCATCAGGCTCGCGCCGAGCTCCTTGGCGAAGGCGCGCTCGGCGCGCGACCAGGCGGGCATGATCCAGGGTTTCCCCGCTTTTTCAGCAGCTTGCGCGATCTTTCTAAGGTCTGCCTTGTCCGCATCCGTGTTGCGATAGGCGCCACGGCCGGAATCGAGCGAGAGGTCGCTCGGGCCGACGAAGAGGCCGTCGACGGTCGGCAGCGCGAGGATCGCCTCGACATCCTTGAGGGCAGCGGCCGACTCAATCATCGGATAGCAGCGCGTCTTGGCGTTTTCGTTGTCGTAGTATTCCGGCTTCACGCCGCCATAGCGGGCGGGGCGGGTGCCGGAGAAGCTGCGCGTGCCGAGCGTCGGGTATTTGGCCGAGGCGGTCACGCGGCGCGCATGCTCGACATCGCCGATATGCGGGATGATGACGCTGTCGGCGCCCATGTCGAGCGCCTGCTGGATCGGGATCGCCTCCGGTCCCAGCACCTTGGCGTGCATGGTCATGCCGAGCGCCTTGCCGAGGGCGAGGATGCGGTCCAGCGCTTCGAGGTCGAACAGGCCGTGTTCGATGTCGAGCACGATATGCCGGTAGCCGATGTCGCGGGCGATCTCGATCATCGCCTGGTGCGGGGTCGAGAGCCAGACGGCGAGAGTGTCGAGCGTATCAGCCATGGGCGGCTCCATCCTTCTTCTGCCGGTCGGCGATCATGCCGGCGATATCGACCAGTTCCTGCAATGTGGCGCCGGCATTGATGCGCGCCACCCAGCTTCCTTCGTCTTCCTGGTCGGCGAGCGCGATGTCGGCGATACCGGCCACCTGGTCGGGCGGCAGCACGAGGATGCCGCAGTCGTCGGCAAGGATCGCATCACCCGGATTGATGGTGACGCCGCCGCAGGAAACGGGGATGTTATAGCCCCCGCCGAGATTGAGCAGCTTCGTCGTGATCGGCGAAACGCCGCGCGCCCAGGTCGGCACGCCGGCCTCGCGGATCGCGGCCGGGTCGGTGATCATGCCGTCGACGATGACGGCGGCGAGCTTGCGCTCCTTGGCGACCGCGGCCATGAAGCCGCCCCAGGCGGCGTGGCGCTCGTCGCCCGCCCGGTCGATCACGAGGATATCGCCGGGGCGCACGCGGTCCATCGCGTGATAGAGCAGGGTGGAATCCGGGCCGGGGATCGACACGGTCTGCGCGGTGCCGGCCACCCGCACGCCATCGATCAGCGGGCGCAGGTCATTGCGCATGAAACGGTCGTGCAGGTAGTGGCCGACGGTCGCGGCCTCGACGCGGGCGAAGCGGGCGAGAAGGCCGGCGTCGAGCTGCGGCGCAGGGTCGGCGATCCTGTAGGATTTGATCGACATGATGAAAGAAGATCCTATTGCGTGAGGAGTCTGATGGCGGAGGGGACGCAGGCGAGCGTGGCCGGCGCGCCGGGTTGCGGCATCGGCCGATCGCCGTTGCGCACGCGGGCATGCAGGCGGGTGCCGTCGGCGAGCACGAGCGCGTAGACGGTGTCTGTGCCGATATAGACGGCCTCGCCGAGCGCGCCGGAAAAGCGGGCCGACCCGCCGGCCTCGCCCTCGACGAAATGCAGCGCCTCCGGGCGGATGGCGAGCGTGCATACATCGCCGGGCTGCAAGGGCAGGGTGCAGGGGAAATCGATCCGGCTGCCGGCGGCGTCCAGAGTGAACTGATCACCGGTGCGGGCGGCGATGCGCGCCTCGATCAGGTTCATGTCGCCGATGAAGCCGGCGGTGAAACGGTTGGCCGGACGCTCGTAGATCTCGACCGGGCCGCCCACCTGCTGGACGACGCCGTTGTTCATCACGGCGATACGGTCCGACATGGTCAGCGCCTCCTCCTGGTCATGCGTGACGAAGATGAAGGTGATGCCGAGGCGGCGTTGCATCTCCTTCACCTCCATCTGCATCTCGCGACGCAGTTTGAGGTCGAGCGCGCCGAAGGGTTCGTCGAGGAGCAGCACGGAGGGGCGGTTGATCAGCGCACGGGCGAGCGCGATGCGCTGCTGCTGGCCGCCGGAAAGGGCTGAGGGCTTGCGGTCGATGGCATGGGTCATGTGCACGCTGTCGAGCGCGGCTTTTACGCGATCGCGGATCTCGTCCTTCGCGACACCCTTTACCGAAAGGCCGAAGCCGACATTCTCGCCGACGTTCAGATGCGGGAAGAGCGCATAGCTCTGGAACACGGTGTTAACGTTGCGCTGGTGCGCCGGCACGCCGGTGACGTCGCGGCCATCGAGCAGAAGGCGGCCGGAGGTCGGTTCCTCGAAGCCGGCGATCATGCGCAATGTCGTCGTCTTGCCGCAGCCTGACGGGCCGAGGAAGGTGAAGAACTCGCCCGCTTTTATCGTCAGGTTCAGGCGATCGACGGCATAGGCCGTCTCGGCTCCGGTGCCGAAGGCCTTGCGGATGTCGATCAGTTCGATGGCGGCACGGCTGACGCCGGCCGGCTCTGTCGTGGTGTCAGGCGGCATATCGTTCTGGAACTCGCTCAGGGAAAGGGGCGGCCGGCAAACCGGCCGCCGATGGTTTGGGCCGCCGTTACTGGGCGGTCTTCACCTTGGTCCAGCCATCCTGGTAGAGTTTTGTGGCATCGCCGACATCGAGAATGAAGTCGGCCTTCATCAGCTTGTCTTCCGGCGGATAGATGGCGGCGTTTCCTGCTGTTTCCTTCGGCAGGAGCGCCTTGGCCTTGTCGATGACGGTTGCCGATTTCGAGAGATCCGCCGCCTTGGCGGCGACGTCCGGCCGCATGATGTAGTCGATGAACTTGTAGGCTTCCTCGACGTTCTTCGCCGATGTCGGAATGGCGAAGCCGTCGATCCACATCGAGCCGCCTTCATCCGGAATGACGTATTTGACCTTCGGATTGGTCACCATCACCTGCGCGATGGAACCGTTCCAGCCCTGCACGATGCAGGCTTCGCCCGAGGCGAGCAGGTCGCCGTAATTGGTGCTGTTGTAACCGCCAAGCACCTTCTTCTGCTCGATGAGGGACTGGGTCGCCTTCTCGATTTCCTCCGGCTTGGTGGTGCCGGCATCGAAGCCGTTGACCTGGAGGCCAGCGATATAGGCTGCCAGCATATTGTCGAGCATGTAGATGCGGCCTTCATACTGCGGGTCCCACAGCGCCTTCCAGCTCGTCGGCGGCGTCTTCACGCAGTCCTCGTTATAGGCAAAACCGGTGGTGCCCCAGATATAGGGTACCGACCATTTCTGGCCGGGATCGTAGGAGACCTCCTTGAAGGGCGCGCCAAGATTGCCGATGTTCGGGATCTTGGCGTGATCCAGTTCCTGCAACAGGCCCTGCTTGGCGAGCACCTGCACGGTGTACTGGCTGGGTTCGATGAGGTCGTAGCCGCTGGCGCCGGCCGACAGCTTCGCCATCATCGTCTCGTTGGAGTCGTAGGTGTCGAAGGTCACCGTGATGCCGGTCTCCTTCGCGAAGTCGTCGACGATTTCCTGCGGCACTTCGCCGGACCAGGCATAGATGTTGAGCTCGGCGGCCGAGGCGCCGGAGGCGATGGCGACCAGGCTGACCGATGCAAAAAGTGTTCTCCAGTTTTTCATTGCGCATTCCCCATTTCTTGGTTGGTGGTTCTTATGATTGTTTGCGGATCGTCTTGAGGTAGCGGCTCATGACGACCAGGATGACCAGCACGTTGACCGCGATCAGCATGGCGCCGAGCGCATTGATCTTCGGCGTGAGGCCGGACTTCAGCGTGGCGTAGATCTGGATCGGCAGTGGCGTCGAGCCGACGCCCGAGACGAAGGTCGAGACGACGAAGTTGTCGAAGGAGATCACTGCGCAGAGCAGGAAGGCCGAGAGGATGGCGGGCGCCAACAGCGGCAGCGTCACGCGCAGGAAGGCCTGCTTGCCGTTGGCGCCGAGATCGGCGGCCGCCTCGTCGAGCCGCGGATCGAGGCCGGAGGCGGCGGCGCGCACGATCAGGAAGCTGAACGGGATCGACACGAGCACATGGCCGGCGATCAGGGTGCCGTAGCCGAGGGGCACGCCGGTCCAGACGGTCGCGACGAGCAGGCCGACGGCGAGCACGATTTCAGGCAGCACCAGCGGCGCGATGATGAGCGTTGAGAACAGGTTCTTTCCCGCGAAGGGGCGCTTGACCACGGCGAGTGCGGCACTTGTGCCGATCATCGTTGCAAGCGCGGCCGAGGCGATGGCGACGATGACGCTGACCTGCAGGCCGGCCCTGAGCCCGCGGTCGCGCAGCGCTTCCGCGAACCAGGCGAGCGAAAAGCCCTCCCAGACCACGGTCGAACGGCCGGCATTGAAGGCGTAGATGACGAGGACCAGGAGCGGCGCGAAGAGGAAGATATAGCCGATCAGCGTGGCGGCGGGCACGTAGAGCGCGATGAGCTTCCTCATGTCCGCGCCTCCTCGACGGAGCGCAGCACGCGCATGTAGCAGACGATGATGCCCGACGAGATGACCAGCAGCACCACAGAGACGGCGGCACCCAGCGGCATGTTGCGGAAATCGAGGAAGAGCTGGACGATCAGGTTGCCGAGAATGATGCTCTTGCCGCCGCCGAGCAGGACGGGGATGGCATAGACGCCCATGGCCGGCACGAAGACGAAGAGGATCGCCGCCATCACGCCCGGCAGCGACAGCGGGAAGGTGACCCGCCAAAAGGATTGCAAGGGCGTCGCGCCGAGATCGTCGGCGGCTTCCAGCAGCCGTTTGTCGAGGCCGTTCAGCGCGGCATGGATTGGCAATACCGTGGTCGGCAGGAAGGCATAGAGCATGCCGACGAGCACGGCCGGATAGGTGCCGATCATGCGGATCGGCTGCTCGATGAAGCCGAGGCCGAGGAGCGCGCTGTTGATCGTGCCGTTGCGGCCGAGCAGCACCATCCAGGCCGACATGCGCACGATGAAATCGATCCAGAAGGGAATGAGCAGCAGCGCCAGCAGCAGCCCGGCATGGCGTCCGGCGCGCAGCGCGATGAAATAGGCGATGGGATAGCCGACCAGCAGGCAGACGACGGTGGAGACAGCGGCAAGCTGGAGCGAATTCAGGAAGATCGGCAGGTAGATGGCCTGGAAAAGCTCGCGGTAGCTCGCCAGCGTGAAGCCGAATTTCGCACCGCCATAGGTATCCTGCTCGGCGAAGGAAAAGGCGATGACGATGAGGATCGGGATAACGAGCAGGAGGATGGCGCTGAGGAGGGACGGCGCGAGAAGCGCCAGTGTCACGAGATTGCCCCGGCGCGCGGCGATCATTTCCGTGTCTCCATGCGCGTCTGACGGGAGGGCTCGACGGGGCGGATGAGGTTCGTCGCGCTGACCGAGAGGTGCCCCCGCATCGCCGCCTCCGCCCTGTCGGGATCGCGGCTGGCGAGCGCCTCATGGATCACCACCATGTCGTTCAGGTCTTCGAAAAGCAGCGCGACGGGCATGCGCGAGACATAGAGGCTGCGCACCGACAGCGCATAAAGCCGCGTCAGCGCCTGCATCAGGTAAGTGTTGCCGGAGGCCTCGGCGATCAGCTTGTGCATCTCCTCGTCGATGCCGAGATGCCATTCGATCTCCATGCGCTTGGCTTCGACGCCGGCGCGCGCCTCCTCGATCAGCCCGGCCAGACGGTCGAGCTGGGCATCGCTGATGCGGGTGGCGGCGAGTCGCGCGGCCCAGAGCTCGGCCTGGAGGCGGAATTCCTGGAGCTGGAAGAAATCGGTGGCCGAGGTGGAGGAGACGAAATAGCCGCGCTGCGGCACCGCCAGCAACAGATCCTCTTGCGCGAGCCTCTGCAGGGCCTCGCGCAACGGCGTCCGCCCGACCGCCAGCCGCTCCATGCACTCCTTCTCGTCGATCGGCGAGCCCGGCAGCAGTTCCGCCTTGATGATGGCGGTACGAAGCCCGTGATAGGCGACGTCGCTCAGGCGCATTTTCTTGGTGGAGAGAGGCTGCACTTTGGGTCGCTTTATAAAATATATTTTTAAGATATCATCTGAATATTTGCTGTCAACGACCTCTTTGAAGGATCGCGAAAAACGCAAAAAGCCGCTTCATCGGCTGGCGACCGATGGGCGGCGCGGTGCGCTTGCCTGCCAGCTGGCAGGCAAATCAGAAGTAGAGACGGAATAGGCGGTTACAGCCGGCCGTAGGCGCCGCCCGCGCCGGTAATGGCGGCGAGGAAGCTCGCGAGGCCGGCGGAGCGCAGCGGGAGGTAGGGTTTGCCCTGCGCACGGCACAGGCGTTTTACCAGGCCGACGGCGCTGTGGCTGATATGATCGACCGGAAACAGGATGGTCGACGCCTGTCCGACAAGTGCCGGCAGCAGCGTCGTGCTGTCCTCCATGCCGCCATCATGCAGCAGGAGGTCGACATTTCGGCTTTCGGCATAGGCGCGCAGGTGATCGAAGAGATTACGCCGGCCGCCGACATAGAGCACGGGGCCTGCCGGTTGCGGGCTCGCCTGGCTGCCGCCGGCCTGGAGCTGCGCGGTCACGGCCGCTTCGAGCGCCTCATTCTCCCTGAGGATCGAATGGCTGTGGTCCTGCAACTGTTCGAGTTCGCGCTGCAAGGCGCGGCACCGTTCCGCGGCCTCGGCGAGGCGCTGGGATAACGCGTTGGCGCGCGCAGCTTCGGTTTCTACGCGTTCGGCGGGGTTGCCTTCGTCCGAGCGTGCGCGCTGGCCGAAGGGTGCGGCGGTCGCTTCCGCCTGCACGACCCGCTCTTCGAGCTGCCGGATGCGCTGGCGGAGCGCGACGCGCTCGTCGGCGGCGACGGCCAGCCGCTTTTCCTGGCGCTCGCCTTTGTCCTTCTCCTGTTCCAGTTCCTTTTCCAGCCGCGTCAGCCGGGCGAGATCGAGGCGACTCGCGCTGCCGACGAGATGCGACAGCATGTGGACTTCGCCGAAAATATCGCGGATCAGCGCCGGCGGGCTCGCCGGATGGCTCATCAAGGCCCAGTAGGGGCCGGCAATGTCGCCGCGATCAAAACTTTCCCGCCAGATCCGCCGCAGTTCCTGCTCGTCGGCCTGCAGCGGAATGCGCTTGATGCTCACCTCATGGCGCTTGTCGAGCGCCTTGTTGAGGAGTTTTGCCGCGAAATCCCGTTGCCCGGCGGTGCGCACGCCGCGGCCGTGCAGAGTGTGGTCCGTGGCAGTTCGCGCATCCTCCTGCCCGGCCTTGGCGAGAAGCTGGCGAAGCTCGCCCGTCGTGAGGCAGGTTCCGACGATCGAGCAATGAAAGGTCGAGGGGATGTCCCAGGTTTTCAGGCGCTGCGACCCGGCCTTCACGGCAACCTCCTCCGACGCAGCTTCGACGGGAAGCAGCAGCCTGGGGGAGGAGAGGGAGTGCGGGCGCGGCAAGGTCGGCATGGGATGTCCAGCGGATCGTATAACGTTATATTCCATAAAACATAACGTTTTGGAAGAGCGCACCGGAGTAGGACGGGTGTTGCCTTGCTGTCAGGAACCGACGATATATTTGCCTCACTATATCGCGGGAGAGAGTCCATGCCGGTCTTGCGCTGCCTTTTTGTCTTCGTCGTCTTCCTCGCATTTGTTCTGCCTGCCGCGGCGCGCACGATCACCGATGCGGCCGGGCGGACCGTCGAGGTGCCGGACAAGATCGAGCGGGTGCTGGCCGCCGGTCCGCCGGCCTCGGTGCTCGTCTATGTGCTCGCGCCGGAAAAGCTCGCCGGCTGGGTGCGCGAGCCGAAGGGCGAGGAAAAGGCCTTCCTGCTCCCGTCCGTCCGTGACCTTGCGACCTTCGGGCAACTGACGGGCAAGGGGGGCACGGCGAATATAGAAGCGGTGCTGGCGGCCAGGCCCGACATCATCATCGACGTCGGCACGGTCAACCCGACCTATGCCTCGCTTGCCGACAAGGTGCAGGCGCAGACCGGCATCCCCTACATCCTGATCGACGGCGCCTTCGCGAAGAGCGCCGAAACGCTGCGGGAAACCGGCGCCATCCTCGGCGTCTCTGAGCGGGCGGAGACCCTTGCGGCCTATGCCGAAGCCAGGCTCGCCGCGATGGAGAAGGGCCTCGCCGGAATTCCCGAGGACAAGCGCCCGGCGGTCTATTATGGCCGCGGCGCGGAGGGGCTGGAAACGGGCCTCGCCGGCTCGATCAACATGGAGATTCTCGAAGCGGCCGGTGCCAGGAACGTCGCCGCCGCCGCCGGCAAGGGCGGCCTCACCCAGGTGTCGCTCGAACAGATCCTGTCGTGGAAGCCGGATGTCATTCTCGCCGCCTCGCCGAAATTTGCCGCGAGTGTGAAGAGCGACCCGCTCTGGGCGGAACTCGAAGCGGTCAAGGCGGCACGCATCCATGTCACGCCCAACCTGCCTTTCGGCTGGATTGATTCACCGCCCGGCATCAACCGCCTGATCGGCATCGCGTGGCTCGAACACACGCTCTACCCCGAGGTTTTCCCGGGCGCGCTCGATCAGGAGGTGCGGGACTTCTTCAAGCTGTTCTACCAGGTCGGGCTGGACGACGCCCAGCTTGAGACCTTGCTGGGACCTGGCAAGGCGGCTGCGAAGTAGATGCGCGACAAGGCCGCCCTGCCGAAAGGGCAGGGCAGGCTCTTCGTCGGCGCGGGCCTCATTGCCGTACTGCTGCTTGCCGCCCTCTCCATGATGGTCGGCAAATATGGCAGCGGGCCTAGGCCTGTGTTCGATGCGCTGCGGCAGCTGTTGACGGGCGAGGGCGCGGACCCTGTCCTTTCGACGGTTCTGTGGAATGTGCGCCTGCCGCGCGTGGTGGCGGCGGTGATCGTGGGGGCGTCGCTTGCCGCGGCGGGGGCGACCTATCAGGGGCTGTTTCGCAACCCGCTGGTCTCGCCGGACTTGCTCGGCGTGTCGGTCGGCGCCAGCCTCGGCGCGGTTCTGGGCATCTTCCTGTCGCTGCCAGTGCTGGCCATCCAGCTGGCCGCCTTCGCCGGCGGGCTTGTCGCCGTGCTCGCGGTCTCGGCGATCGGCGCGCTGGTGCGCGAGCGTGATCCGGTGCTGACCCTGGTGCTGGCCGGCATCGCCATCCAGGCGCTGATCGGCGCCGGCATCTCGCTGATCAAGGTGCTCGCCGATCCCTATGACCAGCTGCCGGCGATCACCTACTGGCTGCTCGGCAGCATGACGGCGATCACGCGGTTCGACGTGCTGTCGATCCTGCCGGCCGTCGTGCTCGGCCTCGTGCCGCTCGTGCTGCTGCGCTGGCGCATGAATGTCATGACGCTCGGCGAGGAAGAGGCGCAGACGCTCGGCATCGACACGCTGAAGACGCGCATTGCGCTGATCGCCGGCGCGACGCTGGTGACGGCGGCGACGGTCTCCGTCACCGGCATCGTTGGCTGGATCGGGCTGATAATCCCGCATGTCGCCCGCATGCTGGTCGGCCCGGATTTCCGCCGCCTGTTGCCGGCTGCCATGCTGCTCGGCGCCGCCTATCTCCTCGTCGTCGACATGCTGGCGCGCTCGATCGCGACGATCGAGGTGCCGCTCGGCATCCTGACGGCAGTGGTCGGCGCGCCATTTTTCCTCTGGCTGCTCATTGCCGGAAAACGAGGCTGGTCATGACGCTCGCGCTGAAATCGCTCGCCTTCGGTTACCGGGATCGCGAAATCGGCCACGCGGTCAGCCTGTCATTGGCGGAGGGCGAGGTGTTGGCGCTTCTCGGCGCGAACGGCGCCGGCAAGACCACGCTGTTCAAGACCATGCTCGGCCTCCTGCCGATCCAGGCCGGCGAGGTCACGCTCGATAGCAAGCCGCTCTCGGCCTGGTCGCGGCGCGAGCGGGCGCTGCGCATCGCCTATGTGCCGCAGGCCCATGCCGCACCCTTTCCGTTCACGGTTCGGGATGTCGTACTGATGGGCCGTGCCGCGCATCTCAGGGCCTTTGCAATGCCGGGTGAGCGCGACCGGGCGATTGCGGATGCTGCCCTCGAAAGCCTCGGCATAACGGTGCTCGCCGACACGCCCTGCACCGAGATCAGCGGCGGCGAGCGGCAGCTTGCGCTCATCGCCCGGGCGCTGGCGCAGCAGGCGCGCATCATCGTGATGGACGAGCCGACGGCCAATCTCGACTACGGCAACCAGATGCGGCTGCTCGCCCATATCCGCACGCTGGCCGGCCAGGGCCTCGCCATCGTGCTCTCCACGCACAATCCGGACCACGCCTTGCAGGTGGCCAACCGCGTGGCGCTTTTGAAGGACGGCACGCTGATGGCGCTCGGCGCGCCGGCGGAGACCCTGACGCCGCAGAGGCTGAAGGACATCTACGGCATCGACGTGGTGATCGGCCGGGTCGAAGGCAGCGAGGCGCTGGTCTGCGCGCCGCGCGCCTGAGCGACGCATGCTTGCCAGCCGCGTTTCGCGGGTCTATCGACGATAGCTCGTACCCAGCCGAGGAACTGCCATGCACGATATCCGGAAAATCGAGGCCGCAGACAAGCCGAGCTTCTACCGCGACCTCATCGCCCAGGCCGAGGGCCTGCTGCATGGCGAACGCGACGCCATCGCCAATGCGGCGAACCTCTCCGCGTTGATCTACGATGCCGTCGCCGATCTCAACTGGGCCGGCTTCTATTTCCTGAAATCCGCCGACGAACTGGTGCTCGGCCCTTTCCAGGGCAAGGTCGCCTGCGTGCGCATCCCCGTCGGCAAGGGCGTGTGCGGCAGCGCGGTCGCCGAGGGGCGCAGCCAGCTCGTGCCGGACGTGCACGCCTTCCCCGGCCACATCGCCTGCGACGCCGCCTCGCGCGCCGAACTCGTCGTGCCGCTCGTCTGGGACGGCCGGATTTTTGGCGTGCTCGATCTCGACAGCCCGCTGCCGGGCCGCTTCACAGAGGAAGACCAGACCGGCTTCGAGGCGCTTGCCGACCTTTACCTCAACGCCAGCGATCTCTGACGGCAGGAGTCAACCCACTGCCGCCAGCCCCGCATCCAGCCCCTCGGCGATTGTGGCGATATCCTTCGCCGTGACGATCAGCGGCGGGGAAAGGATGATCATGTTGCCGGACACGCGCAGCATGACGCCGGCGTCGTAGGCGGCGTCGGCGATCCTTGCCATGGTCTTCTTGTCGACCGGCTTTTTCGTCGCGCGGTCGGCGACGATTTCGAGCGCCGCCATCAGCCCCTTGCCGCGCACGTCGCCGACAGCCGGGTGTTTCGTCTTGAGGGCTTCCAGCGCCGTCGCCAGTTCCGCACCACGCGCGGTGGCGTTTTCGTTCAGTGCGAGGCGCTTGGTTTCAGCGAGCGCCGCAAGACCGGCGGCGCAGCCAACGGGGTGGCCGGAATATGTGTAGCCGTGGCCGATGGCGCCAAAACTGGTCTTGTCGGCCTCGAACACCTCGGCCACCTTGGCGGAGATCAGCGTGGCGCCGAGCGGGAAATAGCCCGACGTGATGGCCTTGGCGATGGTCATGAAATCCGGCTTGACGCCCGTCAGCCGCGAACCCGACCAGGCGCCGGTGCGCCCGAACCCGGTCACCACTTCATCGGCGATCAGCAGGATCTCGTGCCGGTCGCAGATGTCGCGCACCAGCGGCATGAAGCTCTCATGCGGGACGATGACGCCGCCGGCGCCGAGGATGGGCTCCATGATGAAGGCGGCGATGGTGTCGGCGCCCTGGAAGGCGATCTCTTCCTCGATTGCACGGGCGCAGAGGGCGGCAAGTTTTGCCGGGTCCGTCTCGTCGAAGGGATTGCGATAGGTCCAAGGGGCGGGCGTGTGGAAGACGCCAGGCATCAAGGGCTCGTAGTTGCGGCGGAAATTGGCATTGCCGTTGACCGAAGCGCCGCCGAAATGCGTGCCGTGATAGCCCTTCTTCAGCGCGAGGAATTTCGTGCGGTCGGCCTGGCCGCGGATCTTCCAATATTGCCGCGCGAGGCGAAGCGCCGTCTCCACCGAATCCGAGCCGCCCGACGTGAAGAAGCTGCGCACCATGCCCTCCGGCTCGAACCATTGCGCCAGTTCGTAGGCGAGCTCGATGGAAGGGCCGGTGGAGGTGCCGCGGAAGCCGGAATAATAGGGCAGGGCGTCGAGCTGCCTTGCGATCGCCTGCTTGATGGGGT
This sequence comes from Shinella sp. GW835-FHT14H05, assembly GCF_058793575.1. Taxonomy (NCBI): domain Bacteria; kingdom Pseudomonadati; phylum Pseudomonadota; class Alphaproteobacteria; order Hyphomicrobiales; family Rhizobiaceae; genus Shinella; species Shinella sp. GW835-FHT14H05. Next base: position 32,372 of record NZ_JBXAFY010000002.1, on the reverse strand, counting down.
CGCAGCTATAGCCGAGATTGACGTTCCACAGGCCGCCGACGGCATCGAGCACGGTGCGGCCGTCGATATCCGTCACCATCGCGCCTTCGCCCTGCATGATGACGCGCGGCGGCGAGGCGCGCATTTCTGCCGGATGTGCCATCGGGTGCCAGATCGGCTTTGCATTGTTCTCGCTGAGGAAATTGATGTCGCGCATGGCTCAGATACTCTCGTGGCGGATTTCGGGTGAAGGCAGGCCGAACGGGGCGAGCGCTGCGGCATAGGAACGGGCGGGCTCTGCGACGTCGAACCATACCGTGCGCATGCCGGCGGCGACAGCGCCGTCCACATTGCGCTTCTGGTCGTCGACGAAGACGCAGGCTTCGGCGGGGAGGTCTAGTGTCTCGCAGACGGCGGCATAGGCGCGCGGGTCCGGCTTGAGGATGCCGGTATAGGTGGCATCGACGATGGTTTCGAACAACGAGAGCAGCGGCAGGCGTTGCCGGAAATCCTCGCCGTAGAACAGGTCGAGTTCGTTGGAGAGGATGGCGAGGCGGATGCCGCTTTCGTGTGCCGTGCGGATGGCGTGCACGGCCTCCGGGCGGATGACGGCCTGCGGATCGGCGCCGCGGGCGCGGCGCACGAAGGCCGACATGTCCGTCCAGTCCTCGCCGACCAGCCGGCCGACCTCGCTCGTGCGAGTCTTCCAATAGTCGCGCTCGCTGATCTCGTCGGCCTGCATGGCGCGCCAGAGCGGATCGGACGCCGGATCGAACGGCCCGCGCCAGACGAGCGTGCCGGGCGGCAGGCCGAGCGCCCTTTCGCTGAGCGTATGCGTCTCGAACAGCGTTTTGGTGACGACGCCGCCGAAATCGAGCACCAGTGCGGCCGGTTTCGTCATCATGCCACCCCCGGACGAACGATGCCCTCGGCCACCCAGCGGTCGAAGATCTCCAATGCTTTGGCGCAGAAGGCATCGTCATTGATGTGGCCGGCGATCTCGTGCAACTCGACACTATCCGGAATACTTTCGCGCATCTGATCGACGAAGGCCGCGAGCGCGTCGGGCTCGTGCAGCGGTTCGCCCTCCTGGTCCCATTGCTGGAGGCCGCCGGTGGGCAGGATGAAGGCGGTGGCGCCGGTCGCGGTCGCCAGCTTTTCGGCGATGGCGCGGGCGATCTCCCGGCGTGTCTCGCCGTCTGAGGTGACCGAGGCGAGCAGGCGGTTGTGCGCGTGGTAGGGACGCTCGGCGAAACGCGCCGGCACCGGCTGCCAGGTCGGGAAGTCCACCATGTCGATGGCACCGGGCGCGACGATCTGCGGAATGCCGCTGCGGCCGGCATTTTCCAGGCGGTCGGGGCCGGAATTCACCACCGAGCCCATATGCTGGTTGGCGACTTCCTGCAGGGAGAAATCGAGCACCGCGGCAAAGCCGCGTTGTGCGGCGATCGCCTCTAAAGCTCGGCCGCCCATGCCAGTGGTGTGGAACACGACGACCTCATAGCCGCGCCGCTCCAGCGCCGGTTTCAGCGTCACCATGTATTTCAGGCAGCTTTTGCCGAGCGAACTCATGCCGACGATCGGCCGCTCCGCCTGCGGACGTACCACGGCCCTTGCGGCGCCAACCACCGCGCCGCAGGCCTGCGAGAGCACGGCCTTGCATGTGCTGTTCAGGCCGTAAAGGCCGCCCGCCCACAGGATCATCATCAGGTCGGTCGCGATGCGGTCAGGCGGCACCAGATGGGAGTAGGCGATGGTCGAGACGACGAATTTCGGCACGCCGAGCGGCAGGGCCAGCGCCACGTCAAGGGCGAGATCGGTGCCCATCGTGCCGCCGAGCGCGATGACGCCGTCGATCTCGCCGCGGTCGTAGAGGGCGCGGGCGAGCCGAGATGCGCCGAGCGCCATCAGCGTCATGGCGCTGTTTTCGTCGCCGCTGTTGGCGATGGCGTCGACGGTCGTGCCGGCGGCTTCTGCGACGGCATGGCGGTCATGTTCGGGCCGATAGGGCGGGTCGCCGAGCACGCTGACATCCATCATGACTGCGCGGCCGTCGACGGCTTCGATGCGCTCGCGCATGAAGGTCAATTCGTCGGCCTTGGTGTCTCCGGTGCCGATCACCAGGATGCGTGGACGTCCCTTTCTGACCATGCCGCTGCCTCCTCCAAGGCGTAACTTACTTCACATGTGAATTAACTTGACAGCAAGCCGGTTCGTTTGCAAGTCTATAGTCAAAATGATGGTTCAATAAATGAACCGATGGGAACGCGGATATCCTGTCCGCACTGTATGGGAGAAAAGCAGCATGACTCGATTTCTCACCCTTGCGCTCGCCACGACGACGCTCGCCGCCGCCCTGGCAATGCCGGCTTACGCGGAATATCCCGAGCGTCCGGTCACCTTCATCGTTCCCTGGCCTCCGGGCGACCTCGAAGACCAGCGGACCCGCATCATCGCCGACACGTTTACAGCCAGTGCCGGCGCGCCGGGCAAGGTCGTCAACCGGCCGGGTGGCGGGGCGGTGGAAGGCGCGACCGCCGTCGCCCAGTCGGATCCGGACGGGTACACGGTCGGCTCGCTGGTCATCGACGTGCCGACCATGCATGTCATCCAGGGCAACGCGCCTTATGGCCGTGACGCCTTCGAGCCGGTCGGCATCTTCCTGACCTATCCCTTCGCGCTCGTCGCCAAAAAGGATGCGCCCTATGACGATCTTGCCGGCCTTGCCGCCTATGCCAAGGCGAACCCGGTCAAGCTCGGCCATTTCGGCTACGACCTGATCCCCACCATGGCGACCTTCGCCGCAGCCAAGAAGCTCGGCTTCGCCTTCGGCGCCGACGCGGCGTTCAACTCGCTCGATTGCTCGACGCTCGCCAATGGCGACGCCGACGTGATGAATACGACCATGGCGACGGTGCTGTCCTGCCTCGACGACGTCAAGGTGCTGGCGACCTATACGGACGCGCCGCTCTCGATCAAGCCAGAGGCGAAACTGCTGTCCGAGCAGGTGCCGGGGCTCAACATCACGCTGTGGAACGGCCTCTTCGTGCCGAAGGGCACGCCGCAGGAAATCAAGGACAAGATCGCGACCATCGCCGAAGAAGCGATGAAGAGCGACCGGGCCAAGGCCGTCTCCGAGGCGACCGGCGCCGGCGTCTACTGGATGAATGCGGCGGATGCCGCCGCGCGCATCGACAAGGACTATGCCGCCGCCGAAGAACTGGTGAAGGATCTGAAGAAGTAGGCCGGCCCTTCCAATCCATCTGAAAAGCGCGAGGGACAACGACCATGGACGAGCAGGGCCAGAACCAGGAATTTCCGCCGGGCGAAGCGGTGGCGGCGGTGGGGCTTGCCTGCCTCGTCATCGCCGTGGGGCTTGTGCTCCTTCTGCCCTTCGCCACCCATGTGCAGCCGGCCGACAAGGCCTGGTTCCTTTCGCCGCGCAACATTCCCATCCTCGGTATCGCCATGATCGGCCTGCCGGGGCTGGTGCTGACGCTGCGGCTGCTGCGCGGCTGGCGGCTTTCGCCCGATCCGCATGCCTATCTCGGCCGCGCGCGCTCGGCGTTCGGCGATCTGCTGCCGGCCTTCGGCTACACCGCTCTATTCTGCCTCTACATGGCGGCGATCCCGATCCTCGGTTTTGCGATCTCCACCCTGCTGTTCGGCCATGCCTGCCTATGGGCCTCCGGCCTCCGCAGCCGGCGCTGGATGGTGTGGAACCTCGCCTTCGCCGTGGTGATCGTGGTGTTGCTGCGCGGTGTCATGGGCCTGTGGTTCCCTCACGCGTCGATCTTCACCTGGCTTCCGGGCGGCATCGGCAACCTCATCGGCCCCTATCTGTAGGAACCCGCCGCCATGGACTCCATCATTCTCGGCTTCGAGAACATCGCGCATTTCAACGTCCTCCTGGCGCTGGTCGCTGGCGCCTTCATCGGCATCCTGATCGGCGCGGTCCCCGGCCTGGAGCCTGCCGGCGCCATGGCGATCCTGCTGCCCTTCACGCTCGGCATGGAGCCGCTTGCCGGCGTCACCCTGCTGCTCGGCACCTATGGCGGCGCGTGGTATGGCGGTGCGATACCGGCCATCCTGATCAAGGTGCCCGGAACGCCTGTCAACGTGCTGACGACCTATGACGGCTACCCCATGGCGCAGCGCGGCGAGGCGCACCGCGCGCTGTCGCTCGCTTATTCCTCCTCCTTCATCGGCGGCACGATCAGCGTGCTGGCGCTGGTGGTACTGGCGCCCTACCTCGCAACCATCGCCACCCATTTCGGCGCCGTCGAATATGCCATGGTGGCGCTCGTCGCGATCGTCTCGGTGCTCTTGGCGCACCAGTCGCAGGGGCTTATGGCGGTCATCTCGCTCGGCTTCGGCATCCTGCTCGGCACGGTCGGCTTCGAGCGCTTCTTCAACACACAGCGCTTCACCTTCGGCGAACCGTTCCTGATGGGCGGTATTCCCCTTGTGCCGGCAGTGATCGGGCTCTTCGCCATGTCGCAGGCCTTCGTGCTGCTACGCACGCCGGGCTACAAGCGGGCGGCGTCCTCCGCCGTCTATCACAACCGGTTTCGCGGCCTGCTCGAAGCGTTGCGCTATCCGCGCACGCTGGGGCGCTCCGCCGGGCTCGGCGTCACGATGGGCCTGCTACCCGGTGTGGGCGAGTTCGGCGCGCAGTTCCTCTCCTATTCGCTCGCCAAGCGCGCCTCGAAGACGCCGGAACAGTTCGGCAAGGGCTCTCCCGAAGGGCTGATCGCCTCCGAGGCGTCGATCAGCGCCTGCACCTCCACCACGCTGGTGCCGCTGCTGGCGCTCGGCATCCCGGTCGATCCGTTGATGGCGATGATCCTCTCGGTCTTCATGATCCACAATTACATTCCGGGTCCGCAACTGTTCGCCCAGCATCCGGAATTCATCTCCGGCCTCTATATCTCGCTGTTCCTGCTCAACATCGTCATCCTCGGCATCCTGCTCTTCGCCACGAAACCGATCATGAGGCTTGCGCGCATCGAGCCGCGTTTTATAGGCATGACCGTTCTCGTGCTCTCGCTGGTCGGTTGCTACACGCAGAACTACCGCATCTCGGACGCGCTGATCGCCGTCTTCTTCGCCATCGTCGGCAAGATCATGCTGCGCAACGACATTCCGGGCTTTCCCCTCGTCATCGGCCTCGTTCTCGGGCCGCTGTTCGAAAACCGCATGATGCAGTCGCTGGCGCTCTCCAACGGCGACCTGAGCATCTTCATCACCCGGCCGATCGCCGCCGTGCTGCTCGCCATCTCGTTGCTGGGTCTCACCATCTTCGCCATCGGCCTGTGGCGCGCGCGCCCCGTGGTGGCGGTCGCGCCCGCCAATCCATAGGACAAGACCCATGAACCAAGCCGAGATCGACGCGCTGCGCGGCAGACCCGTCGCCCCGCAGGGCCTGTTTATCGCCGGAGCCTGGACGGAGCCGTTGAGCGGCGGGCAACTCGATGTGCTCTCGCCGATTGACGGCACGGTACTCACCACCATCGCCGACGCCGGTCCCGAAGATGTCGACCGCGCCGTCCGCGCCGCCCGCATCGCCTTCGAAAAGGGGTCCTGGTCGCGCATGGCACCTGCCGGGCGCAAGAAGGTGCTCTTAAAACTCGCCGACCTCATCGAGGCGCATGCACTGGAACTCGCGGTGCTCGGCGTGCGCGACAACGGCACCGAGATTTCGATGGCCTACAAGGCGGAGCCGCTCTCGGCCGCCGGCACCTTCCGCTATTATGCGGAGGCGATCGACAAGGTCTATGGCGAGATCGCGCCGACGCAGGCCGACGTGCTGGGGCTCATCCACCGCGAGCCGCTCGGCGTGGTCGCGGCCATCGTGCCGTGGAATTTCCCGATGATGATCAGCGCCTGGAAGGTGGCGCCAGCATTCGCCGCCGGCAATTCGGTCGTGCTGAAGCCGGCGGAAGTGGCGTCGTTGACGCTGCTGCGCCTCGGTGAGCTTGCGGCGGAAGCGGGCCTTCCCGAGGGTGTGTTCAACGTGGTCACCGGGCGGGGCAGCGTCACCGGCGAGGCGCTCGGCCTGCATATGGATGTCGACGCTATTGCTTTTACCGGTTCGGGCGGTGTCGGGCGCCGGCTGCTCGAATATTCCGCCCGCTCGAACCTCAAGCGCGTGCATCTCGAACTCGGCGGCAAGTCACCGAACATCGTCTTCGCCGATGCGCCGGATCTCGACCAGGCAGCAAAAATCTCGGCCTTCGGCATCTTCCGCAATTCCGGCCAAGTCTGCGTCGCGGGATCGCGTCTCCTCGTACAGGCCTCGGTCTACGACCGGTTCATGGAGAGGCTGGTGGCGGCGAGCCGCGGCATGAGGGTTGGCGATCCGCTCGACCTCGCCTCGGACGCCGGGGCCGTCAGCAGCGCCGAACAGCTCGCCAAGAATCTCGGCCATGTCGCGGCGGCGGAAGAGGACGGCGCGCGCTTGGTCACCGGCGGCAACCGCTTGAGAGAGGAAACGGGCGGCTACTACATGGCGCCGACCATTTTCGACGAAGTGACGCCGGCGATGCGGCTTGCGCGCGAGGAGGTGTTCGGCCCCGTGCTCGCCGTATCCCGTTTCGAGGACGAGGCGGAGGCGGTCCGGCTTGCCAATGCCACCGTCTACGGTCTGGCGTCGGCGGTGTGGACGACGAACCTCGCAACCGCCCACCGCATGGTGCGCGCGGTCCGCGCCGGCGTCGTGCATGTCAACACCTATGGCGGAGCCGATATCACCGTGCCGCTCGGCGGCTTCGGCCAGTCCGGCTTCGGCCGCGACAAGTCCCTGCATGCCTTCGACAAATATACCGATCTCAAGACGGCCTGGATCTCGCTCGGGTGAGGGGCTCGCCATTGAGACGCGCCGCGATCTCCCGCGCCGCCCGCATGACGGCCTCGCCCTGGACGGTCGCGACCGTATCGTCGACCCGCGAAAGCGGTGCCGCGACGGACAGCGCGCCCACCGCGTGCCCATCCGGCCCGAGCACCGGCGCGGCAATGCTGTGCACGCCTTCAGAATAGCCCTGTGCGCTGACGGAATAGCCACGTTCTGCCGCGAACCGCACCTGTTCGACGACTTTGTCTCGCGCGGTGAGCGTGTGGGGGGTGAATGCCTCCAGGCGTTTTGCCAGATAGGCCGCAACGAAATCCGGCGTCGTGAAGGCGAGGAAGGCGATGCCCGAGGCGGTGCCGTGCAGCGGCAGGATCTGGCCGGCGTCGACATTGACGCGGTTCGCCTGCGCGGAAAGCTCGACGCCGACGGTAAACAGTGCCCCGCCGCTGAATTCGGACAGATGCACGGTCTCGCCGGTCGCCGCAGCGAGGTCCTGCAGGACAGGCGTTGCGATGCGCGCGAAGGGGAAGTTCGCATCGCGGATTCGGGCGAGCCGCGAGAGACCGGCGCCCAGCCGATAATGGCGGGTGCCCGCCGCCTGCTCGACCAGCCGGTGCTCGGCGAGCGCCACCAGCAAGCGCCGTGTCGTCGCCTTGTTGAGGTTCGCGCGACGGGCGAGCTCCGACAGGCCGATTTCCGGCTCGGCCATGCTGAAAAGCTCCAGCAGCGCGGCGGCTTTCCCGACAGTGCTCATGCGGCATCCTCTCTGGCATCGACAAGATAGTTCGCATGTGAAGTATCTTGACAGGCCGGGTCCGGCCCGGCAATCTGGTTTCATATACAAAATGATGGTTCATATAATGAACCATCTGAAGGCGACTTTCAACCGCTGACTGGAGGAGATCGGCCGTGACGGTGATCGACCGCTTGCTCGACCGCGAGCAGGACCGTTTCAAGCGCGAGCACCCGCGCTCCTTCGCCGATTGGCAGGAGGGGCAGCGCCATTTCCTCTATGGCGGGCCGTCGCACTGGATGCGGCGCTGGGCCGGCGGTTTTCCCATTTACGTCGATGAGGCGAGCGGCGCCCATATCCGCGATGTCGACGGTCGAGACTATGTCGATTTCTGCCTCGGCGATACCGGCGGCATGTGCGGCCACGCGCCGGAGGCGGTGACGAATGCCGCCATGCGCCAACTTCGCCGCGGCGTCACCACGATGCTGCCGACGGAAGAAAGCCTGTGGGTCGGCGCGGAACTGACCCGCCGCTTCGGCCTGCCGTACTGGACGCTGACCACCTCGGCCACTGATGCGAACCGCGGCGCCATCCGCATCGCCCGCATGATCACCGGCCGGCCGAAAGTGCTGGTCTTTTCCGGTTGTTACCACGGCGGTGTCGAGGAGGCGCATGTCGAGCTCCGCGACGGCCGCGTCGGCATGCGCAACATGATCCACCCGAACGGCATCGATCATTCCGCCGTCTCGAAGGTGGTGGAGTTCAACGACGTGGAGGCGCTGGAACGCGCGCTTTCGGACCAGGACGTCGCCTGTGTGCTGACCGAGCCGCTGATGACGAATTTCGGCATGATCCCGGTTGCGGACAGGTTTCTTGAGGCCTTGCGCGACATCACCCAGCGCACCGGCACGGTGCTGATCATCGACGAGACGCACACGATTTCCAGCGGTCCCGGCGGCTATGCGCGCCTCAACGGCCTGGAGCCGGACATGCTGGTGGCGGGCAAGGCGATTGCCGGCGGTATCCCGGCGGGCGTCTTCGGCGTCTCGCAGGAGATCGCCGAGCGGCTCTGGGCGATCGTGCCGAAGGTCGATCCGCGCGTGCGCCAGTCCGCCCATCTCGGCATCGGCGGCACGCTGGCCGGCAATGCACTCACCATCGCCACCATGCGCGCGGTGCTGGAAGAGGTGCTGACGCCGGAGAATTTCGAGCGGATGATCGCCAATGCCTCGCGGCTGGCGGACGGCGCCCGCGCGATCATTGCGGAGAACCGTCTGCCCTGGCACGTCACGGAGATCGGCGCGCGGGCGGAAATCATGTTCATGCCCGAGCCGCCACGCAACGGCGCAGATGTCATCGCTGCCCGGCGCGGCGATCTGGAGACGCTGCTGCACGCCTTCTACATGAACGAGGGCATTCTGGTGACGCCCTTCCACACGATGTTCCTGATGTGCCCGGCGACGACCGCGGAGGACGTCGACCGCCACACCACGGTGTTCGGCCGCTTCGTGTCGTTGTTGCGCGAACCGGGGGTGGTTTGACCATGGTGCGACCCTTCGATCTCTCGGGCAGGGTGGCACTCGTCACCGGCGGCGGGCGCGGCATCGGCGCGGCGATCGTCACGCGGCTGGCCGCAGCCGGCGCCAAGGTCGTCATCGCTAACCGCACGGTCGAGGCGGGGCAGGCACTGGCAGCCGAGCTTTTGGCACGCGGGCTTGCGGTGAGCGCTGTGCCACTCGGAGATCTCGGCCGGAGCGGTGTTGCCCGACTAATCACCGAGACGGCGGAGGAGGTTGGCCGGCTCGACATTGTCGTGCACAATGCCGGCGGCTGCCCTTGGGCCAATATCGCGGATCTCGACGAGGACAAGCTGGAAGAGGCGCTGTCGCTCAACCTGAAGGCCTGCTTCTGGCTGGCGCAGGCGGCGGCACCCGTCATGCGCGCCAACGGTTTCGGCCGCATCCTCGTCACCTCGTCCGTCTCGGCACGAATGGCGATGGCCGGGGGCGTGCATTATTCGGCGGCGAAGGCCGGAGTGAATGCCTTCATCCGTGGGGCTGCCTTCGAACTGGCGCGCGACGGCATCACCGTCAACGGCGTCGAGCCCGGCTTCATAGAGAAGCCGGGGCGGGGCACGATGAGCCAGCCCGAGACGATGAAGAAGGCGAGCCGCTTCATCCCGATGGGTCGCTATGGCGAGGCCGACGACATTGCCTGCGCCATGCTTTACCTCGCCTCCGAACAGGCGAAATACACGACCGGCCAGACGATCGTCGTCGATGGCGGATCTAGCCTGCCGGAAACCGGTTTTGCCGTCGAACGGCATTGGGGGCTCGAATGAGCGGCCGACTGCAAGGCCGTACGGCGCTGGTGACAGGGGCCGCGACCGGCATGGGCCGCGCCACCGCCGAGCGATTTTCCCGTGAGGGCGCCGACGTCCTGCTGTTCGGTCTCGGCGGTGCCGCGCTCGATGCCGCGGCCGCGGCCTGCGGCGGCGTGGCGGTGCATGGCGACGTTACCGATGCCGGGGATGTTGCGACCGCGATCGCGGCTTGCGGCGACCGGCTCGACATTCTCATCAATGCCGCCGGCATCCTCATTCCCGACGAGCCGGAAAGCCTGACCAATGACGTTTGGCAAAAGACCTTTGCCATCAATGTGACGGGCGCGATGATGGCCTGTAGGGCGGCGCTGCCGCTCTTGAAACGGCAAGGCGGCGCAATCGTCAACATCGCCTCCGTTGGCGCCTTCAATGCCGGCGGCCAGAATGCCGCCTATTCGGCGAGCAAGGCCGCGCTGGTCTCCTATACGCGCAGCCTCGCCTATGCGCACGGGCCGGACGGCATTCGCGCCAACGCGGTCGCGCCGGGCTGGGTGCGCACGCCGATGAGCGAAGAGGAAATGCGCGAAGCGGCCCGGCTGAACGGCACGACGGCGGAGGCGGAATTTGCCGCGCTGACCGGCCGCATCGCGCTGAGGCGCGTCGCCGAACCCGAGGAAATCGCCGCCTGCTGCCTATTCCTCGCCTCGGACGAGGCGTCTTTCGTCACCGGCGCCGTGCTGGTGTCGGACGGTGGTGGGCGGGCGCCGGTGCAGAACCGGGCGGTGTGAAGCCGGACGGCTTCGCGGGCAGAAGCTCTGCGGCGGAGGCTTCGCCGCAGAACCCGGCAGCCCCAAGGCTACCCCTGTGCCGGCCGATGCGGTTTAAGCGGCGGCTTCTTCTTCTTTTTCTTCGGCGTCGTCCTGCTCGTCGTCTTCGCCTTCGGCTTCACCGGCTTCCCAGGTCAGCTGAAATTCGATTTCGGCGCGGCCGTCTTCGATCTCGAAGGCGATCGAGGCAGTGGCGTGCTCGGGAACGAGGACTTCTTCTTCGTCGATCTGGATCGAGAAACGCTCGTTCGATTCCAGCGTGTCTGCCAGCCGGCGGAGTTCTGCGACGAACTCCATCAGCGAATAATCCTTCTCGATTTCACGGTTGGCTTCCATGTCTCTCTCTCTCCTGTTTAAGAGTTGGCCTCTTCATAGAAACGTGGATTTGTAATGCCGTGATGACCGTATAATATTAAGTCTGTGACAGTGAAATCTTGGGTTTTATTTTGGAGCAATAGTATTTCCGGTATAGATCAGCTTGGGTCGTCCCGATGCACATCATGCACGGTCATGCCGACGGATTCCGGCGGTTTTTCCAGCCAGCGGCGGTGTTTCAGGGTTTTTCGCGTGTCCTGGTAGCCGGAATCCCAGTGTTCGCGCATCGAGGTGCCGGAGAATTCGTAGTCCTTGGCATCGCTCTCGTAGATTTTCTGCTGGTAGATCAGGTGCACGATGTTGATCTGCGGCACGTCCTCCATGGCGGTGAGGAATTCCCGGTCCGCGTCCGTCAGCGCTTCCGGCGGTACGCGCAGCAGCGCCTGGTGCAGTTTCAGGCGCAGATTGTGGATGCGCCGGAACGTGTCCGTGTTGTTGCGGGTGCGGCTGGAATACATGATGTCCTTGTGCCGGGCGAGCACATCCGCCATGTCGCGGGGCAGGATGCCGCGTGCGCTGAACAGGTCGACCTGGAAGACCAGCGTGTCGCGCACGTCCTCCTGTTCGAGCAGGTATTGCAGCGGCGTGTTGGAGACGATGCCGCCGTCCCAGTAATATTCGTTCTCGATGAGGACCGCGGGGAAGGCGGGCGGGAGCGCGCCCGAGGCCATGACATGCTCGGCCCCGAGCACTTCGATGTGGCTGTCGAAGTAGCGGTAGTTGCCGGTCTGCACATTGACCGCGCCGACGCTGAGCCGCTGGCGGCGATCGTTCAGCACATCCCAGTTGATCAGGCGGTCGAGCGTCGACTTGAGTTCTGCCGTGTCGTAGAAACTGGTCGCCGTGGAGGCGCCGGGCGGCTGGAACCACGGGTTGATGCGGTGCGGCGCGAAGAAGCCGGGAAGGCCCGATGTCATCGTCATCATGGCGCTTGCCTGGTTGCGCAGCTTGCGGAAGACGTCACCTTCCGGCGTGAAGTGCCATACCTTGCGGGCGGAGATCGTCTCCCAGAAGTCGCGCAGCCGGTCGAGCCGGTTGCCCTTGGTGTTGCCGGCGATGATCGCGGCATTCACGGCGCCGATCGAGACGCCGGACAGCCAATTCGCCTCGATGCCGGCCTCGTCGAGCGCCTGGAACACGCCAGCCTGGTAGGCACCGAGCGCGCCGCCGCCCTGGAAGACGAGGCCGACCGCCGGATAGCCGCCGACGATGTCGGCGATATCCGGTGTTTCGGATTTGCGCTTGGGCTGCAACCTGACCTGTTCGTCCATGATCCTGTCCTTCACTCCGGTTCGCCCATGTAATCATGCACCACTTCGCCAAGCCCCAGCGTGAGGTCGGCGACAAAATGCACGGCCGAGACGATCTCCAGCACCGGCAGGCGGGCGACATCGGCAATGACGTGGCGGAAGAGTTGCAGATCGGCCGGGCCAGTCCATGCACCCTTCACGGTGATGTCTTCGAGATGATAGCGCACCAGCTCGCAAATGCGTGGGCTCGCGTCGACATGCGGGATGATCTTGACGAGGAAATTCGGCTTGGCAAGCGAATGGGCGATCTCGCCGGCATCCACCGAGCGGTGCTTGTAGCCCATGGAGGCGCTGGCGCAGAGCACGGAGCCGTAATGCAAGGTGCCGACGATCACCTCGCCCTCATGCACGAGCTTCGGAAAAGCGAGCTTCTTCGGAAAACCCCAGATCTCGCGTCCGCCGGCAATCGGCGCATCGTCGTCGAGATACATGGCGTGCACATAGACGCCTTCTTCGCCCTCGAAGCGGACGGGGATCACCTGTCCGGATTCCGTATAGTCGCCGAAACCGGTCGAGTCCGGCATCTTGATGAACTCGTATTTGACGATCGGATCGACGATTTCCAGCGGCTCCGGCACGACGGCGCGCAGCGCTTCCGGGTCCGTGCGGTAGCTGATGATGACATATTCCCGGTCGATGAAGCGGTAAGGCCCCGGCGGATAGGCCGGGTTGGTCAGCGGCATGGCATAGGCGTTGCGAACGTCTTCGGCTTTCATCTTTTCCGTTCCTGATCGTGAGAAATCCGGCTTGCCGGTCCTATCAATGCGCCGTCCAGCCGCCATCGAGGGAGAGGATCGCGCCGGTCATCGAGGCCGCCTCGGCGCTCGTCAGGAACAGCGCAAGACCCGCGACCTGCTCGACCGTCACGAACTCCTTCGTCGGCTGTGCCTCAAGGAGAACGTCGTGGATGACTTGTTCCTTGGTGAGGCCGCGCGCCGCCATCGTGTCGGGAATCTGCTTTTCGACGAGCGGCGTCCAGACGTAGCCGGGGCAGATGGCATTGACGGTGACGCCGTTGGTGGCGGCTTCGAGTGCCACCGTCTTGGTGAGGCCGGCAATGCCGTGTTTGGCCGCGACATAGGCGGATTTGTAGGGCGAGGCGACGAGCGCATGGGCGGAGGCAATGTTGATGATGCGGCCGTAGCCGCGCTCTTTCATTGCCGGAAGCGCTGCCTTGATCGAGTGGAAGGCGGCGATCAGGTTGATCTGGATGATCGCCTGCCACTTCTCGTCCGGAAAGTCCTCGATGGGGGCGACGTGCTGGATGCCCGCATTGTTGACGAGGATATCGCAGCTGCCGAAGGTTTCGAGCGCCAGCGCGACCATTTCGGCGATTTCGGCGCCGGAGAGCATGTTGGCCGGGGAATAGACGCAGCGCACACCAAAGTCCGCTTCGATCGCCGCGCGTTCCGCCTCGATGGCGCCCGCATCGCCGAGCCCGTTGATGACGATGTTGGCGCCGGCTGCGGCAAAGCGGCGGGCGATGGCAAGGCCGATGCCGCTCGTGGAGCCGGTGACGATGGCGGTTCGGGTATCGAGGGCTTTCGGCTGTGTCGCGTCGTTCATCGGGTTCTCCATCGTCGCGTGGGAGCAGGTCCGCTCTTGCTGCGTGGTTTTGGATCACACCGACATTTCACTGAGATGACAGCGGGTTTTTCGGCAATTGTGACGGAGATTTCCCAATGCCGCCAATATTGTCATCCGCGCGTCAAGCAAGGTTACTAGTAAAGAAATGTCGAATACGCCGACGATAATTTGACGTCTTGATCTTTAGCGCGTTTCCGCGCCCGGCAGTCTGCAACGACTCGCCGGGGCAGCAACGCTTTGTCTTGGTAGTGCGTATTCATGAGGGGCGATTCATGATGAATTTTCTCAGGCCTCCCGCCTGTAATGCCTGGTGCAGGGTCGGATTGGAGTTTTGTTTAGACGCAATTCCGAACGCAAAACCGCTTCGCACTTTTGCTGGAATAGCTTTGGTGCTCGGCGCTTTCACACTTTTCTCCGCAAACGCCCAAGCCGAACCGATCCGCGGTGCCGGCTCCACCTTTGCAGCACCGATCATCCATCTCTGGTCGCGCGACTATGAGGCACTCCGCACGGACGGCGGCGAGTTCACCTCGCCGGACTGGCGCGTTGACTACGAGCCGGTTGGCTCGCTTGCGGGCGTTATGCGCCTCGACCAGCCGGAAACTGATTTTGCCGCGACCGATGCACCGTTGACGGCGGAGGAACTGGCGAAGCGGGGGCTCGCGCAGTTCCCGGTCGTCATGGGCGGCATCGTCGTCGTCGCAAACCTGGACAATGTCGGGGCAGGGGAACTGCGTCTCACCGGTCCGGTCATCGCCGATATCTATCTCGGCAAGGTCACCAAATGGTCCGATCCGGCCATCAAGGCGATCAATCCCGATCTTGCGCTTCCCGATGCGACGATCGAGGTGCTGCGCCGCGAGGACGGTTCCGGCTCGACCTTCACCTTCACGAGCTTCCTGTCCAAGGTCAGCCCGGAATGGAAGGAAAAGGTCGGCGCCGACACGCTCGTCAAATGGCCGATGGGCCGTGGCGAAAAGGGCACCGGCGGTCTGGCAAGCCTGACCACGGCGACGAAGAACAGCATCTCCTATCTCGAATATGGCCAGGTCGTCCGGCTCGGTCTTCCCTTTGCAGCCCTCCAGAACCAGTCCGGCGCTTTCATCCGCCCGGCACCGGAAGCCTTCGAGGCAGGTCTCGCGATGGTCGCCTGGGATGGCGCGAAAGGCTTTTCGGCCGACACGACCAATCTCGCGGGTGAAAAAGCCTATCCGATGGCGGTGGTGACCTATGCGGTCGTGCCGAAGGATCGCGGCGAGGGGCGCATCAACCGGGTGCTCGATCTCTTCCGCGTCGCCTTCAGCCGCGGTGCGGACGAGGCGAGCGCGCTCGGCTACATCCCCGTGCCGTCAGCGCTGGCCGGCCAGATCGAAGCGTACTGGACCGCGAACCTGGGCGCCGTGAACAACTAGGCCCCGGCACGCCGTATTTGCTCCAATAGAAACGAGTATTCCCATGGAAATAGATATCTTCAAGGACGTTCTGGTGCCGGTCATCGGCGGGTTGGGCATCTTCATGCTCGGCCTGGAATTCATGGCCAACGGCATTCAGGCCCTCTCCGTCAATAAAATGCGCGAGTTCCTCGCCAAAGCGGCCGGCACGCCGGTCAAGGGCGTACTCGCCGGCACCTTCATCACCGGCGTCATCCAGTCGTCGACCGCAATGACCGTCATGGTGGTCGGCCTCGTCAATGCCGGGGTGGTGGGGCTCAGGCCCGCCATCAGCGTCATCATGGGCGCCAATATCGGCACGACGCTCGGCAACGGCCTCATCGCGCTGCCGCTAGGCCCGCTCGGCCTGATCCTCGGCGGCATCTTCGCGCTGATCTATTGCTTCGCGAAGAACGAGAAGGTGCGCAACATCGCGCTCGCCTGCATGGGCTTCGCGCTGATCTTCTACGGCCTCAACCTGATGACCGGCGGCCTGCGTCCGCTGCGCAACCTGCCCGAGGTCATGGAACTCCTGCAGACGCTGAAGGCCGACTCCTATTTCAACCTCATCAAGTGCGTGCTGATCGCCGCCGGCGTGACCGCGATGATCCACTCGTCGTCTGCGACGATCGGCATCGTGATGGGCCTCGGTGCTGCTGGTATCCTCGACTGGACGACCGCCGTCGCCTTCTCGCTCGGCGCCGACCTCGGCACCACGATCACCTCGTGGATGGCTTCGCTCAACCTTTCCAAGAACGCCAAGCGCGCTGCCTACGCCCACATCTCCTTCAACATCATCGGCGTCTGCATCACCGTTCCCTTGTTCTTCGTCTCCATCGGCATCCTGGAATGGGCCATGCAGTGGTTCGGCGGCGACCCGGCCGTGCCGGTGCTGGTAGACGGTAAGGAAACCTTCCCGCTCGTGCCGGTGGCCGTCGGCCTCTACTCGACCTTCTTCAACGTCTTCAACACGCTTCTCCTCTTCCCCTTCATCGGCGTGTTCGAGCGCGTCCTGTCGCGCGTCGGCCGCACCGACGAGGAGGACATCGAGGATTATTCGACCCCGCGCTTCCTTGACCGCAAGCTCGCCAACGACTTCGCCCAGGCCGTGCCGGCGATCCAGAAGGAAACCGCGCGGCACCTCCAGGCGGGTGCCATGTTCCTCAACATCGCCCGCGGCGACAAGAAGGCGCCGTCCGATCCCGGCGAGCACTATCTCGCGACCGATATCCTCAGCCGCGACATCCGCCTCTACACGTCGAACCTGATGAAGGAAGACCTGCCCTACGACCAGCTCGACCTTATCGCGAGCCTGATCGAGGAGGCCGACTTCACCGCCGCGCTGACGGAATCGATGCATCAGGTCGCCCGTCGCGTCAGACGTGAAAAGTTCGGCGCGGAAGCCCAGCCGATCGTCGACACCGCGCTCAACAAGCTCGACGCGACATTGCGCAGCATCATGCCGGATTACGGCCTGGCCGATCCGCAGATGCCGGCTGGCCATGTCAACCATCCGGCCGTCGAGGAGTTGCGCGCGCGCACCCTCTCGCTCGGTCCGAATGCGGGTGCCGCCGAACGCGGCACGATCCTGGCTCTGCTAGGCTCCATCGAGCGTGCGGAAATCCTGATCCAGCGTATCGATGCCGAACGCAAGTCGGTCAACCGACAGAGCGTGCTGGCCCGTGCGTCCGTTCGCAAGGAAACCCGCGATCAGTCGATGGGCTCGGGCGGCTTCAGCCCGGTTCCCGCCGAGTGATTTTATGCGGAGGCGCCGTGGCTCACGCCGCGGCGCCTCTTGTCTTGCATGGCTTCCGGGTTGATCTTGTCCACGGGTGCGGTAGCTCTTGCGTCGGCAGTTGAGTCTGGAGAACGGCATTTGGGACAGGAAATCGAACTGAAGCTCGATCTTGCGTCGGAGGCGGCGGATGATTTTCTGGCATCCGGGCTTCTGCCCGGCGAACCGTTGGTGATCGAGCGGCGCGCCGTCTATTTCGATACGCCGGGCGAGGACCTGCGCGCCGCTGGCTTTTCCCTGCGCATTCGCAACGATACCAAAGGGCGCGTGCAGATCGTCAAGGCGGTCGGCGCCAGTGCGGCCAGCCTCTTCGCCCGCCCGAAATGGGAGCAGAAGGTCGAGGGCGACGAACCCGTGCTCGACGACACGACACCGATCCGCGCCTTTCTCGGCCGGCGCATCGATGCGCTGGAGCCGGCCTTCGAGGTCGCCGTCGAGCGGCGCCGCTGGTCGGTGGAGTGGGAGGATGCCCGCATCGAGGTGGCGCTGGACCGCGGCGATATCATTGCCGGCGACCGCCGCACGCCGATCAGCGAAATCGAGCTGGAACTGGTGGAAGGCACGCCCGAAGCGCTGTTCTCCTTCGCCCGCAAGCTTGATGCCGTCGCCCCTGTCCGGCTTGGCGTGCTGAGCAAGGCGGAGCGCGGTTACCGGCTGCTTGCTCCCGCGGCGCGTTCCGTCAAATCCCAGCCCATTGCGCTCACCGTTGACATGACCGTTCCCGGCATCTTCCGGGTGATTGCATATGCGTGTCTCCGCCAGTTCCGCTTGAACGAGATGTTGCTCGATATCCGCGGCGAGGAGGCCGTGCACCAGGCGCGTATCGCGCTGCGCCGGCTGCGCTCGGCGCTTTCGGTGTTCAAGGCGGTGCTGGAGGACGAGGCCTTTCCGCACCTGAAGGACGAGCTGAAATGGCTCGCCGGTCTTCTCGGCGAGGTGCGGGACATCGACGTGCTGATTGCCCGCTGTAAGGACGAGGCGCTTGGCGAAAGACTGGCGCACGCCCGCCATCGCGCCTTCGACGAGGCGATGGCAGCGCTCGCCTCCGAGCGCGCGCGAAAACTGATGCTGGATTTTTCCTACTGGCTTGCCTGCGGCGATTGGCTCAGCCTTACCCACACCCGCGAAATCCGCGAGCGGCCGGTCGGCGATTTTGCCGCCGGCGCGCTCGATCGGCTGCGTCGGAAGGTCAAGAAGGGCGGCCGCGATCTCGTCGATCTCGACGACGAGGCCCGCCATGAGGTGCGTAAGGACGCCAAGAAATTGCGGTATGCCACCGAGTTCTTCGCCTCGCTGTTCGACCGCAAGCGCCAGAAGCGCCGCCGTGGCCGCTTCCTGGCTGCATTGGAAGGGCTTCAGGACCAGCTCGGCACGCTGAACGACGCGGCCGCGATGCCGGAGGTGCTGGCACGGCTCGGCTTCGATGGCGATGCGGCGACGGCCTTCCCCTCCAATGCCATCGAGAACAAGCAGGCCGTGATCAAGGCGGCGGCGGATGCACATGACGCGCTCATCGACACCAAGCGTTTCTGGCGTTAAAGCCGCAGTCTTTCTGCCTGCAAGGAGCCCCCATGACGGTCGTTGCCTCCTACCTTTACCGCGACGGACGGCGCCTGCAGGAAGTTCCGCTCGAAACCGTCGCGATTCCGACCGAGAAGACCGATTTCATCTGGATCGGCCTGCACGAGCCGACGGTCGAGGAACTCTCCGTGCTGAAGGAACGGTTCGGCCTGCACGAGCTGTCGGTCAGCGATGCGCTGAACCCGTTGCAGACGCCGAAGCTCAGCGCCTATGACGACCAGATCTTCGTGCTGACCCAGACCGCGAAGCTCGACAGTGACCGCATCACCTATGGCCGCACGGCAATCTTCGTCGGTGACCGCTACATCATCACCGTGCGCCACGGCTCGGAGCGCGGGCATGGCGAGTTGCGCGGCCGGCTGGAGACCTCGCCGCACACGCTGCGCCACGGCACCGACTATATCCTGCACGCCATCATCGATTTCGTCGTCGACGGCTACCTGCCGATCGTGCGCACGATCGAGGATTCCGTGCTCGATATGGAACGCAAGATGCTGGATTCCTTCCTCGACCGCGCCCAGATCAAGCGCATCTTCCGGCTGCGCCGCGAGGTCATCCTGTTCCAGCGCGTGCTGGATGCCATGCTGGACCTCTGCGGCAAGCTGGTGCATCTCGACCTGCCGTGCCTGGATGTCGAGGCGAAGCCCTATTTCCGCGATGCGCTGCAACACATGCACCGCGTCGAGCAGATGGTGGGCGGCCTTCGCGACGTCATCACGTCGGTCTTCGAGGCAAGCAACCTCTTGGAACAGCAGCGCCAGGGCGTGATCACCCGCCAGCTCGCCTCCTGGGCCGCGATCCTCGCCGTGCCGACAGCGATCGCGGGTCTTTACGGCATGAATTTCGACAATATGCCGGAGCTGAAGACCGAATACGGCTATTTCGTCGTGCTCGGGGTCATCACCGTCTTCTGCGTGGGGCTTTACTGGCGGTTCAAGCGCGCCAAGTGGCTGTAAGGGTGTCACACAGGTGTCAAGCGCGGGGGGTAGGGAGCGATGACTTTCCCGGAAGGATGCTCCCATGAAAAATCTCGTTTCCGCCGTCACCCTCCTCGCAGTTGGCTTTGCCGCCCTCCCGGCCTCTGCCGCAAACCTCGTGCTCTATACCAGCCAGCCGAACGAGGACGCGCAGGCGACCGTCGACGGCTTCATGGCCGCCAATCCCGACATCAAAGTGGATTGGGTGCGCGATGGCACGCCGAAAATCATGGCAAAACTCCAGGCCGAGATCGCGGCCGGCAACCCGGTTGCCGACGTGCTGCTGATCGCCGATACCGTCACGCTCGAGCGCCTCAAGCAGGACGGCAAGCTGCTCGCCTACAAGTCGCCGGAAGCCGCGAACTATGACGCCGCCCTCTATGACAAGGACGGCCACTACTATTCGACCAAGCTGATCACCACCGGCATCGTCTACAACACATCGGCCGGCCTCAAGCCCGCCAGCTGGCAGGACCTCGTGAAGCCGGAGGCCAAGGGCCTCGTCACCATGCCGAGCCCGCTCACCTCGGGCGCCGCCCTCATCCACGCCCAGACGCTGACGGCCGTCGATGGCCTCGGCTGGGATTATTACAAGGCGCTCGCCGAAAACGGCACGACAGCGGCCGGCGGCAACGGCGCGATCCTCAAGGCCGTCGCCTCGGGCGAAAAGGCCTATGGCATGGTCGTCGACTACATGCCGATCCGCGAGAAGGCGAAGGGTGCGCCGGTCGAGTTCGTCTTCCCGAGCGAAGGCGTTTCCGCCGTCACCGAGCCGGTCGGCATCCTCGCGTCGTCGAAGAATGTCGAAGCCGCCCAGAAATTCGTCGACTACGTTCTGTCGGTCGAGGGCCAGGAAGGCTTCGTCAAGCTCGGCTACATTCCGGCCCGCAACGGCGTTGCCATGCCGGAAGGGTTCCCCGCGCGTGACACCATCCGCGTGCTGCCGCTCGACGCCGCCACAGCGCTGAAGAATACGGACGCCGACCTGAAGACCTTCTCCGGTTATTTCGGCTCCAATTAGGGCTCGACGCGGCCTTAACATGCACGGTTACGTTCGCCCGGGAAACAGCCAGCCAGCCTGGCTGTTTCCTTTCATCGTCAGTGTGGTTGTCGTCCTCAGCGTGCTGCCGCTCGCCCGCCTCGCCGTGACCGGCATTACGGCCTTTGCCGATGGCGGGGCGGTCGCGGTGCTGACGGACCGCGCGCTCTGGCAGGCGACCTATTACACGCTGGTGACCGCCGTTTTCGGAACCATCATCTCGGTCTTGATCGGCTCGCTCTTCGCCTTCCTGCTGACGCTCACCGACATCCCGGCTAAGGGGCCGCTCAGCTTCCTCTTCGTGCTGCCGATGATGATCCCGCCGCAGGTGACGGCGCTTGCCTGGGTGCAGATGTCCGGCCCGTCCAGCCCACTCCTGAAAGCGCTCGGCATCGCCCCGCCGCTCGGCTCGCCGCAGCCGCTTTATTCGCTGGGCGGCATCGCGCTGCTCTATGGCGTGCAGCATGCGCCGCTGGTCTATCTTGCGCTCAGGGCCGGGCTGCTCAGCGTGCCGCGCGACGGTATCGAGGCGGCGCGGCTCTCCGGCGCCCCGGCCTTGCGCACGTTCCGGGATATCGTGCTGCCGCTGGCGCTGCCCGGCATGATCGCCGGTGCGGCCATCGCCTTCGTGTCCTGCATCGGTAATTTCGGTATTCCGGCGATCCTCGGCATTCCGGCTTCGATCTACACGCTGGCGACGCTGATCTTCACCAAGTTCGCCGCCTTCACTGACCGCACCTTCGGCGAGGTCGCCGTGCTCTCCGGCGTCATCGCGCTCATCTCCGTGGCGGGGCTTGCGGTGCAGGAGCGCGCGCTTGGCGGCCGCGACTACCGCATTCTTGGCCAGGCAGGCGCCGCGACGAGCTTTCAGGTCGGATGGTGGAAGTTTCTCTTCGTGCCCGTGCTGCTGCTCGTCCTCTTCTTCATGCTCGTCGCACCGTTCTTCGCGCTGCTGGCGGGTGCGCTGGTGCCGGCCTATGGCGTGCCGCTGACGCTCGAGACCATGTCGTTCAACGCCTTTCAGGAAGTGCTGTTGCGCCAGGCGGTGACGCGCACGGCCTTTGCCAATTCGCTCTTTCTCGCCACCGTCACCGCGGTCGGCCTGCTCGGCCTCTCGGTGCTGGCCGGCTACGTGCTGACGCGCCGGCGGGATGTCTTTGCCCGCATCGTCGCGAGCCTCATCGAAATTCCCTATGCGCTGCCGGGCATCATCGTCGCCGTCGCCTTCATCCTCGTCTTCGCGGCACCCCTGCCAGTTTTCAACGTCACGCTCTACGGCACGATCTGGATCATCCTGCTCGCCTATTTCGCAAGCTTCTTCGCCGTCAGCCTGAAACCCGTGGTGAGTGCATATCGCCAGCTTGACCCGGCACTAGAGGAGGCGGCGCGGCTGGCCGGCGCAGGCTTCTTCCGACGCTTGAAGGATATTCTCGTGCCGCTCGTGGCGCCCGCTGCCGGCGCCTCCGTCATCCTGGTCTTCCTCATCGCCTGCAACGAACTCACCGTCTCCGCCCTTCTCTGGTCGGCCGGCACCCAGACGCTCGGCGTCGTTATCTACAATCTCGATGACAGCGGCGGTTCCGATCTCGCCTCGGCGCTCTCCGTGCTCGTCGTCCTCATGGTCGTCGTCATGATGCTGCTCTTGGAATGGCTGGCGAAGCGCCTGCCGAAGGGAGTGGTGCCGTGGCGAAGCTGATCCTCAACCACGTCAGCAAGCAGTTCGGCACCGGGAGACCTGCGGTAAGCAGTCTGTCGCTCGATGTGCGCGAGGGCGGTTTTCTTGCGCTGCTCGGCCCGTCGGGCTGCGGCAAGACGACGGTGCTGCGCATGATCGCCGGTTTCGAGGCGCCGAGCGACGGAGCGATCTTCCTCGGCGAGCGCTTGCTTGCGAATGCCGCGCAATCCCTGCCGCCCGAGCGGCGCAATATGGCGATGGTCTTCCAGTCCTACGCGCTTTGGCCGCATATGAGCGTCGCCGACAATGTCGGCTATCCGCTGAAGGTGCGCGGCGTATCGCGAGAGATCTACCGCAACCGCATCCGCGAGGCGCTGGATACGGTGCGGCTCGCCGACCATGCCGAGCGCCGGCCGGCAGAGCTTTCCGGCGGCCAGCGGCAGCGGGTGGCGCTGGCACGCTGCCTCGTCACCGAGCCGGATGTCGTGCTGCTCGACGAGCCGCTCGCCAATCTCGACCGGCATCTGCGCCAGGAGATGGAGGAGACCTTTCGCGACTTTCACCAGCGCTCCGGCGCCACGATGGTCTATGTCACACACGACCAGGGCGAGGCCATGGCGCTGGCCACCGACGTCGCCGTCATGTCGGAGGGCAAACTGCTGCAGGTGGCACCGCCGGAAGAGATTTACGCCCGCCCTGAAGGCCGCCTCGTCGGCAGCCTGATCGGTCGGGGCTCGGTGCTTTCGCTCCATCTGGCGGACGGCCTGCCGCGAAAGCTCACATGGGAGGAACTTCGTCCGGCGCTCGGTTCCCCAGCGCTTGGATCGGCGGCGGATATCCTCGTACGGCCGGAGGATATTCTGCTTTCGGGCGAAGGCATCGCGACGCGGGTGCGCTCCTCGCTTTACGAAGGCGAGCGCTACAGCCTGGTGCTGGAACTCGAAGACGGCCATATCCTGCGCGCCTTCAGCCGGCACCGGCCGCACGCGGGGGACATCGTTCATGTGACGATCCACTCGGCCTGGCGGCTTTAGCGCTGGCTCGCGGTGCAACGAAGACGTGAGGTTAATACCACCATGAGAGGCCGGCGCGAGGCCGGTTGCAACCGGCTTGCGTTTTTGCCGGCCTTCGCTCAAGTTCCGCATCCGAAGTCATGCCGCGGGCGGTGGCATGGTGTCGTGTTTCCGGTGTGGACGGATGGTGGAAAGTGATCAATGCCGTGAGCGACATGCAATTCGGACCGTTCACGATCGCGCCGGGCCGGCGGGCGTTGCTGCGCGATGGAAAGCTCGTACCGCTCGGCAGCCGCGCCGCCGACATTCTCATCTTCCTCGCTTCCCATCCGGGTGAACTGAAGACCAATGCGGAGATCGTCCGGCATGTCTGGCCGAACACGTTTGTCGAGGAGGCCAATCTTCGGGTCCATATTTCTGCACTCCGCAAGGCGCTGGACGATACCCAGAAGGAACCGAAGTTCATCACGAACGTGCCGGGCCGCGGTTATACGTTCATCGCCGATCTAGCGCCGCCCGCTTCGCAAACGCCACAATCCGCGCCAGTGCCGGTGGGCGTTCCCGCCGGGCCGCGCATCTTTGGCCGCGAACAGTCGATTGCTCTCATCGCCTCACAGCTCGTGCGCTCCCGCCTGCTGACGATCGTCGGACCGGGCGGCATCGGAAAGTCCACCCTCGCCCGGGCCGTGGCCGCGGGCGAGGGGCTGGCGGGGAAGGTTTTGTGGGTCGATCTTTCCGAGGTTGCACAGTCCGGCCTGGTTGCGACGTCAATTGCCTCGGCGCTTGGAATCCTCTCGCGGACGGAGGATCTTGCCGGGGATATCGCGCGCCACCTCGCCGAGCACGATATCCTGGTGGTGCTCGATAGCTGCGAGCAGGTGGTCGACGGCGCTGCTGCCCTTGCGGAGGCCATTTTGCGCGGCGCGCCGGCCACCCGCATCCTGGCGACGAGCCGCGAACCGTTGCGGGCGGATGGCGAACGCGTGCACCGGCTGCCGGCGCTCGAACTGCCCACGACGGCAAGCCACGCCCGCGACGCGATGATGTCGCCGGCGGTGCAATTGTTCGTCGAGCGGGCTGATGCCTGCCTCGGTAGCTACGAATTGTCCGACGCGGACGCGCCCCATGTCGTCGATATCTGTGCGCGGCTCGATGGCATCGCGCTGGCGATCGAGCTTGCGGCCGGGCGGCTGGAAACGATCAGCATTCCGGGCCTTGCGTCGTCCCTGTCCGACTGTTTTCGCGTGCTGACGCGCGGCCGGCGCACCGCGTTGCCCCGGCACCAGACGCTGCGGGCCACGCTCGACTGGAGCTACACCATCCTGTCGGCGCAGGAAAAGACGGCGCTGACGGAACTCTCGGTCCTGCGCGGCTGGTTCAGCGGTGAGGCCGGCATGGCCGTGCTTTCAGGAAACGAGGGGGAGGATGACCTTGCCTCCCTCGTCGCAAAGTCTCTCGTGGTGGCCGATCCGCATGCGATCGGCACGCGCTATCGCCTGCTCGACACGACGCGCATCTATGCCGCCGAGAAGCTTGTGGCTGGCAACGGGACGGACGCGGCGATGGCGCGGCTCGCGGCCTATCTTCAGAGGCGTTTCGAGCGGGCCGAGCAGGAGCTGTATTCTGCCGCCGTGGCGGAGTGGTCGGAGGATTTCGCGTCGCAGATGGCGAACCTGCGCGCGGCACTCGACTGGGCCTTTTCGACGACCGGCGATCCGCTGCTCGGCGTGCGGCTGACGGTGGCGAGCCTGCCGCTGTTCTTCCGCCTGTCGCTGCTCGATGAATGCCTCGTGGCGGTCACGCGGGCGATCGCCTATCTCGAAGACCGCCCCGGCCTGGACGAGCGCAGCCGCATGAAGCTCTATGCAGCGCTCGGCTGGCCGCAGATGCGCGCCACCGATGCGCCCGAGCACGGCATCGCGGCCTGGTCCACGACGCTCAGGATCGCCGAGGAGATCGGCGATGCCGACCATCAGTTGCGGGCGACCTGGGCATTGTGGGTCGATGCCATCAATCGTGCAGAACCGCGGCTCGGTATGACGTTTGCCGAGAAATTCGGCGTGCTCGCCCAAGCATCGGCGGATCCGATGGACGCGATCATCGGCAAGCGGATGCGTGGCGCCACGCTCCACTGGCTGGGCCGCCACCGGGAATCCCGCGACGAGTTGCGGCAGATGCTGCGCGACTATACGAGCCTGCGGGCAGGGCAACATTCCATCCGCTTCCAGTTCGACCAGCGCGTCACCGCCCGCATCATACTTGCCCGGGCGATGTGGCTGCTGGGAGACGAGGACGGCGCGCTGCGGGAGGTGCAGGAGACCGTCGATTACGCCAGCGAGATCCGCCACACGCTCTCGCTCTCCAACGTGCTGGCCGAGGCGGCGTGCCCGCTGGCGCTGTTGTCGGGCCGGGATGACCTCGCGGTCGGCTACATTGCGTCGTTGCGGGAGCACACCAAGGCGCTGTCGCTGGATGTGTGGCACGCCTATGCCGATTGTTTCGAGGCGGAACTCTTGCTGCGGGCAGGGCGGGCGGAAGAGAGCAGCCGACAGCTTCGCGCCGCGATGGCAACCCTTGAAGGCGCAGGCTTCACCCTGTTCCAGACCTACTTCCAGTCCATCGCCGCGCTGGCCTTGAGTGAACAGGCCCAGCATTCGGAAGCCGCGCGACTTGTGGACACCGCGCTCGAACATTGCCGCCGGTCCGGCGAGCGCTGGTGCCTGCCGGAGCTTCTTCGGGTGAAGGCGCGCGTGGTGCTTGCTACGGGTGGGGAAGGGGCGCTTGCCCGTGCCATGGAAAATCTCGACCGCGCCGCGGCGGCGGCTACGGAGGACGGCGCGGTCGCCTGGACGCGCCGTATCGACCGGGATCGGCGCACGCTCGGCGCCGCCATCGGCGACTGAGCGGATTTGCACCGATTTACAACTCTCAACTCGTCCTCCCGCCGTGAAGCCACGATGATGCGGCGAGAATGGGAGAGTGGAATGACCGAAATGCCCTTCATCCAGCGTTTTGTGATCCTGATCGTGGAGGATGAGGGAGAACGGCCTGATGTTGGCCTGCCGTGGATCGCGCCGGCCTATTATGCCTTCCGGGACATGGGCGTCGAGGTGGCCATCGCCACACCGCTCGGCGGTCCGCCGATCCTCACGACCCTGCGGGCGACGGCGGATGAAAGTTCCGCGGTGGAGCGGTTCAAGGCGGACAGGAACGCCCGCGACGAACTTGCCGACACGCTGAGCCTCGACCAGATCGTCGTGGAAGACTTCGAGGCGGCCTTCTGTATCGGCTTTTCGGGGCGGGTATGGGCGGATGAGGACCGCGCGGTCGCCGCTTTCGTGCGCTCGTTCCTTTGCGCGGGAAAGCCGGTTGCCCTCGTTCCCGGCAAATATGCGCTGGTCACGCCCGAAGGGGCCGGTGCCGGGCTGCTGATCCTCGGCGACAGCGAGGCCTCGCCGCTGCATGCGGCGCGTGCTCTGGTCCATCTGGTCTGCGAGATGCACGCCGCACCCTGACATTCAACGGCTTTAAGGACGCCGGGAACGACGCTAGACTGCGCTTACTGCACGTCGCCTTTGCATCGATTTACGACGCTTTACTCGTGTTGCGGCTTCGTCTGCGTCACCTTGATTTTCGTCAACGAGACGCGGGCAAAGTCCGCACAGGAGGGAAGCCATGAATGAATGGGCCACCGCCTTTCCGGTCGCAGCTACGCGCCGCGACCTTCTTCTTGGAGCCGCAGCCACCATCGCGGCGCTTGCACTTCCGACATATGCCGACGCGCAGACATCGAACACCAATCAGGACGAAACGAAGGACACCGCCATGCCTTTCATCAAAATCGCCGACGACGTCGAAATCTATTACAAGGACTGGGGTCCGAAGGACGCGCAGCCCGTGGTCTTCCATCATGGCTGGCCGCTTTCGGCCGACGACTGGGACAACCAGATGATGTTCTTCCTCGAAAACGGCTACCGCGTCATCGCCCATGACCGCCGGGGCCATGGCCGCTCCAGCCAAACCTGGACCGGCAACGAGATGGACACCTACGCCGCCGATGTCGCGGCGCTCACCGATGCGCTCGACCTCAAGGACGCCGTCCATGTCGGCCATTCGACGGGCGGCGGCGAAGTCGTGCACTATGTCGCCCGCGCCAAGAAGGGACGCGTCGCCAAGGCGGTCATCATCGGCGCGGTGCCACCGATCATGGTCAAGTCCGAGACGAATCCGGGCGGCCTGCCGATCGAGGTCTTCGACGGTTTTCGCGCGGCACTCGTCGCCAATCGCGCCCAGTTCTTCCTGGATGTGCCCTCCGGCCCGTTCTACGGCTTCAACCGGCCGGGCGCGAAGGTCTCCGAGGGCGTCATCAACAATTGGTGGCGGCAGGGCATGATGGGCGGCGCGAAGGCGCATTACGATTGCATCAAGGCATTCTCCGAGACCGATTTCACCGAGGACCTCAAGGCGATCGACCTGCCCGTGCTCGTCATGCACGGCGAGGATGACCAGATCGTGCCGATTGCCGACTCCGCCCCGCTCTCGGCAAAACTGCTGAAGAACAGCACGCTCAAGACCTACAAGGACCTGCCGCACGGCATGTGCACGACCCATCCGGAGATCATCAATCCCGATCTTCTGGCATTCATCAAGAGCTAGTCCGACCGGCTGCCGCGCACGCCGGGCCATCGGTCCGGCGTGCACTTTTCAACAATACGAGGAAGAGGAGATTTCGAATGCCAAGGAAAACCGCAATGGTGACCGGAGCCTCCTCGGGGATCGGCGCCATCTATGCCGATCGCCTCGCCCGGCGCGGCTTCGACCTTTTGACCGTCGCCCGCGACCGCGGTCGATTGGAGGAGCAAGCGGCGCGCCTTGCCGCAAGCCATGGCGTTCAGGTGAAGCCGGTTCCGGCGGACCTTTCCGGTCGTGAGGGACTGGAAACGGTGATCGCGAGGCTTCGGGAAGACGCAGGGCTCACCATGCTCGTCAACTGTGCGGGGAGTGGCCCGAAAGGTCCGGTGCTGCAATCCGAAACCACGGGCCTTGCCGCCATGGTGCATCTCAATGTCGATGTGCTGCATGCCCTGACGGTGGAAGCGGCGAAGGCCTTTGCGGCGCGCGGCGAGGGGGCGATCATCAACATTGCCTCGGTCGTGGCGCTGATGCCCGAGCGGTTCAACGCGACCTATGTCGCCAGCAAGGCCTTCGTGCTCGCCTTCACCCAGGCGATGGCCGAGGAGTTGAAAGGGCAGGGCACGCAAATCCAGGCAGTGCTTCCCGGTTTCACGCGCACGGAAATCTTCGAGCGCGCCGGCATCGACATCAACGTCATCCCCGCCGACATGATCATGGGGGCGGAAGAGATGGTGGATGCCGCATTGGCAGGTTTCGATCGGGGAGAGCTCATCACCATCCCGTCGCTCGCCGATGACGGACTCTGGCAGGCTTTGGAAACTGCCCGCCACGCGCTCGGCCCCCACCTGTCGTTGAAACACGCGGCACCGCGATACGGCGTCCCTGCCGAAGCGGTGTGACGCGGCGGAGCGAATGACGGACCGGTTTTTCAAAGGAGATTTGTCATGTCCGCCTTCGAGTTTGGAAATATCCAGGCCACCCGCAGGCAGGTGCTCGCCGGCGCGGCAGCAGCGGCCGTTTCTCTTGCCCTGCCGCGGAATGTTCTGGCCGCTCCGGTCCATACATTCTCGCACGGCGCGTTCGATATCTCGGTGGTCAGCGACGGTTCTATCATGCTGCCGCCCGAAGTTCTCCTGCCCGATGCGTCGGCCGAGGAGCGCGTCGATTTCCTGAAGCGTCTCGGCGGCGACGCGAAGGGCGCCGCGGTGCAGGCGAATATTCCGCTGATCCGGCACGGACAGGACCTCATCCTAATCGACACTGGTTCGGGAACCAATTTCCAGCCGAGCGCGGGGCGCCTGGCGGAGAACCTGAAGACGCTCGGCGTGCTGCCGGAGCAGATCACCAAGGTCGTCTTCACCCATGTGCATCCGGATCATTCCGGCGCGACGACCACAGCGGATGGCAAGGTGCTTTATCCGAACGCGCACTATTATGTCAGCGAAGCGGAATGGGCCTTCTGGATGGCCGACGATTTCGAAGCCCGCCAGCCATCGGCGCTTCACGGCTTTGCGAAGGGCGCAAGGCGCGACCTTTCCGCTGTCGAAGATCGCCTGACGCGGGTGAAGCCGGGCGATGAAATCCTTTCCGGCATGGCCTTGGTGTCGACTCCGGGCCATACGCCTGGCCATATGTCGGTGGAGATCGCCGGCGACGGAAACCTGCTGGTCACGGGCGATGCCTGCACCAGCGACACGGTCTTCTTCGAACGGCCTGACTGGCATTTCGGTTTCGACACCGAACCCGAAATCGCGTTGAAGAGCAGGCAGATGCTGCTCGACCGCGCATCTTCGGAAAAAGTGAAGATGCTCGGCTATCATTGGACCTATCCGGGCGTCGGATTTGCGGAGCCCGCCGGGCAGGCCTACCGGTTTGTCCAGGCATAATCCCGGGTTTCAGGATTTGCCTTTCTGCGCCTCGATGAGATCGTGGATGCGGCTCAGGCCATGGGCCGTGCGGGAGGACGTATGCCGCCATACCATTAGGGACGCGGATAGGAGCGTGCCTAAGCAGAAAACCCAAGGCCCCAGGAACCAGAGGATGGCGGCGAAGGTGAAATAATAGGACCGAACGCCCTTGGAGAAGGTCCGCAGCGCCGGATTGACGACGGAGGTCAGGGCATCCGTCCAGGCATCGAGATCACGGTCCTCGTTCTTGGACGGGCTGCTGCCGATCGCCGCCAGGCAGTAATTCAACTGGCGGACGGCCCAGACGAAATCCGAAAGCCCGCGCAGGAGCGTCCCGAAGACCAGCAGGATTTTCGTCTGGAGAAGCCAGGCCGGCGTGTCGCCCGCAAAGGTCGCGATCAGCCCCGTTTTGCTGAACGATGCGGGATCGATAGACAACGAGCCCACCACCGCCATGATGACCAGCAGGTTGGCCGAGGCGAAGAACGAGGCCGAGTTGATCGTGTGCCCGAGAATGGCGGCATCCCCGATGAAGTTGGTATCGCGCGTCAGCACTTCCCGCATCCAGGCCCGCCGGATCGCCTCCATGTTGCGGGGAATGCTGTTCTTGCGCTTGGTG
This sequence comes from Shinella sp. GW835-FHT14H05, assembly GCF_058793575.1. NCBI lineage: Bacteria > Pseudomonadati > Pseudomonadota > Alphaproteobacteria > Hyphomicrobiales > Rhizobiaceae > Shinella > Shinella sp. GW835-FHT14H05. The sequence goes on along the minus strand of NZ_JBXAFY010000002.1, from coordinate 1,717 downwards.
TATTCCAGCCATGGTTCCAGGGAGACCCAGACCAGCAAGAAAAACGCGATCGCGCCTATGTCCTCGAGCGGCATCTCTGGTCGGTCGTTGCCGCCCCCTGTTTCCCCGATGCCGACTGTGGCAAAGAATTGCCGATTGCTCAATCCTCGCTCCACAGTTCGGCGGGCAGGGCGGCGGCCGTCAGCGGGCGTCGTGGAAGATGATGCCGACGGTGTGGCGTTTGCCGGAGCGCACGCGGCTGACACCGTGGCGGAGATTGACACGATAATTCCCCTTCGTTCCCTGCACCGGGCGGTTATGCACCGCGAAGGCCACTGCATCGCCCTGGCGCAGCGGTACGACCTCCACCCGGCTTTGCATGCGCGGCCGCTGTTCGGTCAGCACGAATTCGCCGCCGGTAAAGTCGCTGCCGGGCTCCGAAAGTAGGATTGCCACCTGGATTGGAAAGGCGAGATCGCCGTAGAGATCCTGATGCAGGCAGTTGAAATCACCGGGGCCATATTGCAGCAGCAACGGCGTCGGCCGCATTTGGCCGGCGTCATGGCATTGCTGAAGGAACGGCGCGTGCTCGCCGATATAACGCTCCGCGATGCCCATGCGCTCGTTCCAGGCATTGGCGACGCTCGCAAGGCGTGGATAGAGCGCCGTGCGCAGGCTGCCGAGAAGGTCGGGTAGGGGATATTTGAAGTAGCGGTATTCGCCCTTCCCGAAACCGTGCCGCGCCATGACGACGTGACTGCGGAAATGGCTTCCATCGGGATAGAGCGCCGCAATCCCGCGGCACTCCTCCGGTGTCAGCAACTTTGGAAGGACCGCACAGCCGAAACCATCCAGCTCGCCGGCAAGCGCTTTCCAATCATACGCGGCGACCCGTGCTTCGGCAGACGTCGCGACGCTCATGCCATGGCCTCCTTCCGGAGGAGTTTGCGTTTGCGCTCGATGCCCCAGCGATAGCCGGCGAGTTCGCCGTTTGCACGCAGGACCCGGTGGCACGGAATGGCGAGCGCAAGCGGATTGGCGGCGCAGGCAGTGCCGACGGCTCGCGGGCTTGCGAGCGGGCTGATCCAGCCGGCCAGTTCCCGGTAGCTCACCGTACTGCCGACGGGAATCGTCCGCAGCCTTTCCCACACGCGCCGCTGAAACGGCGTCCCGCGCATGTCGAGCGCGAGAGGGAGACCCACAGCAGGCTCCGCGATGAAACGCAGCACCGCCTCCATGGCCTCTTTCACCGCAGCTTCGCCCGGGACGAGCATCGCCTGCGGGAAACGATGGGCGAGATCCGCCATCAGGTCTTCGGCAGTGTCGCCGATGAGGATCGCGCAAACGCCCTTGGTGCTCTGCGCCAGCAAAACCTTGCCGAGCGTGCAATCGGCGACAGCGTAGGAAAGAATATCGGCCGTCTTCACCTTCGGTGCGGCCCGTAACGCCTTGTTGGTGATCATGAGGTTCATCGTCGTAACTCCTTGTTTGTCTTGGAGATCGACACTAGGACGCATGATGTCGCAGCAAACTCCGATCCTTGCTGTCAAATCGAGAAATTCCCCCAAGGCGTGGCGAAGCGGTGGGCAGACCGGGCAGAGATAGGCTGTTGCATCTCTCATATGCCGCGCTGAGAATAGGGCGTACCCAGATACAGATAGTGTGGCGGGAGAGTTGAAATGTCCGCCGGTTTGCAAAGTAGAAATGTCCGTAAGGCGCTCTCCGGCACAGCGGCCAG